>JBCAZH010000005.1:0-64000 GCA_038533155.1 Pseudomonadota bacterium | reverse complement strand
CAGCGGGATGCCAGCTATGCTGAGCGGTGCGCAGCGTGCGCTCCGGGTGCGGCATACTGATCGCGACGCGCCCATCCATATTCGACAGCATCGCGATGCCGTGGTCTGACCCGTTGGGGTTGGCGGGATAACGGGTTGCGACGTCGCCTGAACCTTCAACGTATTGCGACACCACTACGCCGGCATCGAGCGCTGCTTGCGCACGCTCCTTGCTTGCATATTCGGCGCGTCCCTCACCGTGTGAGACCACCACCGGTACTTGCAGGTCCGCCATACCGTCGAACCAAGGGCTGCTACTTTGACGAATACGAACCTGAGAAAGTCGCGCTTCAAACTGGGCCGACCGATTGTGACTGAATCGCGGCCAATGCTCCGATCCTGGAATCAGATCGGTAAGCTGGCTGAGCATCTGGCAGCCATTGCAAACGCCCAGCGTCAGCACATCATTGCGCGCAAACCAAGCAGCAAACGCATCTCTCAGCGGTTCAACTTCGAGAATCGACCGAGCCCATCCGCCGCCGGCACCCAACACATCGCCGAACGAGAACCCGCCGCAGGCCGCCATGGCTTGAAACGACTCAAGCGAGACGCGTCCAGTCTCAATGTCGGACATATGCACGTCAACGGCTTCAAAACCGGCCACCAGGAAAGCCGCTGCCATCTCATGCTGGCTGTTGACGCCTTGCTCGCGCAAAACGGCAACCCTAGGTCGTGTCTTACCCACCGCAATGGGCGAGTGCTTACTCGCTTCAGGCCAATGAACAACCAACCCGGGGTCAGAGTCTTCAGCGATCCGCTCGTACGCCTCTGCAGCGCAAACCGGATTGTCGCGCAGCGCTTGCATACGAAAACTGGTCTCCGACCAGACCAATTGCAAATCACGACGCGGCACATCCAATATCTTGCTGCCGGAGCGTCTCACGACCAGGTCCGAATTCTCGGTAACACGCCCCAGCGTGATGCAACGCGCGCCGGCGCCCGCTTCGCCGAACCGAGCGTGCACGCTCGCGATCTCGTGCTCCGGCACTTGTAGCGCAACTCCTGGACCCTCCGAGAACAGCCAGCCAAGATCACTGGTCGAATCTTCGGGAAGTGTGATGTCCACTCCTAGACGACTCGCGAAGATCATCTCAGTGAGCGTCGCAAAGAGGCCACCATCGGCGCGGTCATGCCATGCCAGGAGCCTTCCATCGCGACGTACATCGATCAGCGCATCGAGAATAGCCTTCAACGAATCGGTCGAGGCGACGTCAGCACTGCGACCACCTTGCTCCCGCCATGCCTGCGCCAGAGCGCTGCGGCCAAGGGCCGACGGGTCGTCCGACAGATCAACAAAAATCAATACACTCTCGGCAGAGCGCCGGAGCTCAGGCGTAAGCGTTCGCCGAACATCGCTGACGGGCGCGAACGCGGTAACGATCAGCGACACCGGTGCTGTGACCGCCAGTGCCTCGCCTTCCGGTGCAGTCCATTGGGTGTGCATGGAGAGCGAGTCTTTGCCGACCGGGATCGCAATACCGAGCGCAGGGCAAAGCTCATGGCCGACCGCCTTCACCGCATCATAAAGTGCGGCATCCTGACCCGGCTGACCTGCAGCGGCCATCCAATTCGCGGACAGTTTGATATCCGAAAGGTGCGCAACATCTGCCGCCAAAATATTGGTCAGCGACTCAATCACGGCCAGCCGTGCAGCGGCGGTCGGGTTTTCGCAGGCCACGGGGGTGCGCTCGCCCATCGCCATCGCCTCTCCGGAATTTCCCGAGTGCGCCGACAACGTGACAGCAACGTCACTCACCGGTACCTGCCATCGTCCGACTAACTGATCTCGACTGACAAGCCCACCGACGCTCCGGTCGCCGATGTGAATGAGAAAACTCTTGTCAGCGACACTCGGAACAGCCAGCACGCGACGCCACGCGTCGTTGAGGCTAACCGCCGTTGTATCAAAAGAAGATTCCGTACCGTCCTCGCGTTCGACCACCCGGGCCATCTGTGGCGTCTTGCCGAGCAGCACCTCCATCGGCAATTCCACCGGCGTTGGGCCCAGCTCAGGATCTTTGACGACCAGCTGACCATCATTGGTTAGCGTTCCGACCACCGCGAACGGACAACGCTCCCGCGCGCAAACCGCAGCGAATTCGGCTTCCGATTCCGGTGCGATAACAAGCACGTAGCGCTCCTGCGACTCGTTGCACCAGATTTCCATGGGTGACATCGCAGACTCGTCGCTGAGAATGGCGCGAAGATCGAAACGCCCGCCCAAGGACGAGTGGTCCACCGCCTCAGGAATCGCATTCGATAGCCCACCAGCGCCCACATCGTGAATCAATAGAATCGGATTGGCTTCGCCTCGTCGCCAGCAGTGGTTAATGACTTCTTGCGCACGGCGCTGCATTTCCGGGTTGCCGCGTTGTACAGACGCGAAATCCAAATCCGCATCGCTCGAGCCGCTCGCCATGCTGGAAGCGGCGCCACCGCCGAGACCGATCAGCATGCCAGGCCCACCAAGAACCACCACTCGCGCTCCGGCCGGCACTTCCTGCTTCAGGGCGTGCAAGCGCCGCACGCTGCCGAGCCCGCCGGCGATCATGATGGGCTTGTGGTAGCCCCAGAAGCGCTTGGTCTCGTGGTCCGCTAGGAACGTTCGAAAGTAACCCCCGAGGTTCGGCCGACCAAACTCATTGTTGAATGCGGCGGCACCGATGGGACCCTCCAGCATGATTTCCAGGCTAGAAA
This sequence comes from Pseudomonadota bacterium, assembly GCA_038533155.1. Taxonomy (GTDB): domain Bacteria; phylum Pseudomonadota; class Gammaproteobacteria; order Steroidobacterales; family Woeseiaceae; genus CALBPI01. The sequence goes on along the minus strand of JBCAZH010000005.1, from coordinate 61,264 downwards.
CAATCCGCTCAGGTTTGCCGATATCGTGCTCCCAAGGTTGTCGCCATTCCGGGATATGTAAATCGGACACACTGAATCCGCAGACGCCAGCCTTCGGCTGCGCCCCAAGCCCCGTCGCGCCTTCGTCGCGAATTTCACCACCCGCACCGGTCGCAGCCCCGGGAAAAGGCGAGATCGCCGTGGGATGATTATGCGTCTCAACTTTGATCGCGATATCCACGGGTTCGCGAAGCGCACGCCAGATGCCCTTCTCATCGGCGATCAAACGCTCTGCTGTAGGCCCTTCCAAAACCGCCGCATTGTCCGAGTAGGCACTCAAAATGCCGGACGGCGAAACCTTGCTTGTGTGTCGAATCATGCCGAACAACGTTTCGGGCATCTCGCAGCCGTCGATGGTCCAGCTCGCATTGAAGATCTTGTGCCGGCAGTGTTCCGAGTTGGCTTGCGCAAACATCATCAACTCAGCGTCGGTCGGGTCGCGACCAACGCGTGTGTAGTGCGCAACCAAGTAGTCGAGCTCATCCGCTGACAACGCGAGGCCCATCGCTTGATTCGCAGCAGTCAAAGCGTCGTGCGGGTCGTCCCCAAGCGCAATCGATTCCAACGGCCTGGCCGGCGCCGAATCGAAGAGTTGCGATCCGGCATCGCCAGGCGCGTAGGCCATCTCTGTCATGCGATCCAACAGCACTGGCAGCAACGCCGACACCTGAGTCGCATCCACGCCGTCGACCCAGTAGCGAGTGACGCGCTCGACGCGTTCCACCATGGCTAAACCACAGCGACGCACGATGTCAGTTGCCTTGCTAGACCAGGGCGAAATCGTGCCGGGGCGTGGACCGATATCGATAACTGCATCAGTGGGTAACGCAACTTCTTTTGAGTGACCTGTCAGGACACGACGAAGTTGTCCTTTACTCGCGTCAGTCATTGGCCCTGCAAGCGCAGCAACCACCACGAATCGAGCGCGGATCGTCTTGACACTAGGTACGTGCAGACGGAGTTGTTCAGTGAGGCGGGACGCTTGGAATTCGGTCAGGGCAGACTCGGCAGCGACCTCAATGACCGCTGGCGCGGTGGGAGTGGAACGCATGAACTCTCACAGGCAGGTGTTTACGGCTCGCGCGCATCATACCCGCCTTGGAGGGGACTCGGGGAGATTATTAGTCTTTGTTCGCTGGCGGATAGATGCTGGTTGGGAACGGCGTAACGTTCGACCCATCGATTTTCGAGACTTTGCTGACCCCCTGCTTGTCGACCTCATCGATACGAATGATGTTGTGCATGGGAATCAGTGTACGTTTAACCCCTTCAAACTCGGTCTTGATCCGCTCCTCGCTCGGGTCCACCACCACAGCGCTCCGTGCGCCGAACTTAAGCTCAGAGATCTCGAGAAAGCCAAATAGATCCGACTGACCGACGGATTCGGCGAATACCTCGTAAACTCGACCTTGGTTTGCGAACGAAATGCGGTAAAGTTTGCTCATGTTTTGCTCCTTGCCAAACCCGAGTTGCGGCCAAGTTAGCGCAGTTCAAGGCGTTTCAGAACTGGCGCTTTATGTAAATGTGAACCGCTACCGGTTTCGACAGGACCGAAACGCCATACTACGGGTTGAGGGTCCGTCCACAATGTGCTTTTCGACGGTATGCGACTGAAACTACAGGTAAGTAACGAATTGCGCCAGCAACTAGGCGCCGACGCTGAACATATTTTTGATCAGCGTGGCGGGACTATTGGGCGTGCGCAACACAATGATTGGGTACTGCCCGATCCGAAACGCTATGTCTCAAGTGTCCATGCCAGCATCGAGGCGCGCGACGGCGGTTTCTACCTAGTAGATACGAGCATGAACGGCGTCTACATCAACGGTAGCAAACAGCCGTTGGGGCCGACACAGCCTTACAAGCTGACGTTCGGAACACGCCTGCGCATGGGCAGCTTCCGGATGGTAGTCAGCGAAATCAAGACACAGCTCGGCGAAGATCACGAGACTTTGTTGCGCGGCGACTTGTTTGAAGACCACGCGGCGATCGAGCCGTCTGCAGAGTTGTCAGTCGAGCTTCTGGTTGAAGATGAGATGGCTGAGAAAATCGATCTCGAAGAGCTACTCGATGATCGAATGGCGTCGGCGAACATGTCGATGGTCACGAATTCCCCATTCGAAGACGCTGGCAGCGCGCTGCTCGATTCGCCGGCTATCGATACCGTCGTGGTGACGGACACAACACAGCCGCACACGGCCAGCGTGCACCGTTTGCCCAGCGCAAGGCGCTCAGCCGATGTCACCAACGAGCGCCGTGACGTGTCGACGTACCGCGCCATGCTGCGCGGACTAGGGCTCGACCCAGCGACGCTTGAGGCTCGCGCGGCGGACGAAATCGCGTTCGCCGTCGGTAAGGCACTGCGCACCGCGTTGGAAGCCTCAAAACGGATGCGCACCGAACGGGCTCGCGCCAAGCAACGACTCGGTTTGTCTCAAACCCAGCAAGACGTAGACGATCTCACCCCGACGGATATCACGGACGACTTAGCAGATCTTCTGCTCGGACGTGGCCAACTGCATCCTGAGCCTGCGGATAATGTCCGGGACCAGTTTCGCGCGATTCGACATCACAACACTTCAGTCCAAGAGGGCGCAGAAGCCGCGTTCATGGAATTGCTGGCCATGCTCGAACCCACAGCATTGCAGGATCGATTGGAGACTCTCGGTGCGGGCAAAGGCCTGTTCCCGAATGGCCGCAAAGCGCAACTTTGGGATCACTTCTGCAGTTACATCGAGGCGCTCGCACAATCCAATGCAGGCGAACTCCCCCCTTTCATTCGCGATGAGTTTGCGAGAGCCTATGCAGCACAACTGCAAACGCTGAACTCTAGCGACTAGTGGAAGACCCGGAAGCCCTCAAAAAAGCCGTCGCCGAGCGACTGAGAAAAACACGCCTACCGATCATCCCACTGATTGTCGGTGCGATCATCGTGTTCAATGCGGTATCGGTAGCCTTTGCAACGGGACAGTGGCCGGTCGCGCTGATCGTTCTTTTGTTTTTCGGCTTTTGGGTACGCTCTGCCGTCCTGCCAAAACTCAAGCGCGCGATGCGAGAGGTCACCGACGAGGTGAAAGCAGCAAGCACCACCAACCCGCCGCGGTCGAATGCATCAAACACCAACGCGGCCTCGCGCAACCAGTCACCATCGTCTGTCGCCAGGCGTCAGGCAACGAAACCGGCCAAACCGCAGCGAAAGCACTGCAAGTCCTGCGACATTCGTCATTCCCCGGACACCCGATATTGCCGCCGATGCGGCGCCCCACTGCTGCGCTGATACGTTAGACTCTGTTGATCAGATCTAGCAGGACAGCCTGACTTTGTCGTTTATTGCGGAATTGAAACGACGCAATGTCATCCGCGTCAGCGCGGCCTACGTTGTTGGTGCGTGGGCGGTGGCGCAGGTCGCGGACCTTGCCTTTTCAAACTTTGGCGCACCCGATTGGGCCATGCGTGCCTTATTGGTGCTGCTGCTCATCGGGCTACCTATCGCTGCCGTCACCGCGTGGGCGCTCGAGTTGGGACCGGACGGTCTCAAAGTAGACGACGAAGGCCAAACCGATCCCGAATATTCGAACCGCGTGAAACGTAGGTTGAATATCACGATCGTCGGCTTGGTGCTCCTAGGGCTCGGCCTATTCGTCGCCTCTGTGTTCAGAACGCCGTCCACATCGGATGTCCCGGATGTCGCAGCGACCCCACCGAATGGCGGGCTCGCAGTGCCACCACCCAGTGCACCTATCAACCCGTCCATTGCGGTGTTGCCGTTCGTTGACATGAGCCCCGAGCAAGACCAAAGACACTTGGCCGACGGTGTGCCGACCGAACTGATGACTGCACTTCACCGCGTCGACCGGCTGCGTGTGGTGTCGCGAACATCCGCATTTTCGTTTCGCGACAGCGGCAAGAGCATCCGCGAAATCGCCGATGTCTTGGATGTCGATCACATCGTCGAAGGCTCTATCCAACGGTCCGGCAATCAGGTTCGTATTGAGGCTGCGTTGGTCGATGTCAGGAATGATGAACGCCTGTGGAGCGAGAGTTACACGCAACCCATCGGCGACGCTTTCGCGTTACAAGCAGGGATCACAAGAAAAATCGCAGCCGCGTTGCGTGTGGTGGTCGGCGACGAAGCCAATGCCGATATCGATCAGGTATTCGAGGCCACGGCGAATCCGGCCGCCTACGAGGAGTTCCTGATCGGCACCTCACTGTGGGCGCAACGCGGCGAGGAAAATATTCGCACCGCCATAGAACATTTCAAATCCGCGTTGGAACTAGAGCCCAATTTCGCGAGAGCAGAGGCGGCCCTGGCAAATGCTTACGTCACTCTGCCGTCCTACGCCTACGCCGAAACCGCCGAGCAATGGAAAACCATCGCGATTGAGTCAAGAACTGCGGCTATGGTACACGCCCAGAACGCAATGGCACTCGATCCGGAACTCGTCGAGGCTTATGCAGCATTGGCCGACCTGGCGCGACTCGATGCACGCTGGTCCGACGCTGAAAGGCTATATCAACGTGGGCTCGAGATCGACGCTGAAGATGCCACGCTGAACCTTTGGTACGCCGAACACTTGCAGGATCTCGGCAAGATCGGACGTGCACTCGAGGTCAACCTGACTGCGCTGCAACTCGATCCTCTGTCCCCAGGCGCCAATGCGAACGTCGCTGGCGGGTATATGCTTGCCGGCCAGTGCGATCAGGTTGACGCACCGGCACGCAAAGCCGCCGCACTAGGACACGACTTTGGTTACTTCGCGCCGGTGCTATGCGCTGCCGCTGAACAGCGTTGGAACGATGCGCTGGTTGGCTTGAGAAAAATGGAGGCGGCTGATGCGATGCCACAAGATACGCCTTTCGTGGGGTTGCTCGAGTCGTACATCGACGCGTCCACTGCCGAGGACCAGGCGGCTGCCACGGAAGCGCTGAGAAGTTTCCTTGATCTCTGGGGACCCGACCCCGCAGCGATCACCTGGTTACTCGCGATGGATGAAACCGATGCTGTGATCGACAAACTGTTGGTCGACGATATGGTGTGGGGGAGCATTCCGAAGAGTTTTTGGGGGCCGAACGCGGTGTCGCTTCGTGCGAATCCACGTTTTGAAGACATTCTGGAGGCTTCCGGTTTGCTCGCGTATTTCAAATCCAGCGGCGAGCTGCCCGACGATTGTGTTTGGGTGGGTGAGACGCTCGACTGCGTGAACGGGACGGACTAGCGATCTCTCAGCTTCCAGATCTCCCACGCGCAAAACGCGATCGGCAGCAAAAACCAAATCACGCCTTTACCCAAAATCAATATCGCTTCGCTGCTCATGGCTGGAGTGTAATCAAACTCGACCGTGAGTTTCATGGCGGCTACACTTTGGCAACATGATGACCGCCACACGGACAGTGCGACCCATGCGCCGAATCTGGCGCGCGCCCGGTCGTGTGGTTGCTCAGATCGCCCATGAGAATCCGTGGTATCGCAGTCTAGCGTGGCCGGTTCTCGCGACGTTCGCATGGTGGCCCGGACATATTCTCTCCCAGGGCGAAGTCGAGCGGGATGTCGGGCTGATTTTTCACTTGTTGCTCGTATTTCCTGTCGGGTTGGAGCTGCCGCTGCAGTTCATGCTGGCGTGGCTGCTCTACGTTAGCGCACGGCGATTCGGCGGCCGAGCCGCGTTTGCGCCAACAGTGACCGCCTTGGCGTGGAGCAATATGCCCATTGCGCTTTTGGCCTTGGTATCAGTGCCGCTGTCATTCATCGTTGAGTTTCCGCTCGACCGCATGGACACGCCACACAGGGACATCGTGTTGAACACCAGTTTTTGCCTGACACTCGCGATCATCATCTGGAGTTGGTGGATCCTGGTGAACGGGCTGGCGCGGATACAGGGTTACGCGCGCACCAGGGCGCTGACCCACACCTTGGTTTGCGCAGGGTTGCTGACGGTCGCCTCGGTCGCTTTTTTACTTCAAGCCAATGGCTTCGAATTTTCTACTGAGATCCTGTTTGAGGACTGGACGGAGTTTGTCGTGATTCCGGAGTCGGAGGTGCCGTCGAGTGAATCGTAAACCGAGCTACTGGCGTCACCTACTGAGCGCGGCCGACACGCATTACTCGATGCAGGGTGTCGCCGAGCTTGGTGCCGTCGCGTTGATCTTGTGCGCTGTGTTCTATTTCGCGGTCATCCCGTCGGCCCGGGTGGCGTTGGAGCGCACCAAGTTCAGTGAAGCACTGACTCTGATCAGCGCACAGCGGATTGATATCACCATTGAACGTGCCCAAACCGGTGAGTGGCCGGAATCCAGAATGGCGGTCCGCGGTGATGAACCCACCGACACGTCCGGAAAATATGTGTCGTCGGTGGGGTGGTCAAATGGCGTCATTGAAGTGGCGCTCCATCATGACGATGACAAAGACAATCCGACACAAGCCGGCCGGCTTTACTTCCGTCCCGCCATCAACACGGCCAATCCTTCGGCCCCGCTGGTTTGGATATGCGGCGAATGGCGCCCACCCGGCCCCTTCGAACCGCTGGCAGGGCCAACGACCGAACTTGAACCCAAGCAGCTGCCGCACGTGTGCCGAGATCTCTCGCGCACACTCAATCTGTAAACTCCGATCACTTTGCCGAGACCCAACGTTTATGAGTGACAACCGCACGCCAGACCATTTGAGCTTTCTCGCAAGGCAACTGGAGCAGCTGACGGCGGATCGACCGATGGCCGACGCGATCCAAAAGATGAAGCTCGAGCTTCCAGAAGCATATCTTCCGGATCTTGAGCGCCTGGAATCCATCGTTGTGCACAACAATCCACCAGCCAAGTCGCTCGGCGGCTCTGCCTTGATGGCGTACACACCTCTGGCAGCCTTGCTACCGGAGGACGAACGCACTCGACTGTTTCCGAAGGTTGCGCAGTTCGCCGCTGATCAACGCACACTCTTCTCGACCTACTGGGCCGGACTCGTCAGTCAGCTTTGGTATTTTGGATGGCTGATCGCAACTGGTCTGACACTTGCCGGAATCATGTCGGCGTTCGTCATTTCAGCGTTCGAGGATTTGTTCGCCGGATTCGGTTCGCAATTGCCCGCGCTCACGCGCGCTGTGTATCGGATGGACGGTTTGTGGTTCGGCGCATTGCTCATCGGAGCGGCAGTCCTCACCATTATCGCGATTGCCAACATCATTCAGTTCAGCCAACGCATTGGCACGCTGGCGCCGGCACGCGACTGGCATCGCTGGATTCCTGGATTCGCGCCGTCCGTTGCCGCCTACAACATGAGCTTGTTCCTGAATTTCACCCGAATACTTCGGGATTGCGGCGTCGACGAGCGCGACGCGATTACCACCGGCGCACAGATGTCGCGAATTGATGTGCAACCGCTGCTCGGTCAATCGGAGGTTACGGGTGACCATGACGTACTGCCAAATGTCACCGAACTCGCAATTGCACAATCACTCGGGACGTTTGATGCGGAGCTTGAGTCGCAGTGCGATCTGTACCCTGCGACACTCGCGACCGCCCTCACCAGAACTCGCGACACTTTTTCTTGGAGCTTGCGACTAATCGCCTACATTATCGTTGGCATCCTGGTCGTCGCGTCGTATCTGCCCATTTTCCAGATGGGCTCAGTTGTCTAGGAGACACTTATGCAACACCGCGGCTTTACGCTGATCGAACTCATGATCGTTGTCGCTATCATCGGTATTCTTGCGGCGATCGCGATTCCGGCCTATCAGGACTACACGATTCGTGCGCAGATCGTCGAGGGGCTGACGATCTCGCAAGAACTCAAATTTTCGATTCGGGACACCTACAAGGATCGCGGCACTTTCCCGACCGACAACGAGGATGCAGGTGTTCCCGCTCCCGAGCATCTGATCGGCAACTACGTTAAACGGATCGAATTGGAGAACGGTGCGCTGCACGTGACCTACGGACATTTCGTCAACAGCTTTATTGAAGACAAGGTATTGTCGATTCGACCGTTGTACGTGACCGCCAATCCAACTAGCCCGATTTCATGGAACTGTGGTGACAAAGAATCACCCCCTGGAATGACCGCCGCTGGCGAGAACCGAACCACCGTGGCACGTCAGTACCTGCCAAGCACTTGTCGCTAATTCTGTATTGGCATATAGCCCGGAGGTAGACCACGGGCCTCTTTCTCAGCCGCAACGTGTGCGTGAATGTCTTCTCGCAACACAGCGGCGTCGTAAACAATGCCGTCGAAGTCCTTACGGTCGTCGCCGCCAAGGATCGCGTGTGACAGTAGACACTGAGGTCTTTCCCGGCAGTTGCTACGGCAAGCGAGAGAGCATTTTGGGCGCAGGACTATTCACTGTTGATGTAGTTCCACACCTGCGACACAACAACCGATCCCTCTCCTACAGATGATGCGACACGTTTGACCGACGTCGCTCGAACGTCACCCACGGCGAACAGCCCAGGACATGAGGTCGCATACGCATCCTGCACGTCAACAGCATCACCCGTGAGCACAAAACCACGATCATCCAGTTCTGCAAGATCACTTAGCCAAGCGGTGTTTGGAGCAGCACCAACCATTACGAATACCGAAGTGCACTCGATCGTCGTATCTTCTGCGCTCGCCTTGTCGTGCCAGGTCACCGACTCAAGGACCTCGGAACCGTGCAACGCAGTCACTTGGGTCTGGAAGTGCACCGTGATCTTCGGGTCCGCGTACAAACGGCTCGACAAATACTCCGACATCGAGCTTGCGAGTGACGTACCTCGAATCAACACGTGCACATGTTTGGCGCTGCGACTCAAATACATCGCTGCCTGCCCAGCGGAATTACCGCCGCCGATCACAACCACCTCACTGCCACGACAGTAACGCGCCTCAGACTCCGTCGCAGCGTAGTAGATCCCCGCCCCTTCGAACTCCTCGAGACGCTCCAGAGGCAAGCGGCGGTACTGAACGCCGGTCGCGATGATGACCGCTTTCGAGCGCACCTTGCGCCCATCATCCATTGAAGCAACAAAATGCCCATCCGCTCTCGCCAGGGATTCAACGCGGGTAGGCACCAAAAATCGAGTCCCGAATTTCATGGCTTGAACTTCGCCCCGCCATACGAGATCGGCGCCGGAAATCCCTGTCGGAAAACCCATGTAGTTCTCGATACGTGATGACGTGCCGGCTTGGCCGCCGACTGCGAGCGATTCGACAACGATCGCACTCAGTCCCTCGGCGCCGCAGTAGACCCCTGCCGCGACACCAGACGGACCGCCACCCACGACCAAGACATCAACCACTTCTCCGCAATCGACAGAGAGATCGAGCCCGAGGAAGCTTGCGACCTTGCGCGGCGTCGGCGCGTCGATGACTTGATTGCTACCAAATACGACAGCAGGTTTACCGCTATCGATGTCGCAACTTTGCGCGAGAACCTCCGCCTCGGGCGTGCCGAGTTCGACGCGACGAAACGGCAAGCGGTTGCGGGTAGCGAACGCTTCGACCTGGCGAATCTGCCGGTCTTGGTCCGCACCAAGCAGTGTCAGGTTGCTGTCGTTGTCATCCAACTGGCGTCGACGTCGCGCGGCAAGCACGGTAATGATGATGTCACTCATCTCGGGGATGCGCGACATCAGATCAAGTAAGTCGTTCCGCTCCACCACCAAAGCTCGGGTCGGTGCGCAAGCCTTTAATGACATTGTGTTGGCCGAACCAGCCAGCAAACTAATCTCTCCGGCAAACTGTGTTGGCCCCAACGAGGCTTCGAGATGCCGTTCGCCGGTAATCGCGTGCAACACAATGATCTCGCCCTCAAGCACATAGATGAACTTGTCGGCAGGTTCTCCAGCGCGAACAACGATCTCCCCTTCCGCGTAATCTCGCTCAGTCGCGACTGCGCGCAACGCTTCCACGTGCGACGCTTGCAACGGCGTCCTGCGCATCTCCCTAAGATCACGGGCCATCGACTCCATACTGATCACTCCCTGCTAAAAGAACCGCGAACTTCCTGACGTAACACCCGTCACTGCCAGCGAGACGGTCGCGCGCCACTGCCAGGATCAAAATCGAACTGGCCGGTCATCTCCCATCGCGCAAGCGAAATCGGAATACTATCCACACGATTCAACGCATCGAAGAACTCAGCGATCTCAAAGCTATCGCCGTCAGACTCACGCATTTTCATGTAGTCCGCCAAGGTGCGCTCGAGCAAGTACTTACCCGTCACGTAGCTTGTGCCGTATCCCGGCTGGCGCAGATACAGATGTTGCTCGAAGATCAGCAACTCCTCTTCCGTCTTCATCCAACCACGTGGTGTCCACTCCATGTGGACGGTCCCGGCCTCTTCCATCGTCATTTCGTTGGCATGAGCATACAGCGAACCGAGGCCACGGGCCGCACGTTGCGCCAACAAGATCCACACGAGTTCCCGCGAGCGTGGACTGTCCTCATAGAGTCCTGCATGCATGAACATCTCTTCCACCCCCGTCGCCGTTCCCTCATTCCGGCTATCGAAGATGTTGTAGAGCAACGCACCCTGTCGAATCGGGCTCGGATGCGGTTCGGTATCCATCCGAGCGAGCTCCCACCAATGGTAGAAGTGGGTATACAGCGGCGCCGGATCGAGATGCGCGGTGATCCAGAAGAAATTCCGTGTCTCCTGCGGAATATACACGCCGAGGTGCGCCAACAAGGCTGGCTGCATGTAGTCGGTGACGGTGACAATCTTCTTCTCATCGACAAAGCGCATGATCCGCTCGACCGCCTCGAGACCCCGCGCTTGATACTCTGCGGCGTTGGTCGCCGGTTTGAGTTCCGGCACGGTGCGATTGCGTTGCTCCTCAAGCTTCAACGATGACCACGCCCGATCCAGCTCACGCTCGAGCAGACGAACTTCATCCTCCCAAGTCATCGGCACAAGATGCACGTTTTGTTGATACCACGTGTAGTTGTCCTTACCGATCCCCGACGGGCCGGTTTTGTGCGGGGCTTGTTCCTCGAGCCACGCGACGAGCTCGACCGCAGCCGCGCGTGCCCGCTCGATCGTTTGCTCCAATTCCGGAAACTCACCGGAACCAATACTGCCTTTGATCCTGTCGAGATCAACGATGTCGGATTTCACATCGCGAATACCCGTCACCCAAAGATCGCGCGCATTGCCGGTTAGATTGCGTCTGGCTTGTTCGAACAACGGCGGGATCACCGACAGGTCGCGGGTCAGCCGCACAGCATCGGCTTGCGACAAAGGGAAGTCGTATTGCCACAGCTCAACGACGGCGTGGTGAGTCGGTCCCTCGTGCGCAGGCACATCGCTCCGATACGTCCATATCGTGTTGTAGTAGGCAGGGTCACGCGCCCACGGTTGCAGGACTCGACGATTGAATTCGTAGCCGTTCATTTCGGCGCGAACCAAATGCCAATCAACTTGCGCATCGACCGGCCAATCGTCGATTTCTATGGCATCCAGTCGTTCTCGTAGCTGGCGATACGCGGGCTCTCGCCGCTCGAATTGCGCCGCAGTGTAGTCCGGGGCGCCGTTGAGCAATGGAGGCGTTTCGAATGCCCGCCATTGTTCAAAGAGATCAACGAGATCGGTGTGAGTGGATGCGGCAGACGTTTGCGTCAAGAAAGAGCTGGCGAGCAATGCAACAAGAAGACGAAGCATAGAGGTCCCTACAAGTAGCTTATGGAGCGCCTTGTGATGGTACAGCTTTGCGGATGCGGACTCGATCCAACAGCGTGAGCGCCAGTCAAACTAACAGTTGTGCATGGCTTCGTTGGTGCGCAGGAAAAACACGGCCAACCTGACTAACCGAATGTGCAGACAACAAACACCAGAGTCAGAGAAATCCTCACGATCACAAACGGTTCGCGAAACCTTTGGAAGCCTCGATAAGTTTGCTCAAATGCCGCGTACTGCGGTCTGTCTTCAGCTCCCTCGTGCGCACGCGAACCGGCGTTAACAAACCAAAAATACCGTTTCTGCCATTCTTGATACGTTGACGGCGAGTCCTTGGCGGCAGCGTACATCGCGCTACCGATCCAAACTACAAAGACGAGAAACAAAGTCCAGAAACTCCACATTTGGCAACTTGAAAGATTCATTTTGCTCGCTAACGAAAAAGCCCCAATCGGGGCTTTTGTAGTGTGGCGGAGAGGGGGGGATTCGAACCCCCGGTACGGTATCACCGTACACTCGCTTTCCAGGCGAGCACCTTAAACCACTCAGCCACCTCTCCGAATTTTTGTTCCCACCCCGGACGTTCAACCAGCGTCCTGGGGGGATTGAGTCGACGCTTTGCGTCTCCTCGGTCTCGCGCCGGCTGCGCCGGGCTCGGCTCGAACCCCCGGTACGGTATCACCGTACACTCGCTTTCCAGGCGAGCACCTTAAACCACTCAGCCACCTCTCCGAATTTTTGTTCCCACCCCGGACGTTCAACCAGCGTCCTGGGGGGATTGAGTCGACGCTTTGCGTCTCCTCGGTCTCGCGCCGGCTGCGCCGGGCTCGGCTCGAACCCCCGGTATGGCAACACTCGTACACTCGCCCTGCGGGCGCCCGTCTCTACGAGCCGTGCGTCCAGATCGGCAATCCTGCCGATTCGTCCAGGCGAGCACTGGATGTTCGTTGGCGGGAGGCGAATGCTACAGGGCTATTCGCCGGTTTCATACCTCGGCGGCTTTTCCAAGCACTCACCGCTCACATCGGGCGGCGTTGCAGCCGTCGGGATCTCCAGCCGCGACTCTGACGGCAAGTCTTCCAGAGCGTCCGGAATACGGATCGGTGGCGTTTGCTCGACGCCTTGATAGTCAGTCCGATTCTCGCACTCAGTCACACCCGCGCAACCCGTCGCTAACGCGGTCAGCGCCGCCAACACTATAGTTCTCATATTAGATCCGCATTCTTCATAGCTGTGACGACCTGGTCGTGATGCACCGCATCCAACGTAACCAACGGAGATCGAATGGATCCATCTCCATAGCCCAGTTGGTGCAACGCCCACTTCACAGGTATCGGGTTCGACTCGACGAACATCGCTTCGTTCAATGCCGCAAGCCTTGCATCGATCAACTTGGCCTTTTTCTTTTTGCCGTGCAGTGCATGCCGGCACATCTTGCTCATCAAGGCCGGTGCGACGTTGCCGGTTACAGAGACAACACCATGGCCGCCACGCAACATAAACTCGCAACTCGTAAAATCATCCCCGGAGAAAAACGTGAAGTCATCCGGGCACACAGACTGCTGAGCCGCCAACCGATCGAGGTCCCCCGTCGCATCTTTGATCGAAACAATTCGCGGGTGTTCCGCGAGCACCGCAACCGTCTCCGGCAACATATCCCCGACCGTTCTACCCGGTACGTTGTAGAGCATGATGGGCTTGCTCACCGCATCCGCAATGGCCGTGAAGTGTGCTATCAACCCGCGCTGCGGCGGCTTGTTGTAGTAAGGCACGACCAGCAGAAACCCGTCGATTCCGTCGATATCCGTTGCGCGAGATAAATCGACCGATTGATCCGTAGAGTTCGAACCCGTGCCCGCGAGTATCTGCATCCGCCCGGCATTCATCTCGACGCTGCGACGAACGAGCTCCGCGTGCTCGTCGCGCGTCAGCGTGGCGGACTCGCCGGTGGTCCCGCCGATGACCAAACCGTCGGTCCCGGCGCTCGCATGCCAATCGATCAGTCGCTTGAGCGTCGAATAGTCGACCGCCCCGCCATCGCTGAATGGCGTGATGAGTGCGACGAGACTGCCAGAAAACATGCGGGGCTCCGAAAATTCAAGGGCGGGAGTTTAATCGTACGTATGACTTCGCGGCAAGCGGGATTGCGCGTACAATCAAGGGTTTCCCGGATAGGGCCGCGACTTCGCTGCGCTGGTTTTATGTCACAACTTATCGTTATTTCCGCCGTTGGTGCTGACCGCACGGGCGTCGTCCATGATCTGTCCCAGGTGGTTCTCAAGAACGAGGGCAGCATCCTGGAAAGTCGTATGGTGAGCCTCGGCAGCGAGTTCGCGATGCTGCTGTTGGTGTCGGGCCACTGGCACACGATCGGCAAACTTGAGTCCGCGTTGGCACAATTTGGGGAGAGCGCCGAGCTAGCGATCACCCTGCGCAAGACGTCGAAAAAATCGGACGCAACGCCAATGATCCCGTACGCGGTGGACATCGTCTGTCTCGATCAAGAAGGCATCGTCTACAACGTGTCAGGTTTCTTCAGCTCAAGAAAGGTTGATATCGGTGAGCTGAACACCCGAAGTTACCCGGCTGCCCACACTGGCGCACCCATGTTCAGCGTCCAGGCAACTGTCCATGTCCCTGCCGATACGTCGATCGCACCGCTTCGCGAGGAGTTCATGCAGTTCTGCGACCACATGAACATCGACGGAATCCTGGAACCCATTAAAGTATAGGAGCGACTAATGTCCGGACCCTCCCTGAACCGCGTCATCAAAGACTTCAAGGCAGCTGCAACCAGCGACACCGAGGTCCACCTCAAATCGCTACGCGGCAAACAGGTGGTGATTTACTTCTATCCGAAAGACAACACCCCGGGTTGCACCAACGAAAGCAAGGACTTTGCGGCGCTGCACGGCCGGTTCAAACGCGCTAACACCCTGATTTTCGGCGTTTCGCGAGATTCACTCGCCTCGCACGAAAAGTTCAAGGCGAAATTTGACATGCCATTTGAGCTGATCTCCGATAGCGACGAGGCGCTGTGCAGCTATTTTGACGTCATCAAAGAGAAAAACATGTATGGCAAGAAGGTGATGGGCATCGAACGATCCACCTTTTTAATCGACGCGGATGGGAAACTTCGCGAACAATGGCGTAAGGTCAAAGTCGCAGGCCACGCGGAAGCGGTGCTTGAGACCGCCAAAGCGCTGGCGAAAGCTTAATAGAGCGGCGGGGAACACCGGCTACTTTTGGTGGTCTGAACACGCGATGGGAGTCTTACGAACACTGCTCACAATCGTTGCGACGACCGCCATGGTAGTCATCGCGGGCTCGGCTGCGCCCACAGCAACGGCACAAGACTTCGAGCTTCCCAACATCGGCAGTCCAGCCGACGCGTTGTTGCCGCGCACCGAAGAAGCCCGCATTGGTCGCCAAATGATGCGGATGTTCTACCAGCAAGAACTAGTGGTCGATGATCCGGAGCTGACCGAATACATCAATGCGATCGGCAATGAGCTCGTCGGCCACGCTAACAACGGCGATTACAGCTTCGAGTTTTTCGTGGTTGCCGACCCTTCCGTTAACGCCTTCGCCCTACCCGGCGGCTACATCGGCGTACATACCGGCCTGATTCAGCTCACCCGTGGAGAGGATGAACTTGCCAGCGTCCTTGCGCATGAGATTGCACATGTCACCCAGCGACATATCGCGAGAACGATCCATGACAACTCCAGAGCGAGCATTCTGACGATGGCCGCGTTGCTGGGCGCAATTGCTCTCGGTGCCGCCACCGGTGCTGGCGGCGAGGCCTTGGAAGGCGCATTGGCAACCACCCAAGCCGTCAGCATTCAAAATCAGATCAACTTCACTCGCGGCTACGAATACGAGGCAGATCGTATCGGCATATCGACTCTGGCTGCGGCAGGTTTCGAAGCCAACGCCATGGCCGACTTCTTTGCCCGTATGGGCCGAAGAACCAACAGCTCCTTGAATCAGAGCTTGAATCAGTTCGAGTATCTGCGCACCCACCCTGTGTCGAGCTCACGAACGGCCGAAGCCAAAGCGCGTGCTCGCCTGATCACTCCAACCGCGGAACGCGAGGAGAGTGTCAGCTATGGGTTGATGAAGGCGCGCACGCACGCACTGTATAGCGAGTCCCCTGTTCAGGCGTTGGCGTATTTCCAGGATGATAGCGACGCCAGTGAATATGGTCGTGCGCTTGTGGCTCTCGCCGATGATGAGCCGGAAAAAGCACGAGACATCTTCGAGGCTTTGATCGAAGACCAACAAGAAGTGATCGCCTATCACATTGGCCTCGCCCAGGCGCTCGTTGCGGCGGACGATCTACCCCGTGCGCTGGAAACGCTGGAGCGTGCGCAGCGCCTGTTCCCGCGCAATGTGCCGCTGACGATTCGCCATGCAACCGTTCTTCTCGATTCTGGTCGAGCTGAAGCCGCACACGACTTGTTGCTGGACTTGCTCAACACCGTGCCACCGACACCGGAGCAGGTCCGTCTAATCGCGCGCGCCGCGATCGATGCTGGAGAAATCGCCGAGGCGCACTACTACATGGCCGAATACAACATTATGACGGGGAACCTTGTGCAGGCTGTCATATTGCTACGACGCGCGTCGCGCCTTGCCGGTGTTTCGGACATTCAAAGAGCACGTTTTCTCGCGCGAGCGGACTTTGTCAGCGAATACCTGTCTGAGGAGCAGCGGCTCGAGGTGCGTCGTGACCCCGGCCGCTCTTGAGGTTGTTAGCCCCTTTTTTCGTCACGTCCTGGAAGGCACTGTAATACGATGCAACGGAACTTCATCAAACGCGGCGTAATCGCCGCAGCCTTGCTAGTCGGATTATCGGCCTGCGCGTCGCAGGGCGAGAAAATTTCGACAGGCGATCCATGGGAACCTGTAAACCGTTCAATTTATGGATTCAATAACGGCCTTGACCGTGTCTTGCTAAAGCCGTTGGCAAAAGGCTACCGGTTCATTACACCCGACCCAGTGGAGCGCGGTGTCTCCAACGTGTTCGCCAACTTGAGCACGCCAATCACCATGGTCAACAACTTGCTGCAAGGCAAGCCGGTTGACGCGTTATCGGACGCCGGCAGGTTCTTGTTGAACTCAACCGTTGGGATAGCGGGTATCTTCGATCCCGCGACCGCCGCTGGGCTGGACAAGCATAGCGAGGACTTCGGCCAGACCATGGCTGTCTGGGGGGTTCCGAGCGGGCCCTATATCGTGCTGCCGTTTTGGGGACCCAGCACCGTGCGCGGCGGTGTCGGCTTGATCCCGAACCAACTACTGCACGGCCGTAATTTGATCGATGACACTGGCATCCGCGATAAGTCTTTTATCCTTCAGATTATCCAAGCACGGGCTAGCCTGTTGGCACTCGACGGCCAAATCGCAGCATCCAATGACCCGTACATTTTCGTACGCGAAGCCTATCTACAGAACAGGAATTTCGTGATCTACGACGGGCAACCGCCCGAACCCGAAGATGAGTTCGAGCTTGAAGAAGGGTTTGACGACGATCTGGACAGTTTCGACGACGATCTCTAGACCCTAGAGAAAACCGCTCCATCTTTCGCCAGCGCCCAATAGGCCCTCGACTTCACTGATTGCAGCGATGTTCAAGAGCCGCTCTGGGACGTTCTCGTACACCATCTCTCGGACGCTGTGGTTGGCCCACGTCACCCACTCGATCAACAGGGCCAGCCCTGCGCTGTCTGCCTCTTCAACTCCGGACAGATCGACGACGATATGACTATGCGGTTCGAACTGCTTGGTGCCAAAGTCGAGCAAGCTACCGACCGTATCGAACGTAAGTTCGCCCTCGATCGTAAAGCTGCCCTCTTCCGGTCCCGGTGCAATTTTTGGTCGCACTACGCAGCCTCGTCAGTTAGCTTCGCTTCTGATTCAAGACGTTCGATGACCGCATCCAAGCTGGTCTTCTTGATCTCCGCATCGATTTCCGCTCGGAAGTTGCGAACGTAGCTGATGCCGTCGATGGACACATCAAAGACCTGCCAGCCCGCGTCTCCACGCTTGACCATTCGATACTCGACCACCACGGAGCTGCCGTCGTCTAACGTCACCTCGGTATAGATCGTCGCCCGATTTTCTTTGGACTCCCCACGCTGCGGGAGAATCTTGAGTCGATCTTCGCGGAATTCGAGAATGCCGGTCGCATAACGGCTCAACATCGCGTTGTAAAAACCTTGAATGAATCGACGCTTCTGATCATTGCTCGCACCGCGCCAGTGTCTTGCTAACACCAGCCGCCCGGCGTAGTTACGATCAAATCTTGGGGCTAGCAAGCTATCGACCCATTCGATCAACGCCGCTTCGTCATCGAGGTAGGTTTGTCGGTTATCCGCAAGACCGGCCTTGATGTCTTCAATCGCACCATTGACCACATCCATTGGTGTGACGTCCTCTTGTGCGTACGAAGGCATGCTCAGCGCCATCGCGGCAATTGCTGCGATCCAAATGCCCAGTGTTTGTTTTCTTCGTTTGATCATAGTCATGTCCTTGGATTCCTAGTCGGTCGCTTTAGAGGTTCGACTAGTCGCTACCGCCTGCGTTCACCAAAAAACGGCCGATTAGATTCTCGAGCACGATGGCCGACTGAGTGAACTCAAGCTCACTGCCCTCTTCGAGATATAGGTCCGAACCGCCGGGTTGCAAGCCGACATACTGCGACCCAAGTAATCCGGCCGTAAGAATGCTGGCGTCACTGTCATCAGGAATTTGGTCGTACTTTGCATCAATTCGAAGCACCACCAGCGCGTCAAAGCGCTCGCGATCGAACTCAATGGATTGCACACGGCCGATTTTGACCCCGGCCATGCTCACCGGCGATCGCACTTTAAGGCCGCCGATATTGTCGAAATGGGCAGTGACATCAAAGTAACCATCGTCAAAACTCTGCAAGTTCGACGTCTGTGTGGTTAGGAAAAATAAGGCTGCGAAGCCCAGTAAGACAAATGCGCCCGTACCAATCTCTACTGACTTTGTTTGTTGCATAGCAACTTCCTCAAGTAATTGCGATTGCCGTAATCATGAAGTCGAAAATCAACACGACGACCGCCGAAATCACCACCGTTCTCGTTGTCGCACGACCGACACCCTCGGCGGTTGGCTGACAGTTATAGCCTTCCCAGACCGCGATAAGACTCGCGGCGATGCCAAACACGATGCTCTTGATAATGCCTTCCCAGATGTCGGCTTGAGCCACGCCCTGCTTCATCTCGGACCAGAACGCACCCGAATCGAGTCCCATCAATGGCACACCAACGACATAGGCACCCAGAATCCCTATGCTCGTAAATATCGCAACGAGCAGAGGCAGCGAGAATGCACCGCCTAAGAACCGCGGTACCGCCACTCTTACTACCGGATCGATTGCCATCATTTCCATTGCCGATAGTTGATCGGTGACACGCATCAGTCCGATCTCGGAAGCGAGCGCAGTACCGGCTCGACCAGCGAACAACAACGCCGTTATCACGGGGCCGAGCTCTTTCATTAAGGCCAGCGCGGAGAACGGTCCCACCTGGTCTTCCGCGCCGAATCGAGCGAGGTTCGAATACGACTGTAAGCCGATCACAGCCCCGACAAAAAAGCCGCAAACCATAATCAACACCAGCGACAACGCTCCGGCGTTGTAGACCTGTTTGGACACCAACGATGGTCGTAACAACACGCGCGGCGATTCTGCCAGCAGACGCGCGAAAAACAGTTGCGAGGCGCCAAACGTCCGAACGAAACCGCCGAATGTCTCTGCAAGATCACGAATCATCTTGTCGATCCTTTGGCACGCGTCCGTCGTCAAACAGCTGCGACGTATAGTCTTCGGCGGGAAAATGAAACGGCACCGGACCATCGGCCATGCCGTGCATAAACTGACGCACCAGCTCCGACTGCGCATTGTGCAATTCGTCGGGGCTGCCACCAGCGGCGACTTTTCCCTCAGATATGAGGTAGCTGGAGTCGGCTACCGAACTGAGCTCCTGCACATCGTGACTCACCACGATCGACGAGATCCCCAACGCATCGTTCATGCGACGCACCAACCGCACAATGACGCCCATTGAAATCGGGTCGAGGCCAACGAACGGTTCGTCATAAATCAAAATCTTTGGATCGGTTGCCATCGCTCGGGCCAGTGCGACGCGGCGTGCCATGCCGCCCGACAACTCACCGGGCTCCATGTAAGCCGCACCGCGCAGCCCCACAGCGTGCAGCTTGGTCAGCACGATGTGGCGGATCAAACGATTGGGAAGATCGAAGTGCTCGCGCAGCGGGAACGCGACATTCTCAAAAACATTGAAGTCGGTCAGCAACGCACCATTTTGAAACAGCATCCCGATGCGGCGGCGCAAGTCGTACAAACCCGGCCGGCGCAACTGATCCAACCACTCGCCATCGACCCGAATTCTGCCGCGATCGGGCACCAGCTGGCCCGTGATCAACCGCAATAGGGTTGTCTTGCCGGTGCCACTCGGGCCCATGATCGCCGTCACCTCTCCACGCCGGATCGCAAGGTTAAGGCCACTAAAAATCTCTCTGGGTCCGCGCGAGTAGTGCAGATCCTCGATCTCAACCACATTGTCAGACAGCATATATGTCCCCGGAACCACCACCGTCGGTCGTGGGCCTGTTGCATTTTGGAGACAGGTCTTGGGTTACCTCCAGCCGTTCCGCGGAGCTACGCCTGTTCGTTGTTCGCATTATAACAACACACCCACTGCTTGCCGTCCTGATTTAAACAGGACTAAAATAGTACGCTTTAGAGTTCCGAATATCGAAACGATGTTCAAAATCAGCAAAATGACTGACTACGGGACGGTGGTGTTGGCCCATCTGTCCGATGACCCGAACCGACCGATTTCCGCGAGCGAGATTGCCGGGCAAACCGGGCTGGGCATTGCAACCGTCAGCAAGCTGCTGAAAGGCATGGCACGCGCCGGCCTGGTTAGCGCAAGGCGCGGTGCCACCGGTGGGTACTCCCTCACCCGGTCCGCCGACGCGATTAGCGCCGCAGAGATCATCGATGCGATCGAAGGCCCTGTCGCCATCACAGAATGCGCAACGGCCGGGCACGCTTGCGAGCTCGAGCCGGTTTGCGGCGTGGGCTCTCAATGGCAACAAATTAATTCCAGCATCCGAGCAGCGCTGACACATATCTCGTTGACCGATCTCAAAGGCGAACGTTCGGTTCCCGAGGAGATTCCGTTGCTGCCGATTGATCGAATTCTGCATAAGGACACACTGCGATGAGTACTGACGGCGCCGATGCGCGCGAGTTTGTTGGCAAAAAGTACCAACATGGATTCGTCACCGACATTGATTCGGATACATTGCCACCCGGGCTGAATGAAGATGTCATCCGGGCTATCTCTGCGCGCAAGCAGGAACCCGAGTACATGCTGGCTTGGCGGCTGCAAGCGTTCGAGATATGGAAAGGGATGACGGAGCCGGAATGGGCGCACGTCGAGTACCCCCCCATCGACTACCAAGCGATCTCTTACTTCTCCGCGCCGAAGTCCGATGACGATCGACCTAAGAGTCTCGATGAGGTTGATCCGAAGTTACTTGAGACCTACGACAAGCTTGGCATTCCTTTGCATGAACGCGCGCGCCTTGCGGGGGTCGCCGTTGACGCCGTGTTTGATTCGGTGTCGGTGACCACTACGTTCCGCGATAAGCTGGCTGAGGCAGGGGTGATTTTCTGTTCGTTCTCGGAAGCAGTCCGCGAATATCCCGAGCTCGTTCAAAAATATCTCGGGAGTGTCGTGCCGAGGTCAGACAACTACTTCACCGCGCTCAACTCCGCAGTCTTCAGTGACGGCTCTTTCGTGTACATTCCGCCCGGCGTCCGGTGCCCAATGGAACTGTCGACGTATTTCCGTATTAACGAAATGAACACAGGGCAATTCGAACGCACTTTGATCGTCGCAGATCGCGGTAGCCATGTGAGCTATCTGGAAGGCTGCACCGCACCGATGCGAGATGAGAATCAGCTGCATGCCGCGGTGGTCGAACTGGTCGCCCTCGAAGATGCCGAGATCAAGTACTCGACGGTACAAAATTGGTACCCCGGCGACGAGGAAGGTCGCGGCGGCATCTACAATTTTGTCACCAAACGCGGTGACTGCCGCGAAGCACGATCGAAAATCTCGTGGACCCAGGTCGAAACCGGATCCGCCATCACTTGGAAGTACCCGAGTTGCATTCTCCGTGGGGATGACAGCAAAGGTGAGTTCTATTCCGTCGCGGTGACCAACAATCTGCAGCAGGCGGACACCGGCACCAAGATGATTCATATCGGCAAAAACACGAGCAGTACCATTGTCTCCAAAGGTATCTCGGCGGGTCGAGCCCAACAGTCCTACCGCGGACTGGTCAAAGTCATGCCCCAAGCCACCGGCGCGAGAAACTACACGCAGTGCGATTCGCTGCTGATCGGTTCGGAATGTGGAGCGCATACGTTCCCGTACATGGAGGTACGTAATGCCAGCACCACAGTCGAACACGAGGCGACAACATCGCGTATTGGTGAGGACCAGCTGTTTTACTGCCGCCAACGCGGGATCGGCGAAGAAGACGCGGTCAATTTAATCGTCAACGGATTCTGCAAAGACGTGTTTCGCGAGTTGCCGATGGAATTCGCGGTCGAAGCCCAAGCTCTATTGAACGTCAGCCTGGAAGGCGCTGTCGGATAAAGGAACCAACCATGCTCAAGATTCAATCACTTCGCGCCAATGTGGGTGACACGGAGATTCTGAAAGGACTCGACCTGACCATCCAGCCCGGCGAAGTACACGCCATCATGGGGCCTAACGGGTCCGGCAAGAGTACGTTGGCCAACGTTCTCGCAGGGCGCGATGACTATACCGTGACCGGCGGCAGCGTCGAGTTCCAAAACACGGATTTGCTCGAGCTGGAACCCGAAGAGCGGGCAAGAGCGGGTCTGTTCTTGGCGTTTCAGTATCCTGTCGAAATTCCTGGCGTGAACAACACCTACTTGTTGAGGGCGGCTTTGAATGCAGTCCGAGAAGCACGCGGCGAACCCGAACTCAGCGCGGTTGACTTCATGAAACTCGCCCGCGAAAAAATGAAATCAATGCAAATGGATCCCGGCTTCCTGAATCGAGGTGTCAACGAAGGGTTTTCGGGTGGTGAGAAAAAGCGCAACGAAGTGTTCCAAATGTCGGTGCTTGAACCTTCACTGTGCGTGCTCGACGAAACCGACTCCGGCCTGGACATCGATGCACTGAAAATCGTCGCCGAAGGTGTCAACGCACTGCGTGACCCTGGCCGTGCGTTTCTTATGGTGACTCATTACCAACGTCTACTCGACTACATCGAGCCGGATTTCGTGCACGTCCTTGCGAACGGCAAGATTATTCGCTCGGGCGATAAGTCGTTAGCGCTTGAGCTCGAGTCCCGAGGCTATGACTGGGTCCTGGAGGAAGCGGCTGCATGAGCGTCGATCCCCTACTCCAATCCATCCAAGGGCTAGCACATCGCGACGGCGAGCCTGAACGCGCGGCGATCGCCGCGTTGTCCGCACTCGGGTTTCCAGCGCGCCGTGTCGAGCGATGGCGCTACACGCGTAGCGACGTGTTTGCTGACTACGCGACGCAAGCCCTGCAGTCCGACGTTCGTGGCGGTGATGCCGCCGCTGCACTTGCCGAATGGCAAAAGGATACGGGACTTACGAACTGCGCCGTATTCGGCGGCGGCGAGTACCTACCCAATCTCAGTAGCTTGCCAGCAGGGATTTCGATTCGTCCGATTGACGTCGCGCCGATGGTTGGCGTCCTGGATGACCCGGCGGACGCGTTGGTGTGGCTAAACACCATAGCGACACAGGGGCGCTACCAGATTTCGGTAGAAGGCCAGACTGAAGAAACGCTGCATTGCGTTCACCTTCCGCTCGCAGAAAATACGATGGCGCAAACGCGATTGCATATTCATGTCTCCGAAGGCGCTGATGTGAAGATTGCTGACCATTTGATCAGCGCCTCCGTACAGTCTCAAATGCTGAGTTTGGTGACATCGATCAACCTTGAACCGAACTCAACTCTGACCCACACACGCCTGCAAACCACCGGCGACGCATCGTTGGTATTCACGCGAATCGACGCCGATATTGCCGCAGGGGCAAGTTGCCACACGTTGACGCTAGATACCGGCGGCAAGCTGGTGCGCAACGAACTCAACCTTCGCCTAAATGACAGCAATGCTGCGGCCTATCTCGATGGTGTCTACTTGAGTAACGATCGCCAGCACATCGACAACCACACGCAAGTGGATCATGTGGCCCGCGACACCGTGAGCCGGGAGAACTACCGCGGAATCCTGCGTGATCGATCCCGCTGTGTCTTCAACGGCAAGGTCATGGTGCACGTCGGTGCAGACGGCACCGATGCCGCGCAATCCAATGCCAATTTGCTGTTGTCGGATCATGCCGAAATCGACACCAAACCCGAGCTCGAGATTTATGCAGACGATGTGAAATGCGCTCACGGTGCGACGGTAGGTCAGCTCGATCCGCAATCGTTGTTCTACCTGCGTGCACGCGGAATCGACGAGGCCACGGCAACCCAACTATTAACTTATGCGTTTTGTCGCGAACTCACCGCGAATCTCAGCGACGCCTCACTTCGACACCTTGCCGATCGTACGATCGCTGCGGAAATTCCAGACTTTACCGCGCTGGAATTGATCACATGAGTGCGCAACCGATCGCAACCGGACTCTCGGACGCGGAACTTGAAGCGGTCATGCGGGGCTACCGCAGCGATTTCCCGGCGCTCGACCAAGACATCAACGGACAGCCACTGGTGTTTTTGGACAGCGCTGCCTCATCGCAACGATCGTCAGCGGTTATCGAGGCAATGCGCCACTACGAAGCGCACGATCATGCCAACGTCCATCGCGGTGTTCACACGTTGAGCCATAGAGCCACCGACGCGTATGAAAACTCGCGCGAACGTGTCCGTCGCTTCATGAACGCGTCCTCAGTGAACGAAATTGTGTTTACTCGGGGGACAACCGAAGCGATCAACCTAGTGGCCAATGCTTGGGGCTATGAGAACCTGCAGCGCGGCGATGAAGTTGTCATTACACACTTGGAACACCATGCGAACATTGTGCCTTGGCAGATGCTCGAACAACGTCTCGGTATACGACTGGTCGTTGCGCCTGTCGAATCCAACGGCGAGGTGCTCGCTGAACGAGTGATCGAGTGTTTCACGCCGCGCACTCGTCTGCTCGCGATCGCGTCGGTCTCCAACGCGCTGGGCACGATTCTGCCACTCGATGAGATCATTCCCGCAGCGAAACAGCATGGAATCACTGTGCTTGTGGATGGCGCGCAGCATGCACCGCACGCGGCGATGGATATGCAAGCGCTTGGCGCAGACTTTTTCGCATTCTCTGCGCACAAAATGACAGGCCCTACAGGCATCGGCGTTCTCTGGGGGCGCGAATCGATTCTAGACGCCATGCCGCCCTGGCAAGGTGGCGGCGATATGATCGACACGGTGAGCTTCGAAGGCACGACTTACAACGCGCTTCCGTACAAGTTCGAAGCTGGAACCCCCTACATCGCGGGTGCGATCGGCCTGGCTGCCGCCATCGACTACCTTGAGGGTATCGGTGTGGACAACATCCAGCGCTATGAGCGGGTACTGTTGGACTATCTAACCGACCGGCTCTTGGCGCAACCAGATATACAGTTGATTGGAACGGCTCCCCGAAAAGCGTCCGTCGTGTCGTTTTTGATGCGCGATGTGCATCCGCATGACCTCGGCACGATTGTCGATCAGAAAGGCGTTGCGGTCCGAACCGGTCACCATTGCGCGATGCCCATCATGGACCGGCTTGAGGTTCCTGGAACCGCTCGCGCTTCACTCGCCCTATACAACTGGCGCGAGGATATCGACGCCTTAATAGAAGCACTCGCGACGGTGCGACAGTTATTCCAGTGACTGCAGCGGCGCTCTATCGCGAACAGGTGCTCCAGCACGCCAAAGCACCGAGACACTTCCGGCGGGTGGACGATGCAACCATCCACGTACCGGGGCACAATCCGCTGTGCGGCGACAAACTCGAGCTGTTTGTCACTTTCAAGGACGGGCAGGTTGTGGACGTGTCGTTCCAAGCGACCGCGTGCGCAATCTGCGTAGCATCTGCGTCAATGCTCGCAGAACTTCTGTCTGGGCTGGATTTACCCGAAGCGAATGTACTGACGGAGAGTGTGCGACAGATGCTGAGTGACTCGGCAGATGAAGCGCTCCCGGACATGCTGGTTGACTTGCCGATTGCCGCGTTAAAGGAAGTTCGGCGATACCCCAGTCGCGTAAAATGCGCGTCGCTGGCATGGCAAGCGATGGCCGCCGCTCTGGACGGCCGAGACGAGAGAATTTCAACGGAGTAGTCGATGTACTCGAACGACAGCGAACCCTTCACCCTAGAACGCGACGTAGCAGCCGTGATTATTCCGGCCGGAATGCAAGTCACGCTGCGCAAAGGCACCAACGGGTACATCACTCAGGGTCTTGGCGGAAACTTCACCGTCTACGTCGATGGCAGTCTATTTCGGGTCGACGGTAAGGACGCCGACGCTCTCGGCAAAGAGCCCGTGAAACCGCCTGAGGTTCCAAGCAACATCAGCGACGAGGACTTTGAGCAGATCATTTGGCAACAATTAAAGACCTGCTATGACCCGGAAATCCCTGTCGATATTGTTGAGCTCGGACTCATCTACCGCGTGGAGGTTTCTAAGACCGGCGAGGACCGCCGGGTCGAGGTCGATATGACACTGACCGCACCCGGGTGTGGCATGGGAGACATTCTCATTGAAGATGTGCGCCAGAAAGTAGCGATTGTCCCAACAGTCAATGACGTGTTGGTCGAGCTCGTGTTCGACCCGCCGTGGAATCACATGATGATGAGTGACGAAGCACGGCTCCAAACCGGCATGATGTACTGAGATGCCCCGCGCAAAAACCCTGACACTGCTCCGCCATGCCAAGTCGAGTTGGGACAACCCAGAACTCCCCGATCATGACCGACCGTTGAACGCTCGAGGCGAACGCGACGCGCCCGAGATGGGACGCAGACTCCGAGAGCGCGGTATTCGACCATCCGGATTGGTGACCAGTTCTGCGATGCGAACCCGACACACAGCCCGGCATGTTGCCCAGTCTTTGGGTTTCCCGATTGAGTTCATCCAAGTGGAGAAGGCCTTGTACCACGCGCGCCCTGAGCAAATTCTGAAAGTGCTGGCCGAGCAAGATCCTCAGTTCCATCACTTGCTATTGGTCGGTCATAATCCAGGGATCTCCGAGTTGGCGGAGCGATTGAGCGATGGTCTTGTAACCAACATGCCGACTGCGGCGATGCTCACTGTGAGTGCGGAACTCACCGCATGGGATGAGCTACGTTTCGTCGCGACTTCCGTGGTCGGCTATGACTTTCCAAAGAACGCGAATGGTGTGATCACCCACTGAGTCATGCTGCGGCGCGGTCGCACTGACGACGCATGGCTCAAAGCGCCTTGCGCGACTGCTTGATCAAAGCTTTGAACTCAGCCCATGGCACTTGCTCGTCCTGCGTAAAATTGAAGCAAGATTTGCCCTGCATGCGCTTTTTCAGGTCGTCAGAGATGCCCTCGAGCAGCTCCGGCTGACAATACACAGGCATCAGATAGACACTGATGTAGTTTTTCTTGATCTGAACCGACGCGAACATCTGAAGCTTGTCGCTCGATAGCGCCTCTTCGATGTAGTACTTGTCGTCCGTATCCGTCTTGATCTGCATATCCTTCTCATAAGGTCGAAACAGATCCGTTAATTTCTTAAACAGTGTGGCGTCCGTCATGCGATCAACTCCTGTGTCTTTCCGATTCGCAGCGATGCCGCGGCACCTACCGCGAGCAGCGCAAAGGCGACCGGCACAAACCACACTGGGTGTGCGAACGAGAAAACGTTGACCAGTGACAGACATGCCAACGTGCCCGCGATAATCCAAGCAGTGTAGCCGAGCCCAGAGATTTTCCGACTCACGAGACCACCGACAAATGCCGCGCAACCGAGCCCAAGTGCTGCGATCACGAACAGCGTCTGACCCTCGACCACCGCGTGGCCCAGCGACTCGACTAACGCAATCGTCAACCCGCCCGCGAAAACACCGGCGATAATTGCGCCTATTTTTTTGATCCAAGATTTCATCGTTAAACTCCCCTAATCGTGTTGTCCGAGATCATCCTCGCATCGCAACCGCAGCACCGTCTTGTAAAAAACGGCACTAGTTGGCCTCCGGAACAAAGTGTGGTGCGGCTTCTGGTGCGAGCGATGTCGAACGGGTTCGCACATACTCGGATGGCGGGCGACCGGCAAAGCGCCTGAATTCCGTCGTCAGATGGGATTGGTCCGTGAACCCAAGGTCTGCAGCCAACGCTGCAAGCGACTCATGCTGCATATCCGCTGCGAGGACCTGATCAAAACGGTTGAGTTGTAGCCAAAATTTGGGCCCGATACCGAACTGCGTGCGGAAATGTTGCCGAACCCCACGCAACGATAGGCCCATCGCATTCGCCAATGTATCGACGCGCCAAGTCGTCGACGCTTCGGCGGATGGCAGCGGGCGAATACGCGGGTTCCCTAGTCGATCGGACAACCAAGACGCCATGACCCGAAACTGGGCGAGTGCATACGTCTGCTCGGCCATCTGTTCACGCAGAAGGGTGGCCTCGCGACCGATAAGGCAATCCAGCGGTATCGGTAGCGATCCATGATCGTGAATGCCAGGACCGAACAGCGCACAGGCCGTGTCGACGGGCATGCGCGCTCCGACGAGGTGCAGGCTGCCAATCGTTGTCGCAAATCGCGGCCCGTTTTGGATAGGCATCAACCAGCCGTGCTGAAACTTGAGCGGTGAGCGCATCTGGCCGTCATGCCAGAAATGATGGCCGCAGAGACTCACCACAAGCTCAACGTATGGCTTGGGCAGTCCTGCGTACTCGCCGAGCGGATCGCCGCGCAGCGCCCAGAGGGCTGCTACGCGGCCCGCGATAGACCGTGGCGCATCGATGACGGTCATCTCCATCGCCACAGCATAGACAAACCGGAATGAACATTGGTTCTCTGTCAGATGATCCGTATCGAATCATAGCGTTGTCAGAGATGAGATCGCGGTCATCAGCGCGACATTGACGAATGCTTGCTCACATAGGAACAGGGTCAATTGGCTATTTGTCACCGAACTGTTTATCTCTGTGCCTATACGTCCCTATTTTTTCTATCAACGGACCGCAAAACCGTCAGGCGCGATTCGAGAATTTCCATTTACTGTCCGGGCGCCCGGAAACGCTCTCGAATGCGCAAAACCGTCAATTCCGGTCGTACGTTGTGCCAGGTGGCGGCGCCAGGAACAATCCGCTGTAACGAAATAGGCAGAAGTGCGGTCTACTCAATCGACGTATTGCAGGAACTCGCACTATGAAGCGTTCTGTTTTTCTAGGTTTGGTGCTCGCGCTGTTCGCAGGAAACGCCTTCGGCGAGGGATCGACGCTACAGTTCTCGAGCGGCGATAAGCCCGTCGCACTGATCGAGTTGTTTACTTCTGAAGGATGCAGTAGCTGTCCACCCGCCGATCGCTATCTCTCAACGCTCAAGGCCGACGACGGTCTGTGGGACGAGTTTGTGCCGGTCGCGTTTCATGTCGACTATTGGGATTACCTCGGCTGGGACGATCGATTCGCCTCGAGCACATACTCAACGCGCCAAAGAATTTACGCTGAGGAAGGTGGCGTACGCGTCGTTTACACGCCTGGCTTCTTTAGCGACGGACGAGAATGGCGGCGCTGGCGCACGACGCCTCGTCCGGCGCGAGATGATCGTGCCCATGGCGTGTTGGAAGCCGACGTAAAAGCGAAGACTGTCGACATACGGTGGAGCGGCGATACGGACACAGCAATTCCTTTGGCGCATATGGCGTTACTCGGAATGTCGTTGAGCTCCAGTGTTGGCGCCGGGGAAAATCGCGGCCGCAATCTCGAACATGATTTCGTGGTTTTGGATCTGCAAACAATTCCGCTGAACGTCGTTGCGTCCGGTTTCGCCGCGACGACGGATATCCCCGAGTCGGAAATCAAAGCGGACCAGCGGGCGTTAGCCGTTTGGGTCACGGACGGTAAGTCGCAGGCGCCGTTGCAAGCGACCGGCGGCTTTCTCAATTTTTGAGTCGGTGCTCGACTGCCACCACTAGTCGAGACTTAGCAGACTCGCGTTGCCACCTACGGCGGCGGTGTTCGTGCTAATGGCGTACTCAGTGCCGAAACGGGCGAGGTAGTTTGGTCCGCCCGCTTTAGGCCCTGTGCCGGACAAGCCACGCCCCCCGAAAGGCTGCACACCCACCACAGCACCGACCATGTTGCGGTTGATGTAGACGTTGCCGGCACGGATGGCACTAGCGAGTTCGACCGCCCGCCCATCAATTCGTGTATGCACACCGAACGTTAATCCATACCCAGTGCTATTGATCTCTGCGACCAACTTGGCAAGGTCGGGGCCATCGAACGGGTAGATATGCACAACCGGGCCGAATACCTCACGCTGCAAGGCACTCAGACTGTCGATTTGAATCAAAGTTGGCGGAAAGAACACGCCGGCTTTGGTTGTCGCAGGCAACACGCACTGGTGCAAGACGGACTGCTCCTCACGCATGCGCTCGACATGGGATTCGAGAATCGAACGGGCGGCCTCATCGATCACCGGTCCAACGTCGGTCTTCAGATCGAGCGGATCGCCGATATTCAGCTCATCCATTGCGCCTTTGAGCAACTCAATCACTCGCGGCGCGATATCACGCTGTACGCACAATACCCGCAATGCACTGCAGCGCTGCCCTGCCGAATTAAAACCGGACATGACCGCATCTTGAACCACCTGTTCCGGTAAAGCGCTCGAGTCGACGATCATCGCATTTTGCCCGCCGGTCTCGGCGATCAGCGCGCCGATTTGGCCATCGCGCATCGCCAGGGTGCGATTGATCGTCATCGCAGTCTCGGTGCTACCGGTGAACGCAACGCCCGCCACCCTGGCGTCGGCGATGGCCGTCGCAGCGGCTGTGCCGCCCTCCCCAGGAAGGAACTGCAGTGCAGAAACTGGAACACCAGCCTGCCACAGTAGATCGCACGCGCGAGCGGCAACAATACTGGTCTGCTCCGCCGGTTTCGCGACAACCGTGTTGCCCGCCGCCAAGGCCGCCACCACTTGGCCCGTAAAAATGGCCAGCGGAAAATTCCAAGGGCTGACGCAAACAAACACGCCTCGACCCCGCATACCGTGCACATTGTGTTCGCCCGTCGGACCAGCGAGCACGGTCGGCTCGGAGAACAAACGGCGTGCTTCAGCCGCGTAGTAACGCAGGAAATCGACAGCCTCTCGAACTTCCGCAATCGCATCGGGCAGTGTCTTGCCAGCTTCTCGAATGCACAGTGCACAAAACTCCGCCAGCTGCGATTCGAACAAATCTGCCGCCGCCTCAAGAACCTTCGCCCGATCCGTTGCTGGCGTCGATTCCCAATCCGAAAAGCCTTCAACGGCCGTGGCAACGGCCGACTCGGATACCTCAGAGTCCGCGAAAACAACCGCACCCACCACATCGCCAGAATCAAACGGATTGGTGCAGTTCACCGCGCCCCCCTGCGCTCGCGAACCGTTGATCACCGGCTGAACATCGTAGTGTTTGGAAAAGAACGGTGCCATGGCCTGGTACAAGCTACGGCCGACTTCCCGGTCCGGTAAATTGACCCCAGCCGAGTTTTTCCGATGCTCACCGAATAGCGCGGAAGGCAGCGGAATTTTTTCATGAGGAATTTGATCGAGGTCGCGCACCGCCTGAATCGGATCTGCAACAATCTCATCGATCGATTCGTCAGGGTCAACGATCTGATTGACGAAGCTGGTATTCGCACCGTTCTCGAGTAATCGTCGCACTAGATACGGCAGCAAGTCTTCGTGACTGCCCACGGGTGCATAGACGCGACACTGGCGATTGTACCTTTCGGGATCAATCACCGTAGCGTAGAGCGACTCCCCCATGCCATGCAGTCGCTGGAATTCATAGTCCGAGCGACCGCCCGCATGGTGCAACACATACGCCAGTGTGTGCGCATTGTGCGTCGCGAATTGGGGATAGATCTGTTCCGCAGCATCCAGCATCAAGCGCGCGCACGCGAGGTAGCTCACATCTGTGTTCACCTTGCGGGTGAACACGGGATACCCTGCCAACCCGAGTTCCTGTGCATGCTTAATTTCCGTATCCCAGTAGGCGCCTTTAACCAGCCGAACTGGAATGCGCCGGCCAACGGTTCGCGCCAACTCGATCAACCAACGCACGACGTCGACACCGCGCTTTTGATACGCCTGCACTGCCAACCCCAAGCCTTCGTAGTCTTCGAGGGAGGGGTCGCCGAATACCGATGCAAAAATCTCTAGCGAGAGTTCCAACCGGTCCGCCTCCTCCGCATCCATCGTCAGGCCAATACCGACGGCGCGCGCGCGTTGTGCCAACGCCAGCAATTGCGGCGCAAGCTCGTCCATGGCTTGTTGACGTCGCGCGAACTCGTAGCGTGGGTGTAACGCGGAAAGCTTCACACTGATGCTGTGTGTGCTGAAAATATCATCGCCACTCGGTGCGGCACCGATGGCATCAATCGCAGCCTCGTATGCCTTGAAATAGCGTTGCGCATCGGCACGAGTCAGCGCGGCTTCGCCAAGCATATCGAAACTGTATCGGTAGTCTCGATTGTTCCCCTTGTCAGCACGTTTGAGTGCACTGCCGATATCTCGGCCCATCACAAACTGATGACCCATGACTTTCATCGCTTGCCGCATCGCACTGCGAACGACAGGCTCCCCGGCTCGGCTCACCATTCGCTTAAACAGCTCGCGAGGATTTTTTTGGTGGGCCTCGTCCAGCGTCAACATCTTGCCGGTCAGCATCAGTCCCCATGTGCTGGCATTGACGAACAACGACTCGCTGGATCCAAGATGTCGAGACCAATCAGCGGCAGTGATTTTATCGGCGATTAGCGCATCTGCAGTTTCGCTGTCGGGAATCCGCAGCAAAGCCTCTGCGACACACATCAACATGATGCCTTCCTGACTCGACAGGTCATACTTCTGCAGGAACGCCTCGATGCCACTGCGCTCTTCGTTTTGCTTACGGACATGCTCTACGAGACCAGACGCAGTTTTGTGGATGTTGTCCCGCTCGCTATCCGATTCAGAGGCAATACTTAAGAGCGATTCGACCCGCGTCTGTTCATCCGCAAGGTAAGCTCCTTGTAGGCCTTCAGTCGCGTCGGACTTCGTGTAGTCCGCATCAAATCGCTCGTCATTCAAATCAAGTGAGGTGTCTGTCGGACGGTGTGCGGTCACCATAGCTAATACCTATAACGCAAAATATGGCCTGAGCCTCGTGCGTAAATTATAGCTCGCCTGGCGCCTCACGCGTCATGACTGTCTTTCCATTCACGCAGCCGTCTTCGCGTGTGCTTGTCGGGCCGCCCGTCTGTCCGCGGCATACCGAGTCGATCGCTTCGCAGCGCCTGGGACAGCGATTCGCGGGCCTCACGGCTCGCCTCAGACTCGACATAACATGCCTGTGCCTCTTTAGCTGGGCCACGCCGTTTCGGTATCTCGACCACCTCGACATGCCAGGTGTAGCGACCGCGTGTGATTGCAAGCGCATCCCCGACCCGAACCGGCTGCGCCGGTTTGGCACGCTCCCCCGCGCGGGTAACATGCCCCCCGGTGACCGCCGCGCTGGCTTGACCGCGCGTCTTAAAGAACCGGGTAAAAAAAAGCCACTTGTCGATACGCAACGCGTCCGCCATGAATAGTTTCCTGAGATATAATTTCGGGGCACCGAATGAAGCTCTGGCAGCACAGGAGATGATACCGTGACCGAGCGCTTCCTCAAGCAACTCGCCGATGACACCGAAGCCCTGCGAGATCAGGGACTTTTCAAGACGGAACGCCCTATCGTTGGCCCTCAGCAAGGCACGATCGGCGTCGATGGACTTGGTGGCGAAGTCATCAATTTGTGCGCAAACAACTACCTAGGGCTTGCCAACCACCCGGACATCATCGCCGCTGCACATGCCGCTTTGGACACACAGGGTTTTGGCATGGCGAGCGTGCGCTTTATCTGCGGCACGCAGACAATTCATACCGAGCTCGAGCGCCGCATTAGCGAGTTTCTCGGCACCGAAGACACCATCCTCTATCCGTCCTGCTTCGACGCAAACGGCGGTTTGTTCGAAACGATCCTCGGCGCCGAGGATGCGGTGATCAGTGACGCGTTGAATCATGCGTCGATTATCGACGGCATCCGCTTGTCGAAGGCGCAGCGCTACCGCTACGCCCATAACGACATGGCGGACCTCGAGGCGAAGCTTACGGATGCAAGCAGCGCACGCATGCGACTCGTCGCGACCGACGGCGTATTTTCAATGGACGGCACGATCGCCAACTTGCCTGAAATCGTTAAGCTCGCGAAACAGCACAATGCGCTCACGTTCATGGATGACTGCCACGCGACCGGGTTTTTGGGCGACACGGGGCGAGGCACGCACGAATATCACGACCTGATCGGCGAGATCGATGTGATTACAGGAACCCTCGGAAAAGCGCTGGGCGGCGCGTCTGGGGGCTATACGAGTGGACGCAAAGAGATTGTTGGCTGGCTCCGACAACGCTCCAGGCCCTATTTGTTCTCCAACACGCTCGCTCCAACGATCGCCGCCGCATCGATTGCCGTTCTGGACTTGATTGAAACGGATCGCAGCTTGCAGCAGCGCTTGTGGCGCAACACCGAATACTTCCGTAGCAAAATGACTGCGCTCGGGTTCGATTTGAAGCCGGGCAAGCATCCGATCATTCCGGTCATGCTCGGCGACGCGAAGCTCGCGACGGACATGGCAAACGCGCTGCTGGACGAGGGTGTGTACGTCGTCGGGTTTGCGTTCCCGGTGGTTCCACGCGGCGAAGCGAGGATCCGCACGCAAATGTCAGCCGGACATACGATCGAAGAACTCGACCGCGCGATCGCCGCGTTCGAGACCGTCGGCAAGCGGTTTGGTGTCATTGGGAAAGACGCAGCATGAAAGCGTTGACCAAGAAACATGCCGAACCTGGAATCTGGTTGGAGGACATTCCCGAGCCAAGCATAGGCCCGAACGACGTGATGATCCGAGTACGTCGCACAGCCATCTGCGGCACGGATATTCACATCTATCGCTGGGATGACTGGGCGAAAGCCACTATCCCCGTCCCGATGGCCGTGGGACACGAGTTCTCTGGCGAAATTGTCGAGTTGGGCAGCGAAGTCTATGGGCTCGAGCTCGGCAATCGCGTATCGGCAGAAGGCCACATCACTTGCGGCGTCTGCCGGAACTGTCGCGCTGGCCGGCGTCACCTATGCATCAACACCGTGGGTATTGGCGTCAATCGACCCGGTGCCTTCGCTGAATACATCGCCGTGCCCGCGAGCAACGTGTTCAAGTTGCCCGATGACGTGAGCGACGAGATGGCCGCCATTCTCGATCCGTTCGGCAATGCGACTCACACCGCTTTGTCGTTCGATTTGGTCGGCGAAGATGTGTTGATCACAGGCGCCGGACCCATCGGAATCATGGCGGTAGCGATCGCCAAATTTGTCGGCGCGCGTCATATCGTGGTAACCGATGTCAACGACTATCGCCTGTCACTTGCCAAAGCAATGGGCGCAACATTAACGCTGAACGTCAGCACAGGCACGCTCGACGATGCGATGGCGTCGCTCGGCATGACCGAAGGCTTCGATGTCGGCCTTGAGATGTCCGGTAATGGATCCGCGCTGCGCGAACTTTTACGGGTCATGCACCATGGTGGCAGCGTGGCACTACTCGGTATACCGCCGGACGACACGGCGGTCGACTGGAATCAGATAATCTTCAAAGGACTTGTGCTGAAGGGCATCTACGGCCGCGAAATGTTTGAGACCTGGTACAAGATGACCAGCATGCTACAAAGCGGTCTCGACTTATCCCCCGTAATCACCCATCGGTTTATGTTGTCCGATTACGAGGAAGCATTCCGCATCATGGACAGCGGCAAGTCGGGTAAGGTCATTCTCGACTGGGCGGCATAACGCCGCCCAGCCCATTAGATTAAAACTCGATCTTGCAGAAACAATCCGCGTACCGATGCATCGGATCGTTAAACCGAGCGAACTCGTTGTAAGTCGACTCAAGCGTGCGCTCCAGTCGCCGCAAACCATCGCCGCGGCGCATGAGTGGCGCGACGTTGAGACCTAAGCGCGCACTGCCTTCCAGCAGACTCATCAGCAGTTGCTCTTCATCCGACAATTGCGGTTCGATATAACGGACACTGAAGTCGTCGTCCGCCAATTGCGCAGACTCGGCAGCGAGCGCTACCGCGTCTTGCAGGGTGCCGATCGAGTCGACAAGACCGTGACCCAAAGCGCTCGGCCCCATCCAGACTTGCCCTTGCGCAACTCGATCGACCGCGTCGAAATCCATCTCACGATACTTCGCCACGCCACCCACGAAATCACGGTAGCCGTGTTCGATGTTTTGCTGAAGGACATCTTTGATCTGCGGTGTCAGTGCTCGATCGGCCCGCAACGCACCTGCAATTTCAGTGGAACCGACACCGTCGGTGTAGACGCCCAACCTGGCGAGCGAGTTCTCGAATGTTGGGAACATGCCGAAGATCCCAATCGAACCCGTAATCGTGTTTTCCTGCGCGACCACATGATCAGCAGCCATGGAAATCCAATAACCACCCGATGCCGCGACGCCGCCCATAGACGCGACGATGGGCTTACCGGCTTCCTGGAGACTGCGAATTTCGGCCGAAATCACTTCCGAGGCAAAAGCACTGCCACCGCCCGAGTCGACGCGCAGGACAACCGCCTTCACGTTGTCATCCAGCCGAGCCTTGCGCAACAGCCGCGCAGTTGAATCGCCGCCGATCTGTCCCGGCGGTGCACTGCCATCAACGATGCTGCCAGACGCCACCACCACAGCTACAACGTCATCTTTTTCAATCTCAGGGTCTAACGTTCGCTGGACACTCAAATAGGTGCGGAAGCCAACTTGGGCGAACGTGCCTTCATCATCTTCGTCGGGACCGACAAGATCGATCATGCGCTGGCGGACATCGCTGGCGGTTGCCAATTCGTCCACCATGCCATTTTGCAGCGCAAACTGACCGAAGTCGCCATCCACCTGCCGGAGGGTTTCCGCGATGTCGTCGGTGATGCGTTGCAACGTACCTGCTTCGAGACCGCGCCGTGTTTCAATATCGCTTTTGAAACTCGACCAGATCGCGCCGATCAAGCGAGAGCGTTGCTCCCGGTCGTAGTCCGACATACTGGAGCGCGTGTAAGGCTCGATAAAACTCTTATGCGTTCCAACCTTGAAGATATTCCAGGTGACCGAGAGCTTCTCAATTGCTTCAGCGTAGTAATTGCGATAGCTCGCAAATCCATCCGCGATGACAATGCCGCTAGGATCAAGGATCACCTCATCGGCGTGCGCCGCTAAGTAGTAGCCGCTCTGCGAAAAATAACCGCCGTACGCAATCACTTTCTTACCGCTTTCGCGAAACCGATCGATTGCACGCACTACCGTGCGTAGCTTGGTCAGGTCACCACCTGCCAACAGGTCTGCCCGGAGATACATAAGCTCGATCGCATCGTCTGCTGCCGCATAGTCGATGGCATCGACAAGATCTCTCACCAGCGTTTCGACAATCGGATCACCGGTCGCTTCGGCCAAAGCGCGATCCAGCGGCGTTCCGGACAACTGCTCGGTCAAAACGCCCTGCGGGGCAACCACCAAAGCAGCTTTGGTCGGCAGCACAATATCCGTCGGCGACAACACTCGAATGATGATGACAAACAAGGCCAACAACAGGATGAGGTGGAGAATTTTCCGAAGGCCGTTGATGACCGACCAAATCCCGCCGAGTAGACGGAAGAATGCATTGGGTTTTTCAGACATGGTGGGATTCGCTAAACAAAGATTCCTAAAAAGAGTACCGGAAAACCGGTTGACACGTCGGACTTAGACGAGCAACAACGACAGTTGTGGCCAGAAAGTAATGACGACTACCGAGATCAACAAGATCACAAGGAACGGAAAGGTTGCGCTGTAGACTTCGGTGATGGGCCGTTCAAACCGGTAACTCGCAATAAACAAATTCAAGCCGACAGGTGGCGTCAGATAGCCGAGTTGCATCGCGGCGAGAAACACCATGCCCAAATGAATCGGATCGACCTGGTACTGAGCCGCGACCGGAAGAATCAATGGGACGACGAGAACCAATGCCGAGAAGATATCGAGAATGGCGCCCAGGACGAGCAAAAACAGCAAGAGCAGAAGTAGGAAGCTAGTTTGTGTATCGACAAACCCGCTAACCCAAGCGAGTAGCTGCTGCGGTACACCGGTATCGATCATGATGTTGGTGGAGGCGAGCGACATCCCCAAAATCACCAGAATGCCGCCGACGAGTAGCATCGACTCGCGCATCAGTTCCGGCAGCTGTTTCCATGTGATCTCGCGAAGAATCACAACTTCCACGATCAACGCATATAGAGCGGTGACCGCGGCGGCTTCCGAGACGGCGAAGTACCCTGAGTAAATACCGCCGAGCACGACGATAGGTAATGGGAGTTCCCATTTACTCTCTCGAAGCGCCGCGCCAACAGCACGCCAGGAGAATTTTTTCAAAGTTTGCCGCTGGCCGCGATTCACCCAAAGACACCACCCAGCCAGCATCACCAGCATCAATAGCCCTGGCAGCACGCCTGCGCGGAACAGTGTGTCAATCGACACGCCAGCGACGATCCCATACAAGATCAGTGGTAGCGATGGTGCGAAGAGGAGTCCAAGACTGCCTGCCGATGTGACCAGTCCAAGATTGAATTTCGGTTCATAGCCGGACTGTCTCAACGCCGGGTAGAGGATTGCGCCCAAGGCGATGATCGTCACCCCAGAAGCCCCCGTGAAGGCGGTAAAAAAAGCGCAGGCCGCGAGCGAGACGATTGCGAGCCCGCCTGGCATCCAACCAAGCAACGCATCGGTTAAACGCACCAATCGACCTGGCGCCTGGCTGGCACTTAAGAGGTACCCGGCAAACGTAAACAATGGAATCGCGAGCAAGACCGGCATCTCTGCAATCGAGAAGAACTCGATAGCCAACGCCGACAACTCGATGTCCTCCCGGTAGTAAGAGAACATCGCACTTGCGGCGATCAACGCGAACAATGGCGCGCCGAAGAGTGCCAACAATAACAAGGCCAGCCCGAAAACGATCATGGACGGTCCTCGCTCTCAGGCTTCGGCGCCGTCGGCTTAAAAACATCGACGATGACGAAGACCGCGTAGCGCCACGCCATGAGCCCGAACGCGATTGGCATCACAATTTGGAACCACCAAGCAGGTAACCCGCCCAGAAGTTGGTCCTCATACTCATAGGCCTGCATGACAAAGTCTGCGGCATACCAAGCGACACAGGCACAAACTGCGGCGGTGAACGCGTTGGTGATCAGTCGAGAGAGCCTTTGACCCAGCGGTGGCAAAAAGCGCGACATGACGTCTATGGCGATATGCTTGTTCGCGCGACTCGCCGCTACCGCGCCGGCGAGTGCGAGCCATAAGACCATGAGGCGAAGCGCCTCGTCGCCCCATATGAGGCCGGAGTCGAAGAAATTGCGCATCACGATCTGGCTACAAGCCAGCGCGATCATCGCACCAAGCAACAAGACGAGAACGGCGTCCTCCGCCGCTTTGCCCCAGCGGGCCAGCCGCTCCAGCATCGGTATCGTCGTCAGTCGGCGCTAGCTGCGCTGGGTGCGGATCGATATTCGACCAACAACGCCTGTACCCGGTCAAACATGTCGCGGGAAATCACATCTTCGTTCGCCAACGTCTCATTTGCGACCGACACGGCGTCGCGCCAACTATCGAGTTGCCCAGGATTCAGATCGACGAA
Organism: Pseudomonadota bacterium; assembly: GCA_038533155.1. Taxonomy (GTDB): domain Bacteria; phylum Pseudomonadota; class Gammaproteobacteria; order Steroidobacterales; family Woeseiaceae; genus CALBPI01. The sequence continues at coordinate 21,480 of JBCAZH010000005.1, read as the reverse complement.
CTCGATTCCTACACTTTGCAGTGCTGCTAGTGCGTTTTCATTCTCGGCGCGGTTGTCGACATCGAACTGTTCGTAAATGCCGCTAAGCACTTCATCGACCACCGCTTGGTCAGCCTCGCTCAAACGATCAAATCGTTTCTTGTCGATAGCGATGAACGCCATTGTGTAGACCAGTGGCACATTCGTCGCGTATTTGACTTTGGTATGCCACTGCAAGACCAGCGCGCCAACAGGGGGCGTCGCGACCACATCGAGCAAGCCGGTCTGCAAGCCTGTCAACACATCCGTGAGTGGCAGAGTCACCGGCGAAAGGTCCAGCGCCTCCATACCAGCGTAGCTAATCTCGTCACCTTCCGGCACCCACACTTTCTTGCTGTTGAGATCATCGAGGCTGCGCACCGGCGTGTTGCCAAGAATGACAGCAAATCCGCCACCTGCAAATCCGAAACTGACAAACCCGGCATCTTCCAGTCCTTGTTTGAGCTCGGTATCAAGACGCGCTCTCACGAAGTCGACTTCCTCTTGCGAGTTAAACAACAAAGGCAAGCCGTAGATGGATAAGTCGGGATAGAAACTCATCATGCTGCCGGCGGTGAACGCACCACCATGCAACTGACCGATTCGCATCTTCCGCAACACTTTGCTGTCATTGCCTTGGATGCCGCCACCGAACAACTTAATGTCGACACGACCTTCCGTGCGTTGCTTAATTTCCTTGGCACCGGCCCGCATGCTGCGCATCCACTCGGAGTTCTCCGGTGCGATTGTGGCGAGCTTGAATACTTCAGCATTCGCATTGGAAGGCACCACCAACGCAAAGCAGGTGGCAGAGACAAGGATTGTCAGTAGGTGGATCAGTCGATTGCTCATTATCGGAAATCTCCGTTTTCACCAGCGTCTATCTGCAGCGCTATTGACCATAATACTGGGCGTTGGGTGAAGATTCTGTGAACCGTGCACGCCTTCCCTCGTTGCGGCCGTAGACCGGCGAACTGAAGCGGTTGTTACGCCACGCGCTCAGAAATAGTCGGCGCCGCTCTCCAGCAGTTCTTTGGCATCACGTACCGCCAGGGTGTTGGTCAATGTCAGCCCTTCTGCTTCGACATCGGCAGATAGCACTTCGTTCAATAGGCGATCATGTAATTCTTGCTCATAGAGCAACCGCGCATAGCCACGCGCATATTCGACCTTCACGGCAAGATCACGACCGTCGGTCAGTGCGATGGCGCGCTCGAAATAATCGCGACCAACCTCCGGCTTGCCGCCGAGCGCAGGCGGACGAAGCGTATTCAAGATACCGAGATAGTTGTACAGCGCACCCCGCTCCGCTTCCGGCGTCTGCTCGACCACTGCCAACAAAAGGGACTCGATATGTGGCAAACGGGCTAGCGCCGCCCAGTCGTCACTGTGCGCCCGAATATAGGCCAACGAAGCAACGCCGTAGGTTTCTGCGAGTGCCGCGTTGTCATCATCGATCTCGTCGAGCGACGCCTCGAAAGCATCAAATGTCGCAGTCGGCCACTCGCAACCATCATCAATTTCGACGCACACCGCGCGCTCTGCGTAGTCGAGTGCTCGTGCGGTCAAGAGTTTTGCCCGCTCGGGCTCGCGGGCAAAAACGGCGCCGTAGGCCGCGTACAAATCTGCCGCCGCGCTCAGTGCGACAGCCGATTCGGGATTACCCTCGATCAGACTATCGAGCAGCATCAGGTAGGCCGGCGCGCCGTCTTCGACGATCGCCGGGTCCGGCTGATTGAACACAGCACTACCCAAGTCTTCCGCGAATCCACCAGCGATCGATGACACTAGGCCACCGCATGCAGAGACGCTCAGAAGCAGCGTCAACCCGGCGAACAAGCGGGCCAGCCGCCGCGCTGCACTTGCCAGTCGCAACATGTGCGGTGGCTTAGATTTTCTCGCGAATACGCGCCGCTTTACCGGTACGGCCACGCAGGTAGTACAGCTTGGCACGACGCACATCACCGCGGCGCTTGACCTTGATCTCACCTAGCATCGGGCTGTAGGTCTGGAACACGCGCTCCACGCCTTCCCCGTGAGAAATCTTGCGCACAGTGAAGGAGGAGTTGAGGCCGCGATTTTTCTTCGCGATGACCACGCCTTCATAAGACTGCAGGCGTTCACGCTCACCCTCTTTCACGCGGACTTGCACAACGACGGTATCTCCAGGACCAAAATCGGGGATCTCCCGAGTCATCTGTTCCGCATCGATTGCGTCAATAATCTTACTCATCGTTCTCTTTCCAATGACGCCGGAGCGCCGGTTTACTCAATCCGAATCTCATCCATCGTCTCTCGAAGCTCTAAACGCCTCGAGTAACGCTTGATCTTCCTCACTCAACGACATCGTCGCCAAGAGATCTGGCCGCCGCAACCAAGTGCGACCTAGCCGCTGTTGTCGTCGCCACGACGCTATCGCGGCGTGGTCGCCGCTCTGCAATACGGCCGGGACCTCGCGCCCATCGACACTCGCCGGGCGCGTGTAGTGTGGGTGGTCTAGCAAACCCTCGGCGAAAGAATCCTCCACCGCCGAATCGCTATGCCCTAACGTCCCCGGCAACAACCGGACCACACTGTCCACGACCGCCATCGCGGCTAACTCGCCGCCACTCAGCACAAAATCGCCGAGTGACAACTCTTCATCAATCTCAGCCTCAACGATGCGTTCGTCGAGCCCTTCATACCTGCCGGCGACGAGAATCAAATGCGCTTGTCGCCCGAGCGCAACCGCCTTTTGGTGGCTGAAACGCTCGCCTTGCGGGCTGAGCAGCACCGTTCTCGCACCCTCGGGACCCGACTCGCGAGCCGCACGAATCGCCCCGACTACCGGCGCGAATTGCATGACCATTCCGGGTCCACCACCAAACGGTCGGTCATCGACCGTTCGATGTTTGTCTGTTGCGAAATCCCGAGGATTTTCGCATGCCAATTTTATCGCACCGTCTGCAATGGCGCGTCCAACGACACCGTGCTCCGCGACGGTCGTAACCATCTGCGGGAACAGTGTCACCACTGTTATCCGCTCAATCCCTGTCGCCGTCATCGGCGATCCCTTCCCAGTCGACGACGATCAAGCCAGCTTCGAGGTCGACGCTCCGCACCGTCGTTCCAACAACAAACGGCACCAGAACCTCTTGCTGGCTCGAGTCTCGAATGACCAGAACGTCGTGCGCGCCGGTCTCCAGCAAATGGTCAACGACACCGAGTTCCTCGCCGTTAGCGGTCTCCACTGTCGCCCCAATGATGTCCGACCAGTAAAACTCGTCAGCCTCCAGCTCTGGCATGTCCGTTCGCGAAACCGCGAGCCGAGTGCCGTGCAGCGCTAAAGCCGCATCCCTATCACCGACACCATCGAGCTTGCCAACCAGCGTCTTACCCTGGCGCCTGCCCTCCACGAGTTTCAGTATCCGACCGTCCGGCGTCGCAAACGTTCGGTACTTAAGCAAGTTCTCGCGCGGGTCCGTGAACGAAAAAAGCTTGACCCAACCCTGAACGCCGAACGCGCCGCGAATCTCTCCGACAGTGACGACCCGGTCAGGCCGTCGATCCGTGTCGCCAGCCACGACGCTCTGCCTCCAGAGTTACGCCGCCGCTGCAGCCTTCCGGTATTGTTTCAACAACTGCGCCACGCGATCAGACGGTTGAGCTCCCTGACTGATCCAGTGATCCGCGCGTTCTATATCGATGCGCAAGCCTTCGGCTTTGCCTTTAGCAACCGGGTTAAAAAAACCCAAACGCTCGATGTAACGACCATCGCGGCGGTTGCGGCTATCCGTCACTACCAAGTGGTAGAAAGGCCGCTTTTTAGCGCCGCCACGAGACAAACGTATCGTAACCATAGTGTGTAATCCGGCAATGAGTCCCGATCGAGACCCTGTCATTCCTAACGCGCCAAGACGGCAGCGCTGTAAACCTAAAGCGAAAGCCCAACGAGTATTCGCCGATTCAGCCCGCCATTGTAGCGGTACAGACGGCGCTATGGAATATCTAAGTGACTAAATTTTCGACGTTCTAGCGTCCGAATGGCGGCATGCCCCCGCCCCTGCCTGCAAGGCCTCGCATCAGGTTCTTCATCCCGCCTTTGGACACCTTTTTCATCACTTTTTCCATTTGCAGGTGCTGTTTCAAAAGACGATTCACATCTTGGATCTGTTGACCTGCCCCTTTGGCGATGCGCTTCTTGCGGGACCCATTGATTTTCTTAGGAAAACGACGTTCGTCCAGTGTCATAGAGTTAATCAAAGCTATCTGCCGAGCAAGCTGCTTGTCGTCCATCTGCCCCTTAAGCGCACCCGCATTCATGTTCCCAGGCAAGGGCATTTTTTCCATAAGTGCGCCTAAACCGCCCATATTTTGCATTTGCTCGAGCTGATCCTTGAGATCACCGAGATCAAAGCCACGACCCTTGCGCAGTTTGCGGGCCAATTGCTCCGCTTTTCGCTGGTCGACTTTCTGCTCGACTTCTTCGACCAGCGTCAGCACATCGCCCATACCGAGAATGCGCGACGCCATCCGCTCGGGGTGGAAAGTCTCTAAACCGTCGGTTTTCTCGCCAGTTCCGATAAAACGGATCGGTTTGCCGATGGTCTCGCGGACCGACAGCGCGACACCGCCTCGCGCATCACCGTCCGTTTTGGTCAAAATCACGCCGGTCAGCGAGAGCGCTTCATCGAAGGCCTTCGCAGATTGGACGGCGTCTTGCCCTGCCATGCTATCCACGACAAACAACGTTTCGTGCGGGGTAACACTGGCGTGGACGGCGGCAACCTCGGACATCATGTCGCTGTCGATATGCAAGCGCCCCGCCGTATCCACGATCAACACATCCGCGTACTGTCGCCTCGCATCTTCGAGAGCTCGCTCTGCGATGGCGGTCGGCGCTTCGTTCGCCGCTGAGTCGTGCACCAGTGCACCCACTTCAGTCGCAACGGTTTTTAGCTGCAAGATTGCGGCAGGCCTGTGGACGTCCACACTGACCACCATCACTTTTTTCTTGTCTCGTTCGATCAAGCGACGCGCGAGCTTCGCGGCAGTCGTCGTCTTTCCAGCGCCTTGCAGACCCGCTAGCAAGACAACCGCCGGCGGTTGGACTTTCAGATCAAGCGGGACAGCGCCCTCTCCACCCAGAACGCTTGTCAATTCCGAGTGAATAATTTTAATAAACGCCTGGCCCGGCGTGAGGCTCGTCATTACCGCTTCGCCGAGCGCTTGGGTCTTTACCCGCTCAACGAAGCCTTTGACGACAGGCAGCGCGACATCGGCCTCCAACAACGCCATCCGAACTTGCCGAAGCGTATCTTTGACGTTGTCTTCAGTAATCCGGCCTTTGCCGGTCAGCTGCTGGGTTGCACTGCGAAGGCGCTCAGAGAGATTGTCGAACATCGTGGCTTCCGCGTCGGTCGGGAGCCCTTAAGTTTAGCGCAGTGCGAATCAGATGATGAGAGTGTTACCGGTCGAGAGCATCTGCACGGCGCGCGAGGGCACAGCATCCTGAACCTGGCGCAGAATCGTGCCTTCATCACCAGGCTTCATTGCGGTTAGCCAGATCTCCGGCGTATGCGCGAGCTTGGACAGATCGGCCGCCAGTGTCTGCGGCGTATAGTGACCCGCGGCCTCAGCCAGCGCACGCTGCTCATCCGGAAACGACACTTCCACAACCAGTACCTTGAGATCCGCGAACGAGTTCAGCAACGGCCACAGCGTCGCGTTCGTTGTGGTGTCGCCACTGATCGCGAAAACCCCATCAGGGCCACTGACGCAATAACCTTGCGCAGGCACACTGTGACGAACGTCGACGGCGTGAAAAAATCGATTCTCGATATCCACAACCTCACCTGGGTTCAGCGTCTGATACTGAATGACGGGATTGTGTAGGTCGGGCAACTGGGCGAAGTCCGGCCAAATCTCCCAGTTGAAGATGTGTTTTTGCAACGTCGCGAGCGTTTCTCGCCGGCCATACACCGTCAATGGATCACCGAGCCGTGCGTCGAAAACACTGTCGATGAGAAACGGTAAGCCCGCGATGTGATCGAGGTGCGCGTGCGTCAACAACACGTGACGAATCTTTCTGAGATCGTCGAGACCAAGGTCGCCGAGGCCCGTGCCTGCATCGAGCAACACGTCATCATCGACCAATAACGCGGAGGTCCGAGCTCCCTGCCCAATCCCGCCGCTGCATCCCAGCACTTTGATTTTCATAAAGTCACCGCCATAGGCGCCTCATGCGCCAAAAAACCGGTCCACCGGTTCACAGACACACCGCACACTAGCCATATCCAACCGGCACTCCCTGTGCGATCATCTCCGCTTGGATCGAAAATTAGGCGAGAGCAGCGGGAGATTCTGTGCTTGCGTTCACAATTTTTGCGGCGTACCTCGGGACAGGGCTTTGGCTGATCCGGCCATTTAGGTCCGATTCCAAGGACCCAGAACAGACTTTACGGCCCGCCGTTGTCGTTCCGGTGGTCGCTTTAATCGCACTGCACGGCGCCGGACTCACCGGTGGCGTCATCCTCAATCCAGACATCGGACTCGGCCTCGCGGACGTGCTTAGCATCATCGCCTGGCTGTTCGCGGCTATCGGCCTTTTTGCAGCGCTGCAGCCGGGTTTCGGCGTCCTTGCCGGCATTGTGTTTTGCCTGAGCGCCGCACTGATCGGTGGCTCGCTCGCGTTGCCCGGCGCCGCCGATCAGGCGCTGACTTGGCAACTTAAGCTCCATGCCGTGCTTTCGCTCATTGCATACAGTTTTCTGGCCGCTGGCGCGGTGCTGGCCGCAGCCTCTTTGGTCCAAGACGCCCAACTGCGCGCAGCTCGCGTGAGCCGTCTCTCCGCCGTACTGCCGCCGCTTTTGGCCACAGAGAAGCTGCTTGCGACACTCACGACGTCGGGATTTGTTTTCCTCCTGCTAGCGATCACCAGCGGGTTTGTCTTCGTAGAAAATTTGTTCGCACAACACTTGACGCATAAAAGCGCACTATCGGTTGGCGCACTCGCGATTTTCGGCCTGCTCGTTATCGGGCGCCAAGTCTCGGGGTGGCGCGGCCGGCGTATGCTCCAACTGTATCTCACTGGCTTTCTGATACTTGTCCTTGCCTATTTCGGTAGCAAGATCGTGCTCGAGTTTCTGCTGGATCGAAGCTGGGGATAATTGACAAGCTGCCCACCGGGCTGCTGTTATTTGAGTTCGAACCTCGGAGGCCCCTCGTCGTTGGACGAAATCCCACTTAGCGTGTTGTTCGGCATCATCGCTGGACTTCTCGTCTGCTCAGCGTTTTTTTCAAGCTCCGAAACTGCGCTGATGAGTCTCAATCGTTATCGATTGCGTCATCGCGCGCGATCCGGTAGCCGCGCTGCCAAGATGGCGGAATCGTTGCTGGAGACCCCCGAACGATTGATCGGCCTGATTCTTCTCGGCAACAACGTCGTCAACATACTCGCGGCCTCACTGGTCGGCATCATTTCGCAACGACTCGGTGGCAGCGCCGCGTTTGCGATCGCTAACAGCGTCCTGACCTTGGTGGTCTTGATCTTCGCCGAGGTTGCACCGAAAACGCTGGCCGCGCTCAACCCGGAGCGCGTTGCGATGCCCGCAGTCTATATCTATTACCCGACGCTTAAAGTGCTTTGGCCTTTGGTGATGTTGGTCAATTTGATGGCAAACACGGTGCTTCGCATTTTTGGCGTCAGCCCTAGAGAAGTCGATGGACATGCCTTAAGCCATGAAGAACTGCGTACCGTCGTCAATGAGGCGGGCGCGCTGATCTCGCGCAAGTATCGAACCATGCTGACCGGAATTTTGGATTTGGAAAAGGTCACCGTCGATGACGTGATGGTGCCGCACAACGAAGTTGTCGGAATCGATCTTGACGACGACCTGGACGTGATTCTTAAGACGATTGAATCGAGTGTCCACACCCGGTTGCCGGTTTACGAGGACAACATCGATGCGATCGTCGGGGTTCTGCACATGCGAAGCCTGGTGCGGCAGGCCCGCACCCAACCCTTGAGCAAGGCGTTTCTACGTAGCGTCGCGAGAGAGCCCTACTTCGTCCCGGAAGGGACGCCATTGAGCATCCAACTGGTGCAATTCCAGAAACGCAAAGCACGCTTGGCGCTCGTCGTCGACGAGTACGGAGACATCCAGGGCATGGTGACCTTGGAGGACATCCTCGAAGAAATCGTCGGCGAGTTCACAACAGATTCGTCGAGCGGCGGCGAGTCAGTGCGCGAAGACGAGCGCGGCACCTACGTAGTTGCCGGCAGCGCGAATATTCGCGACTTGAACCGCCAGATCGATGTCGAACTGCCGACAGACGGCGCGAAAACCCTGAATGGCCTTGTTCAAGAGACCCTAGAGCGTATCCCTAACGAAGGCACCACGCTCACGATCGGTCGCTATGAAATCGAGGTGTTGAGCTGCTCAGAAAACCGAGTCGTCGAAGCGCGACTGACCGAGCACCCCTCGGACTAGGCGTCTGGCGTCTATTCGAATACCGCATCGATGGCATCGGACACCGACCGAACGCCGACCACCTGCAATCCCTCAATTGGCTTTCTTGGCTGATTCGCGATAGGAACGATCGCTCGGACAAAGCCCTGTTTCGCCGCTTCCCGCAGACGCTCCTCACCGAACCGGACCGGGCGAACCTCTCCGGCAAGACCCACCTCACCAAACGCAATAACGCCGGCGTTCACGGCGCGATCGCGGAAACTCGACAAAGCCGCCAACAACGTCGGCAAGTCTCCGGCAGTCTCCTGAATACGAATACCGCCGACGACATTAATGAACACGTCCTCACCGGCCAGAGAAACCCCACCATGGCGCTGCAGGACCGCGAGCAACAGTGCCACCCGATTCTGGTCCAAGCCCTGCGCCAGGCGCCGCGGATGCCCGCCATGCGCGTCCGCAACCAGCGCTTGCACCTCGACCAGTAACGGCCGGCTACCTTCCCAGGTCACCGTAACGAGACTGCCTGCGGCGACCTCGGACTCACGCGAAAGAAAAATCGCCGATGGATTTGAAACCTCGCGAAACCCTGTTTCCTGCATCGCGAACATACCCATCTCGCTCGCGGCGCCGAAACGATTCTTGACGGCGCGCACGAGGCTGAATCGACTACTCGGATCACTTTCGAAATAGAGCACCGTATCGACCATGTGCTCCACCACTCTCGGACCCGCAATGACACCTTCTTTCGTTACATGTCCGACAATGAACACCGAGACACTCGATGACTTGGCGTAGCGGGTCAGCACACCGACACATTCACGCAACTGAGACACGGCACCGGCAGCACCACTATGATCGGCCGCCACGAGGGTCTGCATGGAGTCCACCACCATGACGTCGGCCTTTTCGGCATTCGCGGTGGCGACAATGCTCTCGATTTCTGTCTCTGCCAACAGAGTGAGCGCTGTGTCTGCCACCCCGAGCCGCTTAGCACGGGCAGCTACCTGGTCGACGCTCTCTTCGCCTGTGACATAGAGCACGCGCAGACCATCGGCTAGGTGGGTGGCAACCTGCAGCAACAGCGTGGATTTGCCGACACCCGGATCGCCGCCTAAAAGCGTTACGGCGCCGGGGACCAGCCCGCCACCCAGGACGCGATCAAATTCTTGAAAACCGGTCGCGTGACGTACACCCGCCCCCGTGGGCGTCTCTGCAACGTCCGATAGCACCGCCACTCCGACAGCAGCGGCGTAGCCCGACCTACCGCCTTTGACGGCCAAAGCACTGCCTGACACCGCTTCCAGAGTATTCCAGGCCCCGCACTCACCGCATTGGCCTTGCCACTTCGCCGCCACCGCACCGCAAGCGCTGCACGTATAGCGCACAGATTTTTTTGCCATAGCTCCAGGATTCTACCGATTGCCCGATTTACCAGAATACGCCAAAGTGGTAACTGTTTCGCAGTAAAGCAGCGACTTGCAGCCTAAGCTTTCCGGCGTTTATGAAGTCAGTGCTAAAAATTCCGTTGGGGCGGCAAATTCAAGTGGCAGTGGCCGTATTTGTGCTGCTGCCCGCCACTTTGTTGTACGGCCCGCTCGCCAATCTGCTGCAGCAGAGCGATCTCGTGCTGCGCGAGTTTTTTACGCCGAGCGCGGTTGTCGGACAAACCCAATTTCCGATCCTGATCGATGCCGGTCCCACAGACTACGCGACGCTTAGGGCGTTAGTCGCGCAAATGGATGAGGCTTCGAGTGTCACACTGATCGATCCGCTGACCCAGCCGAGCGACACCCTGGCCGAGGCCATTCGGTTCAATGGCGCGACCTACATCGCCGCCGGCAACGGTTCATCAGACTCTGAGCCAGCCGCGATATTCAAAGCGGCCGCTCGCGGCATTGCCCATACCGACACGCCCGAATCCGCTGCACAGAGACACAACGGTCTACAAGCATGGAAACTGAACGGCAGCACGATGCGGGCGAGCGCAGCACTCCTGCCGCTGCTGCAAGACAACCGTTGGCGCGAGCGAACACCGCTGTCCGACCTTGGCCCAGGACTTCAGGTCATCCCTATGCGAGGTCTGACGCCCGACCTGTTAAACGCCGCCGGAGTTCTAGCGGATCGCGAGCTCCCTCTCGGTAACCGGACCAGTCGCCGTCATGTCTACATCGGCGGTGAGAACATCAACCAATTGGCGGCGATCGGCCAATTCCATACTGCATTGTCAAGCGGACAGATTCTTGAACAGCCAGGATGGTCAACAACAGCCAACTGGCTGGCAATCACCCTCGGTATGTTCTTGCTGGTCTCGGTGCTTTGGCAAGAATCTCGACGAATTATCTCGATCTGGGCCGTGCTGCTAGTCGCCATCCCACTGGTGATCCAGTGGACGCTCGCGAACCAGGCCAACATACAGCTCGACATGTTCGTCGTCATCGTAAGTCTGCTCAGTGGGTTGTGTATTTGTTTTTGGCTAACTCCGGATCGCCAATCCAATCGGCGGGAGAATTTCCGCACGGGCGTGCGCTACTTAAGATCCGGGAAACTCGACGCCGCGTTCCGGGTGTTCAAGAGCTGTCCAGCGCATCCTTCCCTGATGCCGACGTTGTACAAACTCGCGCTAGCATTCGAAAAGCGGTCACAGCCTGAGCAAGCACGTGCGGTGTTTGCCCACATGGCCGGCCGTAAGGACGCGAAAACTAACTCCGGTTCTACGGCGGTTATGGCCAATGATCAGAGACCTACCGCGCCAACTGCTGCGAACGTACCGGACACCCTCGGTCGTTACGAAGTATTGAGACCGCTAGGCAGCGGTGCGATGGGCGGCGTATTCCTCGGTCGCGATCCACGCATCAATCGACTCATCGCGCTCAAGATCGTGTCGTTTGACGAAATTGCGGATGAGGCGACTCGCGTCGAAGCGCGATCGCGATTCTTCCAGGAGGCGGAATCGGCTGGTCGTCTAACCCACCCAGGCATTACCGCCGTTTACGACAGCGGTGAAGAGGCAGGACTCGGTTACATCGCCATGGAATACGCCCCGGGGATCCAGATGATTCGGCATACGCGCGCGGACGATCTATTGGATCCTGTCACGCTGATGCGCTCGATGATCCAAGTCGCCGAAGCGCTGGACTACGCGCATTCTGAACACGTTGTGCACCGCGACATCAAACCGGCGAACCTCATTTACGACCAAGCCAGCGAATCGATTAAGATCACGGACTTTGGAGTCGCTCGTTTGGTAGACGACGAACGGACGCAAACGGGGCTGATTCTGGGGACACCGACTTATATGTCGCCCGAGCAAACCACCGGCGCCCAAGTCAGTGGGAGTTCCGACTTGTTTTCGCTTGGTGTTACTCTATATGAGTTACTGACAGGGGAAGTTCCGTTCCGCGGTAAGAGCGTGGCGGAGCTAATGACGGCCATTAATAACAAGACACCGCAACCGGCCTCGACGATTCGGCCGGGCATCTCGCCCGTGATCGATACGTTCTTAGAAAAAGCGCTGGCAAAGCAACCTGAGAACCGATTCGCGTCGGGGCATGACATGGCGTTCGCAATGCGCGAGTGCGTTTCAGGCATGTTCGGCTTGGTAGCTAATCAGTAGTAAGCCCATGAGCCTGAAAGGAAAAATTCAATTCTCTGCGATCACAGACACCGGCCGTGTCCGCGAGCACAACGAAGACGCGATTGCGACGAATGGTGAGGCTGGCCTGTTGGTGTTGGCGGACGGCATGGGTGGCTACAACGCCGGCGAGGTCGCAAGCGGCATCGCCGTGAAGACGGTCCATGGACTGCTTTCTGACTCCGTCATGCGAGAAAAGCGTGGCGAGATTGAGTCAACTACGGGCTTCATGCGCCAGTCGATCGCGCTGCGCGACGGCGTCAGGCGCGCGAACAAAATCATTCACCAAACCGCACAGAGCCAACCGCAATGCGAAGGTATGGGCACCACCATCGTGGCCGCATTGTTTTACGATGATCGAGTATCAGTCGCGCATGTCGGCGATTCGCGTCTGTACCGGGTACGCGGCGGCGAACTGAGACAAATCACACTAGACCATTCCTTGTTGCAAGAGCTGGTCGACCGCGGCTTCTACTCTGAGGAAGAGGCACAGCGTTCAACGAATCGAAACTACGTCACTCGAGCCCTCGGCGTTGAGCCTCAGGTTGAGGTGGAGATCCAAGAGGCCGCAGTGGAAGTGGACGACATCTATTTGCTCTGCTCCGACGGGCTTCCTGATATGGTTGAAGACGAGGATATTCACTTAACGATCAGTACGTTTAGTGATAACCTTGAAGTGGCGGCTAAACAGTTGGTCACGCTTGCGAACGAGCACGGTGGGCGCGATAACATCTCGGTAATGCTGGCAAAAATCAAAGAGCCGTTCCCGGCGAAGCGCAGTTTTATGCAACGCCTTGCGGGAATGTTCGGAGCCTAAAGGGCAGCGGGCAGTGTCGATGGACGGAACAACACAGCAGCTTGTGATTCGATCGCGGGCTGTCAACAACCAAGAGAAGTGAAACGACTATGGCACGGCTGGTTCTGAGTCTAGGTGATCAAGTACTCGCTGAGTACAACATGACCAAAGAGCGCTACACGATTGGGCGCCTGCCCGATAACGATGTCCGCATCGATAATCCTTCGGTCAGCGGGCACCACTGCCTGATCATCAATATCCTCAACGATTCGTTTCTTGAAGATCTCAACAGCACCAACGGCACGTACGTCGGTGGCAAATTAATCAAGAAACATGCGTTGCAGAATGGCGATACGATCACCATTGGCCATCATCAGCTCCGCTACGTCGACAGCCAGGCGAGCGACCCCGAGCAGGAAGAGTTTGAGGCGACGATGGTAATCTCTCAAACCAAGCCCGATCCGTCGAAGATACAGGCAGCCGCTGAAGCGATTGAGGGCGCATCCGACGAGGCGGCAGCTGCGGCAGATGACGCCGCCGGCGAAACGACCGCCGACGAAGCACCTGAAGCACCGGAACCTGCTGCGGCAACCAGTACCGCAGCCGTCGAAACTGCAGCGACAGCCGCAGCGCCCAAAGGGCCCGCGCTACCAACAGCGAAGCTGCAAGTCCTGTCAGGCAAGTTCGCAGGGCGCGAACTCGAGTTGAGCAAAGCGCTGACCACTCTGGGTCGTCCGGGCATCCAGGTGGCCGCGATCACTCGTCGCAGCGAAGGCTTCTTTATTGTTCACGTCGAGAGCGCCGAAGGGCGCAGTGCGCCTTCGGTCAACGGGGACGAACTCGCAGCCCAAGCACGCAAGCTCGAGGACAACGATATTCTCGAACTCGCGGGCGTTAAGATGGGCTTCTATCTGACTTGATCAGCCCGCAAGTTCAGCGCGTGTAGACGCGTTGAACCCGGTCAGAGACTCGGGTCACGAGTTCGTAGCCTATGGTACCGATCTGTTCAGCGACCCGCTGGGCGCTGAGCTGTTTACCCCACAGCGTCACGATCGAGCCGAATCCGCTATCTGGATTATCGGACAAATCGATAGCGAGCATATCCATGGATACGCGCCCAACGATGCGTGACGGCTGGCCATCGACCAGCACGGGTGCGCCGTCCGGCATCATCCGAGGATAGCCATCACCGTAGCCCGCGGCGACGATGCCGATCCGCATCGGTGTAGCGGCAGCAAAGCGACCGCCGTAGCCAACCCGGTCGCCTGGCACAAGCTCCTGTACAGCGATGACACGCGCGGACAACTCCATGACGGGCAGCAGCGCCGCCGCACGGGGATCTGTCGCCTCGGGAAGCGGCGAAATTCCGTAGAGCCCAATACCGGGTCGCATCCAAACTTCGCTGGCTGTGCGCTGATCCAAATCGACTGCAAGGCCGGTCAAACTCGCCGGAGAGTTCTCTAAGCTGATCGCACCTGACCAATTGGCCAAAAGCGACTCAAGCTGGCGTAGCTGGGTCGCTGACAATGCCGAACCCTCGGTGTCCGCGTCTGCGAAGTGACTCATCAGCCGATACTCAACCGCGGGGGCGATCGACCGAATCGTACGCACGACATCAGCGAACGCGCCCGCTCGGAACCCGAGACGGTTCATCCCCGTATTCACTTTGACCCAGATCACGTCGGGTTGCGCGGCCGCGCCGCGCATAAGCTCAATCTGCTCTTGGGTGTGCACAACCAACTCGCATTCGAGCGCCACGGCTTGCTGCCACTCCTCGGCGGTGAAAACGCCTTCCAAAAGGACCAACGGCTTTTGAATACCTGCGGTTCGCAAAGCGGTGGCTTCGCTGATCCGAGCCACGGCCAAGCTATCCGCCGAATCTAGCGCCTGCGCCACCGGGACCAACCCATGACCGTAGGCATTCGCTTTGACCATGGCCATAATCGGAGCGCCTGGCCTTGCGCGGCGAAACACTGCGAGATTGGATTGAAGTGCTGCCAGGTCGATCGTCGCTGTCGCGGCAAACTCCGTATCGGCCGACATCCGCTTAGAACTGAGGAACGTCTTGTGCGTAGCTGTCTGGTACCCAGTTTTCGAACTTGGTGTATTTGCCCACGAACGTGAGCGGGAATTCACCGATAGGGCCATTCCGCTGCTTCGAGATAATGATGTCCGCCACCCCTTTGCGCGGTGTTTCGGAATCGTAGACTTCCTCACGGTAAATGAAGCAAATCAAATCAGCATCCTGCTCGATCGCTCCAGACTCGCGCAGGTCCGACATAACTGGCCGTTTGTCAGTGCGTTGCTCAACACTTCGGTTGAGCTGAGACAGCGCGATCACCGGCACTTCCAATTCCTTTGCCAGCGCTTTCAAACCGCGCGAGATCTCGGAAATCTCCGCCGTACGATTTTCCGTGTTCCCGGGTACCTGCATGAGCTGCAGATAATCGACCACGATCAACCCGAGGCCATGCTCACGCTTCAGGCGCCGCGCGCGGGCCCGTACCTCGGTTGGCGACATGGCCGGAGTGTCGTCGATAAAAATTGGTGCCTCGGACATCAGCTGAACTGCGGTATTGATCCGATCCCAATCCTCATCCGGGAATTTTCCCGTTCGAAGATGGGTTTGATCGACACGACCGAGCGACGAAATCATACGGAAGGCGAGCTGCTCCGCGCCCATCTCCATCGAATAGATCGCGGTGGGTCTGCGATGACCGATCGCGGCGTTCTCCGCGATATTCACGGCAAAAGTGGTTTTCCCCATCGATGGCCGACCGGCAATGATCACAAGATCGCCTGGCTGCAGGCCTGCCGTCATTTTGTCGAATTCCGCGTAGCCGGTTGGCAATCCGGTGACGTCACCGCCCGACTGGTGCAACTGATCCAGTCGATCGACAGTTTCCGGTAGCACTTCGCCCAACGAACGAAAGCCACCGCGTCGATTGCCCTTGTCCGCAATCTCAAAGACGGCGCGCTCAGCCTCATCCACCAGAGCGGCTGCGTCGCGACCGTCGGGCTCGAACGCACTGCCAGCAATTTGATTTCCCGCTGCAATCAGTGAACGCAACATCGCGCGCTCGCGCAAGATATGTGCGTACGCGAGGATGTTGGCCGATGACGGCGTATCGTTGGCGAGCAAAGCGAGGTAGTCGAGACCGCCTGCCTCATCAAGTTCACCGCGATTGTCGAGGTGTTCGGAAACCGTGACGACATCGCACGGTTGCCGCACATCGTTCAGTCGACCGATCGCAGCAAAGATAAGCCGATGGTCAGGACGATAGAAATCTTCGGCGCTGACCGCGTCGGCGACGCGGTCCCACGCGCTGTTGTCGAGCATCAACCCGCCAAGCAGCGACTGCTCCGCTTCGATCGAATGCGGCGGCAGTCGGAGCTGACGCTCGTCTCGTTCGCTTCGCTCTACTGCGCTCGCCAAGACTCGGTGAGTCCTAGCCTTCGTCCGGGACAACCACTACCGTGGCGGTCACGTCGACATCAGCGTGCAGGTGCAAAACGATTTCATGTTCGCCCAACTCGCGGAACACGCCTTCATCGGTCAGCCGAACCTCCGAGCGTTGAATCGGCAGATCTGCCGCCGTGAATGCATCGGCGATATCCATGGTGCCTACCGAGCCGAACAGCTTGCCTTCGGTTCCCGCCAGCGCTTTGATTTCGATCCGAGCACCTTCGAGCGCCTCTGCGCGTTTCTTCGCGGCTGCAAGCTCTTCCGCCGCTTTGGCCTCGAGCTCGGCACGTCGCGCCTCGAACTCAGCGAGATTCGCGGCCGTTGCCAAGGTTGCCTTGCCTTGCGGTAGCAGGAAGTTGCGCCCATAACCTGATTTCACGGTGACCTTGTCGCCGATACCACCGAGGTTTTCTACTTTTTCCAGAAGTATGACTTCCATTTTTTCCTCTCTGCCCAATCGGGCGTTCACTCACGTGTCAGGCGCTTCAGGCTGACGCCGTGAAAAATTAAACCAAGAGTCCACGTAGCCGGCAAGCGACATCAGCTGCCACATGCCAAGCGGATACAAAACATAGGCCGCTGGCAAAATCATTGTCGGCAGCTTCCATTTTTTTTGCGCCCAGTGCACCAGTGCCACACCGTGTACGCTGAACGCGAATATGCTCACCCAAGCCGTATTGGCAACGACACCCGTGGAGCCCATGAGCGCTGCGAGCAGTGCTTGCAACAACAAGAGAACCGCTAGCGCACGCCCGAGATTCAGGTCCCGAAACCGACCGAACCGCGATTCGGACTCGTCGCGGGCGATATCCCACAAGTGGTATCCGAACACGAGTCCAATCACGCCCAGCAACCACCAAGCGGAGCCGGCGATCCCTGTTCCAAACAGCGCGAGTTGGCGAATGCTGTCTGAGAGAATCTCCGCCTGTGACTCCGTCGGCTCCCAACCGGTTTGGTTGAAAATCGGCGAGGCTTGCGCCCACTTGACCCAGAACGCCTGCGGGTCGCCGATGCCGACGTAGAACAACACAATCCCGGTCATCGCGATCAGCGCGCTGATCTGGACGGTCAACGTCAGCGACTCGGTTTTGCGTAATAACCACCCAAGAAACAGAGCACCTGCTAACACCGCAGCCGACATCGCGGCAAGGCCCAAACCGTGTGTTGGACCGACAAGTCCGGCAACCGCCAAAATGAGCAAGCTGCCGCTCAAGACGGGCAGAGCGCCACCCACCCCATGCGCAAGGACACTGGCCGTTGCGACGCCAACCGACACGACGATACCTAGCGGCACAAGGAAGAGCGCTGTGATTACGGCGGTCTGCCGGTGCCGATAAGCCATCACCCAGGTCGCTGCGTCTTTCACGGCAGCCAGGGCTCTAGTGTTGGTCGGTATAGGGCAATAAAGCCAAGTAACGGGCGCGTTTCACAGCAGTTGCGAGTTGGCGCTGGTATCGGGCTTTGGTGCCGGTAATGCGACTCGGGACAATC
Source organism: Pseudomonadota bacterium (assembly GCA_038533155.1). Taxonomy (GTDB): domain Bacteria; phylum Pseudomonadota; class Gammaproteobacteria; order Steroidobacterales; family Woeseiaceae; genus CALBPI01. The sequence continues at coordinate 3,628 of JBCAZH010000005.1, read as the reverse complement.
TTGCCGGTTTCGGTGATGTATCCCTTCAACAGGTTGATGTCCTTGTAATCGATCTGCTCGATTCCCTCAGCGGTGAACCGGCAGAACTTACGACGTCGAGAATGGCGACTCATGCGGCCTCTCCTTCATTGCTCTCGGCAGCCGCTTCCGCTGGCGCTTCGACTTCGGCTTCAGTTTCGGATGGTGCTTCTTCGGCTTCGCGGGCGCGGGCTTCAGCGGCTGCTTTCGCTTCGCGGCGACGGGCGGACTCACGCTCTTTGGCTTTCTCGTCCTCAACCGCTTTCGCCATCGGCGATGCCTCGGTGTAGGCCCGATCCATGCTCATAATCAGGTGCCGCAGAACCGCATCGTTAAATTTAAACGCAGCTCTCAGCTCATCCATCGCATCTTTACCAGCTTCTACGTTCATGAGCAGGTAGTGCGCTTTGTGGACTTTGTTGATGGAGTGCGCGAGCTGGCGACGACCCCAGTCTTCGAGGCGATGAATCACGCCACCGGTGTCGGTAATCAGCTTCTGATAACGCTCGAGCATGCCGGGGACTTGCTCACTCTGGTCAGGGTGGACCAGAAACACGACTTCGTAGTGTCTCAAGAGACGCTCCTCTCGGGTTTGCCGCCTGTCGAGCAGTGCGGCGGGGAGTTAAACCAATTGTTGTCGCCTTTCGGCGAGCCGGCAAGGATACAGGAGCCCGTCCGGCAACCGCAAGCGGTTAGACGCGCCTTTGCCGAGCGACCTCGTACAAAACGACCCCAGTCGCGACCGAGACATTGAGGCTCTCGACAGAACCTTGCATCGGCAATGCCAATAGGTGATCACAGCGGGATGCTAACCCATGCGACAGACCTGTTGACTCTGTGCCCATCACCACCGCCAGTGGGCCCGACAAATCGGCATCCCAAAAGCCAGTGTCCGCCGCATCGCTAGTTCCGACGACGAGAACACCGTAATCGCGGAGCCAATCCAGCACACGCGCGACATTAGGAACGGCGACCACCGGCACGCTTTCGGCTGCTCCGGACGCGACTTTGCGCGCCGCCGGTGTCAGACCGGCACCGCCGCGCCTTGCTACCACAACCGCCAAAACGCCAGTCGCATCCGCAGTTCGCAAACACGCGCCGAGGTTGTGCGGGTCTTGTATATCATCGAGAACCAAGACGACTGGGGCCACGCCGTCCTGCAACAACGTCTCGACCTGCGTTCTCAACGCCGCTTCATCCCAATGCTGCAAATTCTTCAATGCAGCGACGACGCCTTGATGCGCGGTACCACGCGCCATATCGTCGAGACGAAAAGACCGAACAGGTTCGATACCGATCGCGAGTTGGCGGGCCTCTTCGATCAGCTCGGCAAGGCGCGGGTTCTTGCTTCTCTCGTCGACGAACAGCTTCCGGACCTTGTCTGGGTGTGATCGCAATAGACGCAGCACCGCATGGATGCCCGCACTGAATTGACCTCCTCCCGCCACTCAGCGTCTCCGGGAATTCGACTTACGCCTAGGGCGCGAATCGGGCTTCTTGTCGAACAATACAAAATCGATCTGACGGGACTCCATGTCGACCCGATTCACGATGACCTCAAGCGTATCTCCGAGTTGGAACACTTGACCGCCGCGGGTGCCGACCAGTCGCTGACGTTCTGGCTCGTGCTTGAAGTAATCGCTGCCGAGTGACGACACGTGAATGAGCCCATCGACTTGCAAGTCGGCCAGTTGTACAAACAACCCAAAGTGAGTCACGCCACTGATGACGCCTTCGAATCGCTCGCCAAGGTGTTTTGACATGAACTGGCATTTCAACAGCGCTTCGACCTCGCGAGTCGCGTCTTCGGCGCGACGCTCTCGCTCCGAAGTAATCTTGCCGAGCCGCACCATTTGTTCGGCGCTGTACCGATAGCTCTTCGCCTTGCCGCCGGACGTCATATGGCGAATCGCCCGGTGCACCAACAAATCGGGGTAGCGTCGAATCGGCGAGGTGAAGTGCGCGTACGCGTCCAACGCGAGTCCGAAGTGGCCAACATTGTCCGGCGTGTACTCGGCATGCGCGAACGACCGCAACAACGCCATATTGATGGCGTAGGCATCGGGCCGGTCCTGCACCTTAGCCATCAGATTCCGAATTGTCTTAGGGTTCGGATGGGCCGAGTGCGGCACCTTGAAACCCAGTTCCAACATGAAGCGTCGAAACTCGTCGAACCGGTCTTCATCCGGCTTTGCGTGCACACGAAACAATGCTTGTACGCGACGCCGCGCAATAAATCGTGCCGCCTCGACGTTGGCGGCGATCATGCATTCTTCGATCAGTCGGTGGGCGTCGTTGCGCGGTGTTGCGGCAATCGCTTGTACCTCCCCATCCTCATCTGTGCGAATTCGAAGCTGCGGCAAATCAAGTTCGATAGCGCCGCGCGCTTTGCGTCGCTTCGCAAACGCTTTGTACAGCTTGTGCAGGCTTCGAACACTGTCCGCAACCGCGCCGGTGAGATCTTTGTGCCCCGATTCGCCGACGAGAAAGCGATGTACCTCGGAATAGGTCAGACGCGCGTGCGATCGCATGACGGCGTCATAGAAGCGCGACCGAACAACCTCGCCTTTCGCATCGACGGTCATATCACACACCATGCACAGTCGATCCACTCGCGGGTTTAGCGAACACAGCCCGTTTGAGAGCACTTCGGGCAGCATCGGCACAACACGGTCCGGGAAATACACCGATGTCGCACGGTTGAGGGCCTCTTTGTCGATCGGACTTTCCGGAGTGACGTAATGCGCAACATCCGCGATGGCCACGACAAGCCGCCAACCTTGCCCTTTTGGTTCGGCAAACACCGCATCATCGAAGTCACGAGCGTCTGCACCATCGATGGTCACTAGCGGCAACTTTCTGAGGTCCTTACGGCCTTGTTTGGCACGTGTCGGAACCGTACGACCGAATTTACTGGCATCTGCCGCAACCGCATCTGGCCACTGATAGGGAATGGCATGTGCGTGAATCGCGAGATCTGTTGGCATGCCCTGGCGCTCCGGGTCTCCCAGCACGCGCACGACTGCCGCGGTGGCTAGCTGATCCGTTGTCGGATAATCAAGGATCTCGCCGACCACCATGTCACCGGGTTTCGCGGTACCGTGCTTGCCGCGTGGCACCAATACGCGTTGCGTCAGCCGCGGATTGTCCGGAACGATCAATCCGATGCCGCGCTCGCGAATGTATTTGCCTGCAACCTCCGATTGCGAGCGTTCCAGCACATCGAGAACCGTACCCTCAGCGCCTCGTCGTGTCTGTCGCTTCACACGAACCGACACCCGATCCCCATCCATAATCCGAGCCATCTCTCGCGGTGACAGATACAGATCTTCATGATCGTCGTCGGTAACGACGAATCCAAAGCCGTCTCGATGCGCCTTCACGAACCCCGTCAAGATATCGAGTCTCTGGGCGAGGCAATACTGCTCTTGCCGGTTCAGCAATAACTGACCGCTGCGAAGCATCTTGCCGAGAACATCTCGCAGCGCCTTATGATGGCGCTTTCCGCGCAACCGGAAACGATCGGCAATCTCGTCGAAATCAAGGGGTCGCGCTGCATCCTCAAGCGCGTCCAACAGTTCGGCTCGATCCGGTACCGCATGTTTGTAAG
>JBCAZH010000004.1:104372-110837 GCA_038533155.1 Pseudomonadota bacterium | reverse complement strand
GCGGCGCGCAACGTGCCGAGTGATGCGCTCGCCAGGCGCCAATCGCCGAGGTCTACATCAAACCAAGGAACACTCAAAGTAGGCAGATCGTAGACGCCACCTCTGCCGGCTATGATCGCGAAACTCTGTTGTCGCCTGGCGATCACCCCACTCGCTTGCGCACGCGATACGTAGTCCGGCTTGTCGGGATAAACACGTAACGCCGGGTCGAGACTCAATTCCAATTCGGGAAGCTGGTTCGCTTGCAGGCCACGAACCAGGGTATTTACTACGATATTCGCAGGGTCGCCCTCATTGAGCATCCCATCTGCGGGTTCCATCGTTGCGCTTATCGACAAGTCCGTGGCCGGCAACCACACCGCGTTGGGGAAACTGGCGGGAGGCGGAACCGCTGGCTCGACGAACAAACCGAGCGCTTCCGAGCGAAACTCCTGCGGTGCAGAAATCCGTCCCCGGCTGTAAAGACTGCCGCGATAGACGGCCGGTGCGATGGTGTAGGCGCCGCTCTCTTGCGGAAACAATGCATAGCTGCGTTCAACAACGTCGTACGGGCGTCCATCAATGACCGCCTCATAGCGTCGGTCTTCGCCCAGCCGCTCGACCAAAACTTCTCCACCCTCGATTCGCATAGCATCGAGTTGCGGCTGCCGAATGGAGACACCGCGATACAGCTTTAGGGTGTAAATCACTTGCGCCTGCACCCAGGACTCGGTGCGGTCCAGGCTGACCTCGATGAACACATCCGGATCCCCGGCCGGCGCAACGACGGGCTCCGTCACCGTGATGGACCGAAGGTCACTCGCCACACCGCCCACCGACAACGAAGGAATTTCGAAATTACCCAATGCGCGTGGTTTGAGGTTGAACGTCCAACGTCGACTCGTCTCCCTGCGCCCGTTCACAATCGACATGCTGCTCGACTGGGTTTGGTTCAAGACCTCGAAATCTTGTTCGAGTGCATCGACCCGTGGCTCGCCTTGCTCATCTTCATCGGCAATCAGAACCAGCGTGAACGACTCATTCAATTGCACGCGATCCCGATCCACCAGAACGTAAACGTCGCTGTAGGCAATGGGCGTAAGCAGGCACGCCGTCAATATCGCAAACAGACAGCGCTTCACCACGGCTCTCCTCGGTCGTCCGGCCATAGCATGTTGCCGTCTTGATCGGTACGGCGACGCTGGTACTGTCGCCGGAACTTAGCTCTGAGCAAGCCACCGGGATCGTCCGGAACACGGCGCAACCATTGTTGCAACGACTGCTCCGATTCTTGGTTATCCTGCGCTTCCCGCAATGCCGCTGCCGCTTGTTCGCGTGCAGCGTCATCGCCATTCTCCTCAGCCTCACGAAGCGCTTGCATCAACTCGGCGATGTCTTTGGCCTCCTGCTCATTCGGCTTCCGGTCGGGACTGGTTTGTGGTTCTGAGTTGCCGTCGGCAGTCTGTTGCGCGGCATCTTCCCCGGCCGACTGGCCGTCGGACTCGGTTTGGTTCTGTCCTTGCTGGTTCTGTCCTGTTTCGGATTGGGCATTGTCCTCGGACGACTGCCCCTGCCCTGCCTGTTGGTCTGCCGCATTTTGAAGCGACTCAAGCAGATGCAGGTTGTGCTGGGCATCTTCATGGCTGGGGTCCAGCGCCAGCGACTCACGCAGTGCCGCAATCGCGGCTTCGATTTGTCCCGCCTGTGCCAACGCAGTGCCGCGATTGTAAAGTCCGTCAGCGTTCTCCATGCCTGCCCAAAGTTCGGCACTGCGCGCAAAGTCACCCGCCCGATACGCTGCAGTCGCTTTCCATTCGGTGTCATCGAATAGCGAAGTGGCACGCGTCGCGTCACCCGCTTGCAGCGCTTTCTGCCCGCGTTGATCGTCAGTCAAGAACCAGTCGGTCGGCGACCATGCTAGCGCCGGCTCCGGCCGAAACGCCAAGAGCACCAACAAAGGCGCAAGGACCAGATGGCGCCGAACGGACCACGCCACCAACGGCAGGCACAACAACAAGACCCATGGGCCGACATCGCGCCACTGTTCAATCTCCAAACGGTCGGTTTCACGAGCGCTTGACGCGACCCGCCGTGCGCGTTCGGTAAGACCGAGCTTTTCGATGTCGTCGTTGTTGTTGCTCATATTCACAAAGCGTCCACGACCCGCGCTGGCCAGTCTCCCAAGACCACCTGCATCGAGCTTCGGTAGTGCGATCGTGCCACGTGTGTCGGTTACAAACCCACCTCGCGTCTCCGGGATTGGCCCGCCCTCCAAAGTGCCTACCCCTAACACCGACAACGTATGCCCTTCAGCCGCAAGCGCGCGGGCCGCTTCAATCGCTGGATCGAGGTTACCACCATCGGTAATGAGCAAAACAGCACCGCTTTGGACTTCGGCCTGCCGGAGCAACTGAAGCGACTTGGTAATGCCACTCTCCGGGTAGCTGCCTCGGGTGGGCATGAGGCTGCTGTCGAGGGCCAGTACCTGGCTCGCTACGGTGCCGCCATCGCTAGTAAGCGGGCTGACGACAAAGGCATTGGCGCTGAATACCACCAACGCGGTTTCGCCATCCTTGCGTTCGGCGAGTATGTCCAGCAGCTTCAATCGAGCACGCGCTAGCCGTGACGGCGCGATGTCGGTCGCGTCCATCGAACGCGATAAGTCGAGCGCGATTACGAGAGCGTCATCGCCACGCTGCACAGGCATTGCGATACGTTCCCAACTGGGCCCAGCAAGGGCAACCACGCACAACAGAGCCGCAGCCAGTGCGATCCACTGTCTGACCACGGGAGACTGGGTTTCTCCCTCGCCAATCACGACCGCGTGCAGCTCTGGATCCACCCAACGGTGCCACGGCGACAGTGCACTCAATCCTCGCCGGCGAATCCACAACCACAACAAAATGACAGCCGGAATACCGAGAAGCCACAGCGGCCTTATCCAGTGAAACTGCTCGATCATGCCAACACCCGTGGCCGACCGAGCGTGGTAAGCGCGGCTAGGCCAAACAGAGCAAACGCAGCGCCGGCTGGCCAGAAGAACAGGTCCTGATAGGCACGTAGACCCTCTGTTTCGTCGGCTGCTGGCTCCAGCGTGTCCAATTCCGAATAGATCGCCTGCATCGAGCGGGTATCCGTGGCACGAAAGTACCTGCCACCCGTTTGATCGGCGATCGCGGTCAACGTGTCTTCATCTAAATCGCGTGACGGCAAGACGAGATTCGGCACGCCACTTCGCCGGTAAGCCGTGCGTTCCGCGCCAATTCCGATCGTGTAGATTCGAAGACTGACGTTCGCGGCAAGCTCAGCCGCTTTCAACGGTTCAATTTCACCCGCGGTGTTCGCGCCATCCGTTAGCAACACCAACACATGTTGATCTTCTTCCGTTTCCGACTCGCGGATGCGCTTGACCGCAAGGCCGATCGCATCCCCGATCGCGGTTTTTTCGCCGGCAAGTCCAATCTCTGCTTCCATCAACAAAGTCGAGAGCGTTTTTCGATCGAACGTGAGTGGGGTTTGCAGATAGGCCCGCTCGCCGAACAGTATCAGCCCGAGTCGATCTCCTTCCCGACGGTCGATGAACTGCGCCGCCACGGCCTTGGTGGCAGATAGCCGATCAACAGTTCGGCCAGCCAGCGCGAAGTCTTTCTCTTGCATGGAGCCTGACAAATCGACTGCCAACATGAGATTGCGGCCCGTGACGGGAGCTGACTGCGCTTCCGACAGCGACTGCGGTCGCATGGCAGCTAAACACAATGCGAGCCAACCGAGCGACGCGAGCACCCACACAAGCCAGCGTCGGACATTCGATTTTCCTCGGCCGGTCGATAAATCTCGGAAACCGACTCCGGTGGGCACCTGAAGCGCCGGTGCGGACTGCGCGTTCGATTGGGTCAGCGCGGCCAGCAGCCAAGGAACCGGCACGGCCAATGCCAACCACGGCCACGCGAACGTCAGCCACTCGGGAAGGAGGTTCACGATGATCCTCCTCGTGCGCGGGCTTGGTCTGCCGACCGCACCGTCTTCGCCCATCGCTGGCAGATCTTTTCGAGATCAGAGACCGTATCTGGGTCTAGCGACGGGACGCCGGTTCGGTACGCCGCATCGATCAGCAAGCTACCCGGCAAACTGGAAAACGGTGCCCCCGCCAACCCTCTATCCAAAAATGCCCGCCATTCATCGCCGACCAGCGACGCCACCTGCGGGCGACCATGCGCTGCAATCGAGACGCGCCGAAGCCACTCACTGAGCTCCGCCAGCAGCCGTTGATCGTCGCGGTGTGTTCGCCAACCGCGTATCCGCTCGCTGAGGCTATGGGTCGCCAATCGCTGCAATCGTGTGGACTTATGCCACCACACCACTGCACTCACCAAAACGATAATCAGTAAACCCAACAACACCCACCATGCTGGACCCAATGGCCACCATCCGATCGCTGCAGGCTCATGAATGTCACGGAGCCCTAGCGAAGAAAGATCTGGGCTGGCCTGCATCATCGAACCTTACCGGTCATGGATTGGAGCGCAGCTAACGGCGATGCTTGCGTATCGATCAGTCGGAGCGCACTACCCGTGACGCGACAGATACTCTCGATTGCTGCCACTCGTGCATCGAACTTCTCGGCCCATCTGGAGGCTTGCGCGCCGCCGGTATCCACCTGCAATCGGTGGGGACCGACCTGGATCGGATACACACCAGCCGGTGGCAGCTGTCGCTCAAGCTCGTCATACACGAAGCACACCATCAGATTGTTGTGCGCTGCAAGGGCGCGCAAGTGTGCGGCACAGACTTCATCGAAGCCAGCGAAATCGCTGATCATTGCGATCAAACTGCCGGGATGGGCGACGCGGCGCAGGCCGGCGAGTGTGCGTTGCAGATTAGGTCTCGGCGCATCGCCAACCGGCTGCTGAAGTTGCTCCAACTGATGAATCATTCGCAACACAGCGCGTTTGCCCAACATCGGCCGCAGCTCGTAGCGATTCAGGTCATTAAAAAGGAACCCACCCAACCGGTCCCCACGTTGCACGGCGCTCCAGCCGAGCAGCGCGGCGAGTCGCGCCGCTTGTACAGCCTTGAATACGCCGCGCGTTGCAAAACGCATGGTCTGTCGTTGATCCACCCAGCAAAACACGGGCCGCTCGCGCTCTTCGCGAAATAGCTTGGTATACGGACGGCCGGTCCGGGCCGTCACCCGCCAATCAATGCTGCGCGGATCGTCGCCAGCCTGGTACGGACGCGCCTCATCGAACTCCATACCGCGGCCTTTGAAGTGCGAGAGGTACTGCCCACCTTTTCGAGCCTTGACGCGGAGCGCCTGGAGCGAGAGCGCGCGGGCATCATGCCTCAACGCAATCAGATCGCTCTGCTGGACCCGCGTTCGCTGCTCCGTTAACGCGTCCTGGTTGACGCCCATGACAGCCACCGCCTAAGGCACACCAACCCCGGCCACGATGCCGGCGACGAATTGGTCTGCATCCATGCCATCTGCCTCTGCCTCGAAGCTCAGCAGAATGCGGTGTCGCAAAACGTCAGCCACTACTGCCTGTACGTCATCGGGGCCTACATAGTCACGCCCTTGCAACCAAGCGTGTGCGCGCGATGCGCGATCGAGCGCAATACTCGCCCGCGGACTGGCACCAAATTGCACCGCGGCCGCGAGGCTTGAGTCCAAGCCGGACGGATCTCGTGTTGCGATCACCAGATTGACAATGTACTGCTCGACCTCATCGGCTAAATGCAGTCCAAGCACTTCACGCCGCGCAGTTGCAATCATGTCCTGCGACACTTTCGCGGGCGGTGCAAAGTGTTCTTGATCGCGGTTCAGTGCTTCACCGCGATTGAGGCGCAGAATCCGACGCTCATCCTCAGCATTCGGATAACCCACGTTCACGTGCAACAAGAACCGGTCGAGTTGCGCCTCCGGAAGCGGATAGGTGCCTTCCTGTTCGATGGGGTTCTGCGTCGCCATCACCAGAAACAAGTCCGGCAACCGATAAGTCTGCTTGCCTACCGTGATTTGCCGCTCTTCCATGGCTTCGAGCAACGCCGACTGCACTTTGGCAGGGGCTCGGTTGATCTCATCCGCGAGCACGAGATTGTGGAACAGCGGCCCGCGCCGGAAACGGAACGAGCCGTCTTCGGGGCGAAAAATTTCGGTACCCGTGAGATCTGCCGGCAGCAAGTCGGGCGTAAACTGCAATCGATGAAAATCGCCATCGATGCTGTTGCTTAAGACTTTGATCGCACGAGTTTTCGCAAGCCCCGGGGCGCCCTCCACCAACAGATGACCGTCGCATAGCAGCGCGATCAGCATTCGATTAACCAGATGGGGTTGACCAACAACTAGCTGACTGAGGTGCTGCTCCAGTTGGCGGAAATGATCGTTGGAACTCACAGAATCGGCCTCTTCACGGCAGGATTAACGACGAAAGACCCGAAAGTGTAGTAGATCAGGGGGCTTCGCGACACAGGGGACAGTCGCATTCT
>JBCAZH010000004.1:98434-104272 GCA_038533155.1 Pseudomonadota bacterium | reverse complement strand
GGCCAGGAACGCCCCACCGGAAGTGGCATTCGGTTGCGTTTTCGAATTCAAAGCGGGGACGGCCTACCTGAGGGCCAAGTCATTCTCGGCATCGACGCCCTGAAGCCGGAGGATATCGGGAGCGGTTACCGAACCACCGTGACCGTGATTGACGAAGATCAGCAGTTGTTCTACTCGACGGGAGAACAGGACAGCTGCTTCAGCGACATTGATACGCACACCACCTTGAAACCGGGAGTGGCCAGCATCCTGTCTGGCAATGTTTGGTGCACCCGAGCAATTCCAGCAGTCAATGCGACCGGGAGTTTGAGAATCCGCAACTGGCGGTTTGATGGAGTGGTCCGATGGCGCGACGGATGAGACTGTGGCCATTGGCAGCGCTACTCGCACCCCTTGTGGCCAATGCCGTCGACCTCCCCGAGCGACCGATCGGGTTTGACCGCCTTCGAAGCGAATTCGGCACTGTTTCGGTAATTATCGAGGGCAGCACGGCGTGTATCTTGCTCGATACGCTACTTGCTGACTCCGACGCGCGCCGACGTCGCGGATTAATGTGGGTTCGCTCCATGCCGGACGACGCCGGCATGATCTTCGACTACGTTCGCCCCAGAGGCGTTTCCATGTGGATGAAAAATACGCTGATTCCGTTGGACATTGCGTTCATCAGCGCGGAGGGTCGAATCATCAATATCGCCGAGAACACGAAACCGCTTTCGCTGGACAGCATCGCTGCCGCGGCCCCAGCCCGATATGCACTGGAGTTGAATGCCGGTCAGGCATCGACGTTCGGGCTTGAATCCGGTTCCACCGTCTGGGTGGTGAGTCCGTAATTCGACCCCGAACACTACAGCCCAAGTCGTTTGATCTTCTCAACCAGGGTTGTTCTTTGCAGGCCCAATAGTTTCGCAGCCTTAGCGACGACACCGTCGCTCATGCTCAGCGCTTCGCGAATCAAATTTCGTTCGATGGTCTCAATATGTTCACGCAGGCTGATGCCTTCATCGGGCAGCGCCACCGACGGCGCGATCGCATTTTCAACCAGTGACGCGACCGACTGGCCGGCAGCGCCCACCGGTTCGGTCAGTCCCGAGATCTCACGCGGCAAATCGATGAGTCGCACCACCGCATGCGGACGTAGCACGACCAAACGCTCAACGAGGTTGGCCAGCTCACGCACGTTGCCGGGCCATGCATGTTGCTCCAGCATGTCCATCGCTTCGTCGCTAAACGACACGCCGATGCCGTGCCTTGCGATCGACCGACGGACCATCTCATCCAACAACGGGATGACATCATCGCGACGTTCGCGCAAGGGTGGGATGTTCAACTCCACAACGTTCAAACGATAGAATAGATCTTCGCGGAACCGCTGTTGTTGAATTCGAGCTTCGAGATCGCGATGCGTCGCGGCAACTACCCGCACATCGACGGGAATACTGCGAACGCCACCTACACGTTCGATGACGCGCTCTTGCAGCACACGCAGCAGCTTCACTTGCATGGCTAAAGGCATATCACCGATCTCATCAAGGAACAGCGTGCCTTTATGGGCGAGTTCAAATCGCCCTTTGCGCAGTCCGGTCGCGCCGGTAAACGCGCCTTTTTCGTGACCGAACAATTCGCTTTCCAAAAGCTCGGGTGGGATTGCGCCGCAGTTGACCGCAACAAACGCTCCGGTTCGTCCAGAACGTTCGTGTAGCTGTCGGGCGATCACTTCCTTGCCGGTTCCGGATTCACCCGTGACGAGCACTGTCGCTGACGAAGGCGCGACTTGCGATACCAGTTGTCGAACCGACCTGCTCGAGTCGCTAACACCGATGAACTCAGCAGGCTGAAGCGCCGACTCACGCAATCGTCTTTGGCGGACTCGTTCGAGGATGCCGCCAAGCTCGTCAAGGCTGATCGGCCAAGTCAGTTGGTAGCTGGACGTGAAATCAGGCAGCGCTGCCACTGTCATCTCTGATTCGGACCACGGCCAACGAGGGGCGGTCCCGTAGAAGTTGGGTTTCGATTTCGCGAGCAGGCGAATCCGCGAGGCCCCGCCCGAGGAAGACTAGCTCAACGGTGTCGTCGACAGCCGCGGCCCAGTTGTCTTCGTCCGCGATGACAACACTCGGCGTGTCGAGAAACTCGATCATTTGCTGCAAGGTTCGGGCGCTTTGCTGATCGGGATCGATCACCACTACCGAACCTGCGCTCCCTGCGCTCATTATCATGCCTGCCCATCCCTGCTGGCTGAATTGTCGTTCGCGCCGCTCAGAACCAACGCGAAAAATCAGCATACCGTAACCCGCCCATGATTTGCCAGGAAACACGACCGGTTTCGCTAAAGACTGAGTGTCAACGGCCGCTTATGTGAACTTGGCGAGACACGCGTGTGTCGATAGGGATTTCGAATGGGCATCGTCACCAAATTGTTGGGCCAAAAGGCACCATCGGCGGCAGCAGCTTCCGACGGCGACGTGTTGGATGGCGCCATCGACACACTCGAATCCGTATTGCGGGCGACCGGTGAGTTCTCCTTCCCAGTTCCGGATGAGGATCCACGGTTCCATGATTTGTGTAAGGAATACGCCCGCCACGTCGCCAACGGCGCACCAATCCTCGATGAGGGCATCGACTCGGAGCCTTCCGGAGCGCGGAACTGGCCCATGGTTCGGCAGTTCTTCTTGAATCGACGTCAGCAGGAAGTTGATTTCGTCACCAGCCGAGCGCAGCAATATCAGGAGCTTGTGCAAGGGATGGTGACCGCGCTTGCCGGCATCTCGACCGGTGAGTCTGACACTCAGACCGAGGTGCAAGACCATCTGAATTCAGTCTCTAAGGCAGCTGCGAGCGGCGACCTTGCGGCTGTGAAGCGATCCCTAGACAAAGCGATGGCGGCGACCGCCAAAGCCTTCGACACACAAAAACAGCGCTTCGACGCAACGCTGAATACAACCCAGGCCAATCTCGTGCATCTGCGCGATGACTTCGCGACAGGGCGCGACCAAATGACCCGCGATCCTCTGACCGGCACGCTCAATGCCGCGTCTTTCGAGACCGCGTTGGAGCAGGCGTTGACGCTCAACTTCATCCTGCAACAGCCCATCGCCGTGGTCGCCATTCGGATCGAGCAGTTTCCGAGTATCAGCGCTAGCGTCGGCAAGGCAGCGGCGGAGGAGACTCTGCAATCGGTTGCTGACTGCCTCATGCGCTGCTTTGTGCGGCGCACCGACAGCGTGGCCACGATGGAACCCGGTCTTTTTGTGGTTTTGCTCAACGATACCGAAGAGGGAACCGCCGCAAACCTGGCCGCTCGAGTCGCCGAAATGATCCACGATACCGTCCGAATTCCGTACGCCAGCCAGGACACGGAAATCCGCTGCTCGACGGCCACAACGATGTTGTCGAATGGAGATGTGCCCAAAACGGTGCTGGATCGGGTATTCGCCGAACTCCCGCATGCGTCCGATTCGGCAGCCGTTTCTCCCTAAAGTCCCGGACTCCATGGTCGCTACGCCAGAAGACGGGCGAAAGCCGCCCGAGTGTGAGCGTGTCTGCAACAGGAGGAGAGCTCGTTGGATCTCGCGACTTTAATCGGCCTGATCGGTGCTTTTGGCGTCATATTCGCGTCCATATTCATGGGCGGAAACGTCAGCACGTTCATCAACGTGCCCTCGCTCACCGTCGTATTTGCGGGGACGTTCATGGTCGTCATGATGAAATACAGCCTCGGCCAGTTTCTTGGCGCCGGGAAGGTTGCCGTCAAAGCCTTCATGTTCAAGCTGGCCACACCGCAAGAGCTGATCGAGAAATCCGTCGAGCTCGCCAAGTCGGCACGCCAAGGCGGCATCTTGGCGCTTGAAGAGGCAGAAATCGAAGACGAGTTCATGCAGAACGGCGTTAACTTGCTGATCGATGGCCACCAACCGGACATCGTTCGCGAAATGTTAAAAAAAGATATGACCTTGACTCTGCAACGGCACGAGGAAGGTCAGAGCATTTTCAAAGCCATCGGAGACGTCGGCCCAGCCATGGGCATGATCGGAACGCTGATCGGTCTCGTTCAAATGCTCTCAGCGATGGACGACCCAAAACAGATCGGCCCTGCCATGGCTGTGGCACTGCTCACGACATTGTACGGCGCGATCCTTGCCAATATGTTCGCGTTGCCAGTCGCCGACAAACTCGCCTTGCGTAGCACCGAAGAAAAGGACCGCAAGCGGCTGATCATCGATGCGCTACTCGGCATCCAGGAAGGTCAGAACCCACGTGTCATTGAAAGCATGCTGGAGGCCTATCTACCGAAATCGGCGAGAACCAAAGAAGAGAGCTAGGCGGCTATGGATGAAGCGCCAAAGGCAGAGGAAGGCGGTGGCGTTCCCGCTTGGGTAATGACCTTCGCTGACCTGATGACGTTGCTGATGTGCTTTTTCGTTCTTCTGCTCGCGTTTTCGGAAATGGACGCTCAAAAGTTCAAGCAGCTGTCGGGATCAATGAAGAATGCTTTCGGTGTGCAAGCCGAAATCGAGGCCCGCACGATCCCGAAAGGCACTAGTGTCATCGCACGCGAATTTAGCCCGGGCAAACCGCAGCCGACCCTGATGGATGAAGTCCGTCAATTCACGATCGACTCGAACAAAAACACGCTGGAGTTCGACGAACCGGACGAGCGCAAAGAAGACATCGAACGTGAAGCCGAGCGAATCCGCCAGGCGCTCGAATCAGAAATCCGCGAGGGCTCGCTCGCTCTGGTCACCGAGGACGACAAAATCATTATCCACATTTTGGAGAAGGCATCGTTTAGCTCCGGCGATGACCGTGTCAGAAACAACTTCAAACCGACGCTGACGAAGATCGCTCGGTTACTGGTCGACTCGAACGGCAAGCTGGAGATCGCGGGTCATACGGACAACGTGCCGATCAATACCGCGAAATTCCGGTCCAATTGGGCCCTTTCCACGAGCCGCGCAGTATCTGTCGCGCACTTGCTCTTGGAGGGCGCACCATTGGACGACCGACGCATGACGGTCACTGGGCATGCCGACACCCAGCCCAGGATGCCCAACGATAGCGCCGAGCATCGCGCGGCCAACCGGCGTGTGGATCTTCGAATCATCATCGGCGAAGACACAATTTCGCCGAACGTTCTGAGCGCGGAAGACGAGACTATTCGGTTACGCAACGACACAACCCCAAGCAATGAGGAAGCGGCACCATGAGCACTGAAGCGGCCCCGATCGACGAGCGCAGCATGCGTCGGTCTTTCCGCATTCGCGAGAATGCGTTCATTCGAGTTCAGGTACTGGACGATAGCCAATACGCTGCGATTCTGGAGTCGCGCGCACTGCAGGAACCATCTCAGTTCGGTGACCATGCACGACTCGTTCAACTGGAGTCGCGCTTTCAGGAAGCCTACACACTGCTAGGTAGCGCACCGCAGGCCGTGCGCGAATGCCTGGAAACACTCAACGCAAAGCTGAATCTGTTGTTAGATGCACAACCCGACCGGCAGGCCGCGATGCGCGAACTTACCGAAGGCACCGCGCTCACCTGCGAGATCGGCGCAACGGGTGTGCGCTTCGATCACGACGTCGATCTGAAGGAAGACACGAAGCTATTTTTGCGGATCTTGTTGACTTCTGATCGCCACTATCTGGAAACCGCCGCAACGATTCGACGCTGTCCTGACACGCTGAACCAAGATCCGGAACGTCCATACGGAATTGCTGCGGAGTTCGTCGGCTTTAGTGAGGCCGAGTCCGAGCTGTTGATTAAGCATCTGTTTCAGCGCGAGTCTGAGAGTCTGCGTATGCGTCGACTCAAACTGGAAGACTCAGACGCTTAACTCAAGCT
>JBCAZH010000004.1:88991-98334 GCA_038533155.1 Pseudomonadota bacterium | reverse complement strand
CCGATCTGAGGATGCCAGGTATCGGGATCGTCACTACGTGCTTCAAGGTCAACGCTAACACCAGGGAAATCCGCTGACTTGATCAACATGTAGAGCTTACCGACCTCGTGCATCAGTCCCGCGAGAAACGCCTTCTCAGCATCTACTTTGGAACACTCGCGTGCGAGAACATACGCAATCGATGACATGGCAACGCCGCGTCGCCACAGCGTCGCGAGACTTGCGGCGATGTCAGGATGTTGCTCACCGATAAAGATCTGCTCGACCGCGAAACTAATTGCCATGTTTCGGACTTCTTTGAGACCGAGCCGCATAACCGCACCGCGCAGATCAGACACGCTGTTGCCCGACGGGTTGTAGTAGGCCGAGTTAGCTGCTGCCAGCAATCGCGTTGCCAGCACCGTCTCGACACTCGACAAAGTGACGATGCGATCGATATCGCAGTCTTCTTTCTCGAGCGCATCTCGAATTTTGATCACTGCATCCGGGAACGACGGTAGCTTCACATCGCCCCGGTTGAGTTCCTTGGAAAGCGCCGTCAAGAACGCCATCGACTCTTGCTGAATCATGCTCTACTCCGCTGTGGCTTTCGCGCTGCCGGCCTGCACCCGCAGCAGCAGTTCTGCCTCACCGACGGAAATTCCCGCGCGGTTAGCAATCTCTTGAGCGCTGCCGCCGGCACGCGCCATTGCCGCCGCCTCATCCAGACCGGGACTTCGTGCGGCAGAAGCCTGCTGAAGCCCGATCGCATCAATTCTTGACGACAAGCGCGTGAGCGCTTCTGTCACACTTTCCACTTCATCGCTGTTGTGTGAATCGATCGGTTCACCCTCGTCGTGAGCAGCGATCAACGTCATCAGACGTCGCATTTCGCCATCTTGCATGCTCAACCGTTGCCGGACTGTGAGCAACGTCAGAAAAGTGGCAACAAACAAGGCTGCAAACACGATCGCAAGCACTTTCGGGTAGGTCAGCAACTCGATACTCATAGCTTGTCCTCCAAGTACTCTGCGTAGTCGCCCATTTTGGCTTTCAATCGGAGTAACGCTTGTCCATGGATTTGGCACACCCGAGATTCACTGACCTCCAAGACCATGCCAACTTCCTTCAAATTCATGTCTTGTTGGTAGTACAACGACAACACCAGTCGCTCGCGTTCTGGCAATCGGCTAATCGCCTCGGCAAGCCGGTCCGTAAATTGGTTTTCCTCAAGCGCCGAATCCGGCTCGGCGAAGTCGGTCGAGGCCACCTCTTGAGTGCGATCAGAGTCGACATAAGGCTGATCCAGACTGAACAAACGACAACTGGTCGAGTCGCGTAGGATCGCGTGGTATTCCTCAAGCGGCATGTCTAAGTGATCAGCGATCTCCTGGTCGGTCGGGTGCTTCCCGGTCGAGGCCTGCAGGTCGGCAATCGCTTCGGTGATGCTGCGGTAGCGACGATGAACCGATCTCGGTGTCCAATCCGACTTGCGCACTTCATCCAGAATGGAACCGCGAATCCGGATGCCCGCATAGGTTTCGAAGCTCGCACCTCGACTGGGGTCGTAATGGCTTGCCGCCTCGATCAATCCCAGCATGCCTGCCTGTATCAGGTCGTCCAGCTCAATACTCGCCGGGAGCTTGGCCATGATGTGATGTGCGATGCGTTTAACCAACGTCAAATTCTGGTTGATCAAACGTTCCGACTCCGTTGCAGATGAACTGAGTACTGCCGGTGCGTAACTCATGATTGGGTCCCTCCCATCCTTGTCTTTGTCTCTGAGATCAGGCGTTCGAAAAAGAACGTCAGTCCCCCACTCGGCTCGTGGCGCAGCTTCCATGCGTCAACGGTTTCTGCCAGTTGGTGAAATGCTTTTGATGACCAGCTGTCGGGATACGCCTCGACGACAGCACGCTGCTCCTGCACGCTTTTCTTGAGATAGCCATCGCTTGGAATGGTCCCGGCGTGCACCAGCACAACGTCCAAGAATCGATCGGTGACGCGAAGTAACTTCTCGAACAAAGCGCGCCCGTCTACACGACTGCGAGACATGTTCGATAGGACTTGAAACCGTCGGATACCGTAGTCTCGGCTGAACACTTTGATGAGCGCATAAGCATCGGTAATCGAGGCTGGCTCATCGCACACCACTACCAGTGCGTGTTGCGCTGCCTGAGCAAATCGCGCCACGTTTTCGGAGATACCTGCCGCGGTATCGACCACCAAGACTTCAGGCTGTCGGTCGAGCTGACCGAAGGCACTGATAATCGCGGCCTGACTCGCTTGTGGCAGATCGGCCATCGTTCGGTCGCCCGAGCTGGCCGGTACGATTCGAACACCGGATGGACCATTCACGATCGCCTGCTCAAGGGTCGCCTCACCGCGCACCAAATTCGCCAAGTTGCAGCTGGGTTGAAGACCGAGCAGTACATCAACGTTGGCGAGACTGAGGTCGGCGTCCATCAACATAACGTCGCGCCCGCGTTGTGCCAGCGCGACAGAGAGATTGGTCGAGACATTGGTTTTTCCAACGCCGCCCTTTCCGCTCATTACGGCAATGACTTTCGTCGGCTTACGAGACACCGCGGTTTGCAGCTGCTGCGCTTGCATTGACTCAACCATTTACAAGCTCCTTCTCACCGAATAATCGCGCCAAGTTCTGCTCATCCGGCTCGAACTCTGGGGCTTTCGCGTAGCTCAGCGCCTGATTGATTAGCCATAACTTCTTGCCTTCAGCGCCGGACAGATCATCTGGGACGCACTGACCATCCGCGAGATAGGCCAAAGGCAATTGATGACGCAGTAGTACTGATAGCGGGGCCCCTAAACGACTGGCTTCGTCGATTTTGGTTATAGCGGCCGCTTTCACAGAAACTTGCTGGTAACAACGTACGATTTCGTCAAGAAGTTGCTCGTCACCGGTCGCCGCTAGCGTCAGGTAGAGATCGATGGGGCGCGACTGATTCGACAGCCCATCCAGCATCTCGGCCAATCGGGCGTCGCGCTGACTAATGCCGGCGGTGTCGATCAGGACCAGACGGTAGGCATCCAGACCATCGAGGAGACGCCGCAGCGCGATCGGACTGTCCACCTCGAACACCGAAGCGTTGATGATCCGCCCGAAGGTAAACAGCTGTTCGCGAGCGCCGATTCGGTAGCCATCCATCGACACGAGGGCAATGTCCCGCGCACCGTGCCGCAACGCATACTGCGACGCCAATTTCGCAATCGTCGTGGTTTTTCCAACGCCTGTCGGACCGACGAATGCGGCGATGCCGCCATGCTCGAGTAGTTCCGGTCGTTGAGTGATCAAGGAATCACTAATGGCATCAACCGCATCGCGCCAGGGGTGTCGGATTCCCGCCTCACTCGCCGCAACACCAGCGCCGATGGACTTCGCAACATCTGCGGCGACACCGAGTCGCGTGAGGTTGCGCAGCAACTGCGTTGCCAACGGATCAGAATGACCTTTGCTTGCCCACCGGTCGCTACAAACCTGCTCATGCAGTAAGTCGCCGAGGACCGTCAGCTGCTCGCGCAGCTCGTGAATCTCGGGTGTTGCATTCAGGTCGAGCTCGGTGATCAAGGTATCGTGGCTGCGCCGATTCACAACCTCCCCCTGCCGTGCTTTCTCACTCAGCAAGACATGCACTTCGTCTTCGAAGTGATCGTCACTGTCGGGTGCTACGTCGTCGACATCGCTGTCCGCTTCGGTCGAAACCACATCCGACTCAGCGGTGGCGGTTCTTTTGACCGCTTGCTGAATCAATGCCTCGTCGTAGTCCAACGCTGCGATCACTTCGACGTAGTCGCCAACTTTGCGGTTGGACAAGATCACAGCCTCGGGACCCTGTTCGGTTCGCACCGCCTTTAAAGCTTCGCGCATGCTTGGCGCGAGAAATCGCTTGATCTTCATTGCTGCCGCTCCCTGCGTTGCATTGGCGCCTCCTTGCGCGCTAAGTGTCAGCCAACCGTGGCTGTCATCTGGATCTGCCGATCCTCCGGTATCTCGTTGTAGGCCAGCACATGCAGACTGCGCACACCGCGCAACATACGAGCAAGCCATGGGCGGATCGTTGGCGCGACCAGTAAAATCGCGGAATCGCCGACTGCCTCGCGCTCCTTCGCGTGTTTGGTGAGCGATTCATGAATCCGTTCCACCAACCCGGGTTCGACGCCACCCACAGCGCCGCCCTGACTAGCGTTATTCAAGATCTGTTCCAACTCTGGATCGAGTGTCATTACGGGCACTTCCCGCGCGCTACCGCAGATGTCCTGGACGATTGAACGACCCAGCGCAACTCGGGCCGCCGAGGTCAAAACGTCAGGTTCTTGACTCCTAGCGCCGTGATCAGCCAACGTTTCGGCGATCTTGCGCATGTTCCGAACCGGAATCCCTTCGCGCAGTAGGTTTTGCAGAACTTTCAGAATGGTCGCTGCCGGCAGGATCTTCGGTGTTAGCGCTTCCACCAGCTTGGGCGCCGTCTTTCCGAGACGCTCCAACATTTGCTGCAACTCTTCGTGCCCGATCAGATCGTGAGCGTGCGCTTGCAGTACCTGACTGATGTGCGTCGCGACCACGGTGCTGCCATCAACCACCGTGTAGCCCAACATCTGCGCTTCTTCTTGCTGCGCCGTCTCGATCCAGATT
Source organism: Pseudomonadota bacterium (assembly GCA_038533155.1). Taxonomy (GTDB): domain Bacteria; phylum Pseudomonadota; class Gammaproteobacteria; order Steroidobacterales; family Woeseiaceae; genus CALBPI01. The sequence continues at coordinate 93,701 of JBCAZH010000004.1, read as the reverse complement.
GCCGGTAAGCCAAACGCGGGGTCTTCCGTTGGAATGCCTTTCAACTCGCCGAACACTTGACCCGGGTTAATCGCGAGTTCTTTGTCGATCTCAATCTCACCCTCACCGAGCGGCACACCCATCAGCGACACTCGATACTGCGATGGCTTGAGGTCCAAGTTGTCTCGGATATGAACGGGCGGCAGAAGAAATCCGAGATTGTCAGTGAGCTTGCGTCGTACACCTTTGATCCGATTCACTAGCTGACCACCACGCTGACGATCGACCAGTGGAATGAGTCGATACCCGACCTCGAGACCGATGGTCTCCAGAGGTTGCACGTCTTCCCAAGTCAACTCTCGCGTCTGCGGTTCCGGTTTCGGCGCCGCTTCGATGATCTCGGGCTCGGGTGGTGGCGTGCGACTGAGACGATAACTCGCATACCCGCAAATCGCGGCCAACGTCAGAAACGCAAAGTTCGGCATGCCAGGTATCAAACCCAACGTCACCAACACGGCGGCGGTCACTGCCAGAGTTTTCGGCTGGCGAAACACCTGCGACACAATCTGACTCGACATATCTTGCGCTTGTGAGACGCGGGTGACGATCACCGCAACGGCGGTGGACAGCAACAAGGATGGAATTTGGGCGACCAACCCATCACCGATCGTCAACAACGTATAGATCCTGCCCGCATCGGCGAAGGACAGGTCGTGCTCCATTGTGCCGATCGCAAGACCGCCAAGCACGTTGATAAACAGGATCAAGATACTCGCGATTGCATCGCCTCGGACGAACTTGCTCGCGCCATCCATCGCCCCGTAAAAATCCGCTTCACCAGCCACTTCGGCGCGTCGCGTTCGAGCGGTATCCTGATCGATCAGACCCGCGTTGAGGTCCGCGTCGATCGCCATCTGCTTGCCAGGCATCGCATCTAGCGTAAAGCGTGCGGTGACTTCGGATACCCGACCCGCACCTTTCGTGACGACGACAAAATTGATGATTACGAGAATACTGAACACCACCAGGCCGACCGCGAAGTTTCCGCCCACGACAAACTCGGCGAACGCTTCGATTACCTTTCCGGCCGCACCGCTACCCGAATGCCCTTCCAGCAAAACGACTCGAGTCGAGGCGATGTTCAGAGCCAAGCGGAGCAGTGTGACGACCAGTAGCACCGTCGGGAACACACCGAAGTCGAGCGGCCGAGAAACGTAGATAACCGTCAGCAAGATCGCGAGCGATAGTGCGATGTTGAACGTAAACAGTGTGTCGAGCGCGAGCGGCGGCAGTGGCACCATCATCATGGCCAAGATGATCAACAGCAGCACCGGCACCCCGATCCCTTTGCCAATCGCTGCAATATCCAAGCGTGACGTAAATTCAGCCATCAACTACTCCCTCCTCGCATCACGCGTCGAGGAATGCCCGGGCCGTAACGCGATTCATCGACATCTGGATCTGGAATGGTCAGTCCTTCCACCCCATCGCGAAGCTGAAACACGTAGGCGAGCACTTGGGCGACCGCTGCGTACAGACCCGCGGGAATCGCTTCGCCGATCTTCGTGCTATGAAACACCGCTCGGGCGAGCGGTGGCGCCTCGAAGCGCATGATGCCGTTGGCGCCCGCGATCTCACGAATTTTGGCAGCCACTTCGTCTTGCCCTTTCGCAACGACCTCCGGCGCCCGCATCCGATTCTCGTCATATTTGAGCGCAACGGCGAAATGCGTGGGGTTCGTGATGATCACGTCGGCGTACGGGATCGACTCCATCATTCGACGCGTAGCAACTTCCTGCTGCAGCTGTCGAATCCGCTGACGCACTTCGGGCCGTCCCTCGATCTCCTTGTTTTCGTCGCGCACTTCTTGGCGCGTCATTTTCAATTTTCGGGCGTAGTCGTACAGTTGCCACGGCACATCGATTACCGCGCCTACCACCAGCGCGGCGCTGGTCGCAAGAAACGCCCATCCGATCATCTCCATCGCCTCGGACAATCCGGTGTCAACCGAAAGGAGAGGCAGTTGCATCAATCGCGGCGCCATCTGCTGGAGCACGAAGATGCCGATCAGTACGACCAAGCCAACTTTCGCCAGCGACTTCGAAAGTTCAATCAATGCCCGCATACCGAACATCCGCTTTAGACCTTTCAACGGACTGATACGCTCGAGCTTGGGCGCCATGGCCGAGAAGCTGAAGCTCACGCCACCGAGCGCAACAGAGCCGGCGATCGCGGCAATCACCAGGGCCAGCAACATCGGCGCAATCGTCAACAGCGCTGCCAACGCTTGCTCAGCCAATGACACGGCCATCGCTCGCGTGTCGAACATCCGAGCACGTTCGATCTGGAAGCCACCGGCGAACACCGACACGAGCTTCGTGCCGAGTGTGGATCCGAACAATACGATTGCGGCCGCGCCTGTCAGCATCGTACTCATCGTTGACAACTCGCGCGAACGCGGCACGTCACCTTTCTTGCGGGCGTCCTGGCGACGTTTCGGGGTGGCCTGTTCGGTTCTCTCCTGACCGTCGTTCTGCTGCGCCATCAGCGAGTGCCCCCGATGAGTACAGACAAAGACTCAAGCGCAAGCGGGAAGCTCGACGAGAACACGCCGGCAAGTCCGCCGACGGTTGCGTACAACGTCAAAAAACCTAGCAGCATCGAGATCGGGAAGCCGACCGCGAACAGATTCATCGAAGGCGCCGCGCGACTCATGACGCCAAACGCTAGATTCACCATCAAGAGCGTCGCGACGGCCGGCAACGCTATTCGCATCGCACCGACAAAGAGCTGCGACGAAAACGTCAACATGCCCTGCAAGTCACCAAGCGCAAGAAAGCTGGTACCGACAGGTGCGGAAGAAAAACTCTCCGCCAACAAACGGATCAACTGCAAGTGTCCATCGGCGCTGAGGAACAGCAGCATGGCCAGCATTAAGTACATTTGACCGATTACCGGGATGTTCACGCCGCTGACCCGATCAAGAAATACCGCGAAACCAAGCCCCATACTCATGGAGACGGTCTGCGCGCCAAGCACGATTGCGTCGAAGACGAGCTGTACAGTGAAACCCATCAAGACGCCAAGCAGCACCTCTTGAAATACAAGCACCGCAGCCGAAATGCTGAATATCGCGACGGGCGACCCTTCGCTCGCGACGCCGGGCGCAATCGCAAGCGTCAGCACAATGGCCAGAATCGCGCGGATCCGCCGAGGAACAAATGCGCCGCCGATGGCCGGAAGTGCAATAACGAAAGCGCTGATCCGGATTAGTGGCCAAAGATACATCGGCAGCAGTTCGGCGATCGCAAAGACGTCCAGAGCCATCGCGTCACCCGATGAGGCTCGGAATGCTGGTGATCAGCTCGCGAGTGAAATCGACCAGCGTCGTCGTGATCCACGGACCTGCGACCAACAGTGCGAGACCGAGAACCAACAGCTTCGGGATAAACGATAACGTCATCTCGTTGATTTGGGTGGCCGCCTGCAACATACCGACCAACAAACCAATCGCGAGCGCCGAGAGGAGCAGTGGCGCGGCAATCAAGAACGTAACCCAGAGCGCCTGCTGTCCAATCGCGAGAATCGATGCTTCCGACATGATGAACCTAAACGTAGAAACTTCCAGCCAATGTGCCGAGCAACAACGCCCAGCCATCAACGAGGACGAAGAGCATCAACTTGAATGGCAGCGAAATCAGCATCGGCGACAACATCATCATCCCCATAGACATCAGGACGCTGGAGACGACCAAATCGATGATCAGAAATGGAATAAAAATCAGAAACCCAATTTGAAACGCGGTTTTGAGCTCACTGACCATGAATGCGGGGATCACGACAGTAATCGGGATATCACTCACCGAATCAAATCCTTGATAGCCCGCAATGTTGGCGAAAAGTTTGATGTCCGCGTCGCGGGTTTGGTCGATCATGAAGCCGCGTAACGGCGCGATTCCGTTAGCGAACGCCTCCGTGATTTCCATACTGCCTTCGGTGTACGGCGCAACGGCGCTCCGGTTAATTTCGTCGGCGACAGGGGCCATCACGAACATCGTCAGGAACAACGCGATCCCGATCAGGACTTGGTTCGGCGGGGTTTGCGCTGTGCCCAGCGCTTGACGCAGTATCGACAGAACTATGATCAACCGAATAAACGCTGTCATCGACAACATGATCGCTGGCAGCAGCGTCATGAGCGTCATCGCGATGAGCACTTGGAGGCTCAAGCTGATCGACGAGCCTGTCTCCTCGGTTACCTCGGGAATCAAAAGCGTCGTCGGATCCGTCTGCGCCCAACCAAGCGCCGGTAACAGGCCGGCAACCATCAGCAATAGCGAAAAACTGAGTCGACGCATCGTCATTCCGACCCACCGTCCGTCGCGCGCTCACGCAGTCGTTTGAGCTTGTTCGCGAATGCATGTGATGCGCTGGTGTCACGCTCGGGTAGCGGCTCAGCTAACTCATGTAGCCGCACCATAGATTGCCCGCTGACGCCAACGACAATCTGCTCATCGCCGATCGCCATCACAACAACGCGATCGCGGTGAGACAATGCACAGGACGCGACAACCCGAATTCCGCCGGAGTCGCTAGCACCCTGGCGGCGCAACCTCGACACTAACCACGCCGCAACAACAATCGCCAACAGCACCATGGCGAGGTTCGCGACAATCGATGCGCCGCTGGGCAGCGAGGCGGTCAGAGCGCCCGCTTGCGACTCAGCAGCCA
>JBCAZH010000004.1:34103-88891 GCA_038533155.1 Pseudomonadota bacterium | reverse complement strand
GCAGCCAATCCGAAAAGGGGTAGTCCGCCCATGTCTCAAGCCAGCGTCTTGATGCGCTCGGCAGGACTGATGACGTCGGTCAGGCGAACCCCGAATTGTCCGTCAACGACCACAATTTCACCGTGCGCCACCAGCGTTCCATTGACCATCACATCGAGTGGTTCGGTCGCCGGGCGATCCAGCGCAACGACCGACCCTTCTGCCAAACTCACAAGATCGCGAATGGAGATACTGGTTTGCCCGACACGCAACGAAAGAGAGACTTGTACATCCAGTACCAGTTCAAGATTGACATCCGCCTGTCCGCTGCTCGCATTGCCAGCCTCCATCGCTTCTGGCTCGTAACGCTCGTCACCGGACTCACTGGCTTCAACACCAGCTTCGACTGCTTCTTCACTCATCGAACGACTTCCTTGCCTTCATGAATTGTTAGGTGGTCTTACACCACGCGCTCAGTTGAAATGCATTGACCGCTTCCAAGCGGCCGAACGCACCTTGTGCACACTGCGTTCGCCCGACACTGAGGCGCGCCCTATCCGGTCCGCTCAGCGGAATGAGATCCCCCGGCGACAGCGCGACAACCTTGCGCAGACTGAGTGTCATAGTGCCCACCGTCGCCGTTGCATCGACATCGATATCGAGCAGGTGCGCGCGCCACAACGGGTACCAGGCAGGATCAGGTTGCACGGGGCGCGCATTGGTCGCACCCTCTAAGTCATCAGCAATCGGTGCGATCTGACTGGCCGGTAGAAACCAGAAAAGAGAGCCAGCGCCACCCGGTGCTTCGACTGTGAATCGCGCCACAACGACCGCGTCCTTGGGCTCAAGACCCATACCAACGGTCGGATCCGTCTCGCTACCGGCGACGCTTGCCTGTATCGGATGAACTTTCTCCCAGGCCTCATTTTGAACTTCGCACAATTCGGATAACGCGAGCTCCGCCACTCGATACTCGCCGCGGGTGAACTGTTCGCGAATCTGCAGCGCGGGCGCCGGCGTTTCTTCGGTGCTCTCTGCGCTTTCGTCTGCGCTGAACCCGAAAAACCCCTCCACCAAAGCGGCCAACAATGGATTGTCGACAACCACAACAGAGTGGCCGGGAAGTGGCGAAAGATTCATACGAAACGACAAGATGGGCGCCCGAAGCCGCTCGACCGCTTGGGTGTAGGTCGCTGTATAGAGATCCTGCGATGAGATCGAAACCGACCCTTGAACCAACTTCGACCAGCGCTGCGCGAGACGCTTAGCGACCTTGCCGCAGACCTGCTGAAGCACTGGATAGCTACCGTAGTTAATGTACGCGTCGGGTCGCAACACGAACGGCGTGATTGTGCGGGCGTCCATGCCCTCACCGCCGACGACAGCGCCATCCGCGACCCCCGCCAGCAACGCATCCTTTTCGTCATCGCTGAGCAGCGCCTCGCCAGACTCTGCTTCTGCTGACTCGGCGTCGACCGCCGCTTCATCCGCGGAAGTCTCCGGCAGTTCGGAGTCCTCAGCCACTACTGCACCACCACGTTGGTAAAATAGACGGCCTCCACGCCGGCTTCACCGGTTTCAGCCTCAAGGACACCGTTGATCTCAGCCAAGGCTTCTTCAAGCATGACTTGCTTGCCCTCGCGCGTTGTCACTTGGTCATAGCTGACATCACCGTAAGCAAGAATCAGGTTGTTTCGGATGACGGGTGTATGAGTCTTGATGTCCTCGATCACTTGCTGCTCGCGGGTCATGACTTCGAGGGAAACCTGCAGAAACCTGCCTTTGCCGCGCTCGTCGAGAAAGTTCACAAGAAGCGGTGGGTGAATCCCGTGGTAAATCGCCTCTTTCGGCGGCGCCTCTGCGGGCTCCGCGTCCGCGGCTTCGGCTGCGGGATCGGGTTTGGTCAGGAAGTACGCACCCCCTGCGCCGCCCGCCAGCAAGACGACCGCACCGATGATCATTACAAGCTTGTTACCGCCTTTTTTGCCTTCCTCGGCATCGTTGTCAGCCATGGTCACTCCCTGTGCAACTGGCGTTGAATCACAGAGAGCTCAAAGCAAGAGGTGTGCCAGCAAAATTTTTCGTTACTTTTTCAACACCTTACAAAAGAGGCACGACAGACCCCGCCAGAAATCTGGCGGTCGAACCGAGGATCGGTCCAAGCCGTCAAGAATCAGACATACGTATCGATCAAACCGCGTCGTAACGGGTAACTCAGCCCTACCTCGACCGACGTTTCGGCGCTCGCTGTTTCGTCGATTGCGTTGGATTCCGCGGTCGACAGCGTCTCGCTCGCTGCGCTTTCGTCCTGTTGAGATCGGTCAAATCCTGAGATATCCGCTTGGTCCAGCGAGAGTCCATGCTGCTCCAGCATGGCCCGCAGTTTCGGCAGTGATTGCTCTATGGCCTCCCGGGTCAACGGATGGGCCGCCGCGAACTGGACTCGGGCGAGTTGATCATCTGCCTCAATGGTCAGTTCAATCGGACCAAGACTCTCGGGATGCAGGCGAAGTTGGGCTTTAGGAACTTTCGCATTCACAACCCAACCGACACGCTCAGCGAACTCTTGGCCCCACTGAGGTTCGAGTGTGCCATCCGCCGCGACGATCGGCGTGGACAAACTCAGAGTGGGCAATGCAGGCGTGGCTCCGCCGACTGTCGGCGCAACAAAACCGGTCGGCGTTGCGACATCAAATTGTGCTAACGGCAACAACGTCTGTAACGATGCGCCGCGAACGACCGCACGGTTGGTCGGATCGACACGGAAGGTTGAGTCGGTTTCAACAGCGACCCTCAGCGACTCGAAACGGTCACTCAGTTGGGTCAACTGAGTGGTTTGTTCGCTAGGCACTGTCGGCGGTGGTTCAGTCACCGGTTGAGTCAAAGACGTGAGTGGCGGTGCTGGCACCCTCGTGGCTTGTCCGGGGACTTTGATACTCTCACGCGGGACCGCTTGCGACTCAATGGTATTGAGTGCAGCTGAGCGACTCGGTGCTGCAGTTTTCACGAGCGACTCGCGGGGTTCTATGCCGAGTGGTGCCAAACGTTGCGGCTCAGTCAGCGATGCCAGCGTTGCTGATTGGGTGAACGTGGGAGGCGTGTCCTTCTGATTCAGTGCCTGTGCTACCGGCAAATCGATCTCCAGTTCAGAATCGGTTGGCGTCGGTGGTGCGCTATTGGCAGATGCGTCGCGAATCGGTAGCACGGGGGCATCTGTGGTTGGCTTCAACCGCAGCGTCTCAAGTTCATCCACCAGCGGCAGAGGAACCGCGACCGGCAACACAGTTTCCGAGTCGGCTTCCGAGTCTGCCTCTAGTGCCGTATCAAGCGGCAACGTCTTGCCGGACACCGGCAGACTCTTGCCTAACTGTTCAGAAGCCTCCAAAAGCTCTGTCGCGAATCCAAGCACCTGTTCGACGACTGTGTCGACATCGGATTGATCACCGGTCGTTAGCAACAGAGACCTGTTTTGCCCTTTGTTTACAGGCGTTAGCGATGTATCGGCGAGGCTGCTCGTCGCCAGCAAGAACGGCGTTGTCGTGCTCATAATCTACTACCTTCAGGTCCGCAAACACTATGTAGGGAGTGCGGGTTTTGAACTGTACTGAGGGTAGTTGCAGCAACTGTGCCAATTTCGGCTTAGTGACCGAAAGGTGTTGGTGCGGAACGCTGATGTGATCGTTCATCCAGCTCGCGTTGTGCACGCCGTTCGGCGACCTGACGGTTAGCCGCCTGGAGCTTCTGCGTGAGTTTCGCCAAAGCAGCTACACGGGCATGCGCCGCTTGCCAGGCTGCGCGTGCGACCGCGACTCGCTGGCGCTGGTCCTCGATCACCGCTTGTTGACCGCCGATCGCGCGATCAAGCTTTGAGATAAAGGCGCTGTAGTCCTGCCACTGTAAGGCATCCACACGGGTGCGCTGATCATCCCGAACGTAGCCGGCTCGATACTGCACCAATTGCGCGAGCGTGCCCTCTGCCTCGCGAAGTTCACGAATGGTGTCTGCGAGTGCTGTTGCCGCGTCTTGTTCCTTGCGTTCCGCAACACGCCGCACTGGGCTCAATCGCTGAATCCGATTTCCCCGACTCACGCCGAGCTCGCCTCGACATCAGTGAGTTCGACCAACTGCTCTAGCGCTTCAAGACTCTGCGCTCGGTTCACCGGCGTATCGGCACCTTGCTGTAGGAACAGTTGCAATGACGGCCATAAAGCGATAGCTCGATCTGCCTCATGATTGTTACCCGCCTGGTAAGCGCCGATCGACAGTAGATCGCGATTCTCTTGATACAGACCATAGCTCTTGCGCAGCGCGAGGATCTGTTCACGCGTATCGGCTGTCGTGAGCTGCAACGTTGCGCGACTGACCGAAGCCTCGATGTCGATCGCAGGGTAGTGTCCGGCGTCGGCGAGTGTTCTCGACAGAACAATATGACCATCGAGAATGGCACGTGCCGCATCGACGATTGGGTCGTTCTGGTCGTCACCCTCCGCAAGCACTGTATAGATCGCCGTAATCGATCCCGAGCCACTGGCCCCGTTGCCTGCGCGTTCAACCAATTGCGGGAGCTTTGCGAATACCGAAGGTGGGTAGCCTTTGGTGGCAGGCGGTTCACCGATTGCAAGCGCAATCTCACGTTGCGCTTGAGCGTATCGAGTCAACGAGTCCATTAACAAAAGTACGCGCTTTCCTTGATCACGAAAATGTTCGGCGACCGCCGTTGCGAGCGACGCGCCTTGCAAGCGCATCAGCGGGGTCTCATCGGCTGGACAGGCAATCACCACGGCGCGTTGCAGCCCTGAGGCGCCCAGTGTGTGATCGACAAACTCTTTGACCTCGCGCCCGCGCTCGCCGATCAGGCCCACGACAACCACATCTGCCTCGGTAAATCGGGTCATCATGCCAAGCAGGACACTCTTGCCGACACCACTGCCTGCAAACAGGCCGAGCCGTTGTCCACGCCCTATCGGCAGCAGCGCGTTGATCGCCCGAATACCGACATCCAACGGCTCCTGAATAGGCTGACGTTGTAGTGGATTAATCGGTTGTGGATTGAGGTCCGCGTACTCGGTACTTCGGATCGGGGGCCCTTGATCCAACGGACGCCCATTGCCATCAAGAACCCGACCGAGCATTTGCTCGCCAAGTGGAATGCGTTCTCGAGCACTGATCGGCGTAACGCGTGCGTTGGGCGCGATGCCTTGCACATTGCTGGTTGGCATCAGGAACAGTCGATCTCCGGCGAAACCTACAACTTCAGCGCTGATCCTGTGTCCGTCAGCACCGATGACATCGCACTGCGTTCCGACTGCGGCGCTGCACCCCTCCGCTTCAAGCGTGAGTCCAACGGTGCGACGCAATAAACCCGCCACAACCAACGATGGACGTTCGGCGACCTCAGAGAAGGCAGTTTCCAGGCGCTTCGCAAGTTGCGCCTGTAAACGCTCCGACGCAGTACTCACAACCGATCATCTCCGAGCATCTGTGTCGCCAGTTGGTCGATTCGAGCTTGAACCCGTGCATCGACTTCGGAAGCGCCGCTTGTTACCCGACAACCGCCGCGCAACAAAGAAGGATCCTCAACAAGCTGCCAACGTTGCTGCTCGCTGTCGCCACCGACGTTTAACTCTCGTAGGCGGTTGGCATCATCGGGATGCACGTGCACAACAACCGTGGATGCAGCGGCTGGCAACAACGCCACAGACTCACGGACCAACCCGACTATGCTATCCGGGTCCAACGCGAGTTGGCGCCGAAATAGCCTGCCGACGAGTTGCGTCACCATTTGAAGCATCTGCTGCTCCAGCGTCTCTTCGAGCGCATCCAACGGCGCTGATAGCGCGTTCAGTGCATTCTCCAGAAGCTCTCGCCGCGCAGTGATTTCTTCGTCCGCCTTGGCGAGGCCCTCGGCGTGACCGGTCGCTTGCCCTTCTTTCAAACCCGCCTCGTAAGCTTCTTCGAAGGCGGACTGCTGCAGGGACTCAAGCTCGGCCGCGGTTGGCATCGACTCAGGTGCCGGAAATGCAGGCGGATCCCACAGATTGTCCGGTGCGGGATCAGACATACTCTTCGTCGCTATCGCCAAGGTTGATGTCGCCGGCGTCCGCCATGCGTCGAGCGACCTCAAGAATTTCTTTTTGAGCCTCTTCGACATCGGCCAGCTTCATGGGCCCACGCGCTTCCATGTCTTCCTCAAGCAGTGCCGCAGCACGCTTGGACATATTGCCCAGAAGTTTCTTGCGTACCGCCGCGTCTGCGCCTTTGAGCGCAACGACGAGTTGATCGTTCGAGACCTCGCGCAGCAACGTTTGAATGCCCCGATCGTCGACGTTGAGCAGGCTCTCGAAAACGAACATCATCTCCGAGATTCGTGAGCCTAGCTCTGCGTTGTCTTTGTTGATTTCATCCAAGATCGCTTCGCTATCGGCGTTCGGTAGCGCGTTCACGATATTCGCTGCGACCCGATCACCACCGACCTTTGCAGATCTCGCCAGATCGATCGTTGACGACTTAGCCGCAATCAAGGTCTCGATTTCCGCGAGCGCGCTCTGTTGAACATCATCCAGCTTCGCGATTCGCATAACGACTTCGGCGCGCAGTTCTGGCTCCAAAAGCTGAACAACTTCAGCAGATTGTTCGGGGTCGAGATACGACAGTACGATCGCGATAATCTGTGGATGCTCGTCCGACAACAACTGTGCGATCGCCGGACCGCTCATCCACTTCAGTACTTCGAATCCGTCCGCATTGTCACCGCCCAAGATACGTTCAATAAAGGCATCCGCCTTGCTCGCTCCGAACGCATTGGTGAGGACTTTTCGAATATAGTCCTCGACGCCGATCCCGAACGAGGTCTCGTCATCGACAGTCGTGACGAACTCGGACAGCACATCATCTGCGGTGTCGCGGGTGACATTCTTCAACCCCGCCATCGCCAGCCCCAACGACTGAACCTCTTTCGCACTCATGTGCTTGAGCACTTGCGATGCCTCCTCTTCACCGAGTGACATCAACAAGATGGCTGCGCGTTCCGTTCCGCCGAAGTCGTCATCCATCGGCATCGTTCTCTATCCACTTGCGGACAACTTGTGCGACGCGCGCGGGGTCGTGGCCCGTGATGTTTCTCGCTGCCGCGACTTTCTCTTGATAGGTGAGCCCCCCGGTGGGACCTTCGAGCTGCGCCGGGTCGCCAACGCTTCCACCAGGCTCGGGCAACAAGGTCTGAATGCTTTCGGATACGACCGGCGGTGCCTCAACAACTGTCTTCAGCATCGGTCGCACCAACCCGAACGCCAGCGCAAGCGCCAAGATCACGCCCAAGCCTTGCTTGGCAAGCTCACGGACCACAGGGTCTTCCCAAATGGCCGGCCCGCCATCATCGGGTAAATCAGGAACGGTCTTGAACGGTGCACTCAATACGGCCACCGTATCTCCACGTGCCGCATTGAAACCCACCGCCTCGCGCACCAGTCGTTCCACCTCAGCGAGATCTACCAGTGCTTCCGGTTCGACAACTTGCGCCACAGTCGCCGCGTCTTCATCGTTGGTCGCCTCCGCCTCGTCGCCCTCGGCCACCGGTTCAGCGGGCGGGATTAGCGCACTCTCATCGATCAGAACCGCAACCGATAACCGACGGATCGTTCCAACGGGCGCGCGCACATGACTGATGGTCTTATCGACCTCGAAATTCCGGAGCTCTTGCCGTGACGAGTCGACCGTCTGAACGGCCTCACCGGTCTCAACGGCAGGCACACCACCCGCTTGCGGCGGGGTATTGGCGATAGCGCCCGGCGTACCCGCGGCGACATCATCCCCGGCGCGCCGCTGCTCTTCTGCCAGTCGTTCGCTGCGCACGACCTGACTGGTTGGGTCGAAGGACTCCGTCGTCTGTTCGCTGACCGTAAAGTCCATGTCCACTTCGACTTTGGCGCGGATGCTGCCTTGACCAAAGATGGGGGCGAGCAACTGCTCGACATCCCGCATCAGCTCTTGCTCAAGATTGCGCGCGATTCGGAATTGGTTGGTTGTCAGCGCCTCCTCTTCCATGCCGGGCTTACTGCTCAGCATGCGACCGAATTGATCGATCAAAGTGACATCGCCTTCGTCCATCGATGGGATGGAACCTGCGACCAAGTTGACGATCGCTTTCGCCTGCCCTGACTCTAGCTCCGCACCGCTGTACAACTGCAGTAACACCGAAGCGCTGGGTCGCTGCTGGTCGCGAATAAACGCGGACTGACGCGGTATGGCCAAATGCACCCGCGCCTCGCGAACCGATCGAAGGGATTTGATCGTCCGTGAGAGTTCCGCCTCAAGCGCATGCTGGTAACGCGCCGTCTCCATGAATTGACTCACGCCGAAACTGGAGTCTCCGACCGATTCCATGCCAGCCGCCTGTCCCTGCGGCAAGCCCTGCGCTGCCAGTTGCATGCGAGCGTCATGAACTTGATCCGCGGGCACGCGGATATCGCCACTTGCGGGATCAATCTCATGCTCGATGCCACTCGCGCGCAGCACTTCCACGACCGCCGCGCGATCGCGATCCTCGAGCGACCCGTAGAGCGGTGTCATGCTCGGGGATTGTGACCACATGAATACGGTCACACCGGCAGCGACACTGGCCGCGATGCCGAGAAGCGCAATGAATTGGCGAACGGCCGGTATCTTCAATACCGTGCCCAACCGGACCTGCGGCACCTCAGGCGCCGCCAACTCGGTGGTTGTGGTTGTTACTTCCATCGGCGAACGTCCTCCCTGACGCCGTTACACCGGCATGTTCATAATTTCCTGATATGCCGAAACCAGTTTGTTACGAACTTCGGTCATCGCCTGAAACGACAGACTAGCCTTTTGCATTGAAATCATGACCTGAGTGAGATCGGCGCCTTCATCTCCGCGCTCATAGGCACTGGCTGCAGCACCGGCGTCCGCCTGCAACTCGGCGACAGCGCTCACCGACTGGGTGAGTAACTTCCCAAAGTCCGGTGCGTTCTCAGGCTGCTCGACCGCCTTCGGTTCGAGCTGCGATTGCATCTCACGTATTTGCGCGAGCAGCTGATCAGGGCTGATCGTGTTCATTGTCGAGCCTCCCTGCTGCCCGCTTTGCTCGACCGGTGCGGCGTGACCCGAGGAATCACCATGCCCGCATCACGCAGGCGCGCAATCTTGTGGCGCAGCGTACGGGCCGAAATGCCGAGGTTTCGTGCGGCCACTTCGCGATTGCCCGCGCCTTCCACCAGCGCGTTCGAGATCAGCTGGAACTCCGCTTTCCTGAGATCATCCTGTAGTCCGTTGCCACTCGATCGTGTGGCCATCACCTCGTCGTCCTCTGAAGCCTCGGCGGTCGGCGCCTGGAACGCGATGTCCGCTTCAGCGATTCGATCGCCGCTCAAAAGGACCAGCGTTCTTTGCACTAAGTTGTCGAGCTCGCGGACGTTCCCTGGCCACGCATGCTGAAGCAAGGCCCGCTTGGCTTTCTCTGTCAGTACCGGTACAGCGCGCCGTCCTTTGCAGTAGCGCTGCAGCAGGTGTGTTGTCAGTGGGAGTACGTCGCCTCGACGATCTCGTAGCGGTGGGATATGCAGCGGAAAGACGTTTAGGCGATAGAACAAGTCTTCGCGAAATCTCTGTTCACGCACTTCGACGGCGAGGTTTCGGTTCGTTGTCGCAAGGACTCGAACGTCCAATGCTACGGATTTCTTGCTACCCAAGCGCTCGACTTCGCGTTCCTGCAATACCCGCAATAACTTGGCCTGCAACGCCAACGGCATCTCGCTGATTTCGTCAAGCAGCAGCGTACCGCCATTCGCTTGTTCAAATTTTCCTGCGTGTGAGCCGGTAGCGCCAGTGAATGCCCCTTTCTCGTGACCGAACAGCACGGCCTCCAACATGTTCTCGGGTATCGCCGCACAGTTGATTGCAACGAACGGTGCATCGTTTCGTAGCGAGTTGTTATGTATGAAGCGTGCAAAGACCTCTTTTCCTGTGCCGCTCTCACCGGACAGCAAAACGGTAGCGTCCGAACCTGCCACTCGCGATGCAATACCCAGTAAATCTCGGGTGAGTCGGTCACCAACAACGACCGCCTCGTCTCCTTCCGACGGATCAAAATCCGGTTCGGTTTCGGGGAGCCAACGTTTGACAGTCGACAGTAGCGTCGGCGCATCGAAAGGCTTCACGAGGTAGGTGCTTGCACCAAGTTCCATCGCCGCCACCGCTTTCTCCACTGACCCGTAGGCGGTCATCAAAATGGTCGAAAGCTCCGGATACGACTCACGAAGATGTGCGAGCAACTGCAACCCGTCCATGGGTTGCATCTGAACGTCACTCAACACCAGCTGCACGGCCTCGTCGTCGAGACAGTTCAGCGCAGACTCACCATCCGTAGCGAGTCTCGTTTGGTAGCCGGCTCCTTGCAGCGCCTCACACAGTGCGACGCCGAGGTCCGGATCATCCTCCACAACCAATATCTTGATATCAGGCATGTGCGTAACCCAGGTAACTGAAGTGCTCAGGACTTGATGCGGACAAGTCCGGCGGAAACACTAGTGAAAAGACTGAGCCGACACGGTCTGACTCGCAGACCACCGTTCCATGGTGGGCTTGTGCCACCGATCGAACGACGGCAAGACCAAGACCAGTTCCATCTGGTCTTGTTGTGAAGAAAGGTTCGAAAATCTGTTGACGCAGCTTCGCATCGATACCGCAACCGTTGTCCCGAACTCGCAAGCAGAGTTTGCCGTTGTCGTCGAGAGAATCGCTGAGCTCGATTCGACCCTCGGATGCGTCACAGTGTTGAGCCGCGTTGGCTACAAGGTTGTGCAGCGCGCCGAGCAGCGCCCGGCGGTTGCCCCTTAGGGCAAAACCGCCGGTGCCGGCCTTTAGCGTCAACTCGACATGCGGCGGCAGTAGCACCCGCGCATCTTCGGCGACACATTCTAGGAGTTCGAGAGAGTTGAGACCTTCATCGGCCGGCGGCGTCCCGCGAGCAAACAACAGCATATCGTCGACCATGCTTTCCAGTTCACGCAGTCGCGCGACGATCCGCTCACGCGAGTTAACACCCGATGATGCGTTGGTCGCGTACAGCATTACCGTCGCCAGCGGGGTTCGAATCTGATGGGCAACGCGCGCCGCCATCTCGCCCAACATCGCAAGTCGCGACTGTCGGTGCTCTTGTTCGCGAACGGCCTCGAAATCGGTAACGTCGCTGAAGACAAAAATCTTTCCGTCGTGCCGATTCCGACTCTGAGCAACCGAGTAGCTTCGGTTATGTGTCCGAAACAGCGCATCGCCATTGAGGTCGATTTCGCAACCGTGAACGACATCGCTCCACGCTTCCGAGTTTAGGCGCTCCCCGAACAATGCGTGAGCCATCGCGTTGGCGGCGATGACTCGGTCATCGCTCGAGACTTCGACGACTGCGGCTGGCAAGCCCTCGAGCAGTCCGGAGAGACGCTCGGTGAGCAAGACGTTCTCGCGTTGACCTCGCTGCTCTGCGGCGCGGCTGGCGCGCAGTGCCTCAGCCATTTCGCCCAGTTTGCGTTGCAGTCCCTCGTAGGACTTATGCAGTGCCAGCGAGTGCGCATTGAACTCGGCGAATGCGCGGGCCAGCGTCTGTTGTTGTTCATCCTTGTTCACCGATCGAAGTCCTTTTCTTCGCGATTCCGGTTGAGAGAATTAAAGCAAGTGGTATGCCAGAATTCTTTTTCTCTTTATTTTCATTCGGTTATAGATTCTTGCGCAAATCGGTGTCAAAAAACCGGCAATCAGGCGACACGAAGTTTTTCCACCAGCGTGGTGCGTCGCATGTTCAACATTCGGGCGGCTCGCGCGACGACGCCATTGCTGCGCTCCAACGCGGAATCGATCAGCGAACGTTCGATCTTTTGCAAATGCTCTTTGAGAATGAGACCGCTTTCGGGCAGATGGGTCAGGTTTGTTTGCGGCATAGGGGAAGCGTGTGAAGCATTGACGCGGTACTTCTCCGGCAAATCGTCGACGCGCACCACACCCGTTGGATGCAGGATCGCAAGCCGTTCGACGAGGTTGCCGAGCTCTCTCACGTTACCGGGCCACGCGTAGCCAGCCAGCGCATTCAGTGCACAGGGCTGGAGTCGGAGCTTTTTGCTGCCGCGATGTTCATACCCAAGCACAAGCTCGCGCAGCAGGCCGGGAATGTCTTCGAGGCGCTTGCGAAGTGCCGGCATCTCGATAGGAAATACGTTGAGTCGGTAGTACAAATCCTCGCGGAACTCGCCGCGCTCAACCGCTCGTTTCAGATCACGGTGGGTTGCGGCGACAATGCGAACATCGGCCACACGGGTCTCGCTTGAACCGACCGGTTGGAAGGTTCGCTCCTGTAGCACACGGAGCAGTTTGACTTGCATCGGCATCGCCATGTCGCCGATTTCGTCCAAGAACAAGGTGCCACCCTCGGCCAATTCGAATCGACCTTGGCGGTCGTTAACGGCGCCGGTAAACGCGCCCTTCTTGTGTCCGAACAACTCAGACTCAAGTAAATCACCGGGGATCGCACCACAATTGATCGGTACGAACGGCTGCGCCGCTCTCGAGGAGAGGTCATGGATGGTGCGAGCGACCAGCTCTTTGCCGGTGCCGGACTCGCCGGTCACCAACACATTGGTATCGAAACTGGCGACTTGTTCGATCAACCGCCGAACCTTAGCTATGGATGCCGATGAACCTGTCAAGCGTTGACGACGCTGGCAACCACGATACTGAGCAGCTTGTGACAGAAGGTGCGCCAACCGGGCGCGCTTCAACGGCATCTCAACCGGCCAAATCGGACCATCGGTTCGGCTGGCTAACGCCTGACGTTGCTCCGGAGACTCGGCGAGCAACAAAGTTGGCGTGGAATCTAGGAGAGTGCGCAGATGACGGGAAGCCCCTGCACGCAGCGCAGCATGTGAATCGGGATCAGTGATGATCGCCGTCAGTGCGGGATCTTGTTTACCCAACGCTTTGGGGTCGTTGAATTCGATGGCCGGATAGTCGAGAAACCGAATCCTGTGGCACAGATCTGTGACCAGCGCCGTATCGGAATGAAAGACCCAAACGGGGTCCACACCTTGAGTAGTGTGTTCTAAGTTCATTAGCCTATCCCTTTGCTTTGTCGTTCTACAGTCGAAAGACATGTCGCTACCTTGCGACGCTTTAAGCATAGACAGCACGACGGACAGAACCGTGAGCCGGTTCACAATTCGTTAGGAAAATTTGAACTTGTCGAAGACGTTATGTCGACAGATTGGCGTTATGTGAAACGGATCACATGAAACGTCAAAGTTATGACGAGGCGTAAGCTTGGGCAGCGGTTAACGCTTTACGGAAGGTAGACAGGTTGTCCCGTTGTTGGTCGCGAGCGCGTACCACCGTAGCAACCAGAGTTGCGTCTTGTGCCATCAGTTGATCGAGCGTTGCACCCTTATCGCGATGGGCCAATTTGCGGATCAGTGTGTCGCGATCGCTGGCAAGTGCGAGCGCATCGTCCCATTGCCCCGCGTCAATCGCACGCAGGATCCCATCATCGAGGATGGCGAGCTCATCCATTCGGATTCTCGCCGATCGAATCCCAAGCGGACTTAATCTCGCGGACAAGATCGATGACTTCGTCCAGCACACCGACATCGTTTTGCAGATTCGCTTTCAGCAACTGGCGCGACATGTAGTCGTAGAGAGACATCAAGTTGCCGGCAAGCGATGCGTCATGACTCTCATCAATTGCCACTTGTAATAGGTTTACCGTTTCGATCGCCTTGCCGATCTGTTCGCCCTTGGTCGCCACATCTCCTGCTTGCATGCTGTGTTTCGCCAAGCCAAGGCGTGCTACCAACTTGGAGAGCAAACTACGGATCAGGGTGTATCCATCGGCCGTGTCGGTCACATGTTCGGCGGCTGACGAAGAATACGCACGGCTCGCCTGCTGAGTGGTCGCGTACATGAAATTCTCCGATCAAGATCCGTTGTTGTCGCCCGGCGTCGGTATGTTAGCCAACTGCGCGGACAAGAAGTTTGAGGTGTTGTTCAACTGAGCCAACAGGCTGTCGAGACCGTTGAACTGACGAAGTAGACGCGCTTCTAGTGACACGAGGCGTTGATTCAGTGCCTCGTTTTGTACCGCAAGTCCGTCGATACTGTTCTGAATGCCATCGGTCCGAGTGTCGAGTACGCCGTCGGTACCCGTAAACGAATCGACGACGCTGACCAGTCGGGATACGTAACCATCATCCGCCCCGAACAGCACCTGCACTGAGCGGAAATTGTCTTGCAGAATCGTATCGAGCTGCGTGTCGTCGGTTTGCAATTTGCCGTTCTCGTCGAGTGTGATACCGATTTCGTTCAATGTGTCGAACGCGCTGGCAGCACTTTCTGTGTTGTTCGACAACTCGCGTCGTAAGAGGTCAACGGCAGACCGCAGTGTTGAGTCGCCCTGCAATGGACCTGCTTCGTTGGTATCAGGGTCGAATGACGACAGCTGATTCACCGCATCGACGAACGAGTTATAGGCGATCGTGAACGTTGCCAACGCACCTTTGACGGCGTCCGTATCGTTCGACACCGTGAGTCGAACGGTTTCGCCGGCCGTGTCCGAAAGTGCAGTAAAGGTCACACCATCGATCACGCTGTCGAATGTGTTGGTCGCACTCGTAACATCTAGGCCGTTGACGCGCGCACGCGCATCACCCGCCGCTTGTGACAATGTGAGTGGATTCGAACCGGCATTAGGGTCGAACGTTAGCGATGCTAGCCCACCGTCGCCGCCAGCCTGACTGATTGCGATCGTCGCCTCATCACCCGTATCGGCGCCCGAAAACACTATCACAGCGCCGCTATCGGCATTGATGATCGACGCCTCGATGCCGGTGTTGTCACTGGCGTTGTTGATGGCATCACGAATCGCTGCGAGTGAATTGGCCTCCTCGTCAATCGTGACCGAGAAAGACTCGCCACCTGCCGTCAACGTCAGCGTGCCGGTTCCGACCGCAGTGTCTACTCCCGCGAAGACGCCCGAGGTCAATCGAGCACTGGTCGCTTGGTTGAGGATTTCAACTTCGTAGACGCCCGACGCCGCATCGGTGTTTGCGAGTACACCGACCAACTCGTCGTCTGCGGATCGCGCTGTCTTGGTCGCAGTGATTTCGCCATCGCCTAAGCGCTCGGCGGCGAGCTTGAACTCATCCAACGCAGACTTCAGCGTACCCAGTGCAGAAAGCTCACTTTGAAAGCCCGCTTCGCGCACCAACAAACGCTGCGATGTCGCTTGACCTTCGGCCGCAACCAGCTGTTGAACCAAGCCCTGGATATCTAGTCCAGAACCGATTCCTGATGACACGATACCGACCATTCAGACGATTCCCCCTACGTTCTCTTACGCGAAATCCGCAATGAGCGAAGGTAGACCTTCGATCCCTTGCGCTTGTGCATCGACAACGGCCTCCGGCGGGAGCTGGCGAATTACCTCGCCTGTCGCGCGATCGATTACCTTGATCACCACGACATCGCTTTCGCTGTCATTTTCAAACTTGAGTTGTGGTGCCACTCGCTGCGCTTGCTCTCGTATTTGCTCGAGCGCTTGCTCCAATGCCTCACTGCTTACCGATTCGGTTGCAGTAGGTTCCGGGAGCGTTGCTGGTGCAGCTTCTGCGGGTCCATCCGCACGCACGACATCGGAAGAGGCGCTCGGCGCCTCCTTAGTTTGGTTGGCTTGTGTTGCATTCTGTGGGAGCGCAACCGCTGCCTTCGGAATTCCTTCAATCTTTTGCATGATGATCTCCTTAGAAAGGAGCGGCTTCCGTGCCGCTCCTCCAGGACATCAGCGATTGCTTACTGCAGTAGGCTCAGAGCAAGCTGAGGCTGTGCATTCGCCTGCGTCAGAACCGATACGCCGGCCTGCTGCAGAATCTGCGCTTTTGTCAGCTGTGCAGTTTCCGCCGCAAAGTCAGCGTCGAGAATCCGGCCGCGCGAAGCGGACAGGTTCTCGCTCACGGTTTGCAGGTTTGCAATCGTTGATTCGAAACGGTTTTGAATAGCACCGAACTCAGAGCGCAGACCGTTGATCGTGGTCAGAGCCGCATCAACGCGCTGAATGGCTTCCTCGGAGGTGTCGACGGTCGTTACCGTCAACGAATCCAAACCGGTGGTGTCGCGAGCGATGCTCTGGTTATCGGTGAAACCGATCCGAGCTTCGTTAGCACCCGAGACAACAATGTTGTCCGTCGCGGTCAACGAAACTGTACCTCGGTTGACCACGTTATCCGCAGCGCCTGCAGTCGTTCCGGCAACCGCCGCGGTGGTCAAACCACCCGCCGTGCCCGTACCAGCAACCGTCTGCAAGATATCGATGTTGCGGCCATCGACTGCGGTGAACGTCACGTCCGTACCGTCTGTCGATGCCGTGACGCCTGTCTCGTTCGCGAACAAGTTAACTCGATCCACGAGGTCTTGAGCAGTAATCGTCGCACCACCGCTTACCGCTTCAGCAGTAAAGATTGCAGTGCTGTTGATGCTCAACGTGAAGGTCTCATCACCGTCATCCGCGACACCTTCAGCCAGTGTCGTGAACGCGCTGACCGCGGTTGTCTCAGCCGTTGCTGTCAATCCAGTGACGCTCGAGTTGTTGATTGCGGTGGCCTTGTCACCGGCGCTGTCCGACGCAGACGGACCGATTTCAACGGCGGTACCACCGCCAACAGCGATGAACACGTCACCGGCGGCGATTGCCGTGTCGTCCACGGCTGTGCCCGTTGCGGTTGCGATCTGACCAATCTGCGAGGTTCGTACGCCCGTCGTCAACGAAACGTTGATTTGCTCGCCGACGTTGGCGCCGACTTGGAAGCCTGCGTTGCCGAACGTACCATCAAGCACTTTCAAGCCGTTGAAAGAGGTTTGCGAAGCGATTCGCTCAACTTCCGCCAAACGCTGCTGCACTTCGTCGTTCAACGCTTCACGGTCAGAGACCGAGTTCGTGGCGTTAGCAGACTGAACTGCCAGCTCACGAATACGCTGCAAGTTGTTGGTCAATTCACCCAGCGCACTTTCAGCGGTCTGTGCGAGCGAGATGCCATCCGAGGCGTTTCGCACCGCTTGGTTCAGACCACGAATCTGCGTGGTGAATCGTTCAGAAATCGCCAGACCGGCAGCATCGTCTTTTGCGGAGTTGATGCGGAGACCGGTAGACAATCGCTCGAGTGCCGTGTTCAACAGACCCTGCGAACGACCAAGGTTTCGCTGGGCGTTGAGCGACGCCACATTGGTGTTAATCGATTGTGTCATGAGTAAAGACTCCTAAGTTTGCTACTGTCCGGCTCGCATTCCGCTACCGGTTTCAAGACTCAGCAGTTCATCCGATCCCTGCTTCGTTCCCCTGAGTTATCGGATCGCAACCAACTTTCTTTAGGAGTTTTGGTGATTTATCGCGAGAGTGTGAACTCGTCGCTATGACTCACGCCAGATGTGCTTGAGGCGCAATGTCCCGAAGCGTGACTCAAGTCACATCTGCTTACGCAGGGATCAGAGGAAGTTAAACAATGACAGGGATTGCACGCGAATAAACGACTGTTGTGCGGCCTCCAAGGCTGACGCTTGTGCGGCTAATCGTGACGCCGCGTCAGCCAGGTCGAGATCCTCTACGCCCGCTAGCGCCTCTTGCAGTACGAGTTCCGTACCGAGATTCGTATCGAGTTGTGACTCTGCAGCGGCCAGCCGAGAGCCAATACTCGTGCGCACTTCAAGCACGCGTTCAAGCGCACGATCAATGCCCTCAAGGCCACGATTGACCGCACTATCGAGCTCAGCGCGTGTGGTCGCATCATTTGCATCTGTCGCCAACGCACTGGCGATGTCCTCGACGATGCTAAACAAATCGCGATTCGGTGCTGGCCCTACCGTAAACGTGTCGCCCGCTTCGGGTTGCCCTTGAATCCGCACTTGCGCCGGTCCGGCCGCAATGCTGTCACCCGGCTCGAAGGTTCCCGACGACACGACCGCGCCGAGACTGTCACGCACCTCATAATTCTCTGTGTCCAGAAATACGACATCAAAGGTCGAAAAGTCATAACCTTGCACACGTGTTTGAACTTCGTTGATCGCAACCCCGGTGCCCGTGTTGGCGGGTGCGGCGCCTACTATTACCTGCCCGTTGCCTTCGCGAATTCGCGCGAAGATCTCATCGCCTGAGTTGGTGTCAGCAATTTGACGACTCGCAGACACTTGAATGAAGCGTTGGCCATCGTCACCGTTGTACGTGAATCCGCCAATCGTTCGCGAGAACGGCTGAGTACCGGACTGAAACCCAGAAAACAGGAATTGATCGCTCGCGTCCCGGGTGTTGGCCAGCGCGAGCAATGCATCGACGCTCTCGCTAAGTTCCGTGGCGATAAAGCCACGCGTCTCGTTGGTCTGCGATGCGTTCGCCGCTTGCAGCGTTAATTCTCGCGCCCTCTGCAAAGCTGACGTCACTTGAGTCAACGTATCTTCCGACAATCGCAGTCGATTACGCGCAAGCTCCGTGTTGCGCTGATACTGCTCCAGTGTGGCCAGTGACTCACGATAGTCGAGAATTCGCGATGCGCCGTTGGGATCATCTGACGGACGTTGGATACGACGCCCGGTCGCGATTTGCTCCTGGACGGCATTCAGCTCTTGCTGGAGACCCTGAATGTTGCCTACCGCGTTTCGAAAAAAACCTTGGTTACTGACTCGCACCGGATACTCCTAGCGTCGCGTTGCGTTGAGCAACACATCGAACAACTCACTGCCTACTGCGACGACCTGAGCCGCTGCTTGGTAAGCCTGCTGAAAACGGATCAAGTCCGCCGCTTCCTCGTCGAGGTTCACGCCAGAGACCTCGAGGCGGCGATTCACGGCACTCTCGAGCACCACCTGTTGCGCGGACGAGCTAGCCTGCGCACGTGCGGTCACACTGCCAACGTTGGCCACGAGTTGCGCATATGCTTGCCCAACCGATAGCGTCCCGTCCGCGAGCACTTCGGCGTCTTGCGTCGATGCGAGCAACAAGGCATTTCGGTTGTCGCCATCCGCTGCGGTATTCCGTGCGATCGTAAACTGATCGCCCGCCGCCGGGGTCCCTGTGATTTGGAACTCCGCGCCGTTTACCGTGATCGGGGAGCCAGGTGTGAACGTCTGCGTCGGACCGCCGTCGATCTGAAACGTCGTGGCAGTCAAAAAATTGATCGATGCACCATCCAACAGGTTGGGATTGTTGATATCAACAACGGTCCCATCATCGATGGTCGCATCCGAGATATTCGAAAGCGCAGCCTCACCACGCAACAGTCCCGCTGCGGCGAACGCATTGCCGTCAGCCGCCGCGAGACCCAATCCATCGATTGCCGCCAGAGTCGGCTCGATGTTGAACTGATCGCCGTCGTCAGTGGTTCCGGTCAGCACAATGGCGAGCCCGCCAGCACGGTATGGATCGGCCGATGTACCGGACCCAGTTAGCGGTAATACCTGCCCTGTATCCGCGCGCACCAGACGGAACCCAGCGCCTTCATCAATAAATCGATAATTCGTCTCGTCAATCTGCGAAAGATCCTCGACAGTGACACTGATCGCACCGTTGCCGCTGTTGTTGGTGGACGCCAACGCTTGCGCGCCCCCGATCGAGAAGATGTCTGTGCCGAACTCACCGAACTCGTCAAACCCCTGCGCGTTCTGCGCATTAAACGTCTGAGCAAAACCAGCGGCGGTCGCACCCAACGCTCTCCGACTCGGGTCGAGAATGTCGGATTGGAACTCCAGCAGACCGCCGAGAGTCCCTCCGGTCAACACGTTTTCAATCGGAATCCGACCGTTCAAGCTCTCGTATACGACCTCGCGTCGAGTCGGATCAAACTCCGATTGCTGAACGGCCAGCGGGAAGCGCTCTGTGCCGACCACCAAGGTCTGGCCGTTACCAATAAACAGGTTAATGTTGCCGCCCGAGTCAGCCACCGTCGTCACGTCGATGCGCTCGGCAAGCTGGCGAATCACTTCATCGCGTTGGTCCAACAGATCATTCGGCACCGCACCGGTCGCACCGCGACCGATTTGACCATTCAACTGCGCGAGCGACGTTGCCAACTGGTTGATTTCCGAAACGGATTGCTCAATCGCCTGAGTCGTTTCCCGTGTGGTCTCGACCAGCCTTTGATCCAACGCATCGAACCGCTCAACGAGGTTTCCGGCTTCAGCAAAGATTGCTGTACGCGTTGCAGAGCTTGGATCGCTGGAGAAGTCTTGTACCGCTGCATAGAACGACGATAACGCCGGCGACAAGCCGCCCGACGGATCGGCCAGCAAATCGTCCACGCGCGCGGCGAATCCCGCCAAAGTGGAGAATCTTGCCGCAGATGACCCGGCCGTTTGTACCTGTTGGGTCAGGAATTCGCTGTAGCTACGGGTGACCGAAGCCACCTCAACGCCACGACCAAGAAACCCGAATCCGACGAACTGCGGCGGGCGCGCACGCAACGTCACGGTCTGGCGGCTATAGCCCTCCGTATTGACGTTCGCGATGTTCTGCGCGACGGTATCTAGCGAACGCTGAAAAGCAGTCAGCGCGTCCGTACCGGTATTGATAATAGTCACAAGACGCCCTCCCGCTCAGTAGCCGGTTCTGCGATTTGTTCGGTTAGCGACAAAAGATCGTGTTGCTTGAGCGCACGCAACACACCACGCATCGTGTCACCGGTCGCGACACGTTGAATTTTTTCGGCATAGGCCGGATCCGTTGCATATCCGGCGTCCTGCAATGCCTGGCCGAACGCGCCGATATCGGCGCCGTTGTTGAGCGCTGCGGTATACCGCGTTGAACCCCGCAGTAAACCGACGTAATCGTCAAAAGTAGTATTTAAGGAGTCGTACGCACGAAACGCGGCGCGCTCGCGCTGCGCCACACCTTCACGAAATTCGAGCGTTGCCTGTTCCACAGAGTTGCCCTGCCAGGATCCACTCGCCTTGATGCCAAAGAGGTTGAGGCTTTGAACACCGCCGCTGGTCGGCGTCTTGTGCCCCCAGCCAGTCTCCAACGCGGCGTGAGCCAGAACCGCCACTGGAGAGACACCGAGGTGCGCGGCGGCTTCGCGTGCGAACGGCAAGATCTCGGCAACGAATCCTTCTGGACTGCTCCATGCGCCGGTCGCTGGGCTCGCCGATACTGGCTCGGGAACCGGCGACGCCGCTCGCAGACGCATCTGCTGGACAATCATATCGGCAAGCCCAAGCCCACCGCGCTGCGTGCTATCTGTTGCGAGCTGTTGATCGAGCAAATCTCGATACAAACCGTGCGCGCCAGTGTCCGGGAACATGGGGTCACCGAAACTGGCATCGCGCATACTTTTTAACATCTGCTGCATGAACAGCGCTTCAAACTGCTCTGCGACCTCTCGCAGCGCAGCATCTTCGTTGCTCCGAGCATCCGCTCGAAGCTGTGTGTATTGAGTGAAGTCGGTGACACTGGTCACGGGTCAAATCACCAGCAATTCCGCGCGCAGCGCGCCGGCCTGTTTCAACGCTTCAAGGATAGCGACCAAGTCGCCGGGCGCCGCACCGACCGCGTTCACCGCTTGGACAATGTCATTGAGACTCGTGCCAGGCGCGAACAAGAACATTCGATTGTCCTCCTCTTCCACGCTGACTTGGGAGTCAGTCGCCAGAACCGTCTCCCCAGCACCGAAAGGCTCGGGTTGACTGACAAACGGTTGCTCACTAATCGTCACCACCAACGACCCGTGCGCGACGGCGGCTGGCGAGACGGTGACGTTGTCGCCGATTACAACCGTTCCCGTCCGTGAATTGATAATCACTCGGGCCGCCACGGGCGCCGGTTCCACATCGATGTTCTCCAGCACACTGAGAAACGCCGTTCGCGAACCGGCTCTCTGTGGGGCCGCGACCCGAACACTGCCTGCATCGATTGCTTCCGCCGTTCCAGGGCCCAACAATTCGTTGACAGCGCCCTCAATGCGATTGGCCGTCGTAAAGTCTGGGCTATGCAAATTGAGCATGACCATCGGGACATCGGTGTATGCGGTGGCCACCGGCCGCTCGACAGTTGCGCCTGCTGGGATTCGCCCGGCGCTCGGAATGTTGACTGTGATTCGCGACCCGTCCAAACCTTCGCCGCCGAAACCGCCGACTATTAGATTCCCTTGTGCGATCGCGTAGACGTTGCCATCCACCGCACGAAGCGGTGTCATCAGCAAACTGCCGCCCCGCAAGCTGCGGGCATTTCCGATTGACGACACAGTGACGTCGACCGTCTGGCCAGGTTTGGCGAAAGGTGGTAGCTCCGCGTGAACAGATACCGCAGCCACGTTGGTCAACTGAGGATTGACGCCGTCAGGAATCGTGATACCAAACTGATTCAACATGTTGTTGAGACTCTGGACGGTGAACGGCGTCTGCGCCGTTTGATCACCAGAACCGTTCAGTCCAACCACCAAACCGTAGCCAACGAGTTGGTTCGTGCGGACACCGCCCACGGAGGTCAGATCGCGCAGTCGTTCGGCAATCGCGTCAGACGTAGCGCTAATCAGCAACATGGCGAGCGCTACACGAACCAGCAATCGAGTACCCATTAGTTCGGAAACCAAGCGGACTGAACAAACCGTTGCAGCCAACCCATTTTGTTCGCCGCAGCCAGAACGCCCCGACTACTGTAGGTAATCCTCGCATCCGCAACGCGACTCGATGCAACACTGTTATCCGGCGCGATATCGACCGGGCGGATGATGCCACTTAATCGAATGAACTCATCGCCTTGATTGAGCGTGACCCACTTTTCGCCACGGATCATCAAATTGCCGTTGGGGAGTCGCTGTACAACGGTGACGGTAATGTCACCGGCCAGACTGTTGCTTTGCGCGCTGCTACCCTCTCCAGCGAACTCCGAATCGCTCGACAAGGTCGCTGCGAGGATCGAGTTGCCATCGCGAGTGACCTCTTGGCCGAGGATATTCGGTGATGCGATGTCTGCGCTGCTGCCTTTTGAGGTCGCGGTACTGGAGGATTTTGATGCGCTGGTACTTTCCTGCAATCGGACCGTGATGATGTCGCCAACTCGATGCGCCCGCAGATCCTCGAACAGTCTGACATCGACACCGTCTTGAAAGATGGCACCTTGCGTCGGCGGCGGCGCAGCGACCATGACGGGGGGCGGTGGCGTGTAGTCGACCCGCTGCATTGGGCCGAACCCGCAGCCCGCGAAACCCACTATGCCAACGACGAAGAACCAACGAAACACATTCATGACGCGCTCTCCTAGATGTTGTTGGTCAGGAACTGCAGCATCTGATCATTGGTCGAGATTGCTTTCGAGTTCATCTCATACGCACGCTGCGTTTCGATCATGTTGACCAATTCCTCGACCACGTTGACGTTGGAGCCTTCGAGTGCACCTTGCTGCAAACCGCCTAGACCGTTAAGACCGGGCGTTCCCGGCTGCGCGGTGCCGCTCGCGGCGGTTTCCAGATACAGGTTTTCGCCCCGCGGCTGAAGACCGACTGGGTTGACGAAATCGACCGTTTGAATGGTCCCAACCTGGATGGGTGCCGACTGACCCTGCAAGGTCGCAGTGACCGTACCATCGACACCGATGGTGATCGACTGTGCGGCCGGTGGGATCGTGACCGGGGGCTGCAATGGATAACCACTCGCAGTTACGATCTGTCCCTGAGCGTCGGTCTGAAATGCGCCATCGCGCGTGTAGCCGATCGATGCATCCGGTAGCAACACCTGAAAGTAGCCACGTCCGAGCACAGCGAGGTCGAAGGTGTTCTCTGTTTGCAAGAGGCTGCCTTGCGTGTGCAGTTGTTCGGTTGCCACGACGCGAACACCGGTACCCACATTCAGCCCGGATGGCAGGACGGTGTTCTGCGAACTCTGACCACCAACCTGTCTTTGGTTTTGATAGATTAGGTCTTCGAACACCACACGACCACGCTTGAAGCCGTTGGTATTGACGTTCGCCAAGTTGTTTGACACGACGGTCATTCGAGTCTGCTGCGCGTCGAGTCCGGTTTTAGCAACCCATAGTGCCTGGTTCATGTCGATACTCCCTTTATCGAATTCTCAAAAGACCAGCCGCGACATCTGCGTTCTCTTCGGCAGTTGTCAGCGTCTTGACTTGAAGTTCATATTGACGAGCGAGACTGATCATCGTGACCAGAGTCTCAGCAACGTTGACGTTGCTCGTTTCCAACGCACCCGGCGTCAGCCGAACCGACGCATCGTTATCCGCCGCCAAACCATCGTTGCGACGAAACAATCCATCGGGGCCCTTTTCAAGCGACTCGATGGGCGGATTGACCAGGCGGAGTCGATCAACGCCCGCCAGCGTTTGCGGTCCCTGCCCTAAAATCTGCACACTGATCGTGCCATCCGGCGCGATCGTCGTACTCGCGCTCGGTGGAATCGCGACTGGCCCGTTGTCGCCGAGTACGGGATCACCTTTGGCCGTCAAAAGCTGGCCGGCGCTATTCAATCTGAGATCACCCGCGCGAGTGTATGCTTCGCTGCCGTCCGCGGTTTGAACAACGAGGAAACCGGCACCAGCGAGTGCCACATCGAGATCTCTGCCGGTTGTGATCGTCGCACCGGGAGAGAAGTCGGTGGCATAAGTCTGCGCCACAGCGTTGTGTCTCGTTGGTGCGCCAGTTCCGGAAACCTGCAACGCTTCGAACGCGTGCAAATCGGCTCGGAATCCCGTCGTAGAGATGTTCGCTAAGTTGTTGCTTGTGACGGCTTGCGCCAACTCCGTCTGGCGCGCTCCGGTCATTGCAATATAAGCCATACGATCCATGTGCCGGCTCCGTTAACGATTACCGTCGGATATTGATGACCGTCTGGGTCACCGTATCGGCGGTAGAGATCATCTGCGCGTTCGCCTGGAAGTTACGCTGCGCGGTGATCATGTTGACCAACTGCGCAGTCAGGTCGACGTTCGACGCCTCGAGCGCGCCCGCCTGAATCAGGCCGAATCGTGCTGTACCCGCATCACCTAAGGCAGCGTCACCAGATTCGAACGACTCGGCGAAGTTTGTATCACCATCTTGTTGCAGGCCCTGTGGGTTAGTGAACCGAGCCAGCGCCAGGCGCCCGAGCGATGTCGATTGACCATTACTGAACTGCGCGAACACGACACCGGTCGAACTCACTTCCAAACCGGTGAGTCGGCCCGTCGTGAATCCGTCTTGAATCACTGAGTTCACGCCGAAGTTCTCACCGAACTGGGTGGTTTCAACGAATCGCAACGTGACATCGAGTGTCGTCGCACCGTTCAAAGGGTCATACGCCGGCAGTGTGATTGCACCACCGACCGGCGCGAGCAGACGACCATCCGGCCCAAAGGTGACCGGTTGCTGCGGACCGACGGTGTTGCCGTCGATCGTGGTCTGTACCGTCCACTCGTTGGGGTTAGCGCCTTTGATGAAGTAGGACGTTGCAGTGTGTGCCGCACCCAATGAATCGAAGATCGTCACGGCCGTCGTATAGTTGAAGCTCGACGCATCGGCGGGATCGAACACCGGGTTAACCGGTGGCGATTCATCTGCCGGCAAGTTGACGCCGAATTCGATGTTGGCGGTCTCCTGCGGAGGATTGGACCCGGTCTGCAACTGAAGGTCAGTCAAGTTACCGGTGTTGAACAAACCGTCGGCTCCCACTGGGTAAGACTGCAACCGCAGTCCCGTGGGGTTCACGACAAACCCTTCCCGATCTACGGAGAACGCGCCAGCGCGCGTGTAGATTCGCTGCCCGTCATCGTTCAGCACGAAGAAGCCCTCACCTGAAATTGCGAGGTCCAAACTGTTCTGCGTAAAGTCGATATTGCCCTGAGTAAATTGCTGGGAGATATCGGCGAGTCGCACACCGCTTCCCGCGGCGGACGAACTGACACTCTGTGTACCTACCGCAAACACCTCAGCAAACTGCGCGCGCGATTCCTTAAAACCGGTGGTGTTTACGTTCGCGATGTTGTTCGCGGTAACGCCCAAATCTGTTGCGGCGGCGTTCAGACCACTCAATGCAATACGAAATACCATGCTCGTTGCTCCCTCGTAAGAACTCGATTAGAAAATTTGACGCACGTCGGCGAATGAAAAACTGCCGAGCAAGCTGCTGTTGATCGTGATGCCCTGACCCGATGGATCGAGTGTCACGCTACCCACCCCACTACGAAGTAGCGTCGGTACGCTCTCGACATCACTGCCACGCTGCACGGTCGCGCGAAATTGGTAGATTCCCGGTGGTGCCGGCTCGCCATTATCCATTTGGCCGTTCCATTCCCAGTCGGTATCGCCGCGTGTGCGAGTGCCTAAGTCAAGCGACCTGACCAACTGCCCGGACGCATCGAGAACATCCACACGAATGGCACCACTCGCACCCTCGAACTGCAGTCCACCGCCGATACTCTGACCGGCAATCTGGGATCGACCGAGTTCGGAGTTAACCAACACATCGCGACCCACTAAGGCGGACGCTTGCAGGGCCTGATCCGAGACAAGGCGATCACTGAAACTGTCAAACGACTGCTGAAGTTCCTCGATACCGCTCGCAGTCGAGAACTGGGCAAGCTGTGCGAGGAACTCGCCGTTCTCCAAGGGCTCAAACGGATCCTGGTTTTCGAATTGCGCGAGCATCAGAGTCAGATATTCGTCCTGCCCGACAGACTGTGCTTCGATACCGGTGGTCTGGTTCGCAAGACCAAGATTTTGTAACTGCCCGAAATCTACATTGGTGGTCATCGTTGTTACTCCCTAGCCACGACCGATCGACAAGGTCTGCACAAGCAGCTCCTTGGTTGTCGTCATGATTTCAATATTCGATTGGTACGCGCGGGACGCCGAGATCATGTTGACCATCTCAGCGACGGTATTGACGTTCGTGACATACACGTTGCCGTTCTCGTCCGCTTCTGGATGTTCCGGGGCGTAACGC
This sequence comes from Pseudomonadota bacterium, assembly GCA_038533155.1. Classification (GTDB taxonomy): domain Bacteria; phylum Pseudomonadota; class Gammaproteobacteria; order Steroidobacterales; family Woeseiaceae; genus CALBPI01. Next base: position 61,957 of record JBCAZH010000004.1, on the reverse strand, counting down.
TGAGTGAGTGGCGCCTGACTCTCCTCGATGCCGGTCACACGGACACCGTAGGTCGCGGCGTTCCGGTCTGGAAAAACCGAAAATTCGGTGGCGCTTTCCTCGTAAGGCACAGTCGCGAATACGGGATTGCGCGCGCGGTAGACTTGGTTCGGGTCACCCGACACGCTGCCCGCATTGGCAAGGTTGCTCGCTGTTGTGTTCAGCCGGAGCGACTGCGCGTTCAGTGCAGAGCCGGCGATATCCAAGACTCGGTTTAAGGCCATTACAATTCACCTCGAATCGCGAGGCGTAGTCCCGCAATTTTTTGATTCAAAAAGGTCAGACTGGCTTGGTAGCCAATCACGTTCTTGGCGTACTCGGCTTGTTCCACATCCGCTTCGACGGTATTTCCATCGACGCTGGGCTGCGTCGGAATACGCCACGCCAGAGCAGTCTGTGTGTCGAGAACACCGGGATTGGGAGCGACATGACCCGCGTCGGTGCGCGCCAACGCTAATGTTGAGAACTGATTCGTCGCACCCGATAGCGCGGAAGCAAAATCGAAGTCTCTCGCCAGATAGCCCGGGGTATCGGCGTTAGCAAGGTTGGTTGCGAGCACCTCGTTACGCTCGGCTCTGAGCGCGAGTGCTTTGCCATGTTGTGCGAGTGGATCGATGTCCATGCTGCCACCGGTTGTTCGGAACGATGAATGTGACAGAGCAAACGCTGTGCCAACTCGCCGAGAAGCCCGGGTTTGTTGGTGTTCACTCCCCTTGCGGTTCACCGACGTAGCCAACCGCTGGCAAAAAACTGCCGCCGTAACGGCAGCCAAACGCCGCAAGCGTCAATGCTCTGACACTTTTGGCGTGGCACAGACTTTGCAGCGAGATCGTCAACAGTCAGTTGACCCAATTGAGGAAACCGCGCAATGAGAACCCAGATATCGCATCGGTATGGAGCCACACGGTCAGTCTGCTTGCTAGCGATGGCGTTAATGGCAGGCGGCGCATCCGCCACCGGTTGGCACGATGTCGACGACATTGCGCGTGTCGCTGAGATGCGAGTGAAGGCGGACAGGGGCAGTGACACTGCGGATATCAAGACCGCCGCTGACCCGATCGATGCCAATCTGCGGGTAAAACGCTGTGAGTCCCCTTTGAAGACCCGCTACCCCGGATTGACTACCGGCCCAAGAGTCACTGTCGGTGTTGCGTGCGACGGTCCGCAACGCTGGCAGGTGTTTGTTTCGGTCCGGGCTATATCCTGGCAACCCGTGGTCGTGTTGCAAAACAACGTGCCACGCGGCGCGGTGCTGACCGCCGAGGACTTGGCGGTCCGGCGATCTGACGTCTCGACAATGACACTCGGGTATTTTAAGAGCATCGACGCAGTTGTTGGACGAACGATGATTCGGTCAATGTCTCAGGGTCAAACACTCAGCCCCTCCGCGGTCAGCGCTCGGCGCGACATCCAAAAGGGGCAAACCGTCTCACTCATCGCCTCGATCGGTGGGGCACAGATCCGAATGTCCGGCGAAGCATTGAGTGACAGTGCCGTGGGTCAACGCGTCCGTGTAAAGAATTTGAGCTCCGGAAGAACCGTCGAAGGCACCGTCCGAAAAGACGGCGCAGTGCTGATCGCACCATGACCACCGACCACGTCACATTCACCATCTTTTTTCTGAATTATCGCTAAAGTTAGCTTTGCTGCCGCCGCTAGCTACGGGGCAGAGGGATAACATTTTGGATGATTTACATTATGTCTAACGAAATTGATGGCGTGAACTCGGGCGGTTTGTCCAAGATCGCGGATGTCGGCGGCAATCGGCGAGTGAGTACCGACTCTGCGCCGACCAACCAATCCAATGCGGATCAGGCCCAACCGAGTGACACGGTTGCGTTGACCGACAACGCACGCTTGCTCGCTCGAATCGAGGCTGCGGTCGCGGACGCCCCGGATGTGGATAGCGCGCGCGTCGAAGCGGTTAAGGCCGCGATTCAGGACGGTAGTTATCAGGTCGACGACCGGCAGATCGCCGACAAGATCTTGAGAAGCGACGTCGAGCGCGGCTAACAAAACCATGTCTAGCACAGCCGACCAACGGTATGAGCGCACCCAAGAACTGCTCAGCGAAACGCAGAAGTTCGCTGAGCGGTTACTGAATGCCTTGTACGACGAACGCAATGCGTTGCGCGATGCAGATAGCAACGCGCTCGCCGCGTGCGCCGGTCGGAAGAAAGTCCACCTAGCAGCGCTGGAAAGATTGGGCCACGAGCGTAAAGCTATGTTGGCTTCGAACCAAACTGCGGACACCGTGCAGGGCATGAACGCCTACATCAAGACGCTTGACAGGGGTGGTGCACTAGAAACCACCTGGTCGAAAGTCATCGCCTTGCTCTCTGAGTGCAGAGAGGCAAACAAAGCCAATGGCATCATCATCACGGCTCAGCATCGTCAGAACCAGGAGGCACTGCGCGTGATGCGTGGTGATCAGGGTCAGGCAGAACCGGAAACCTATAGTCCCGATGGCAAGACCGAAACCACCGGGCAGTATCGAGCCCTAGCAGAGGTCTAGTCTGCAATGCACCAGGGATGGGAGCGTGATCCAATGACAAGGAGTCACAGATGTTGATCGTCAGTCGCCGCAATGCTGAGTCAATCTTGATCGAGCCTGCGGAAGATATCGACCCCGACACGCCCCTGCGAGAAATCTTTGGCGATGGCCCAATCGAAATCACCATCTTCTCGGGTGCGGGGCATCGCGTGAAGATGGGCGTGGACGCACCCCGAGCGCTAACGATATGGCGCAAAGAACCTGAGACCGATTAACGGTCCGGGCTCGAGTCCTTCGAGTCTTATTGCTTAGACAATCCGCAACTGCGGTGAGCTCGACGAATCCAGCTTCTCGATCGCCGGGCGGCGACTGTCTTGCGTTGCTGACATGTGGTGAGGTAGAACGATCACCGCTGACAACCCTTCCGCGCGTTTCCTAAGTTGCAGTTGCGCGTCCATTGCTTGGAGCTCCCGCGCTACGATCGATAACCCGAGACCCGAAGTTTTGCCGTTCGTCGAGAGCTTCACAAACGGATTGGCGATTTTCTGCAGCATCGTATCCGGTACACCATCACCATTATCAGTCACGGCGATGATTACGCCCGAACCGACCGCTGCGGACGATTCAAACGTGAGCTCTAATGCAGAACTGTTGGGGTGGTGTTTGATCGCATTGCTGAACAATTCGTGTAACACGATCCGCATCGCAGCGAGATCTGCAACGATTTGATCCTGCGTTACCGACAGAATCAGCTTCGCTTCTGGATGTGCATTCTGTCGGCGAAAGACAATTTCGGCCAACTCGGAGATGCTGAATTGCTCGGGCATTACATCGCGTTGGCCCGCGCGACAATAGCGGATCAAATCGTTGATGAAACGATCCATTCCCGCGAGCCTCAAATCCAACATTCCGAGCGCATGCATGGCGGCATCTGGGTCATCGCGCAGCATGTCTTCACGGACATAGGCCGACAATTGACGAGCCGAACGCAGTAACGACGCGTAGTCCTGAGATAACGCACGAGCAAAAATTTCTCTTTGCGAAAACTCCTCAATCATCCGCGTTGCCGATCCTTCAAAGCGGGTAACGCGCGCATGATGCCGGTTACGGTTTGTTTTCGGTTGTCGAGGAAGTACTTGCGCACCGACATTGCGTCCATCGGCGTACCGTAGTAGCTGCCCTGTACCGAATCGCAACTGATTGCCTTCAACAGGCGCAACTGGTCTTCGGTTTCTACACCGATAGCAGAAACCCCCAATTCTAGGTTGTGCGCGAGGTTCACTATCGACTTGACGATGGCAAACGAACGTTTGCGATCCAGCGCGCCAACAAACTCCCGCGAAATACACAGACCATCTAGCGGGAACTCGTTCAGCAAGCCCATGGTTGAGTATCCGGTTCCGAAATCGTTTAGCCAGATCTGCACACCATGTCTGCGAAGCTCTGCCAACGCATCACGCGTCTCGGTGTACTCGGCACGAAGAACCGACTCCGTCAGCTCAAACCGCAAGTAGCGAGGATTGACGCCACTTCGGGTCAGCAGCATCTGCATCGATTCGAGTAAGTCAGCGCGAAGCACCTGGGACGCGGAAACATTGACCGACACAGGAACGACGTCGAGATCGTCCTCTGTCCAACCAACAATATCTTCAGTCACTTGTTCGAGCACGACATCGTCGATCGCAGAGATCATGCCATTCTCTTCAGCGAACGGTACAAACGCGTCTGGAGACAAAAGCCCACGGCGCGGATGTCGCCAGCGGACGAGCGCTTCGAGACCCACTAGTCGATGCGTACGCGCGCACGCTTTAGGTTGGTATTGAACCTCGAACTGGCCCTCCGCGATCGCCATCGAGAGCTCGCGAATCATCGCGTTGCGCGCTTCGGCGCTTTTGTTGAGCTCCGGCGAATAGAACATGATGTTGTTCCGGCCATTTCGCTTTGCCTGATACATTGCAATATCAGAACGCGTCAACAACTCTTCCGCATCGCCCGCATCGTGCGGATACAACGCAATTCCGATGCTGGCACCGATCGTGACGGAATGGCCGCCCAGGATGAACGGCATCTGCAACGCTTCGAGAATTTTGCCGGCTACGATCTCCGCGTCATACGGACTGTTTAGCGATTCCGCCAATATCGCGAACTCATCACCACCCAACCGACCGACCAGATCGCCGGTACGCACACAGGAACGGAACCGCATCGCTGCTTGCGCGAGTAGCTCATCGCCCGCGTGGTGTCCCAAGGTATCGTTGATTTCCTTGAACTCGTCCAGATCGATGAACAGCAATGCCATCAGTTCACCGCTGCGTTCAGCGTGGCCTACCGCTTTCAAGAGCTGTCGATTGAATCGCTGCCGGTTTGAGAGTCGGGTCAACTGATCGAAGTCAGCGAGATCACGAAGGCGCTGCTCGCCCTTCTTGCGCTCGATTGCGTAGCGTAGGGTGCGGACGAAGGGTTCACCGACAAACTCGCTCTTAGCGATGAAGTCTTCAACACCCAGCCTCGCGGCCGACAACGCCATCTGTTCGCGATCGTCGCCGCTCAACACGACAATTGGCATCGATTCGTTGGCACGTTGAAGCTCTTTGATCGAGCCTAGCCCGTTGCTATCGGGCAGCGTCAGATCGAGCAAGGTTATGTCGTATTTTCCAGAATCCACCGCGTCTACCGCTTCCTGCAGCGACTCGACAGATGTGACCTCAATCTCCTCGTCGACGCGCTTGAGTGACATCGTCACCATCTCCGCGTCCGAGAAATTGTCTTCTACCACCAGTACTTGCATGGCAATTCCTTTTGTCTCTCGCAACCTGTTCTGCGAGTTGCTTGTAGCTAGCGACGCAACGACGTGCAGCTTTAACGCGCGCAGTGCGCATTAGATTATGTCGAATCCATTTCGACATCAGTTTTCCGAGACTAAACGATTAAAGCCGGATTTGGGAGTGCCGCTACCACTGAAGTCAGCTTTTGACCGCTAGCACACGTCTGAACACATACAAGGAAGCGTACTCACCGTGCCAACATTATCGTTTCACGACGTCGTCGAAGCGGCAGTCGAACTTGCTGCCCCTCGCGCATCCCAATCCGGTCTGGCATTGCACTGTCGAATCGAGCCAGCCTGCAAGGAGCTGTTTGAGTTCGACGCTTGGTGCGTCACTCAGTTGCTATCGAACCTCCTTAGCAACGCGCTCGGCAACACAACGAACGGAAGCGTTGAAGTCCTCGCCGATTGTGGTGAGACCGAGCAGGGTACTCGCTTCTCAATGGAGGTTCGTGATACCGGCCCTGGGATACCGGCGGAGATTCGCAAAATCATGTTCACCCTGCCGGACCAACGCGAGGCCATCGCCAACGCACAGCGTGTCGGCTATGGACTGGTGATATCCCGACAACTCTGTGAGCTAATCAATGCTGAGTTGACGATCGATCAGCCAGAAACCGGCGGCACCATCGCAAGAGTCAAAGGCGTCTTCGGGAACAAGCAAGGCGACAGAAGCGGAGAGCACCCACTACCGGATGCGCTGCGAAATTCACATGCCTTGATCATCGATCATGACATCGCAGCGCGACGACTTCTTGAAGCGCACCTGCGTTCCTGGGACATCAACGTGTCGACCGAGTTGGATATTGCGTCGGGAATTACGACTCTACGCAACCGAAAGGCCCAGGGTCGGTTGATCGGCATGGTGTTCGTCAGCGCTGACACACCGCGCTCCGCGCTGGCGACGTTCGTTGACATGCTCCGCACCTCGCCGGAGTTCAAGGACATTCTACTCGTGATGCTCGGCGATGACTCGACGACGGGCAGCTTCGCCACGCTGTCTGGGCCACTGGCTAACATGACCCTCAGCAAACCCGTGCGCGCATCGGCACTGTTTGACTGCATTTCTCGGCATCCTCAAGTGCGTGCGATTGTCAGTGGTCCGGCGGGGTCGGATGACCCGGACGCGCCGACCCGCGTGTTGCTCGTCGAAGATAACGTGGTCAACCAATGTGTGGCGACGGAAATTCTGAATCGCATCGGCGTGCAAGTCGAAGTCGCCAACCACGGCGGAGAGGCGTTGCGGGCGTTGGACCAAGCACCATTCGACTTTGTTTTCATGGACTGTCAGATGCCGGAAATGGATGGCTTCGAGGCCACCCGTCGGATTCGTGAGCAAGGCCGGTTTCGCGATCTCCCAATTGTCGCGCTTACAGCTAACGCGCTATCTGGCGACCGCCAGCGGTGTCTGGACGCCGGCATGAGCGACTACCTAACGAAGCCGTTCACAAAAGAGCAGCTGGAAACCATGCTCGACAAGTGGACGACTCGTGAAATGACGAACATCATCGACACACTGTCGCACAGCGACACTGTGATCGTTGACCTTATCGACGAATCCGCTCTGCTACAGATCCAGATGCTCGATGTCGAGGGAGATACGACCATCTTCGACGAAATCCTGGACGAGTATCTAAATTCTTCCGAAGAGCTCACTAGCAAGATCGCCGCCGCGGCACGGGACGGAGATTGCAAAGAGGTCTCGCGTTGCGCACACGCACTGAAATCCAGTAGCGCGGCTGTCGGCCTCGCGCACTTCTCGAGTCAATGCAGCGAGTTGGAAGCGCTCGCCAGCGAACAAGCAGTCGAAGCTGTGCGCGCGTTGTGGGCAACAGCTTTCGAGACATTCAAGCGGTCGATCGTGGCATTGGCCGAACGCAGATCGAAGCGAGTCGCGTAATATGGGAAACGACTTTACTGGAATCTTCGAGAGCATCACCGGGTCGTTCCCAGATCGACCGCCGTTGGTGCTGATCGTCGACGATGAGGCGACCATCCGACTGATGACGCGCCGGTTTCTCGAACACGCAGGCTTCATCGTTCTCGACGCGGACAATGCCGAGGAAGGAAAGCGCCACGTCGAACGGTCACACCCCGACATTATTCTGCTCGATGTCGATATGCCCGGAATGAACGGATTCCAACTGACTGCCTGGATTCGACAGCAACCCAAAATGCGTTACACGCCGATCGTCATGATCACCGGGCGAGAAGATTCTGAGTCCGTCAATGCGGCATACGACGTCGGCGCGACGGACTTCATCGTCAAGCCTATTAGTTGGTCCGTGCTCGCATATCGTGTGCGCTACATTCTAAGAAGTGCACAAACGCAACTCGCTCTGCGCGAGTCGCATTCGCGCGTCAAAGCGATTGTGGAGGCGCTACCGGACCGACTATTTTTGCTGAACCAGAACAGCGAGGTGATCGGTGACAATGTCGCACTGAGCACTTATACCGGCGTCCCAGCAGGGACGGTCAGTCTGCAGACGGAAGCCTGGGACGCTGCTGATCACGTTCTAAGACAGGAGGTCGAAACCGCCTGTCGACAACACATCAAGGCGGTGCTCAAGAATGACACACCTGAAGAGACTGCGATTTCACTCCTGGATAAGTTTGGCAAGCGCCAACACTTTGAGGTCCGTCTCGTCCGGCAATCAGATCGCAATGTACTCGCTGTCGTGCGCGATGTTACAGAGCAACGCGAGGCGACCGATCGCATTCATCAGCTCGCTTACTACGATGCGCTTACCGGTCTTCCTAACCGGCAGTTCTTCTCGAGCGAACTAGGGCAATGCATGGAGCAGGCGCGTACGACGCAGTCGCGTTTCGCGCTGCTCTACATCGATCTTGACCACTTTAAGCGCATCAATGACACACTCGGGCACGGCACAGGCGATGAGCTGTTGAAAATGGTTGCGCTACGCCTCGAGCGTTGTCTGAGAGCCGAAGATACCCTGTCGCGAGTCGATCGCGGTCTTGCCCGCAACGGCAACATCGCTCGCCTAGGTGGAGACGAGTTCACCCTACTGGTTCGCGACGAAAAAGCGGTCGATAACATTGAACATGTCGCTACTCGGATTATCGAGGCTCTGAAGACACCCTTCGAATTCACGGGGCACGAGTTTGTCGTCACACCCAGTATCGGCATCGCGATCTATCCCAACGACGGTGAGGACGAGGAAACGCTGTTGAAAACGGCGGACGTCGCGATGTATCAAGCCAAACAAGCGGGTCGATCCGGGTTCTCGTTCTGCACCGAAACGACCTCCGTGCGCTCGCTGGAGCGTCTGGACCTCGAGATCGACCTCAGGCGCGCGCTGGAACAGAATCAGTTCGAGCTGCACTATCAACCCAAAGTCCGTGTTGGCGACTGGCGCATCACGGGCGCCGAGGCATTGCTGCGCTGGAAACATCCGGAACGCGGCTGGATTTCACCCGCGCGAATTATTCCAATCGCCGAAGATACGGGTTTGATCGTTCCAATCGGTCGTTGGATCATCCAGGAGGCATGCCGACAGATGGCAGAGTGGTCCGCATCGGGACGCCGTTCGGTGCCGGTTTCCGTAAACCTCTCGAGTCAGCAATTCTGGCAGGATGACGTCGCTTCCGTGGTCGAGGCCGCGCTGGGCACGTATGACATTGCTGCAGATCGACTTGAGCTTGAACTCACCGAAGGCGTCTTAATGCAAAATGTCCAGCAGACGCGAGATGCTCTACAAACGCTCAAGCAAATCGGTATCGCGCTAGCAATCGATGACTTTGGAACCGGCTATTCGTCGCTCGCTTACCTGCGGCAATTCCCGATCGATTCGCTAAAAATTGATCGTTCTTTCGTCTGCGATATTCCCGATGAAGACGCGGTAGCGATTTGTAACGCAATCATCAGCATGGCGAGCAGTCTCAAGCTCAAGACGGTTGCCGAGGGGGTCGAATCTTACTCCCAGCTCGAGTACTTAATGCGACGGAACTGCGATGAAATTCAGGGCTACTACTTCTCAAAGCCTCTGCCAGCCAAAGAGCTCGGTGAGTTACTGAACGACACCGGTCGATTCGTCGAAGTCGTCAATTCCGATCACGCGGCTATGGTTGCAGCTAAAGCCTCCGCAATATAGCCGACCTTGCTTCGTGTTAGGCCAGCCACGTTAATGCGGCTCGAACCCACGATATAGACGTGGTGTTCGGCTCTGAGCCTGTCGATGGTCTCGCGATCGATACCGAGCAACGAGAACATACCGGTTTGCTCCGCGACGAAACCGAATCGATCGGCTAGACCATGAGGCTCGAGCGCCGCCACAAACTGCCGTCGCTGGTCGATCATGCGACCGCGCATCTCGCCGAGTTCCTCTAACCACATCGAAGTGAGATTCTCATCGCCCAGAATCGTCCCGACGATTCGAGCCCCGTGATCAGGCGGCATCGAGATCATCGAGCGGGTAATTTTCATCAAGTGCGTCCGAATCGCGTCAGCATGCGGCCCAGATTCAGCAAGCGCACACAGCGCCCCTGTTCGTTCTCTGTACAGACCAAAGTTCTTCGAACACGAATTCACTGCGAGCATTTCGGGCACTTGCTCCGCCATGTAACGGACGCCCGCTGCATCTTCGTCCAGTCCCATCGCGAAACCTTGATAAGCGGTATCGACGAAGGGCAGCAAATCGTGGTCCACGCAGATCGAGGTCAGATCGCGCCACAGTTCGGGTGTCAAATCGGCGCCCGTTGGGTTGTGACAACAGCCGTGCAGTAACAACACATCCCCTGCAGGAATTTGCGCGACATCCTCCAACAAGCCCTGTGTATCGAGCCTGCCCTTCTCGGCATCGTAGTATCGAACCGATTTGAGCTGTAACCCGGTAGACCCAAGAAGCGGTGTGTGATTCGCCCAAGTCGGCGTAGTTACCCAGATCGTCGCGCCGGGTCTCAAGCTTGCGATCAACTCGCCCGCAACGCGTAAGCCGCCCGAACCGCCTGCCGTTTGAATGGTAGTCACACGACCATCGCGCAAGGCGGCATGCTGCTCACCAAACAGCAAGGTTTGCATGCTCTGGTTGAAGTCTTCGAAACCGGCGATACCGACGTAGCTCTTCGTCGTCTGAGCCTCGAGCAAGACCCGTTCGGCCGCTGCAACCGCTCGCAGGACTGGCGTATGTCCAGAATCGTCCTGGTAGACGCCGACGCCAAGATCGACCTTGTTAGGCGAATCGTCCTGTCGGTACGCAGCCATCAACGCAAGGATCGGGTCTCCCGGCATCGGTGAAACATCAAACATCTGGGTCACTCCACTTCAGTCGCCGCAATAGTAGCGGCCCAGACGACTGAGGTCACCGATTCGATTCGATTTCGGCTGCGAATTGCGCCAGGCGATCAGTGGTCGGTGACGGCTTCCGCCAACTGAAACAAAGCCAGTCGATCTAGGATCGTGATGTGCTTACGTCGCACGTTCAGCACGCCTGCCGAGCGAAGCCGCGAAAACACTCGGCTGACGGTTTCGGTGGCCAATCCGAGATGATTGCCAATATCGTTGCGCGACATAGCCAGCTCGAACTGCTCAGCATCGTGCCCCCGCGCCGCCAATCGCTCAGAAATGTTGCAAACGAACGCCGCAATTCGTTCTTCCGCTGTAAATTCACCGGCGTGTAACTGCGCCTCGGCAAGCTGACCCGAAAACAATCGAAATAGCTGTTGCTGCAATCCTTTGGCGCACTGTGACAGATTCAGTAACTGCTGGTAGTCGATTGCGCAAGTCGCGCTGTCCTGTAGAGCGACGGTACTGTCCTGATAGATGCCGCGGCTGACGGCATCAAGACCGATGAGTTCTCCAGGAAAATGGAAGCGGCGAACTTGCTCTCGCCCCTCTCGATCAATGCGGTAGCTTTTGAAGCAACCGCGCCGAACAGCGAGCACACCACGAAACGCGTCCCCGCGTCGCGCCACATGCGCACCGCTCTCGATGCACTCGTCGACGACGAGTAGCTCATCGAGCTGCTCCAATGTTTCTGAATCCGATCCGGCCGCAAGACAAAAATGGCCTACTTGGCAACCACTGCACTTGGCGTCGACATCCTGTCCCCGCAGAACCGGCGATTTGGTCCCCATAACCACACCTCGCCTGCTTTGTGCGTACAGCCTAACAGACCCGATGTTTCAGTGCAGTGACAGCACCGTGTCGTCGGACAAGGATCGTTCGAAGCAATCGACGACTTCGTCGAGGCTTTTTCGACCACTAGCTGTCAGTGTCAAACTTCGTGCGTCGCTTTTCAGCTTTCCGTCCAAGATCAACCGGTCAATATAAGGCATCAGAGCTTCGACATATCGGTCAAAACTGATATCGAAACACGCTGACCAATCCGCCTCACGACAGATTCCATCGCACAAAATTCGCTCGACCACGAAACTGGCTCGCAGTTGTGCGCGATCTAGCGCAACGCCAGATCCAATCGCAAGGTCACCGTCGTCGACGCTGCGCATATAAGACTCAAGATCGTTTGGCGCACGAAACAGCCGGTCTTCGAGTCGCGAAACAGCGCCAGCACCAAAGCCGAGCATGTGAGCGCCCGCGCCCGCCATGTAGCCCAGTAGTCCTCGTTGTAAGTTTCCTTCTTGCCGTGCTTTGTACAACACGCTGTCGTCGCGCGTGAAGTGGCCCAATCCAAGATGGTGGTACCCGGCCAGCTCCAGCCGCTCATAGGCCACTTGTTCCATCTCATCGACCCGTTCTACCTCTGGAAGCAGGTTCCGTGGAATCAAACGCTGCGCGGCATTTAATCCCGGCCGATGCTGATAACGCTCAACGATCAAATTGTCAGGACCCAGATCACCGAACCAATCGACATCCACGACTAGACTCTCAAGCGACTGCATCGGCAGGCCGATTCGAGTCGCTAGCGTCACATCTCGGTAGCTCGTGCGTCGAGACGCCATGACAAGGGACGACAGCGCCTCTGTCGATTGCTGGCGATTAATTGTTTTTTGGACGGACGGTGACATTGCCGGCACCCACAGCCGCAGCGCATTGATTCCCAACATCGACAACTGGGCCACATGTTGCGGCGTCGCAGTTCGCGCGTCGAGTTCGATGAAAAAGTACCTGCGCGTGGACCCAGAAATCGAGAAGCTCTCTGCGATCTGTGCCATGACACGACCCAGGACAGCGTTTCCCAGATACAGCGGAGAGCCGCCGACGAACCAGACTTGATCCACCAGCCGATCCTGATCAACGAGTTCACTTTTTTCGCGCATTTCACGGCATAAAGCATCAACGTACGTCGACATCAAACGTGCGTTGCGTGTCACCTTTTTCATCCGTGCGCAGTGGTAGCAAAGCGACGAACAAAAAGGCAATTGCACCGTCAAACCGAGGCGCGCTGGGATCAACTGCTCATTCGCCTCGCGCATCGCATTGCGAAATGCCCCCACCCGCAACCCAAGATCAAAGTGCTCGAACTCACCCGATACGCCGAGTGGCGGTGAACTCACCCCAAACTGCCGCCCGAGTCGTAGCAAAGATCCATCTTTGAGCTGTTCCATATCGCCCTACCCCAATTCCGGGAATTCTCAGTCGGCACTTTAGCAACTCGAAACCCGCTTGAAATTGACCTAGGTCATTTTGGCGGCCCAATTTCGAACTTAGCATTTCGCCTATGCCGGGAAGGGCTCTCGGCTCGAGGTTTACGAAAAACACCGGGACAACGATCTATGCAAACTTCAGCAACCTATAACGACACAGTGGTGCGGCAGTTCGCACTGGCTACCGTGCTGTGGGGCGTCGTCGGCATGCTGGTTGGCGTCTTGATCGCAGCGCAGCTGATTTGGCCATGGCTCAGCTTCGACTTGCCGTTCTTGACCTACAGCCGGCTCAGACCGCTCCATACAAACGCAGTCATCTTCGCTTTCGGCGGCTGTGCTCTTTTCGCGACCTCCTATTACGTCGTCCAAAGAACCTGTCACGCCAGACTGGCTTTCGACAAGCTCGCCAGTTTTACATTCTGGGGTTGGCAACTAGTCATTGTGCTCGCCGCCATCACCTTGCCGCTGGGCATCACCCAGGGGAAGGAGTATGCGGAGCTGGAATGGCCGATCGACCTTCTGATCGCAATTGTGTGGATCAGTTATGCGGTCGTGTTTTTTGGCACGATCGCCCATCGCAAGGTGAAGCACGTCTATGTCGCGAACTGGTTTTTCGCGGCTTTCATCCTGACTGTCGCGGTGTTGCACATTTTCAATAACCTCGCGATTCCCGTTTCGTTGACGAAGTCCTATCCGATTTACAGCGGCGTCGTCGACGCGATGATGCAATGGTGGTACGGCCACAACGCCGTTGGCTTTTTCTTAACAGCCGGCTTTCTCGGAATGATGTACTACTTCGTTCCGAAGCAGGCCAATCGCCCGATCTACTCCTACCGGCTGTCGGTTGTTCACTTCTGGGCATTGATCGCGATCTACATGTGGGCGGGTCCACATCACCTGCACTACACGTCGCTGCCCGACTGGGCCCAATCGCTGGGCATGGTGTTTTCGATCATCCTGCTGGCGCCTTCGTGGGGCGGCATGATCAACGGCATCATGACGTTGTCAGGCGCCTGGGACAAACTGCGTAGCGACCCAATCCTGAAATTCATGATCGTGTCCTTGTCGTTCTACGGGATGTCGACCTTCGAAGGCCCGATGATGTCGATCAAAACGGTCAACGCGCTCTCCCACTACACAGATTGGACCATCGGACACGTGCACTCTGGCGCACTCGGCTGGGTAGCGATGATGACCATCGGCTCACTGTATTGCTTGATCCCGAAGTTGTATGGCCTTGAGAAAATGTACTCGACGCGGCTGATCAACGTGCACTTCTGGATGGCGACTATCGGCGTCGTCTTGTATGCCGCATCCATGTGGGTCTCGGGAATCGCTCAAGGATTGATGTGGCGTGCGGTTAACGCAGACGGCACGCTGACTTACAGCTTTATCGAGTCGTTGAAGTTCACCTACCCGTACTACGGCATCCGGTTACTCGGCGGACTGATTTTTTTCGCGAGCATGCTGATCATGGTCTACAACGTCTACCGCACTATCCCGCGCAAAGCGCCTGAACCCGCACCGGTCGCACTGCCGGCGTAAGGGGATCAACGATGAAACATGAAATCCTAGAAAAGAACGTCCGCTTGATGAGCATCCTTGTGATTCTTGTCATCTCCATCGGTGGACTCATCGAGATTCTGCCGCTGATGGCGAGTGGCGCCGGCACAGAACCGCTCGAGGGTGTCGAGCCATATCCCGCATTGCAACTGGCGGGGCGAGATATCTACATTCGCGAAGGATGCTACGGCTGTCATTCGCAACAAGTACGACCCTTCCGATCCGAGACGGAACGCTACGGGCCGTACTCGGTTGCCGGTGAGTCGGTTTACGATCGCCCTTTCCAGTTCGGTTCGAAACGCACGGGTCCCGACCTCGCACGGGTCGGCGGTCGCTACAGCGATGAGTGGCACGTGATCCACCTCACGAAGCCAACGGAGCTGGTGCCCGAGTCGAACATGCCGGCCTATCCCTGGCTCAATGAGGCAACCGTGGACGGCGATCTCGTTGCCCGCAAAATCCGCGCACTGCAAATGCTGGGAGATCCCTACAGCGACGCGGACATCGAAGGTGCTGCAGCAGCGGTCAGTGGCAAAACCGAAATGGACGCGCTGGTTGCGTATCTGCAAGGGCTCGGCCTTGCAAGAAGTGCGAGGTAGCTATGGAACTCGGGATACTTCGCGGATTGATTACCGCACTCGTCTTCGTGTTGTTCGTGTTACTGACCGTCTGGGCGTATAGCCGTGGTCGTCAGTCGGAGTTCGACGCTGCATCTGAAATGCCACTGCAGGACGACCCAAAACCGCGTGAGGGAGAATCAGTATGAACGCATCATGGAGCCTGTACGTTATCGTCGGCACGGTGGTGACTTTTATTGCCACCTTCTGGCTGATCGTCTGGTCTGGACGTCAAGGACCTGAGCCCACGAAGGACGACCGCACCACAGGGCACAGCTGGGATGGATTGACCGAGCGTAACGAGCCGCTACCCCGCTGGTGGCTGGGTCTGTTCGTCATCACACTGATCTTCAGTGCCGGCTATCTCGTGATCTATCCAGGTCTGGGTAACGTCGAGGGAACTGCAGGCTGGTCGCAGCACGCGCAGTACGATTCGGAAATCGCTGAAGCCGAAGCACGCTACGCTGAGATCTTCGCCGCGTTTCGCGATATGGATCCAGAGACGCTTGCGCAAGACCCGCAGGCATTGAGCACCGGCAAAAGCCTCTTCTCGAATTACTGCTCACAGTGTCATGGCTCGCTCGGCTACGGCGCAGCAGGCTTTCCGAATTTGACCGATGCCGACTGGTTATACGGCGAAAGTTTCGCAGACATTCAACGCAGCATCTTGCAAGGTCGCAACGGTGTAATGCCGCCGATGGGCGCGGTTCTCGGCGACGATGCGGCGATCGATGCCATGGTCAGCTACGTCCGCAACCTGTCGACAGGTGTCGACAAAACCTCTGCGACCCACGCGGCGTATACCGCTACCTGTTCGGCCTGTCATGGTCCCAACGGCGAAGGCAATACGATTCTCGGCGCACCGACGTTGAATGATGACATCTGGCTCTACGGCAGCAGCGCGTCCATCGTGCGCCAAACGATCGTCGAGGGCCGCCAAGGACGGATGCCAGCGCATGAGGCGCTACTTGGCGAAGACCGAGTGCGCTTAATCGCCGCTTACGTCTACAGCCTAACTGCGCCCCAACGAGTCGCACAATTGGATGAAGCGGGCTATGGCGACGAGTGATCCTACTGACATCGCGCGTGGTCCTGGGGCAACGCGATGGCCGCGCGACTGGCAAAAACGTGCGGTGTTGGTTTGGATCTCCTTTCTGATCGCCGCTGTCATGAGCCTCGTGTTCTTTGGACTCGTCGATCCTGTTGATCTTTTGCAAACGTCGGCTATCGATTTCGGTGACGGCCGTGAGCGCGGCTACGCACTTCTGTTTTTCTTCTTCTGGGGCGGCACGGCGACCTCAGCCTGGCTGGCCCTGCGCCTAACCCGCAGACCTCGATCGTGAACACAGCCGTCAACAAACAGACTACGGGGCTCTACCAAAGCGAAGCCAAGATCTATCCGCGCCACGTAAAAGGTCGGTATGCGTCGCTGCGTCGTCTCGCGATGTTCATCTTGCTCGGTATTTTTTATGTAGGCCCATTCATTCAATGGCAAGGTCGACAGGCGGTTCTTTTCGATCTGCCTGCACGAAAATTCTACATTTTCTCGATGACGCTCTGGCCGCAGGACTTTCTGTTGCTCGCGTTGCTTCTGGTTATCGCTGGCGTGAGTCTGTTTTTCTTCACAGCGCTCGCGGGTCGCCTGTGGTGCGGCTACGCTTGCCCGCAAACCGTTTGGACCGAAGCTTTCGTGATGATCGAACGCTGGTTCGAAGGGGATCGACACCAGCGCATGAAATTGGATCGCGCGCCGTGGTCGTTCAACAAAGCCTGGCGGAAAACCGGCAAACAAACCGCGTGGGTTGTGCTGTCGTTGTTCACCGGCTTTTGTTTTGTCGCTTACTTTGTCCCAGCCAGCGAACTCACCACACAAATCAGCTCCGGGACAATCGGCGGCTGGGCGACGTTTTGGGTCTTGTTCTATGGGTTCGCGACCTATGGCAACGCCGGGTTCATGCGCGAGCAAGTCTGCAAGTATATGTGCCCCTACGCACGCTTCCAGAGCGCGATGTTCGACAAGGACACATTGATCGTGACCTACGATGCCGCCCGCGGTGAACCTCGCGGCGGACGCAGTCGCAAGAAACCGAGAGCGGATACGTTGGGCGACTGCGTGGACTGCACCCTTTGCGTTCAAGTCTGCCCGACCGGCATCGATATTCGCGATGGTCTTCAATATGAGTGCATCGCGTGCGCGGCATGCGTCGATGCCTGCGATGTCGTCATGGACAAGATGGGCTATGACCGAGGCCTGATTCGGTATACGACCGAGAACGCGTTAGAGGGCAAGAACACTCGCGTAATACGACCGAGAATTCTGATCTATACAGCTGTCCTTGCGGGGTTGGTCTCGTTGTTCTTGTACTCGTTGATCAACAAACCCGAGGTCATCGTCGATGTCCTACGTGATCGCAACGCACTGTATCGCGACGTCGGCCTAAGAGGCATCGAGAACACCTTCTTGCTACATGTCATCAACAAGACCGAAAGCGCAAAGACCTACACTCTCGAGGTCGAAGGGATCGACGGCATCTCGATCAGCACCGAACAAGCGGTTTCGGTGCCTGCCAACACAGCCTACAAGTGGCCGGTCGCCGTGCTCGCGCCACACGATGCCGTGACCAGCGGGCAGACCATCACATTTGTATTGCGAGACGCGACGGACAGCAGTGTTCTCGTGCGGGAAGACAGTCGCTTCCGCGGCCCAACAGGAGCAAACCTATGACCACCCAACAAGGCGCCAAGCCTTGGTACCGATTTCCGATGCTTTGGCTTGTCGTGTCCATTCCGACGTTAACCGTGCTGGGCTGCGTTGTTACGATCACAATCGCTTTGTCTAACCCCGACCCGATCATCGGCAAGACGTTGCGACAGTCGCAAGCGGAAGTGACCGAGTAGCTTTCGTGCGTTGCTACCACTGCGATGATCACGTCTCACCGGAGGTTGCCGTCACCGCAACCATTCGCGACGAGCACGCAGTGTTTTGCTGCGTGGGTTGCCAGGCCGCGGCGATGTTTATCGAAGAGGCAGGTCTTGGCAATTTCTACGCGCATCGCGAGCAGGCGCAAGGTGCAACACTCAAACCACTAACCGACGATTTCGAAATCTATGACAGCGAAGAGATCGCTCGGCCATTCATTACCCGAAGCGGTGCGCAACAAACGGCAACGTTATACATCCGGGACCTGTACTGCCCAGCCTGCGTTTGGTTGGCCAGTGAGGTGCTGAACTCGAGCTTCCCTGAGCTGGATGTAGCGGCTAACTCCAGCACCCGACGGCTGCACATTACATGGTCGGACGACCAGCTAACGTTGGGCCAGTTGCTGCGCTGCATCGCTAAAGTCGGATTCGAACCAGAACCTGTGATCGCAGGCCAAACCAGTAACCAGGAACGAGATGACTATCGGCAAGCCATCAAGCGGCTCGTCGTCGCCGGCATCTTCGGGATGCAAGCGATGATGCTGGCTGCGGGTTTGTACGCCGGCGAGATTCACGGCATGCAGAACTCTACGATCACGCTGTTGCGGGTCGCGAGCTTGGTCACCGTTCTACCGATCATGTTCTACGCCGCCGTGCCGTTCTTCAAAGGCGCACTGCGCGGCCTACGATTGCGAAGACCTGGAATGGACGTGCCGGTTTCTCTGGCACTGACCTTGGCGTTCGTCGCATCGACGATCAACACACTGACGAACGCCGATGTGGTGTATTTCGATTCCATCGCCATGTTCGCCGCATTGCTGAGCGTTAGCCGGTTTCTAGAGATGCGGGCGCGGCACAAAGCTGACGATCAAGGCGAAGCCATTGCGGCGATGCTTCCCGCGTCCGCGGTTCGCGTCGGAGCGCAAGGCGCTCCTGAGACGATTGCCAGATCGCGAATTCAGGTAGAGGATCACCTCGCGCTGGAGACAGGCGACGTCGTAGCGGCGGACGGTGTCGTGCTCGATGGGACGGCCGGTCTTGACGAGCGTCTGATCACCGGCGAATCCCGCACCATTGCACGACACGTCGGGGACCCAGTGCTCGCGGGTACACGCGTTGTTTCCGGACCCGTGACGATTAAAGTCACACACATCGGGACTGAGACGTTCCTTGGCGGCATCACGCGCTTGTTGGAGCGCGCACAATCGACCCGAGGCACACTGCAGAATCTCGCGGATCGACTGGCCACGCCGTTCGTCATTGCAGTGTTGTCCATCGCGGTGGTGACGGGGATCGTCTGGTCATGGCTGGACCCAAGCCAAGTGATACCTGTGGTCTTGTCCGTCTTAATCGTGGCTTGCCCGTGCGCTCTCGCGCTCGCGACACCAACGACGTTGGCGGTCACGGCCACGACACTCGCTCGACGCGGCATCTTGCTGACTCAGGGGCACATTCTTGACGTTATCAATCGCCGAACGACCTTTGTGTTCGACAAGACAGGCACGCTGAGCGAGGGTCGACCGAGTATCAAGACCGTCGAGTGCTTGCGCGATACGCTGTCGGAGAACGAAGCGCTCGCCATCGCCGCCGCGCTCGAACAAGACAACGAACATTCCATCGCGTTGGCGTTCGAGCCCTACCGAAACGCCGATCTCTGCGTCGATTCACCGATCGATACCCGCGTTGGTGCTGGCGTATCCGGCGTCATTGACGGACAACGCTACCGACTGGGGCACAGCGAGTTCGTATCGGCGTTGTCTGCCCGTCGGGTCACCGACGATGGCCAAATCTATCTCGGAGATCAGAATGGGCTCATCGCCAAATTCGAACTTTCAGACGCGCTGCGCGAAGACGCGAAAGATTCCGTTCGCACACTGCAGGCGCGCGGGCACGCCGTGATCATTAGCAGCGGAGACAGCGTCGACTCGGTCGCGGCAGCTGCAACGGTGCTGGGTGTGTCATCTTGGCACGCGCGCCAAACACCAGCCGACAAACTTGAACTCGTCAGCCGGCTGCGTACTGAGGGCCACACCATCGTCATGGTGGGTGATGGCGCCAACGACGCACCCGTCCTTGCGCAAGCCGATGCGGCGATCGCGATCGGCTCCGGCACGGCACTCGCGAGGGCCAGCGCCGATGCAATCATCGTCGGCGAAGCACTGTCGCCGCTGCTGGACCTCGTCATGATCGCCGAACGCAGTGCCTGGACCATTCGACTGAGTTTGATCTGGGCAGCGACGTACAACGCGATCGGCGTTTCAGTTGCGACCCTCGGTTGGATTTCGCCGTGGATGGCTGCGATCGGTATGACCGCAAGCTCGTTGTTGGTCGTGTGGAATGCTTTGCGGCTCAAGTCTGTTGTCGACGCACACGATAGCACCGCTGTACCGGAGCAAGGCTTTACACCCGTGCCGCAACCGAAGGCAGTCTCATGACGATTTTGCTGTTACTCATCGGTTTGGCGCTGTTGATCGCTGGCGTATTCACCTGGGCGTTTTTGTGGGCTGTGCGTGAGGGACAGTTCGACGACATGGATAGCCCTGCGATGCGGATCCTATTGGATGATGACCGCACCCCTTCGCGCAACGAAAGGCAATAGCGATGACCACTGCACTAGCACTAGCCGCTTTGATAGCCGGTCTTACCGGCAGCGCTCACTGCGCCGGGATGTGCGGGCCCATTGTTTCGGTATTCGAAAATTCAAGCGGTGCACAGTCATTGGACTGGCAACGTCGCCTCGCCTATCACGTAGGCCGTCTCTTCACCTACCTCACTATCGGAGCGATTGCCGGGCTTGCCGGGTTCGCCACATTGCACGTCGGCCCAGCAGAACAAACTGGGATGGTGTTACGTCTTGTGGCGGCGTTGGCTTTGTTGCTGCTCGGGCTTCGTATGCTCCGTGTGTATGGGTCGAACGCTTTGGATGCTGTCGGTCGTCGGATGTGGCGATGGTTGTCGCCCTTGGCGCGTTACGTCTTGCCGATGCATAGTCGTCGGCGAGCCCTTGGCGCGGGACTGTTATGGGGCGCGATTCCGTGCGGCTTGCTGTACGGTGTCGCGGCACTAGCGATCGGAACCGGCAGCCTATGGCAAGGCGCGCTCATTATGGGGCTATTCTGGCTCGGTACATTGCCCGCATTGGTCACGCTGGGCCGATTCACGCAGCAGTCATTGAAGCTGCGGACCCGAACTATTGCTGGAGGATTGAGCGTAGGCGTTGCGGTCATCGCGATCGCAACTGCGGTTATGCCACACGGCCACGGTGACCACGATATTCACTCAAAAGACGGGGCCACGGAGCAGACGATGCATGCCGATCATTCGCAACATATGGGCGACGAGAACCTAGAATCGGCACCTCAGGGAAATCATTGAATCTGATGCAATTATTCAGCAAAACTTAGACAAGCGGTCAAGAAACTTAGAATTCAACTGGTATTCATCGACAAAATCGCGCTAAAGTAATCGCGAAGCAGGACGCTTCCCCCCAACAGGGATGGAAACCGATCGATACCACAGGTCGACGCAATCCGGGGTTCACAATTCACCAGAGGCAGACCGGGATGTCAGCTGATCAGGGTGCAGATCTAGCCAAGGACCTGGAGCAAATCCAGGCGTATTTACTATCGGTGTTGTCCGAAGGCCGCGCTGGCCGGGAAGGCGATCGACTGCCAAGAGCGAACACACCGCAGGCACGCAAACTTTTGACGCTTATTCGAACGATGAACAAGCGCAGTGGCGATCAAGATGGCGCCACAACCATTTCCAGAATTCTTGACGACGCTGGCCAGACGTACTGGCTTTGGGACATCACCAGCGGTGCACTAAAATTCTCGCCCGGCTGGGCAAGGCAAACGGGACTGCCGGAAACCTATGACGCGCTCGGCCTCGAACCCTGGCTGGAGCACGTCGTTGCAGCAGACCGTGTCCGGCTGATGGCGGCCGTGCGCGATCATCTCGGCGGCTCTACACCGCGGCTAGAAATCGACTACCGGTTACAGACAGCGCGTGGCGAAATCCAATGGATTCGCTGCACGGGACAGTGCGAACGAGACGAGTTCGACAATCCTATTCGATTGGCGGGAACGCATCGGGACGTCACTGTCGACCACGACAAGAGCGACAGCGCTCAGCAAGCAGGCGCGACCAAAGGCAAACCCAGCCGCACTGTCGAGTTGATCTGCGATGCACTCGAGAACGGCGGCGTCGTGCCTTTCTTCCAACCGATCGTGCGATTGCAAGATCGAAAATTGCAGGGTCTTGAAGCACTCGTTCGACTACACGACAAAGACCGCGGCATCATCGCACCTCGCGAGTTCCTTGCCACGGCCGAGCGCAGCGACTTAATCGTCTCGTTGGGCGACCGCGTTCTGGAATTGGCGCTGCGTGGGCTTGCAAGCGCTAGAGTGGCGGGCAAACTCGACGAAGAGGCGTTTGTCAGCGTTAACATCTCCAGTCGACAGCTTCTCGAAGGCGACTTGCCATCGCGGATTGCCGCTGCGCTACAACGCGAATCGCTGCCACCGAGTTGCCTGCAGTTGGAACTTACCGAAACCGTATTGATCAGTAATCTGGCGTTCGCGAAAAAAACCTTGAATGCCCTACGACGAGCTGGCATTCGTATCGCACTCGACGACTTCGGTGCGGGCTACTCCTCTTTGAACTACCTGCAGGAATTACCGATCGACGTTCTGAAGGTCGATCGGCGTTTTGTCCGCCACGTCGATCGAAACAAAGCGCGAATCGCGATCCTGCAAACCATTGCGTCGCTCGCAGAAGCGCTGAATATCCCATTGATCGCCGAAGGCGTCGAAACAGAAACCGAGGCGAAAACGCTTCGCGAGTTGGGCGTTACGTTCGCGCAGGGTTACTTGTTCGCGAAACCTGCTCCCCTATCTGTGCAAATCGCCTTGCTAAACGAGAAGGACGATTCCCATTCGAGAGTCGTGCAGCTCTAATGAGATCAACAGGCGGACGCAGTGACGCCCGCCTGTTAAACACCCTAAAACTCCGTGGTGAACCGAACTCCGAATTCGCTGGCGTCGTTACTGAGGATCACCAGCACGTAATCGCCTGTATTGAGCCGGGCGTTATCATAACGTTCGTCGGTCACGTTGCGACCATAGAGACCCGCGGTCCAACGGCCACTGGCGGAACGATAGCTCACATCAAAATTAATCAGGTCGCGACTATCAATCGCCGTAAACCGACCGGGGTCGGCGGTAGGTTCACCGAACATATCGTCCCGATACGACCAGTCAGCGCGGAAGGAGACAAGCCCACCACTTTCGGTACTGATGCTGTACTCAGGACTGATCGAAGCCGTCAATTCGGGTGTCAACGGCGCCACAGCAACCGGATCGTCAACGTCAACGTCGATGTAACCGAGCGTCGTGTGGACCTGGAAACTATCGCCAAAGAGCAATGTGCTCTCAACCTCAAGACCGACGGACTGTTGGTCGACGATGATATTTCGCGTGTCGAATCCCGCACCAGAAGTCGTCGAGACTTGATACGGCAAATCGGTGTAGTCGGTTAAGAACGCCGCCACTGAAAGTTGCCAGGCGTCAGTCGGTTGGCCCTTGATTCCGATCTCGTAGTTGGTGGCAACGATGTTGTCGTTGGCGACGAAACAGTTCGGCGTGGAGACATTGCCCGGCTGCGTGAAGTCTAACGAGCCAAACAGGCAAAAGGGTCGCGGTGGGAACTGGCCAGACTGATAGCCGTTGGCGATCGTCGCGTATCCGGTCATGCGCTCGTTAAGATCATAGGATGCTGAGAGCTCCCAGCTAATTTCGTCCCAATCTCGACTCGCTGCCGTGTCAATGAGGCTGTCATTGATATCGATCGTCGCGGTCTTCTCATCTTCGGTATACCGAATCCCCGCTGACAGCCTCAAATCCTCCGATACTCGATATCCGACATTACCGAACACCGCGAAACTCTCCAGCTCTTGGCCCAAGGTAAAAGTTCCGGGGCCGCCAAGAAAGATCGTTGGTCGCTGATCATTCTCGCCGTCCTCTTCGAAGAAATAGACGCCCGTGACGAAATCGATAGCACCGACCTCGCCCGACAATTGCAGTTCAATCGACTGCTGGTCCGCGAAGCCTGTTTCTGGGAACGACAAGAAATCATCAACAAACCCGTCGTCATCGAGTCCACTTTCGTACTCTGAATGACGATCGCTCACGATCAGCTGAGCATCCACCGAGTCGGATAGAGCATAGGTGGCCGTTAGTGAGATCCCAAACGCCTGATTGCTGACCCCGGTTTGGTTTGCCTGCCCTGTATTGTTGTCATAGGGGTCTGCCGCAACATCAGAGTTTCGGAATCCCGCCCCGAACACCGCGCCATTCGGTACTTCGTCGATCAACGTCGTGTACGGGCGCAACCCGCCCTCACCCTCGTTACCGTCTGCGGCAACCAGCAACGAAAACCGATCCGTTGGCGTCCACAGCACAGCCGCCCGCGCGGAGATGTCGCGTAACTCGCCCACATCCGCTTCTGGATCCACGACATTAACGAACTCGCCGAGTCCACCGCGCCGCTTGAACGCCCCGGACACAGAAACCGCCAAGTCATCGGCGAGCTGGGTATTGGTGTAAAAATCGGCGTTTACGCGCCCCCGTGTCCCGACCTCGAAACCGATTCGACTGGTTTCTTCAGCGCCAGGTTTGCGGGTAATAATATTAATCGCCCCTCCTATCGAGTTGCGACCGTAGAGGGTGCCTTGTGGACCTCGCAGAACTTCCACACGCTCGATGTTGGCAAGGCTCCAATTCTGCCCAACCTGCCGACCCAGATAAACGCCATCGACATAGACACTAACGCCTGGGTCGGTTGTGATCAGGTGGTCCTGCAAACCGATTCCTCGAATAAACGCGTTAGCCGACGATGTGTGTCCCGCCGAAAACGCCGTCACATTCAGGTTGGGCACGAACTTGCCGATGTCGATCAGATTCGTGATCCCTTGCTTTTCTATCGTCTCTGCAGAAAAAGCGCTGATCGCGGCAGGAACCTCGTAGATCGTCTGTTCTCGGCGTTTGGCGGTGACGACGATCTCCTCGAACACCGACGCGTCCGCGTTCGATTCCTGTGCGAATGCGCCGGGCGAAGAAACGCCGAGCACCGATGCTATGGCCAGTGCTAATTTCGTCTTAGTCTGATTCAAAACAGTCCCCTCTGTGTTACTTCCGGCCTGAAGTCGGGGTCAGGCCATGTATCCCCAAACGCCGGGCGATCAAGCCCAAACCGATGGCAGCTCGCGGGGACTGCTTCTTATTCGATGCGCGTCGCGACGACGATACACTCGGTGAATAGCGCAAGCAATCAGCGGGCGCTGAGTCTGCGATCAGCTTGAGGTGACAACAACCAACTTGCGAACCAAAGCTGCATCAGCAGCGAGAAATTCCACTCGATCACGTTCTCGGCCGCGTCGTCTTCAAGTCCGAATTGACCCAATGGCACCTCAGCCAAAGCCAGCAAGAGCATTGAGCCCAACAAGAGTTTTTGCACCGACGGCAGTGTGGATTTTTGGTATGCGCTCGAACCACTCAACCGGCGGGTCGCGATGATCTGCGCGAACAACGTCCCGAGAAAAAAGACGAACACCCCGTAGCGCCGCATCAGACGATAAATATCACCTGAAGATCCCAAGAAGACGGTATAGAGAACCAGAAACACAGCGCCTGCGATCCCGGCGCGAACCATCCAAACAGTGGGTTGACCCAGTGCTTTGAGATGCACCTGCAAGGCCAACCAGAAGATCGTCAGGACAATCGCCTGTGGCAGCATCATCGCTTTGAACAGCCAATAGCTCAGACCGTGACGACCCGTCGAGCTGATTGAGGTACAGCCCTCAAGATATGGGATGCACGAGGGAATGTAGCCACCGCGCATCGACAACCAGTGATTGAGTAGGACACAGACCACAGGCAAAGCTGCGACCACAACGATCAGCGTCCTCGATAACCTAGGTACGGGCCACATAAAGCGCGGGCAAAAAAAACCGGGGCGTACACTATGCACGCCCCGGCGAATCAAGCAAATCTCGTTATCCGGCCGCAGGCGCCGGATTGTCGATTTGCGGTTTTCCACCCCCTGAATCTTCGTTGAGTACCTGAGCGACCGCCGCGCGGATAGCGTCCACTCGATGCTGATAGTGAGTATCCGGCGGCAAACAATGATCTGCCTCCATGACACGCAAGATTCGCTGAACCTCGTCGTTCATGCCGGTCGTGTAGACCGTCCGATTCATCTGCTTCGCGTCACAGATGACGGTCTCCACAGCTCGCGCCGCCGACACATCAAGGAACGACACTCGATGGAAATCAAGGATAAGTGCATTGCCCCCATCTTTGACCCGCTCGCGAATATGCAAACCGAGGTCGGTGGCGGCACCGAAGCTCAGCGGGCCACCGAAGTCGAATAGCATGACGCGATTGTCAGCGGACTTCAGCAGCGCTTCCTCTTCTTCGGTGATGCGAGCTTGCGTGCCGTCCGTCTGCGCCTCTTCCAACTGCTTGTCAGCGAGTTGCTTCACGAACGCCAACGAAGCCATAACCACACCGGCTGCAACCGCAGTGATCAAGTCGACGAACACCGTTAAACCCAACACCAATGCCATCAGCGCCAAATCCCAACGCGGTCCGCGATGGGCACGCTTGATGTAGTTCACGTCGATGATGTCCCAGCCGACCTTGATCAGTATTCCTGCAAGCACCGCGTGCGGAATCTTGGCAGCGAGCGGCGCTACGACCAGCACGACCGCGAGCAACACCAAACCGTGCAACATGCCTGAGATCTTCGTCGAACCGCCGGTGCGGATATTGACGACGGTACGCATCGTTGCACCCGCACCCGGAATGGCGCCGAACAAACCTGCGATGGTGTTGCCGATCCCTTGGCCGACCAACTCCTTATCGGAATCGTGGCGGGTGCGGGTCATGTTGTCGGCGACCAAAGAAGTCAACAAGCTATCGATTGCACCCAGAATGGCCAAGATAAACGCCGCTTCCAACACCAACCACGCAGTGGTTTTGTCCGTTGGAATCGCCGGAATGACGAGTTCAGGCAGTCCCGTCGGAATATCGCCCAGAATTGGTGCGCCCGGCAGGAATAGGCTCATCACTGTGCCGATGACCAAGGCTGCTAGCGCACTTGGGACGATCGCACCCCAACGTTTCGGCCAGAAGAAAACGACAGCGAGGCTCACTGTTCCAATGATCAGCGCGGGCAATACCGGATCCGCAACCGCTCCCGGAATCGCCGTCAACGCCGGGATCGTGCCGCCACCTTCAGGCTCATGACCGAACAGGCGCGACACCTGTAACGCGATGATGATGACACCGATGCCGCTCATGAAACCTGAGATTACTGGGTACGGCACCAATCGGATGTACTGTCCGAGTCGAAACACGCCGAATACGATTTGCAGCACACCAGAGAGAACAACCGCGGCAAACACCAGCTCCGGGCTACCCGACAGGGATGCGAATATGCCAGCGAACACAACGACCATCGGCCCGGTCGGACCAGAAATCTGTGAACCGGTGCCACCGAACAGCGACGCGAAGAAGCCAACGAAGATCGCGCCCCACAAACCCGCAATCGGCCCAGCTCCCGAAGCTTCGCCGAACGCCAGCGCCAAAGGCAGAGCGACGACGCCGGCAGTTAGACCGCCGTAGATGTCACCGCGCAAATTGGAAGTATCAAAAAATTTCATGCTGCTGATCCTCAATAGCAATTCTCGGCATTGTGTTCTCCTTAGCCCAAGGTCACGTGGACCCTGCCCACAGTTCACGAACGGTTGCGATTTGGCCCTCGCTGACCCCGA
>JBCAZH010000004.1:31073-34003 GCA_038533155.1 Pseudomonadota bacterium | reverse complement strand
GTGGACCCTGCCCACAGTTCACGAACGGTTGCGATTTGGCCCTCGCTGACCCCGAGCATCCGTCCTTCAACAAAGGTCAGCCCATCGACGATCCATCGCGCGAGTTCCGGCTGTTTCAAGTGATAAAAGTGATGACGCCCGTCGCGTCGTTCCTCGACGACCCGGTGCGCCTTCAGTTTCGCCAAATGTTGGGAAACTCGGGTGCCCGGCAGCTCCAGAAGCTCCGCAAGACCATTCACATCGAGCTCGCTGCTAGCGAGCTCTTCGATGATGCGAACCCGATCAGGATGCGACAGAAGCTTGAACACCTCGGCCAACTCTTTGGCCACAATTTGACGATTCGGCATGAGTCCCCACTCCGCTAAATGTCCCTACCCCAGTTTTCAACCGTTGTCTTCGTGCAACTTATGTCGAGAACATATTAACATCTTCGAATATTCGAAGATATGAGACTATGAAGATTCGCAGATGCGACGTCAAGCAATTTTGGATTGAAATGAACGCTCAGAGCGTGGCCAGAATTTGCCGAATGGTCCGCTCGCACGCACCGAGATAAGCGCCACCGAACAGATTCAGGTGGTTCAATTGATGATATATCTGGTAAAGCCCGACTCTTTGAAGTGAACCTGGTGGCAATGGCCAGGCTTCGTTGTAAGCCGCATAGAACGACTCACCGAAGCCGCCAAAGAGCCGAGCCATCGCGAGGTCCATCTCCCGATCGCCGAAGAAACACGCTGGATCATAGATCACCGGGCGATCCGCCATGCCCACGTTGCCACCCCACAAGTCGCCGTGGGTCAGAGAGATCGCCGGAACATGCTGGTCTAGGCAGTCGGGCAGCCGTTCCAACAAGCGATCGGTCAGACGGTTGAACGACGCGGGCACACCTCGCCCTCTTGCCCACTCGATTTGCGGTTGAAGCCGACAGTCCCGATAGAACGCCAACCAATCGGCGGTCGGTGTATTGATCTGCGGCGAGTTGCCGATCCAGTTGTCTTCCGACCAACCAAATTGTTCGGCGCTTAGCCGATGGACGTTACTGAGCTGACGACCGAGCGTTTCGAACTCTTGGCCACCCAGTGGACGAATATCGAGCCACTCGAGCACCAACCACGCGTCACCTTGCAGGCTGTCGCAGGCGATGACCGTTGGAACACGTACTACGCCAATGTCCGCTAACGCCGCAAGACTGGTCGCCTCACTGTGAAGTTGCGTTCGCGCTTCAACGGATACACGTTTTGCGAAAAACAGCCCGCGCGTCGTCTGCAACCGGTAGGCAGGGGTCGAATCGCCGCCACCGATCGGCTCGGGGGTGCTTACGAGAGCGCCGAGTGTGTGTTCCTCAAGAATCGCTGCAAGCGATGACTGGGTGGGCATACCATGAGCATACCCGAACAAGCTTGAGCTAGAAGGACTGGTGCAAACTCAGTTGCCACTGACCTTTCTCAACGCCGCGCGAATGTTGATACATGTAGCCTGCCTGCACCTTGCTGCTCTGCCCCACGACGTAGCCAAGCGCCGCATAGGTCCGATTTCTGTCGTAGGTATCCACGCTACGACCATCGCCGATGTCGGTTTCGCCGTTGATGAACAGCTCATTGTAGAACGCCGCATACCAGGCGCCTGGCTCCATACCGTTCTCACCGAGCGGATAGTCGGCAAAAATCGCGTAGCGGAACCGTGTACGGAAATCCTGACCGTCAACCCAACGTTGCTCGAAACGCAAACGATGGCGAATGCGCCAACGCTCGCCCCAGCGTTGTGGGATCAGTGCTTCTTGGTAAATTCGGTCCTCTCGCGAACTCGCATCGCTTGGCCCAAAAACACCACTTCGGATATTTGCATAACCGAAGGTGTAAAGGTTCTTGCTGCCCTCGGGTCGATACGTCACCCCGGAGCGCAACAACCACTGCTCCAGGTCACCGCCGGCGTCCCAATTACGATTCTGAAAATCGCCTTGAATACCCCAGCGACTGTCGTCAAAGCTCGCGCTCCAAAACAGCATATACCACGCACCATTCTGGCTCTCGTCCACCTGCGCGTGGCTACTGGCGCTGGCGAACACCGCCAACGCAATGCAAATGAGGCTCGAACATCTCATGCTCAGTCCCTTGAAACTATCGATCAACTGTTTGTAGCGGCAGGAAACTAACGCCGTTTAGTTAAAATGGCAAAAAATGTCATTGCGGAGATTGACTCACTCAATGTCGTCGCCACACCAAAGCTTGGTAGAACGTACGCCTGAAATCGATCGATTGCGAACGGTGATGATGCTGGTGGTGATGTTTGGGCACGCGATGCTCCCTTACGTCACGTCACCCCGACGATTCAATGACGCGGCCACAAGTGTTTGGTTCGACTGGATCGGCATCGGCCTCTACGCTTTTGCAATGCCAGTGTTTTTCGTCACCGCGGGCTTCGCCGGTGCAGCGCTGCGCCAAAAGCGTGGCGACCGTGCCTTCTGGCGGCATCGATGCCTGCGACTCGGCATCCCGCTACTGATCGGATATGCAGTGCTCACGCCACTGACGCGCGCCGCCTATGAGTTCGCGGTTGTGACTTCCGACAGTACATCGATTGCCGCCGGTTGGCGGTATGCCCAAGAGCTGCATTGGTTGCGTTGGTCCAAGCTCTATCACTTGTGGTTTCTCGCGTCGTTAATCCTCTTTTCAGCGATTGCTTTTTTCGCGAGTCGTATGCTGCGCCGCGGGTCTGCGCAATTGCCGTCCAGACTGGATTCAGCCCTCCGTGTGCGACTGGAGCGAACGAGCGGTGTCGTTTGGCTCGGCCTGTTGGCTGCGTTGCCGATGACGCTGTCTTACATCAGTGGCACAGGGCAAGGCACTGACGTTTGGATGCAGCTCGCGCTGCTCGGATTCTTCGGGTTCGGTTGGTGGCTACAGTCCCGACGGGATGCACTTAACGTGCAA
>JBCAZH010000004.1:0-30973 GCA_038533155.1 Pseudomonadota bacterium | reverse complement strand
GGATTCAAGCTCGTGGAAACCATAAACAGCAAACAACGCGCCTGCCGTTCTGGAGGTAGCTCGGCATACAAATCTAGAAACTCGAAACCGTTCATTCGTGGCATGTTGATATCTACAAAGATGATATCGATTGCCTCTCGGTCTATGGTCGCTAGGAAGTCCAGTGCGTCTTCGGCGTACTGATAAACGACAACCGATTTCGCAAACCCAGCTTTCCGAATCGCTATCTCGTGAATCATGTTGTCGTCGTCGCTATCGTCGATCAACATGACACTAAACTCCGAACTCATTCACAGCTCCCCATGTGTCGTCGGTATCTCGAGACTCCTCGTGGCGTCGATCCCGAGTCTAGTCGACTATCGGACCCAAGGATTCGATAACCCGCTCGAGCGCGCTTATTGCTGCGTCGTCGATGGGTTTCACCACATAGCCTTTAATGATCGAGTTCTGTTCCGCCCGCTCTCGATCATGAGGATTCTCTGAACTAGAAAACATCATCACAACAACGCTAGGCGGTACTTGGCCCTTCTCAACGAGCAGCCTGAGCTGCTCAGCTGTCTCGAACCCATCAAGGCCAGGCATGTTGATGTCCATCAGAACCACGATGGGCGTCGACGGGCTCGCTAGTGGTCCGTCCGAATCACAGATCAATCTAATGAAATCCTGACCACTCTCGATTTCATACACCTCCCCGAAACTCTCGAACACGGAAAGACGCCGTCTCGCAATGTAGCGATCCATTTCGTCGTCATCGACAACAACAAACGTCATTGCAATTCTCCTGAAGTGTGCACCGTCGATGGAAGCTCCACTACGAACTTTGTCCCTTCACCGACCGTAGAATCACAGCTGATCTTTCCCCCAAGCAGCTCCACATTGCGTTTCACAAGCGCAAGCCCTAGTCCATCCCCAGATCGTTTACCCAATCGAACAAATGCGCCGAAAGCATCGGGAATTCTTTCTCGTGGTATTCCAATTCCATTGTCGCTGACAGAGAAGTAACAGTGCTGGTCATCTTTATGCGCGTCGAAAGAAACCCAGCACTTTCCTTTATCGATGTCTCGATACTTAACTGCGTTGGAGAATAGGTTACCGATGATCGCCCGAATCTGCGCCGGGCCCGTTCTGACTTGTAGATGGGCGGGTGCCGCATTGTCGAAACCCACAGCTTGAGCGTGCAGGAGACTACAGTCGTCCCACATCTCCTGTGCAATCTCTCTAAGGTTAACTTGTTCGAGAGAAGCCTTCCGGTGCCCTACTTTCGCAAACGCTAAAGCACTCTCAATGCGTGATCCACTTCGTTCGCATAATCTGCGTAGTTTCAGGAGATTCCGCTCTACCTCGTCCGTTGCTCCGGTACCAAGGTCCATTAAACAACATTCGATCATTCCTGCGATCGTGGAGAGCGGAGCCTTTAAATCATGACTAGCGGCGTAGGCGTACCGAGATAACTCTTCATTAATCTCTTTCAGTCGCTCGGCTTGACCTTCCGCTACCTCCTTTTCCGCGAGGGCGCGCTCTGCAGCCAATCTTTCCGTGATGTCGACGATTGTGGCAAGCGTCAAGCGCTCTTGACCCAGTGTTATTCGCGTGAGTGCAACCTCCAGACGAAACGTCTCTCCTGATTTTCGCTGACCGTAGATCTCCTGTCCGCGTCCCATCTCGCGTGAGCCGCTAGCTTGGCTGAACTGGTCGCGAACGACAGTGTGGCTTGCACGAAACTCTGCCGGAATTAAGGACTCAATCTTGTTGCCAACAATCTCTGATCGGGCGTATCCGAAAAGCAGGGAAGCGGCCGGATTCACTGAGCGAATCGTGCCGTGCTTATCGACCGTTATCATTGCAGACGCGGCAGCCTGAAAAGTCAGCGCGGCGAGCGAGTCTTGTCGAGTGCGACCCGAAACGTCAAACACAGTCACGAGAATACTCGATCTATCATCTGACTTGGGTCGAGTCAGGCCCAGCTCAACCGAAATAGAGCGGCCTGATGAAGTGACACCTTTAAATACACGATCCAACCGAGTAAGCCCAGACGCGGTGTATTCACCGACGATGTTCGACCAGGCGACCGCCGTCTCCAGTTGCAAGAACGCGTCGATCCCTCGCCCATCGAGCTGCCCAGTCGAAATCTCGAACAGTTCCTCGAACAGCGGATTGCTACGATCAACAACGCCGTCCACATTCACCACAACGGCTGGAAGCGGCCAGTGATCGAGAAGCGCGTCTCCCAAGCCGCTCATCGCACGCCTGTCTTCAAATCCATCCGACAGCAATCACGATCGTCAACTTCCTCGCGCCAAACCGCGGCTCTCATACCAGCATCCATGCGACCAATCCTTATGATCAAGCGTGCCGGTCAGTCTACCCTAACCTTCGAATCGAAAGAACCTGATGAAGTAGGCTCAACCGTTGGTAAAAATCGCACGTATCCGAGTTCATAGGCGCTTCGCGACAGCTTGTTGTAAGCAGATTTGCGTCGGGCCCTCGGCCGTCCTTGGCTTTCAGTGCTAACCAGTGCCTACTTGAACCTTCGCTCGAACCTTAAACCCAGCGTCAGCGTGCTCGATGTCAGATTGTTGTAGCCGGTCAGCGTCTCGTAGTCGACAAAAGCCGATACGCCGTTCTCGAAGACCGCCGACACGCCCGCTGCGACCTGGAAGAAGCTCGAATCTGGCGCATCGGTGAAAAAGCGGAACCGGGTATCACCTGGATCGAACGCAAAGCGCGCGGTAATGACGCGAAGATCGTCCTCGAGCTCCGTCTGCGCCGCAATACGCAGGTGCGGAACCAATACACCCCAGCTCGCGCTGTGGGTGTAGGACGTGCGAAGGCCGGCTGAGATGATCTGCGACTGCACTCGCTGCTCGTCGAACGCGAGCTCCCAACCCTGCCCTTGGGTTTCAGTGAACGCATCGATTTGCGTATCCAGGTAGTCGTAGCCTAAGAATGGCACAAACAACCAGCCACCCCGATCGAAGTTCAGCCCAAAGTTCGCGCTAAGGATTCGCTGATCACCATCAGTCTGACCGATGGCTGTCGTATCGACGCCGCCTGCGGCATCATCAAAGTTCAGGGTACGCGCAGAATCGAAATCGATACCGCCAGTCGATGCCAAGACATCGATGTACATCCGATCCGTGAAGTACGTGCCGTACAACGTGTAGATCAGACTGTCGGACTCCAACTCACCGCCGGTATTGTTGTAGTCAGCCTGCGCATTCGCGAAACCGATTGCTGCACCCAGCGCGAGGTCATTGCGGAAACGATAGTCGACGCCTGCGGTCACGCCGAGCGTATCGAACTCAAAGCCATTCTCGGTCGCCGTGGGATCTTGCTCACCGAAGTTCAGCCTCCCGTTGATGAAGAAGCCCAGCCGGCTGTCCTGCAACAGCGCATCCCCCTCCTCTTCTACTGCGCGCCTGGCCAGCAGGTTCGTCGGCAATGCCTTGCCTTGGACGTTGAACGCCAAACCTTGAGCACTGATACCACGAGCGCCTCCGCGCAGCGCCGCGAGACGAGCGTCGATGTTCTGCGTCTGTGTGTTCAGAATCTGCGTGCTGATCGTGCTTTGCGCAAACACCTCTTCGCCCGCGATTTGTCGAAGCGCATCGCGCACAGCCTCGGTGTTGTCACCCTCGACTGGGTTAGCAAAGTCGATTAACGCATTACACCGAGTCCGTAAATCGTTGATGCTAGCCTGTGCGCGCGCAGGGCCCTCACGACCCTGCTCGAGTGGTGTTTCAACGAGTGCATTCAGTCGGTCGCACACCGTATCGATCGCCGTCGCAACTTCGAGCTCCTCCGGAGTTAGGGCCAGCGACGACAGACGTGCTCGGCCACCTGCCGTGGCCACGGATACGGTGACTTGCGCCGCCTGATCGATCGTCGTCTCATCGCCATCCGAAACCGTGTAGAAGAAAGTATCAGTACCAACAAACCCAGTGTTCGGTGTATAAGTCACCGTGTCCGGCTGTCCATCTTCACGGTTGATCGCAGCAACGCCATTGCTCGGATCGGTCACACTCACAATGGTCAGGTTTTCGCCCCCACCGTCATCGATGTCGTTCGCGAGCACATCGATCACGACAGAGCCGCCCTCTTCCACTTCCGTCTGATCATCCGCCACCGGTTGTGGTGTCCCCGTGGGCGCAGTCACAGAAATTGTCACCGTCGCCGTATCCGTATCATCTGTCGCACCGACGGTGTAGGTGAAACTGTCGTCGCCCACGAATACCACCCCGCCGGCGCTGGTCGCAGGCGGTGTGTAACGAACGCAGGTTTGGAAGAAATCGCTGTCGAATGCGGTGCACGTCGCTGGATCGATGATCTCAACCGTGCCGCCGTTCGCGGTCGGTGACACATTCAACAACTGATCGCCGTCGATGAGTGTGTCGTTACCGAGCACATCCACGATGATCGCCGTCTCAACGGTCGTCGTCGCGGAATCTGCCGCGAGCTCGCGCATCGGGTTGTTCGCGGGTTCAACTGTCACACTGACGTTCGCCGTCGCCGATGAATCACCGTTCGATACGGTATACGTAAATGAGTCCGGGCCGGTGAACGCCATTCCACCGGTGGGCGCAAACGGCGGTTGGTACTGAATGCAGCGTCGGCTCGCGTCCGTTCCCAATGCCGCGGTGCATGCCGCCGGTTCTAGAATCTGCGTCGAGCCGCCACTTGCTGGAGACGTCACACTCACCAAGGTCTCACCCGCCATGATCGTGTCATTCGCGCGCACGTCAATCACGATCGGCACTTCGGCGGTTGTCGTCGCCGTATCGTCGGTAAGCACCGGCGCTTCACTCTGAACAGTGACCGTTACGGTTGCCGTATCCGATGCACCGTCGGCCGCCGTGATCGTGTATGTGAACGTATCGTCTCCCGCAAACGGGTTGCCCATGGCGTCCGACGATGGCGCGTTGTACTCGACGCAGGGTCGATTCGCGCCTGCAATTTGCTGGGCGCATTCCGCGGGCGTTCTAATGCTTGCGAATCCACCACCGGACGTTTGTGAAACATCAGTGATCAAGGTTTCCGCACCGAGTGTGTCGTTCGCCAAGACGTCGATGAACACAGGCGTCAGTCCGACAGTGCTCGCAGTGTCGTCGACCGCATCAACGACGGCCGCCGCCGCGAAGTTCACGGTCACTGTGCCGCGAGGGCCGGTTGCTGCGCCGTTCGGGTTGTCTGAAACGCAGTATTCAAAGGTATCAGTGGTTCCAGTGAAACCAGCGTTGGGCGTATAGATCAACGATCGAGGTGTTTCGAAACTGGTTTCGACCGTGCCATTTTGCGGCAGCACGAAACAGGCGAGATCGGTGAAGCGCAGCGTCTCAATACCATCGAAATCCGTGGCGCCGACGTCGGAATTAATGATCCCGAGAAGATAGCTGTTCTGGCGCGTTTGAAAATCGAACGTCAAGTCGCGGGGGACAGGCACCCGGTTCGTCGGATCGCCGCATCCGTTGGCGACGTCTGTTACCGGAGTGAGGTTTCGGTTGCCGTCCGAGAATCGCAATGTGCCGCGCGTCGCAGACGTCGTGCGGTTGCCTGCAATCAGTGAGTACTCGAGTGTGAATGGTTCACCAGCCGTGTTGTCGTCACCCCAACTGACTTGAATGCAGGCATCACCGACTTGATTGATCGTCACACTCGGCGGCGCGTTGCCGGTGTTGATCGTGTCCAGCACGTAGATCGG
The DNA here is from genome assembly GCA_038533155.1 of Pseudomonadota bacterium. Classification (GTDB taxonomy): domain Bacteria; phylum Pseudomonadota; class Gammaproteobacteria; order Steroidobacterales; family Woeseiaceae; genus CALBPI01. The sequence goes on along the minus strand of JBCAZH010000004.1, from coordinate 25,275 downwards.
CGGCGGCGTAAACGGCTCCGCCTGAGCGATGCCCTCGGCATGGACATTGAACGTAATTGATCCTGGCTCTCGCAGATTATCCTGCGCATCCAAGTCCGCTGCGATGGGATCTGCGTAGCCGGACGTAGACGCGATCAACAATAAACTGATCGCCAACCCGGCGTACCGTCTGCCTAGTACTCCAAACATTCCTCTCTCCCCTGCATCTCAGCGCACCGTTGGGTGGCCAAGGTATTTTTCTGTTTTGGAACGCGGCGTCCGCGTTCGTTGCGTTTATTGGTCGCCGCTGGCGTTCGCCTCCGCGAGAATCAACGACTTCGGAACGAAGAAGAAATCGCCTACTTCATGTCCTGCGCGTCGCAGCGCTTTAATCTCAGGCTCCTGGCGATAATCTTCAGAAGCAGCGGCTTCTACCACCCGGTCACGCAGCTTCAAGAACAGCGCGGGCGTCGTTAGCAGTCCGTTGTTCGATTCCAACTCATCAATAAACGCACGTGCGAACACGGAGTTGCCGCTGCCGCCGGTATCCAATACCGGTCTATCGCCGCCGGAAGAGACCATCAAGCGCGATCGCTTATCAAAGCGGCGTTTGACGAAACCATCACTCGAAAACACGCGCTCGTCGCCACTCAGAATCATCCGCATTCCGGGATCATCGCTGGTCAGAATACCGGAGTAACAAGAGTCGGCCAGCACCAGCACACGCTTCGCCTGGAAGTTGCCCATATGACTGGTGATCTGCTCCGTGGGTACCCAATACGTGTCGACCGGTGGTCGATCCGCATTGACCGGCAACCAGTAACCGGTCTCGGTGTCACCGGCACCGATACGACTGCCATGACCTGCGTAGTAGATCAAAAGGTTATCGTTCGGTCCGACAATCGCGTTCAGATTGTTGATGGCTTCGAGCACAGTGACGTCATTCGCATCGCGCACGAGCTGCACGGTGAACCCATACTTATCACTCAGTAGATTCGCAATTCGTTCCGCATCCGACAGCGGTGTTGCGAGGTTTTCCATGCGCTCGTAATTCTGGTTGCCGATAATCAACGCGTAGTAACGACCGAAATTACGATCTCGAAGTTGCAGTTGAGTACTCGCAACAAACTCTTGCTCGGGCAGCGCCTGCGTCGAAGGCGTCCTTAGGCGTGACCGTCGCTCGACGGCAGTCACGCGCTCAAGCTCGATGCTCTGTTGCCATTCCAGCAACTCTTGCAGCTCGGTGTTCGCAGCCTTGCCCGCCGATACATCCTGTTCGAGCAGTTCGATTTGTTTCTGTAGCAATTCAAGCTGTCGATTCTTTTGATTGATCTCGCTGTCCAGCTCGCGCCGCAACGCATCTATTTCCTGATCGGCTACCGATCGATAAATCACATCATCGTCTTGCAAACCCCAAGACTGTCGGTAGAGGTTCAAAGCTCTGAGTCGATCTTTCTCGACCCCCTTGCCCGACTCATACAGCGTGCCGAGATTGAGCTGCGCGCGCGCATTACCCTGCTCGGCAGCCTTCCGATACCAAATGACTGCGGCCTCGTAGTTTGGTTCGCCGCCAAGCCCTTGTTCGAAGATTTCACCGACCGTGTTCTGCGCGTTAGCGTCGCCGCTTTCAGCAGCGGTCATCCAAACACCCAAAGCAGACTTTAGATCCGCGCGGTCATAGGCGACGTATTCCCCGCCGCGTACGCGGCAATCGCCCGCCGTTGTTTTCGTCGGTCGACGCGGTGAAAGATAGGTTCGGCCGCCCAACTGACGCACCTGCCCAGGAAGCAGACAATCCACGACATACAAGTCGCTGACATCCTTCCGCCCTTCGACAGCAACCTGTTGCGTATCGGTCGACGGTGCCCCGGCGCAACCTGCCAACAACAGAACCGCCACAAAGGCTGATGATTTCAGTCGGTCAAATGATTTCATTATGTCCGGTCGTCCTTCGCGGCGTGCGCCGCACTATATTGTTCGTTGTTTCGCGTCGCGCGGTCAAAAGCGCGCCGTCATGGAATTTGATGACAGCCCCGTATTGTTTGTAACGAGTTTGCTGTCAGTATCCGGCCAATAGTCCCGCCCATTCTACGGAGGGCCTATAAAGACTGATCGATTGCTCGTTCGAGTTGACGCCGAACACGACGTAATGCGCTGTGCTCAGCCAAATATGGGTTCGTAGACGCAGTCTGAATATCATTAAGTAAGCGGCGCTGGGCTTCCGGATTCGTCGCTTCTCGGTTGAGTGCAATCAGGGCATCCGCCACCTCATCCAGTCCTTTGGTGGCCTCTGGATTGTCTGGGTGAATATCGAACGCTGCAGCGAAATCCGTATACGCCCCACCGATCCACGGCGGATCGTTGGCCAGCCATTCCCTGCCGGAGCTGACGTACTCATTAAACTGTACCTGCTGTTGTGGCGTCAGCTCCTGCCAAGGGATCGCGGGTCCTTTGGGCTGCGTTGACTGCACTGCGAAAAAGATCGCCAATGCCGCCAGACCCGCAATAGCGGCAAGTGCCCAGCGCTGCACGCGCTGTTGGCGACCACGAAACTCGGCCAGAAATTCCGCAGCGTCTTGGCTGCGTGCCTCGCGCTCGAATGCAAGTCCATGCGCAATCGCTTGCCACTCGTGCTTCGCGAGCGACGCGATCGGCTCGGGCTCCAGGTTCAACTCCTGCGCTTGCTGCGCCGTCTTGCGATCAAATGGATGGCGACCGGTCAGCAAAATATAGGCCGTCACGGCCAAGCCATAAACGTCATCGGCCGGATGCGGTTCATCCCCGTCGAACATCTCGACGCTGGCATAAGCCGGGGTCAGACTGCGCAGGTCTCCGGCATCGAAGACGGTCTTTTCTCCGCTGTCCTGACCCTGGAAGGCAGCGGCACGAGCGATACCGAAATCCAGGACTTTGACCCGGTTATCTTCGGTGAGAAACACATTGCCCGGTTTGAAGTCCGAGTGGATGATCCGCTTCTCGTGGGCATACGCGAGGCCTTCGGCCATTTGTTCGATGATGGCTCGAGCTATTTCCGGATCCAGACCGACGTCCTTATGACGCCGAACGATCTTGTCGAGTGGCTCCCCGCGCATCAACTCCATCGTCATGTAAACGGTCGTACCATCGCGGTCGAAGTCGTACACGGTGACGATGTTTGGATGGGCAAGCGTCTGGGCTTTGCGCGCCTCGCGCTGAAGCGCAATCAAGGCTTGCGGGTGTTCCTGGAAGCTCTTATTCAGAACCTTAATCGCAACGTGCGGATCGCGATCCTGTGCCTCATCTTTGCGCTTGTCACGCGCCTTGAACACCGCACCCATACCGCCACGGCCCAATTGCTCCTCAATCAGGAATCGGCGTTTTAAGACAACACCGGTTTCCACCGGCCCACTGCGGCGTTGCGTCCACTGCTCGGGATTCAGCCAGTTCGATCCGGTGCCAGTGCCCGTTGGTAGAGGCAGTGACGGAAACGGCGTCTCATTAATGTTCTGAGTAGCGTCGTTGCTTTGCTCGGGCGCGTTGTTGATCACCTCGGTTGCGTCGACATGCCGATTAATCTGCTGAGTCTCGCCGACGTGCTGGTTGATCTGAACGGTCGGTGCCACGTGAGAGTTGATCACTTCCGTGGCATCGACGTGCTGGTTGATCTTTTGCGTGGGCTGAAACTCTGTTGGCGCGTTATCCGAACTCACTGGCTCGGTCTTATCTGCAGCGTGCGGAGAATCGGCCAACGGCAGCGTGCCTTCCGACACTGATGCAGACGAATCAAGCGGCTCTGCACCCGGATTAAGCGCCTGCGTCTTTTCGTCGCGGACTGGATCCATCTGCAGTGGCAGCGTGGCGTCGGTATTCGCCGTAGCCGAACGCAGCGCTTCGGTTGTCTCGGATGGCTGTCGGGTACTCGGGAGCGGCGCTGTTGGCTCTGGCGCGCTAGCCTGTCCGCGCAGGCGGCGTGCAAGCGTTTCGTGAATTGCTGCCGCCAAGCGGCCCGAGTCACGCTGCATCTCAATCATCGACAGCGCGCTATCGACATCATCGCCAGCCTCAGCAATTGCATCAATCGTCTGTTCCAGCGTTTGCAGCGAAATCTTGCCAGACAGGTATGCCCCCAACTGCTGGCTGAACTGTGTCATTTGCGAACGTGCCATGGTGATCCACTAATAAAAAGGGCGCCGACAGTCAGTCATCGTGCGCGGATACTCGCGTCCTGCGTTACTCGAAAGCGCTTTTCGTGATTCTACGCTCGCGAGTGTATGCCCCAAACGTAATCGGTACCGAAAACCGGCCAACAGACTGATGTTTTTGCTACACGCATCACATTCTGTCAATTTTTCATAATTCCCACGCAAACTACCACGCTGTTTACCACGCCCCCTCCCTACCTTGTGCCCCGAGACGCAGCAGCGCTCGTTTTTTTCAACACAAGTAAGGAGAAGACTGTGAGTATTAAAAGAAAGGGAATCGTCGCAACGGCAACTGTGGTACTGGCGACAACACTGAGCACATCGGTATGGGCAGGTGCACAGGTCGGACAAGTGGATGCTTGCGCCGGTGTTTCGGAAGTCTTGATTGGGCTCGACAACGACAACGTCAGCAATCCGTTGATTCAACCGATCGCACCGCCGCCCAATCAAAGTCTGAACAACGCCGACGTCTTGCTTGGTGAAGACGGTTGTGACGTACTCATCGGCCTGCAAGGCAATGACGTTCTGACCGGTGGCACCGGGCACGACATCATGATTGGTGGCACGGAACAATTCGACCCAGAAGGTTTCGGCAACCGCGACGTGATGATTGGCGGAGAAGGCAGCGACATCAATATTTGGGCACCTGGTGACGGCAGTGACGCATTCTTGGGTGGCCCTGGCAGTCGCGACGCAATGGTCTTTGGTCTAATTGATCGTGATGGCAACAACGTTCCCACGTTGACACCCGTTACAGGAATATTCTCAGAGACTGGCGTACCGACAGCTAACGTGACCGGTTCACCGGGGTTCTGCCGCCTAGAGGATGTCCGCGACTCGGATCTCGGTTTCGACTATCTGGTCCGATTCTTTGTGCGCAGCACTGGCAACCTCGCGGTAACCATCCGGCTGAAAGACGTTGAGCAAGTATTCTGCACCAGCGAAGCCGGCGGCTCGATCACGTTCGCTAACTTGCGTAAACGCTATGCACAGTTCGTTGAGATCGCCCCCGGCGAAGTCAAGCGGAAAAACAACGTCGTTTCACAAATCATCCGCTAAGGGAAGCTGAGCAACTGAAAAATCCTGAGTGAACGCGATACTCGTCCTACCCCTGGGGCGGGTGTCGTGTTTCGCTCAGGTCTGCAGGAACTCCTCGACTGTCTCGACGAACTCATCGGAAGCCGGTTCGCGACCAAGAAGTAAATGGCCATCGCTTTCCAAACCAACGAACTGTGCATTTGGAATCCTCGCGGCGATATCTCGACCGACTTCAAACGGAATCCGACGATCGCCACGAGAATGTAGAACCAACGTTGGCACCATCACTTTCTCTAGTAAATCTTGAACATCGATGTCGCCGAACGCCGAAAGAAACCGGGCCGCATTTTTCGGGGATGTCGTCTGACGTTGAAACTCATTGAACCACGCAAGCTCCTGTGGATTTGCGCTAGGCATGAACGTGGACGAAAACATCTGCCGATAAGTCGGATCATTACGACCCCAACCGGTTTTGGTCAGTGTCATCACCGCTTCCCGCTCTTCAATTTGATCGGCGCCCGCGCCGATTCGCCAACCGCGATCGTAGGCGCCAAACAAAACCAAATGACTCACGCGTTCTGGATTGCGCACCGCATAGTCAATTGCCACCGACGCGCCTTGCGAAATGCCGAGTAGCGCAAACCGGTCGGCATCCACGGCATCGATCACAGACTCGAGATCAGATGCGAATGCATCGAAACTAATTTCCGACACATCCCAGTCTGACAGGCCATTGCCACGTTCGTCGTAGCGGATGAAACGATGACTCCTGGCCAGACGTCGAAACAACGGACTCCAAATCGGCGCATCCCAGTCCAGCTCCAGATGACTTAGCCAATTCGCTGTCTTGATGACCGCCGGACCGTCGCCTACCGAGGCGTAGGCAATGCGCGTATCGTCGGCCGTCTGACAGAATTGGATCTTCTGCTTCGCCAGCAAGCGATGACCCTCAGTCACCTCGTCCGCTGTTGGCGCCGGGGCACGCTCAGACGTGCGCCGCTCCAGCGGCACACCCGCATTGTGAAAACGCTCGGCTAACTCGAGCGAGAGCTTGGTCGCGTCAGAAGAATCTCCAAACCGTTTGAGATCGGAAATACAGATTCGCGCTGCTTCTGCATTGAATGGGTCCAACTCGAGCCAGCGCCGAGACCATGCTGGCACCTCCGACACCGGGAGTTCAGGATGCTCTCGAATACTCTGTACGACCCGTGCGGCACGCTTGTTGAGTTCCAGACGTTCCGCTTGGAGCCATTTCGCAAATGGCTGATCCGGAAATTCAAAGCTCGGAATGAGTGGTTCACGGACCCGCTCAGCGACAGCGATAAGCGCCGGAAGCGACAGGTCTGGCAACTCCATCTCAATGGTCAGTTGATGCAGATCGACTCGCGTTCGATCAACATCAAGTTGAACGCGCTCTCTATCGGCGATCAGATACTCCTTGTCCGACACATTGACCACAGATCGTAATTTGCTCAACGACCACCGGAGCGCCGCGCGAGGGTCGTCGATCTCGTCCCACAACAACTCGCATAGACGGTCACGTCGATGCGGCCGCGCTGTGATCGCAAGATACGCAAGAAGCGCACGGGTCTTCTTCGATGACGGTAGGCTGAGATCACGCCCATCGACGACCACTCGAAACTCTCCCATCACTTGGATTTCGAGTCTGCTCAAAACTGCGTTGTCCCGCGTTGAAGTCGACAGACGTGATTATGCGAAATTCCGTGAGCTCGGCCAAGCCGACCGACGTTTAGTCACACTCGGGCGAATCGGACGCCATTACCCAATCCACGGCATTAGAAAGCAGCTGCCGATAGATCGGGTTGTCGTAGGTTTCAAAGCTGTGACCGAGCGCCGAATAAAAGCCCCGATACTCTGGCTGACAAATCGCCCAAATCAGTGGGTGATCGAAAACGGATGCACCCATGCGCAAATCGCGCGGCCAACGGTCCACAACCAAGTTGTGTGGTGTATAGGATGACTCATCAATTCCGACAAGAAGAATCGCGCCAGGCGGTGCCGGTATTCGATTGAAGCTATACCACTCATCGGTTTGTGACCAACGGTCGGGCAAGTTGTCTACGATGGGATGCTCCGAAGACAGACGGGCGAGCGTCCCGGTCTGAAACTGCGGCGCCATTGTGTGTCCGATAAACCGCGTATCGATCAGGTTGTTCTGATACCAACGCCAGTCGCTCATCGAGCCGTCGCCCGCACCATGCAGTCCGATCCATGCGCCACCCGCGCGCATCCAGTTTTCGAACGCCGCTCTCTGCTTTGGATCGAGCGACGCTCCGGTAACGTTGTTAAAGACCACAAGGTCAAAGCGACTGAGATCCTCCGAATTGAAAACACGGGGGTTCTCGGTTGTGAACAGTCCGAATTCCCGTTCGGTGGTTAGCCGGGCAAAGAACAGATCCGCTCCTGCGATTCCCTCATCATGACGCCAACCTAGTGTGCGCGAGAACACGAGGACCGCGGGAGTCTTCATGTACTGATTGATGGTGGGCCGATCGGCTGTGAGTACAGACGGCGGGCTCTGGCAACCGGCGATGAAGCCGATTACCGCCAACATCAGTGTTGCCGTCACGCGAGCGCCTGTCATCGAGTTCTACGACTCTGGTCTGCGCTATCGTCCGGACTTTCCTCCGCCGCTCTCAGCGCAGCCAATCGTTGACTATCGATCGCGATTCTTTTCGCGATCTTATCGTCAGGCCCAATTGCTCGCCAAAATGGAACGACCTTGTCAGGTGGAACCCCCGCATCCAATTCCTCAACCGCCCAGTCCGCGACGATCCGAAGGAAAATCGCGGTCGATACCGGACACATCGCGTCGCACCTATGGCGGCGGGCAATCTGATTCCGCAGTTTGGGTATAGAGACAGTCTCGCCGACAGGAATTTTTTCGAGATACTTCGCGACGATCTGTGGCGTGCCAACAAACATCCACTGACCCGCGCGAATACCCGCAAAGTCCTTTTCCAACTGCACCTTCTTCGGTGCGCGTTTTTTTCGAAAGTTGTCGCACGCTTTACTGTTCATGCGATCAGCCTAACAAGCAAACACCAAACCACCAATAAGGCGCGTTTTTCTTTTGTCTATTCGGATACTTATGCAGCCTGCTCCACAACGATATCTCCGGCTATCGCGCTTGAAGCACCTGGGCCGGCATCGTGCGCGAGACCTTCAGCACCTGCGCCGCGGTCAGCGCCCAAGTGATACCCAGCGCAATCAAACCGGCACCAACAAAGATCCACCAAGCCAAGCTGATGCGATAGGCGAATCCGGACAACCAGCGCTCGGCAAGGATCCACGCAATCGGCCACGCGATGAGCACGGCAACGAGCACCGGTCGCGAGAACTGCCAGAGGAACAAACGAAGCACATCTCGCACCTCGGCCCCAAGAACTTTGCGTAATGAGATTTCTCGCCGACGCGAAGTCACTGCATGGGCGAGCAAACCGACGAGACCGAGCATCGCAATGAACACGGCCACACCGGCCAGCGCAGCCAGCACGGTGAACTGGCGTTGCTCGGATACGTATTGAGTCACCAGCTCGCGATCCAGATACGCGCGCGACAGTGCCTGTCCTTGTAGCACTTGATCCCAACCCGCTTCCAGCGATGCAATGGCCTCGTCGCGACGATCGCCGTCAATACGCACCATCATCGCGTTGAAGCGCGACGGGTCAGGAAAGAACACCATCGGACGGATCTTCGATTTCAATGACTTGAAGTGGAAGTCTGGTACGACACCAACCACTCGACTCGCGCGGTCGTCGCCGGCAGACAACTCGAAGTTCATTGCCTCACCGATGACGTCCTCTGGCGCGGCGTATCCGAGTGTACTGACGGCCGCCATGTTCAGAATCAACGGCAGCTCGACTTGCGATCGGTTGGCGTAGTCCCATTGAGCGCGATCGGGGCCGTAGTCCATGTCAAAGGCGCGCCCGGCCACCGGCTCGATTAACAGTACATCGAAAAAGTCGGTGCCGACCGCCAATCGATCCACCGTGGTTGACGCATCCCGCGGCGTTGCAGCGCGCCGAAGATTCGCCTCGTCGGCGTAGTCCCACGAGGGTGACGAGTGCGTGCCGCTGATATCCACGATGCCTGGTTTGCCACCGATCGCTTGTTTGAGGCTGCGGGTGAGCTGGATAGTACCTTCGGGCCCTCGACGTGTGCCGAACAACAAGATGACATCCTTGCGATTAAAACCGAGGTCGGCGGTTTCCAGATATCGAACCTGCTGCCAAACGGTACCCGCCATCACCATGAGACAAATCGACGTAACGAACTGGAACACGACGAGCGCTGAGCGGAGTGAAAAGCCGCGGCGCGGCGTCGCAGGCTGGAAGATCCGGGCTGGCTTGAAGCTCGCCAATACGAATGCGGGATAGAGCCCCGACAACAACACCACGGCGATGATTAGCAGCGCGAACAAGGCCAGCGCCCCCGGTTGGAGCAACACAGAAAGCGAGAACGTACGTCCGATAAAATCTCCGGCAGGGCCGACGGTCAGTTCGACGATGACCAAAGCCCCAACCATCGCAACCAAGACCAACAACGCAGATTCGCCAAGGAACTGCACAACGAGCTGAGATCGACTCGCACCGACCACTTTGCGAAGGCCGACTTCATGCGCGCGATCCGCACTTCGTGCCGTCGCAATGTTTATCGCGTTGATGCAAGCAACCACCAATACAAGCAGCGCAATGGTCACAGCAATGACAATGGCGGTTCGGTTACCGACAACCTCGGTCGGTCGTTGCGCATAGTCTTTTCCGTTCAGGTGCAGATCGGTCAGCGGTTCAAGCGAGAGTCGCAGTGTGTCCTCGATGCGTACCCCGTCCGCAGGACGAACGTTTCGATGCGCTAGCGCCTCGATCGCATCGCCGACCGCCGATGGGTTTGCGCTGGGGGCCAGTCGGAGGTAGGTATACAACCCAAACGTATTCCAGTTCGTCTCGAACTGCACTCTTCGATCAGTGACAGCCGGCGATGCCATCGACAGCATGACCTGCGTATCCATATGACTCGTCGTGGGGAAATCTTCATAGACTCCGCTGATCTCAACCTCGCGATACCCACCTAGTGTGAGAATCTGTCCAAGATAGGGACCTTCTCCAAACAGCCGTTCCGCCATCGACTTCGAAACGAGCGCCGCACTCGGATTCGCCAATGCGTCGATCGAGCCCTCGATCATCTCGAGACCGATGAACGCAGGGAAGTCGGTATCGACAGCGGCCAGAGGATAATTGAACTCCAACCGTTCGCCGACCGACAGCGTGTACCAGGCCTGCCAGACGCGCACCGCCTTTTCGATCCCATCGATCGTCTCTGCAGCGGTAGGCGCCAGCGGTCCAGGTGCCGTTAGCAACAACTGATCGCTACGTCCTGGCTGACTGCGTTCTGTTTCCACGAGGAAAATGCGCTCGTGGGACGGCACGTGATGATCGAAATGCGTTTCCTGCCAAACGTGCAAGAGAGCAAGCGTCGCGACCGCGAGCCCAAGCATCAAGCCGGCCAGTGAAATCAACGTAAAGCCGATTTGCCGAAGGTGATTGCGCAACGCTGTCATCAAGTAATTGCGGAACATCCGAGAACTCCCTAAATGGCCTGGCGAATGTCATGGGCAACAACACGACCATCCAGGAGGTTGACCGTCCGCTTCGCCCAATCCGCATGCGCCGGCGAATGGGTCACCATGACAATCGTCGCGCCTTGTTCGTTCAGGCGTCGCAACATGCCCATGACTTCCTCGCCGTGCACACTATCGAGATTGCCCGTGGGCTCATCGGCGAGGATCAGATCGGGACGTGCAATCAAAGCGCGCGCAACAGCGACACGCTGCTGCTGACCACCTGACAACTGACCTGGTCGATGATTCGCCCGGTGCGCGATGCCGACTTGATCCATCACCTCGTTGGCGCGTGCGCGGCGATCGCTCGCGCTGACACTTTGATAGAGAAGCGCCAACTCAATGTTCTCACGCACGGTCAGCTCATCGATAAGGTGAAAATCCTGGAAGATGATGCCGACGTGCTGCTTTCTCAGACGCGCTAGGCGCGACTCGTTGTAACCGGCGACATCCTCGCCTTGAAACACATATTGACCTTCAGTCGGCGAATCGAGCATGCCGAGCACATTCAGTAGCGTCGACTTGCCGCAACCAGAAGGGCCCATGATCGCGACGAACTCGCCGACATCGATCTCGAGATCGATCCCAGCAAGCGCCGAGGTCTCGACCTCATCCGTACGGTAGGTTTTGGAGATGCCATGCAGGCTTAATAACGCTTTTGTAGCAACCATTGTTTGCACTCTTCAGTTGTGTAGATCATTCCGCTTTTAGAACAATTCGGTCCAGGTCCACGAAATCGGTATAGGGGCTAACCACCAGTCGTTCGCCGACCTCAAGCCCGTCGAGCACCTCGATGAATCGCGCGTTGCGTCGACCCAATCGAACTTTACGACGCACCGCCGCGCTGCTGTCAGCCAGAACAACGAATACCCAATTGCCGCCCGTATCTTGGTAGTAGGCACCATTCGGAATCAGTACCGCGTCGCTGGGATCGCCGAGCGACAATCGAATCTGAGCGGTCTGGCCGCGTCTAACATTGCTGGGATGGTCGCCGTTGAATGTCAGGTCAACCTCAAATTGACCGTTGTTGACTTCGGGATAGATTTTGACCACACGCATCGTGTGCTCAACGTCATCCAGTGTGACAGTGGCAGCCAACCCAATATCTACTCGGGGCAGATAGAACTCATCGATCAGTGCGGTCAACTTGAACCGAACGGGATCATCAATCTGTCCAATGCGTTCACCGCGACCGAGCGACTGTCCCACTTCGATGTCGAATGCAGTCACTTGACCGTCGACCGGAGCGGTGACGTTCAGACTGGAGAGATTGTCTCGGGCGACTGACAGGTTGGCCTGCAACTGTTCGGATGCATCTCGCAATTGCGCCATCTGTGCACGCTGAAGGCGCTCATCGGTCGCTTGTGCTTCCAACGTAACCTCACGCAGTTGCGTCTGATAGTTGAATTCGTCGCGTGCATTGTCGTATTCGCGGCGTCCGATGAGCCCGTTAACGATGAGTTTCTCGCCGCCTTCTGTGATCCTTCCCAGTCGCTTGAGTTGATAGTCGATGTCGACCAGCGTTCTTCGATGCGATAGACGATTTTGCTCGAGCTGCAATTGCAAGGTGTTGATGTTGTTGAGCTGTTGCGTCACCTCCGCCTCGCGCGCAATCACATCGAGTTGCAACTGCGTGTTGCTCAACCGGACAAGCGGCTCACCAGCGGCCACTCGTGCACCATCTTCTACGAAAATCTCTTCGACCCGCCCGCCTTCCACGGCGTCGAGAAACACGGTTCGGCGCGGCACCACTCGGCCGCGAACTGGGATAAAGTCTTCGAAGACGCCGTTTGTCACCGTCGCGATGTTGAGTCGACTCGCGCCCACACTCAGCGTTTTGCCACCCTGTGGCATTGCGAATTGCCAGATCACGATTGTCGCGATGAGAATCGCGCAGGCTAAGACGACGGGCTTGAACTTCTGCCAGCGAGACTGGGTGACGATCCGATCCATCGATGCGCCGCTGTGGTGGCCTGCTTCCGGCCGGATGCTTTTGACTTGCGTGTGACTCATGGGAAAGCTGTTGCAACCGGTGTGCCAAGTCTCGAGACCGCCCAGTTACTGGGTTCTAGACCAAGCCGACCCGAGAAACCTGTGCGATACTGAACACCAACTGTACGAAAACGGACACTCTCGAACGCTTCCGCCGATGCCAGACTCGAAGACCGAATTGCTCATTGTTGATGACGATCCCGATGTACTGAAAGCAGGGCAAATGCTGCTTGAGCGCGAGTACCCGAACATCCGCACGCTCTCCCACCCCGAGCAGATCGAGGCCCGAAGCCAGCATCCGAGGGTCGTGTTGCTCGACATGAATTTTGGTCCTGGTGAAACCAGTGGCGAGCAGGGACTGGCTTGGCTCAAACAGCTCCTGAAACGAGAACCAGACGAAGTGGTCATCATGGTCACGGCGCACGGAGAGCTCGACACGGCGGTCCAAGCGATGAAGCATGGTGCGGCAGATTTCGTCACAAAACCTTGGCAGAACGAGCGATTGCTCGCCACGGTTCGTGCTGGCGCAACGTTAGCGTCTACGCGCGTCGAAGCTTCTCGCCTTAGAGATCGTAACGCCACACTGACCGCTGCAAGCGCGGGTCCCTCGCAACCGATGATTGGCAACTCGTCGGCAATGCGGGAGGTTCTCGCACTCATTGAACGCGCCGCACCAGTCGATGCGAATGTCCTTGTGCTCGGCGAGAACGGCACAGGAAAAGACCTGGTTGCGAGAGCAGTGCACCGCACTTCACGGCGCGCGGACGGCCCATTCATCGCGGTGGATTTGGGCGCGGTACCCGAGTCGCTGTTTGAGAGCGAGCTCTTTGGTCACAAGAAAGGGGCGTTCACCGACGCACACAAAGACCGAACTGGCCACATGGTGGCCGCATCGGGCGGCACGTTGTTTCTGGATGAGGTTGGCAATGTCCCACTGCATCTGCAGGCGAAGTTATTGGGCGCTCTTGAACAGCGCCGAGTCACACCGGTCGGCAGCACGCAGTCCGAGCCATTCGACGTTCGGCTCATCGCGGCGACGAACCTCGGCGAGGACAAACTCACCGACCCGGACTGCTTCCGCCAGGACTTACTGTTTCGATTGAATACCGTGGAGATTACGCTGCCCCCGCTACGCGATCGCACCGAGGACATCGGAGCGCTCGCCGCGCATTACCTTCCCTATTTTGAGAAGCGGTACGGCAAACCCGCCCGCGACCTGAGTCGCTCGGCGCTGGATGCACTTTGCAAACATGATTGGCCTGGCAACATTCGCGCGTTGCGGCATGCGATGGAGCGCGCGGTCATCATGGCCGAGGGCGACAATGCTTATACCATCGACGATTTTTCGCTGCCGACGACGACAGTCCGTCCGGCCGCGATGGACTCCCCACTTCAGGATGAGTTGAATCTTGAGGCCGTGGAAAAACGCACCGTGTCTTTAGCGTTGAAGAAGCATGGCTTCAATATCAGTCGCGCCGCTAAGGAACTGGGGTTGACGCGAGCCGCGCTCTATCGCCGCATGGAAAAACACGGGCTGTGAGCGTCTCTCCATCGATTTCTCTCGGCCACCGATTCACTGCACAAGCAATTGGCCGTGCGGTGGCGCTGCTGGGCGCGATGATTCTTCTCGCGTACTTGTTGTTCGAAACCAGTTTCATCATCACACCGACCGTCGTCGCGCTCTTGTGCATCGCACTGCTCGTGGAGTTCGTGTTTTTTGTTCAGCGAACCAACCGCGAGGTCAGCCGGTTTTTCGACAGTATTCGCCATGCGGACTTCTCGCATCGTGTCGACCCGAAGCTTCGTGGCGCAGGCTTTGAGGAACTCGCGCAAAGTATGCGTGAGGTCACAGAGCGATTGCAGGCATTTAGGAACGCTGGCGAGTCCGACAGACTGCAGCTCAAATCGATCGTCGAACATGTACCCGTACCGATGTTTGGTGTGATCGCCAATGAACGCGTCGTGCTGCACAACCACGCAGCCCGCCGCCTGTTTGGTACTCGACCGGCCGCCAGCGTCGAAGATCTGGAGCGCATCAGTCCGGAACTCGTCAAAGCCATCCACCGACAGATTCCCGGCCAATCCACCCTGATCAATATTCCATCCGAGGACGCCGACGTTCACAAGATGACACTGTCACTCACCGAGATTATCGTCGGCAACGAGCATCAAAAATTGATCACGTTGCAGAACATCGGCGATGCTCTGGCCGCGAGTGAGCTGGAAGCATGGCAGCAAATGGCTCAAGTGCTCGCTCACGAAATCATGAATTCGTTGACGCCTGTGGCATCGCTCGCCAACACCGCGAAGACGCTTCTCGATGACGAATCTGGCAACAGTCAGGCGCAAGCTCGTGAAGCGATTTCGACCGTTGCGCACCGCGCCGACTCACTTATGGGCTTCGTACAGGGCTACCGCCGATTCACACGACTGCCTGCACCGACAATGGAAACGCTCTGCGTATCTGCGCTGCTTTCGGACATGGCGTCGCTCGTATCGGCTGAGATCGAAAAAGCGGGTATCACGCTGAACGTCGAGACTCCGGAAATCGACCTTCAGCTGCGCGGCGATCGTCAGCAACTAGAGCAAGTGCTGATCAACTTGGTTCGCAACGCCATGGATGCGTTGGCACAGATTGATCAACCTGAGATTAGACTCGCAGGACGCCGGGATCGACGCGGCCGAGTCGTCATCGAGGTTCAGGACAACGGCGACGGGATCCCAGAGTCGATGCGGGATCGTGTGTTTGTGCCCTACTTCTCAACCCGAAGTGGCGGCTCGGGCGTTGGCCTTGCGCTGACCCGACAGGTCATGATCGCGCATGGTGGGTCCGTGACCATCGCCGATGCGGAACCGCAAGGGACGCGGATTGGGTTGGTTTTTTAATACTATTTGCCTTTACAAATTGCGCAAGTTTTTGGCGATTTCGAGTCCAATCGGCGCATATATTATTCAGAATAGTGGCTAAAAACTGCGTGAGCTGTAACCGCGATCAATTTGTACGAGCTGCCTCAAAATGGATATCTGATGAGTAACGCAAGAATACAGATGGACGGCTTTTTTCTAACGAGAGACCCGTGGCTCGATGGATACTGTATGGTCCTTGAAGGTCCATGGCGCGATCAGTTCAGTCGCGATATCTCATCGAACCAAGTTGCATCTCTTCGTTTGAGCCGCTCTATGGGATGGCGGTCTGAAGACTTGTCTTTCTTGATGCACCTGCCGGAGCTAAGAGGACTCGAGATTTACGACATGTCGGTGCGTGATATCTCGCCAATGCTGAAAATTCGCGCGCTTGAGCACATAGGACTTGAATGCGATCAACAACTGCCTCTGAACTTCACGGAGTTCGGGAGTTTGACGCATTGCTATCTTCGCTGGGCTCCTTCGATGAAGTCGATAGTCGATGTGACGTCGATGAGACGACTCAACCTGGTGAATGCTCCGTTTCAAGATTTGCGCGACCTGTCCCCAATGACAGATTTGCAATCACTGAAGCTGACATCAAGAAAAACTTCGAGCTTGGAGGGAATCGATCGGTTCGATGAACTAACTACCCTCGACCTCTACGCCTGCAGCGCATTGAAGGAACTTGAACCGCTGGCGACATGCTGTGACGAGTTGCTGACAGTCTCGTTCGACTCATGTCGGCAAGTCGACCGAATCGATATCCTTGCAGGTAAGCAGAAGTTGGAATCCCTAACGCTCAACAACTGCGGCCGAATCGAGTCTCTCTCTCCTCTAGAAAATTGTGATCGCTTGAAACACCTATTCTTTACGGGAGACACAAAAATAGCCGACGGCGACCTGTCTGTTCTCGAAAAACTCCCAGCTCTCAAGAACGTCCGGTTTGCTAACCGTAGACACTACTCTCACAAACGAGCTGACTTCAGTCGATCAACCATTGAATAAAATCATCCGCCAGTCGGATGTCGCCACTCCATATCTAGCCCTTGACGGATTCGTTCAAGCGCTGCCCCCTCAGAGAAGCTTGATGACGTGTCTGCGTATTGACGGGCAATCTGTTTAGCTAGATCTACCAACAGCAGGCCCCAAGCCGCCGGGTCATCCCAGCCGGAGCGAGAAATCAAAAACACCTGATTTTCATTTTTGTCCAACCAGATTCGGACTAGCTCGCGACTTTTTGGGTCGCTAGTAAGAAAATCTGGCATTGGCAACTCATTGCTGTTCGCAGTCAACTTTTACTCCTCGTCTAATAGGTGCCTTCGGGCCGGACCAATTGGGTCTTTCTTGTTCGAGACTGCATCCGAATGTCTCGCCGGCACACCTCCGGTTATCTCCTGGATACGATTGTGTTCAGCAATTTCTCGTTGGGTCTTGCCACCGCTGACTGATGTCGTCGTCGCAGTTCCCGGAGTATACCTACCTGCAGCTTCATGCTGCTTGAGACGTTCTGGAATATTCCCAGACTGACCGACGTAGGTTTGCCCTGGGTTAGCCTGGTCCGGAAACTCGTAAATTCCTTCTTTGGGGGTACTCGAACCACCACCCCCCGGCGGGTCCGTACGCCCTGCGGCACCTCCGCCTCCGCCACCACTACCGCGACCAGTCAGTCTTTTTGCCTCTCCGCCAAACCCAGTGGCTAGATCCAAAACAGCGAAAGCGTCGTCGATGGTCAATTGCCCATCAGCGAGCGTCGCTGCGTTGTCGGCAATGCTGACAAGCTCATCCTTCATCGCCTTGCCAACGTTGCCGCCGTTCTTAACGGTACGCCGAACTACATTGAAGGCCGCTTTCGCAAGCTTCAAGATTTCGCCGTTCGGATCAGTCGCGTTTAGAGGATCGTTCCAGGTGTATGCGTAGCGGTTGAATTGGCCCGGCGCACTAACGTCAAGGAAAGTCATCGGATCGACACTGAGGAATCGACCAATGATGGGATCGTAGTAACGAGCCTGCATGTAGTTCAGGCCAGTCGCTTCATCCCTAATGTGTCCCGTGAACCCAGCCTGTTCGTTGTTGGCCGAAGGTCGCAGTAGCTCCTCGCCGTATGGCGTGTACTTCTCGCGCCAAACGATGTTCCCAGCAGTGTTCGTACCAGTAATCGGCGTGCCGAGATGATCCAAGTGCAAATAGGTGATGGCGTTGTTCGTGATTCGAGCAACGGGGCCCATCGGTCCGGTCACATAATCGGTACGTCGATTATCCGTCGCCTGATCGACGTGGACCAACGCGCCGCTCATGTCGTACACGTTGTAGATGGTCTTGCCGTTGATAACGGCCCTGACTCGCTTCAGGTTGCCGTCGTACTTGTAGTTGCCGGTGGCGGTACCACTAGCCGTCACTGGCTGATCCGAATAGTCGTAAACGAAATTCTGCGACCCGAGACGCGTCACGTTACCGCGAGCGTCGTAGTACACCGTTCGAGTCCCCGACGGCCCCGTATCCGTAGAACGAGTCAGTCTATTTCTGCTGTCGTACGTCAAGCTCACCGTTCGGCTTCCAAGCCGTTTTTGGCGAAGGTTATCGAGCGCGTCGTAAACAAACGAACCACTGCCCCAAGAGCCCGACGCAGAAATTAGACGACCGAGACCGTCATAGCCGAATGTGCGGTTGTCGTTCGTATACGAGTTGGAGATGGACGTGACCTTGCCCTGCGCGTTGTAACCGTAGTTCTCGTATAGAGCAATTTGAGTACCGCGAACTGACTGCAGTCTTTGCGTCAGTTGACGCGCGTTAAGCGTCTGCGTGAAATTTTGGCCATTCCCGTAGGCCATGGTCGCTACGGCGCCATTTGGATGGAACGTTGCGTTGCTAACAAGTGGCGACGACGTTCCGTTATACACAGATCGGAATCTACCAAGACCATCGACGCCGTAATAGATGTTGCGATTCGATGGAAGAATGCGACGGTTCAGATAACCCGACGAGTTGTAGTAGTTGGTCAAGACATAGCTGCGACCATCGACATCAAGGTACTCGTGTGTGGGCAAGTCGAGGTCGTTGTAGTTGTAAGACCAGTTGACGCCACCACGATAGACGCTCCTCAAGTTCATCGCATCATAGTTTCGCGTGATGTCAGGCGTCGACGGATCAGAGTAGTTCGTAACTGTCAGGCGCCCCAACGCGTCGAACTGCTGTGCGACACGCGCGCTCGACGAGGGTATTGCTCCGCAACCGCTATTGCTCTGGCCTTTTGCATAGGCGATGACCTGGCCGGCTGCGTCGTACTGATAGCGGGTCGCACCGTGCTCGGGGACATAGTGACGACACAGACGCTGCTGACTGTCGTAGTAAAAATACTGACTCTGATCGACGCTGTAGCCGTTGGTATTACCCCACTGACGTAGGCGCGTCATCTGGCCGTGGACGTTCTTATAGAGATACGTGTACTGCAGCGCCGAACCGGTGCTCGAGTAGCGATAGATCGCACGATAGTTACCGCTGCCGGGTCCGTCGTACCCATACTGATAGTACTGAGTAAACGCACCGGACGGATCATAGATACGATGTCGGCCTTGCGAGTAGTAGCGATGCCTCGTCGTTGCGAATGGTGCTACGTTTTCCCGCTCTTGATAGATGCGACCCAGGCCATCGTAAGTGTAGTCAAGACCACGCGTCTCGTTCGGGTTCGTTGAAGGCTGTGATTGGAATTGGACATCACCAGATGCGTTGTACCTCGTATTGACGTAGGAAGACCAACCGGTATCCAACGTCTGCGTACGCTCGAGAATCGGGCGATACATCTTGTCGTAAGTGATGGTTTCACGGGACTGGCCCCGGGTGATTGTCTGAACGGCACCGCCGCCGTTGAAGTTATACGTGATTACAGTATCCGACCAAGAGCCGGGAGGATTGATGCGGGTCAGACGCCCCATCACATCGCGTGAATATGCGGTGATCCTACCCAACGCATCGCGGGTGCTGGTCACCCATCCATTGTCGTCGACAGTGACATAGACCCATCGGTTGTCAGGCCGACGGACGTTTTGCGCCACTCCGCGTTTGTAGTTCGTCGAGTAAACCTGGCGACCCAGAGCATCTCTCGTAGTAGCCACGTTGCCATCCGAGTGATACGTGAACGTGGCGTGCGGCTGCCCATACCGCGTCTGACTAGTAAGCCTCCCGAGCGAATCGTAGGAGTAACTCGTGAGCTGCCGCCCGTTTTGGGTGATTGTGCGCGGTAGATCGCGAATCCATCTTGAGGTGTTTTGCTGATACGTGGTCGTGCGGACGCGATGTGCTGTCGATCCGGAGAGACTCGCGTATTTGCGAACGGTAGACGGCGATGACGAGTATCCAGACGATGCAGGATTAAAGTTGTACGTGTACTCGGTCGTGTAAGTATCGCCGTCTCGCTGTCGCACCATCTTGGTGATGGGTCGTTTCATGTAAAGCAAGCATCGGCCGGCAACTGCGTTCTCACTCGGATGCGCTCCTTCCGCACGGCAGTAGCCGTAGGTACCTCCGGGAGCACCTTGTCCCGTTTGGCCGTATTCGTAAGTCACCGTCTCACTCGCACCGCTTGACGACGTCGTTTGACTGGAGAGTAGTTGTCCGTGGTTATCACCGATGGCCTGATACGTGTAGGTCGTCGTAGAGCCATTTGGATTGGTGACTCGAGTCCAGTTGTTATCAAGCGCGCCGCCCGAGTAATTTCGATACTGGAATGACCAAGTTGCTGTCGGTAATCCCGCGCCCGAAATCGTTTTGGACGCCACCGCCATGGTTCGATAGACGGGCCACCCATCAGGGCGCTCCCAGGGGAACTCGCCATTGGGATCTCTGTAGCGAGTCCCGTTGCAATCGTTGTTGTTCGTGACGTTCGGGATGTTCATTGGCCACATGTAGTGACCGGGCGTGTCTCCGTAGAAAATATCGCCAACCCATTTGGCGCCTTTGATATGTCGCGTTTCACGAAGCCGGAATGTGCCGACAGCGCCATCCGGGTGCTTCAAATCGAATGTGACGTCATAGGGAACACACAAATAGTAGTTGTGCGGCTCTTGCTGGATGTTCCGCATTCCATAATTGTTCGCATCACCCAGGCGCCAATACCGACCGTCCGGCAATATGACTTTGTGTAGGAACCGATATGGCTCCGTGGACCCTGTCGATGCGATCGTGCCGGAAGCCGATTCACGCAGCGGATCCGTCGATGCAACGATCGGTGAACCGCCAAGCGGTATGATCGGAACTGGACCAGGAAACGGGCCAGGCCCAGGGAATGGGTCCGGATCAGGGCCAGGACCTGGGCCAGGAGGCGGTGGTGGTGGCGCTGGAGGTGGCGGAGTCGTGCCTCCGGTAGACCCAGTGTACTCGTAGTTCCACGTTCTTCCGTGAGCCGTGACGTGAGTTACCCGGCGAGAGTTACGTCCTTGCGAGTTCGGTGCCGTGCTTGCGTAGTGCAGTCGAATCTCTCGCCCATCGTTACTGTAAATACGGGTCAGCTCTGCACGATCACTCGTGTAGTCGTAGCGAACCCAGTTGCCATGCACATCCTGAACTTCGGTGATCAAGTAGACTGCGTAAGTTCTCTGGAGATACGCAGGAGCCGTCTCGGTTCTGCAACCTTGAAAGCCATCGCAGATTTGAAAAGAGTAGAGCACCTGATTCGAGCTTGCTCTACGAAACGTGTGTCGACCGAATTTGTAACGCGTTCCGTCTGGCGCAATGACTACCGTAGCGCAACGACCGGCAAAGTCAGTCGTGCGCGCCGCGGAAGTCCAGTCATTTGCAGGATCTGCTGGCGTCTTTGGCGAACCGGGATAACCTGAAAGGCCTTTGCCGGGGACGTAAAGAATTACGCCGGTCATATGGACTTCCGGATCCACGAATGTCGTGCCCTGGCTTCCGCCAATTTCAACGCCGTTGTCCATGGGGCCCTGAATATTTAGGCAGCCGTTGTCAAAGACGGGCCGCGGCGTGTTGCTAGACGCATGCCCGTAGGCAACATGCGCAATGGGCAGGTCGATCAACCAATCTCCAAACCCATGCTGGAATGGTGTGTAGGGAACCTCGCCCTGACCTTTCTTGCGACGAAGTGCGACCTCTAGGCCGGAATTGCCGGGGATCGAAACATCGGTATGTGTGAAGGTAATTGCACCGGTGTCCTTGTCGATCGAATCGCCCATCAGATCATCGCCGTGGGGCTGGAACCTTGCCTCCATCCCGCTCAGACGCTTGAAGTCGTAGGATTCCGATAAGTCCAGCGTGATCTCTCCGTCCTCCTCGTCCTCGGCGTAGAGCGGCGGTATCGCGAGCCAAGCTAGCAAAGCAACGACAATGATCGCCAAGTGTTTCTGTGCGTATCCGTTCATGACACTGATCCCTCGAATGAGCGCTGGGTGTTTGCGGGGCGAGGAGAGATCAACAGGCAAGTACAGCAAACGGCGCGCACCGACGATTCGGATCGACGCGTTGCTGAAACGAACATAGATATCGAAAAAACGAAACGCATAGCTCCCCCGAGTGTTTCGCTTTTGTCTTCCCCCTGGCTTCTGATCGTTCGACCAGCACGCCAGATCCCTCCCGACCCTAATAGGGATGCAACAGACTCCAGACTTCTGTCAAATTCTTGGAACGAAAAACAGCAACCAACATTGTTCGAGATTGAGCTTAAATTCTCATTCTGGAACAGCAGTAAAAATCTTCTTAATTTGGCGTCATCGACGCTATGTTTCTGAATTACCGAGCCTTCTTACCGTCGCACGGGTTTGACGTCAGATCGCCACAATTTTCGACGCAGCTTAAACAAATCGCTTAATGTCCCGCTCCACGTATGGTCGAGACAAAACATAAAAATCAGTCGATTGAGGACAGAGCAAACACCAAAATTGCGCAATATTCGCCGTATTTGGTTGTTGCTGCATACTGGACGTTGAGGCAGGGAATAATCACTCGGTACCTGCGTTTGATCACAGCAGCTGTGTCGCAGCAATCCGTGCTAGCGACACCTGCAGCCCAAAGGACGACCAATGTTACCCAGACTACTCGCAGCTGCGTTTCTTCTGCTTTTGGCCTCGAACGCCGCATCGGAAACACACACGATAAATGCCGTGGCGACTCGGGGCTCAGAAGCGATGTTTTTCGAACCGAGCTTTCTCGTGATCGAGCCCGGCGATCGAGTCCAGTTTGTGTTGGATGACCTCGACCACCAGCCGCAGTCGGTGTTTACTCCGGATGGTGGGAAGCAGTGGAAGGCGGAAATTGGCCAATCGATGGTTGTCACGCTCAATGTCGAAGGCGTCTATGTTTTCGACTGCGCATTCCACAATGTCATGGGAATGACCGGCGCCATCGTTGTCGGTGAACCCGTCAATCTGGCCGCTGCCTTACGTTTTATAGATCAGTATTGGGACCTAACCGTGTTCGTGAACAAAGCGCGACGCGGTACGATTTGGCACCCAACTGATGGCGCCATCGCCAAGCTATGGCCAGAGTGGTTCCGCCAAACGAATAGCAGCCGAAACTAACGACCATGAAGAAGAGTCGGCGCACAGTACTGTGCACCGACCCACTCAACGTCTGCCTACGGCGCCTCAACAATCACTGTAGTCGCCATATCAGAGGCACCCTCAGGCTGTGCCAATGCTGCAGACACGACGATGCCGGAAAAAATCACCAGACCGCCTGTGTTGAACTGCGGCCCTTCGTCGCCCGCAAACAAACTCGCACTGCCGATATCCAGTGCCGCGTCACCATCCAAGTCGAAGGCAAACAAATCGCGACCCGTTCGGACTTCCGATCCATAGCCTTGCAGTACACGCACCAAAGCTGGGTCTGCATTGGTGCTGTCGATTCGCAAGTCGCCGGTGCTCGATGCGAGATTGGTTTGCGTAAAGACGAGCAAATAGCCAGCTCGTTCCCGACCTAGGGGACTCGCCTCTGCAACCCCCACCATCAGCTCATCGCCAAGAACACCATCCGCGTCACCGATCCATTGAACGCGGACTGGATCGACGCTGAACACTTGCGAAGCCATCGATCCGTCATCGCTGATCGCGACGCCGTCCGTTGCCGAAGTGAAATTCAGGTCGATTTCATCGGTGCCACCGAATGCGGCAGCGATTGTTGCACCATAGACCACCGTCGCAACTCGAGTGACCCCATTGCTGCCGGTGTGTCCGATGGCCAGATCACTCAAGCCATCCGCGTCAGCGTCGCCATCGACAGCAATTGAGTCGGGAGAAATATCGACGGCGGACACCTCAACAACGCTCGCGTCGTTGGTCGGCGCCGAGATATTCACAGCATCAGTCGTGCCTTTGGCGTCCGCGATCAACGATCCGTCGATGATGTAGGCACCGCTTTGGAAATTTGGCTCGAGACCCTCCCCGGAGACCACCAACTCTGGGACACCATCTGCGGTCAGGTCCGCCATCACAGCAGTGCGACGGCCCGTTTGTTCGATGATCGCTGTATCCGTCTCGCTACGAACGCGAATCGCAGTGGTGTTCGGGGCTGCCGATAGATCGACGAGCCCTGAAGCCGCAGCGAGCGCGTCACCGAAGACAACAAATGTTCGACCTTGAGCTGGGATGCCCAGCACAACATCGTTGAATCCGTCGCCGTCGAAGTCTCCGGCGGTCCCCGACACCCCATCAGCGGCTTGCCGCAGCAATCCGCCGATTGCGACGCCGTCCGTAGCCGGCAACGAGGTCAATGAGACGCTGTCGGTAACGCCACGCTCTAGAGCGTCTCCCCAAACAACGTAAGCTATGGGACCGTTGTCTTCTTCCTCAAATTGAATGCCTTCACGCTCCTCGCGCATCAATATCACAAGGTCATTGACACCATCGTTATCAATGTCGCCCGCTCGTACGCCCGTCAATCGGCTTTGGCGGACGGTTTGCGTTCGGTCGTCGCCGGTAACGACGACCCTCGCATCGACACCGAGCTCATTGATGCGTTGTTCGGCTCCAGCGGCTAACAAAGACGAGCGAAGTGACGCACCCCATAGCAGGTATCCCGTCTCCACCGAATCGGCGCCGGTCAGCGCACCAACGAACACCTCTTCGATACCATCACCGTCGAGGTCACCGACCGGGTTCGCCGTATCGCCGAACGCACCGGTCATCCCGCCCTCGCCGCTGATCCGCAGCGCGTCGACTGGGCGCCCCGGTAAATCAACCAGACGAATGGTGACGCCACCGAATCCTTGATTGGTCCCATCCGTTGCCGACACCCCGACCGAGATCACATCCTGTGTGCCTTCAACCTCAGCGTCGAACGGAACGACAACACTCAACGCCCCCGTCATCGGATCAAGGGCAAATGCATCAAGCAATCGCTGCGCGTTCACCGGCTCACCGAGCTTGGAGACTTCCGTGATTTGGAAATCACTGACCATACCGCCTTCCGGATCCGTCGCCATAAACGTCACAATCAGACCGGTCGCGTTTTCGTTCAGTTGGAACTCCGGCACCGCCACGAACTCCGGACCTTCGTCAACGTCGGTGATGGTGACGGTTATGGTCTCGGTTA
>JBCAZH010000003.1:2824-120634 GCA_038533155.1 Pseudomonadota bacterium | reverse complement strand
AGCTCAACATCACGGCATTCATGAATCTGATGGTGATTCTGGTGCCTTTCCTGCTCATCACGGCGGTGTTTTCGCAACGCGCCATTCTCGAGCTGAATGTTCCCGGGGCGTCCTCTGAGCCCGCGGAAACGCCAGTCGAAACGATGCAGTTGGAAATTACCGTGCGCGAAGCACGGATAGATGTGGGCGATCGCAACGGCGGCCTGATTTCGAGTATTACCAAAGTCGATGGGGAGTACGATCTCGAACGACTTTCGGCGAAGTTGCGTGAGGTCAAACAGCTCAATCCAGAGAAACTGGATTGCACCCTCCTGCTGGAGGCTGACATCGAGTACGACACGATCATCCAGGTCATGGATACGTTGCGCGTATTCGTTGAGGTCACCGAAGGTGGAGAGATCAAACGCTACGACTTGTTCCCGGATATCTCAATGGGGGACGCAACCCAGGTGGGAGGCGCATAAGCCATGAGTCACTCTGCGCGCGCAGTACGAATGGAGCGGCGACACCGCCGTGCCAACAAGTCGACGGCGTTGAACCTTGTATCGTTGATGGACATCTTTACGATCCTCGTGTTCTTTCTGTTGGTGAATTCTTCGGAAGTAGAGTCTTTGCCGAACGCCAAGGATCTGCAGTTACCGGAGTCCATCGCCGAACAGAAGGCGCGTGAAACGGTAGTTGTCGTTGTCACGGCAAACGAGATCCTTGTACAAGGTGAACGTGTGGCGAACGTCGCGGAAGTATTGTCGGCAGACGGCAATGTGATTCCCGGGTTGAAGCAAGCGCTCGTCGCCCAGAATGACAGAATTCTGCGCGAGGCAGCGCGGCAAGATATCGCGCAAAGAGAAGTCACGATCATGGGCGACAAGACCACGTCGTACCGGTTGATCAAGAAGATCATGGCGACCTGTACGGACGCAGATTTCGGCAAGATTTCTTTGGCGGTCCTGCAAAAAAGTCCGGAACAGTTGGCAACCGTTAGCAATGGACTGGGGGGCTGACCGATGGCGAGCGCATCACTGACCTCCTACCAAGCCTACTATCGCGACTATCAGCTACCTTGGTCTGTCGTATCGGACGAGCAAGAGCAGAAATTTCGCAAGATCCTGACGACCACGCTGATCATCTTGTTGGTGCTCAGCGTCATCTGGCCGTTCTTGCCGACACCGCAACCGGACCCGACGGAAGCGGTTGAAATCGAGCAGCGATTCGCGCAACTCATTTTGGAAGAGCGAGAATTGCCACCGCCGCCGCCACCACGTGTGGAGGAAGAAGAGCCGGAACCAGAGCCGATTGAGGAGCCAGAGCAGGTGGTTCAGGAGGCGCCGCCGGAGCCTGTGGTCGAGCCTGAGCCACAGCCGGAACCGGAAGTGGTACAGCCCGATCCCACACCTGCAGCTCGCGAGCGCGCATCCGTCGCCGGCTTGCTGCCGTTCTCCGATGACCTTGCCGCGTTGAGAGACAACAGTGTCGTCAATCAGGTGTCGGGAAGCCAAGAGCTGACGGGTGCTGTCGGTGCGGCGGAGCGGAATGAGCGATCGCTGATCACATCAAACGTTGGCGCGGCGAGTGGTGGCATCAACACGGCGCAACTGTCGCGCAACACGGGAGGCACGGGTTTGGCGGGCCGCAGCACCACACAGGTGGAAACGCCTGTCGCAGCCGTCGGCAATGGCGGTGCGGAGGCTGACGTTCAGCGCAGCGGATCAAGTAACCGTGGCTCGCGGTCGCGCGAGGAAATCGAAATGGTTTTCGACCGAAACAAAGGTGCGATTTACGCGCTCTACAATCGGGCGCTGCGTCAAGATCCTACGCTTGAAGGCAAGCTAGTCTTGCGACTGACGATTTCTCCGGACGGGGTTGTGACATCGTGCGAAATCGCATCCAGCGATTTGAACAACCCGGATCTCGAGCGCAAGTTGGTGCAACGCGTCAAGCTGTTCCGCTTTGAGGCTAAGGACGTCGAGGCCATTACCACGACGAAGCCGATCGATTTCTTCCCAGCATAAACGGAACCGAATAAGTCCCGTCGTTTGCAGCTAGCGTTTGGCGTACCAGCGAGCCAATGTGTGCGGCGATACGCCGCAGGCATGGGCTATCGCGAGTGCGCGATTGATGAGCGTTCTTGAAATCCAACCAGTCTGTTGCCAGCGGCGAGGATCAACGCCGATCGACGCTGACAGCGCTTCGAATCGCCCTGTCGTCTTGACGTCACGCACGAGCGACACTTCCTCAAACAATGGAACGTCGTCGAAGCCGTCGTGAGAATCGAAAACCTCGCTGCGAAACCATAGTCCTTGATCGCCGTAGGCGATGCCCCTTGCCGCGCGCCAGTTGATTAACGCCGCGAGTCGTTTCGCCGCGTCGGACTGAATGCCGTCAAACCGGAATCGAAAGTAGCCGCCGTCGGCGCCGTCTTCTACCGCCTGTCGAATCGCGGTTGGCCCATCGCTGGGTGGGTTGGCATCTGCGTGAACAAACCACAGAAGGTCTGCGTCAGCGGCTTGTCGACCGCGGTTCAGTTGGGAGCCACGGCCCTGAGCGCCGCGGATCAAAGTAGCGTCGAACCGATCTCGCGACACGTCGGTTTCTTCCCAGACTTGGCTGGCCGAAACGATGACCTGGTCTACCCCAGTCATTTCATTGATTCGGTCCAACAGTCGGGACAGTGCGCCGTGATCGCCATGCACGGGGATGACGATCGCAAGTCTCATAGGAGTGATTAGGCGCCTCGGCGTTGCCACGCGAGCAATCGCTTAAACAACTTCGCAACGAACGGTGTCAGCCGGGTTCGATTGTATGCATCGGCCAATCGGCGCAAGTATTCGGAACGTGTCGGGTAAGCAAGGACGGCGGCGTCCAGTTTGCCGAGCCCCTCGCCGTTGGCAAGCAAAACCGATAGCGTTGCGATCTGCTCACCTGCGTCACTGCCCACTAGGGTTGCGGACAGGATTCGGTCCTTGCCTTTTTCGGTCAGTACTCGAACGAATCCTACTGAGTCGCCCTCGGTGCGAGCCCGATCCATCGCGTCCCATTCCACCTCGTAGACATCGTAAGCCACACCTTGTTGGTCCAATTCCGATTCCTCAGCACCCACGTGGGCGATCTCCGGATGGGTGTACGTGCAACGTCCAATGCGCTCCGGCGCAGCTCGCCCGCGCCCGAAGAACAGAGCATTGCGGATGATGATGCGCGCTTGGTGGTCCGCATTGTTCGTGAACTGGTATTTCGAGCAGACGTCGCCTGCTGCAAAGATTCGTCGATTCGACGTGCGTAGGTTCTCATCCACCTCGATGCCACGGCGCGGGTCGAAGCGCACGCCAGCTGCCTCGAGATTCAATTGGTCGACGTTGGGCTGTCGGCCGAGAGCGACGAGGACTTCATCGACTTCAAAGTCGCCGCCGTCGGTTTCGATGACGCGCACATCGCCGCGCTTGTGGATACCTTTGGCGCCGGTCGATAGGTGCAGGTTAACGCCGTCTTTTTCGAGCTGCTCGGCAAGAATCTCGCCCGCTTTTGCGATCTCGTTCTGCACCGGCCGATCCGCCATTTCAAACACATGGACTTCGGAGCCTAGGCGTGCAAACGACTGCGCCAGCTCGCAACCAATCGGTCCCGCGCCAATGACTCCCAGCCGCTTAGGCTGCGTCTTGAGATCAAAGACCGTCTCGTTGGTCAATGGTGCGGCGTCTGCGAGTCCAGGTATCGGCGGGAGTGCGGCACGAGCGCCGGTCGTGATGACAATCTTCGCCGCCGTCAGTTGGGTCTCGCCAACGGCGACTGTCTTTTCGTCGACAAACTCTGCTGCGCCAAGGAAGACGTCAACACCGTTCTCGGAGTAACGCTCGACCGAGTCGTGGTGTGCAATTCCCGAACGCACTTCGCGCACCCAGCTCATCGCCTGATCGAAGCTGATGTCCTCACCGTGCTGGCGACGGCTCGCCATCTCGATCAGCGCTTTCGAGGGGACGCAGCCGACATTGAGGCAATCACCGCCCATGGCGTGTTTTTCGACGAGCGCAACCTTGGCGCCAAGCCCTGCTGCCGCGATCGACACAATTAGACCCGCTGGGCCGGCGCCGATCACGAGCAGGTTGTAACCGTCTGGATCCGGTTTTGGATTCGTGTAGTCCGAAGGAAACACCATCTGTTTCCATTCAGTGTCAAAGTCTGAACCTGGGTACATGCTGCTTACTCCTGCGTCAGGGCATCATCGTCCGAGACGCCGATCGTTTCTTTTAGCGTCTTGGCAGCAAACCGAGCGATCAGCACGGTCGCCGCTGCGGTTGCAATAAGACCGCCAATGAAAAAGTATTTTCCAAATGGTCCCGCGTCGTATTCGCCCGCCACGAGAGCAGTGAGATCGCTCGCCGCAGAGCCCAGGTACACGTAAAGCACCGTGCCGGGCAACATGCCGAGCCAACTCCCAGCCACATAGTTGCGCAAACTCATGCCCGTAAGGCTCATGAGGTAGTTCATCACGTTAAACGGGAAGATCGGCGACAAGCGCAACAGAAGCATGACGAGGAATCCGCGTTTTTCGGTGGCTTTGTCAATGGCTGCAAGACGCGCATCCGCGCCGATTTTTTCGCGCACCCAGCCGCGGCCGAGTGAGCGGCCGACTAGGAAGGCCGCGGTGGCGCCCAGTACACTCGAAATCGAGACAAGGATTGTGCCGTACACCACGCCGAACACGTAGCCAGCCGCGACCGTAAGGATCGAGCCGGGCAGCATCAGAACAGTGGCGAGTACGTACACGATAATGAAAACAATCCAAGCGGTCTGGCGGTTTGCATCAATCCACTGCACAAGCGCTGTAAGCCATTCGGCAATTGGGAATTGCCATGCGGCGAAACCGAGCAGTGCCAATGCGCCGATGAGCGCAGTGATTTTGTTTTTTGACTTCATAGTTAGAGATTCCGCGAAAAGTATTCAGACGGTTGCAGAGTAGGTATCGGCCGCAACGGATATGTTATCGGTGATCCAATGGCATAACGCTTGGCGCGCAGGCCGTGGGTCGTTTGAAATTCTCTGGGCGAGTCCGTCGAGTTGGTCAAAGCGATCAATGTCCGCAATAGGCGGTAGGGTCGCGACCTTGAGCCCATAAGCTGAGCACTGCGCGTGCAGCGCTGAGCCAAGCTCAGCTGTCGACCAAGGTAGAGCGTGAAGCGGCGGCCAGGGCGTTTTCGCGCCCATCACGACAACACCTCCGTCGTGCGCCTGACCCAGCACGACATCCGCACGCTCGAAAGCAAGTAGGCAGTCCTGTAAGTATTGCAGCGTTAGTTCCGGCGCATCCGCACCGATCAGCATGATCGGTTGATCATCGACACGTAGGCGCTGACAAGCGTCACTCAGACGCTCGCCTAGGTTGCCATCCGACTGTGGCAAAACTTGGGCTGTCGGCACTTTGGTCTGCGCCCACTGCACGTCCTTGTCCGACGCGACGGAAATCGCGGTGGCGAATGGCCATGCGACCAAGTCTTCGAATGCGCAGGCCAGCAAGCGTTTGGCGAGTTCGACCGTCTTGGCTTTTCCGAAGACCGTCGCAATGCGCTGTTTGCCGACGCCTAGCGATGGGCGCTTGCAGACAAGAACGAGCAGCGGTGATTGGTTGTGGTTGGCCATCTATTGGTTTCGCTCAAAGAGAGTGCGCCAACAAAGACCAGTGCCGCCGAGCAAACATTACACGCAGAATTGCTGAGAACGTGCTATGCGGGCGAATACCGATTACACGGCTTTGCCGTCTTCCTCACCGGTTCGAATCCGAATCACGCGTTCCAGCGATTGTACGAATATCTTGCCATCGCCAACCTTGCCGGTTCTCGAAGCGGTCACGATAGCCTCGATCACTGCGTCGGCGAGTTCATCAGTTGCCGCGACTTCCACTTTGGTTTTCGGTAGAAAATCGACAACGTACTCGGCGCCGCGGTAAAGCTCCGTGTGGCCTCTCTGGCGGCCGAATCCTTTCACTTCAGTTACCGTCATTCCTTGGACGCCAAGATCAGCCAGCGCATTGCGTACGTCGTCCAAGCGGAAGGGTTTAATTATTGCCGTAATGAGTTTCATGAAGGGTCTCCGGGGTTCGAGAGCACGCCGTCTTAGTGTATAACACGTTGCACCTCAGCAGTTGATTGCCTCAGCATGTCCGACACCACCGAAACCGCCACTGGCGAACGCTCGGGTCAGCCGACACCATCGGCGACCGTCATGTTAGTCCGCGATGCCGACGCCGGGGTGGAGGTTCTCATGCTGCGTCGGCACAAAGGCGCGGACTTCGCGAATGCCTGGGTTTTTCCTGGTGGGCTCGCCGCTCCGATGGACTTTGATCGCAGTTTAGACCCGTTTTGCAGCGGCCTCTACGACCATCAGGCTTCGGCCCAGCTCGGTATGGAGTCCGGTGGCCTCGGCCTCTGGGTTGCCGCTGTGCGGGAGTGCTTTGAGGAAAGCGGCCTGCTGCTGGCGAGAAATTTCGAAGGCGATCTGTGCCAGCCAGGAGCGTCGCAGAACGTGGGCAGGTTTGAAGACTACCGCGTCGCGCTCGCCAACAACGAGATGACTTTGCGAGAGGTTTGTGAGATCGAACGCCTCACACTGGACATCGCACGGCTCGAGTACGTCAGCTTTTGGACGACGCCTGTTGGCCTGTCGCGACGCTACGCCACCCGTTTCTTTGTTGCGCCAGTGCCCGCGCATCAAGAGGGTGCGCCAGATGGGCGTGAGACAACCGAGAGCCGATGGGTGTCGCCGCGTGAGGTCACGCAGACCGAGCCAAATGATGGTTTGAGAATGCACCCGCCCACTCGAGTCAATCTTCAGTGGCTAGCGCAGTTCGACGATGTGGCGTCGGTAATGGCGGCCGCGCGGACCATGGACAAACAGGCCATCAGCGAGATCGTCCCGGTGATCGACCCTGAGACTGATGCGCGGAGTGTGGTGTTGCCGGATGGCACGCGGGTACCGCTTTGATTCCCATTACGCCGGCTACCCCCGTATTGATCGCGCCGAATGTCACGCGTTACACCGCGCCTAACCCAGGGGTTATGACGGGGCCGGGGACCAACGTGTACTGGGTTGGATCCTCTAGAGTGACTCTGATCGACCCCGGCCCTGATGATCCGCAACACGTCGCGGCGTTGGCGGAGCAGGTGGGTGATCGTTTGGAACGCATCGTTGTGACCCACACCCACCGAGACCATAGTCCGGCGGCAACGCCGCTGGCGCAGCTTACCGGTGCGCCGTTGTTTGGGATGAAGCCGCCATCCACTTTCGAAAATGATGATTCTTTCGTGCCGGACGTCGAGCTGCAGGACGGCCAAGTGCTCGACTGCGATGGGCAAGCTCTCGAAGTCGTGCACACCCCCGGACATGCTTCAAATCATGTGTGTTTGTTCCTGCCCGTTACCGGCCTGCTTTTCACCGGCGATCACATTATGGAGGGATCGACGGTTGTGATAGCAGCCCCAGACGGCGACATGCGGGCGTACCTGGATGCGATGGCGCGCCTTCGGGCGATGCCGTTGCAAGCGATTGCGCCCGGTCATGGGCATGTCATTGATCAGCCCTTTGATGCGATCGATACGATCGTGTCGCATCGTCTAGCGCGGGAGCGTCAAGTGATCGACGTCGTCGCTAGCCATGGCCCGGCCGATATCGACGCCTTTTTAGATGTCGTTTACAGCCACGTCACAGAAGCGGTTCGCCCTGTCGCACGTATGTCATTGCTCGCGCATCTGATCAAACTGAGAGATGAGGGTGCGGTTCGCCTGGATAATGAAGTATGGGAATTCATAGGAGATTCACAATGAGCCAATTGGACGCAGCTGCATTGGATCGGCTGTTTCTCGAAGCCCGCACGTGTTCGCAATGGCTGGACAAGCCGGTGCCAGATGAGTTGCTGCGACAGGCATATGCGTTGATGCGCATGGGGCCGACCAGTGCAAACTGTTGTCCGACCCGTCTCACATTCATCAACTCAGAATCTGCGAAGGCGCGACTAAAACCGCACCTCATTGAAAGCAATGTTGAAAAAACGATGACGGCACCGAGCACGATAATCGTCGCGTACGACAGCGAGTTCTATGAGCGGGTTCCCGAGTTGCATCCGCATAACCCTGGCGCCAGAGACTGGTTCACAGGTAGCGAGGCAACGATCTACGAAAACGCGATGCGCAATGGCAGCCTGCAAGGCGGCTATTTGATCATTGCACTGCGCGCCCTGGGGCTCGATTGTGGTCCGATGTCAGGCTTCGATCCCAATGGCGTCAACGAGACGTTCTTTCCTGATGGTCGGTTCAAAGCGAATTTTCTTCTTAACGTGGGGTACGGGGACTATGAGGCCGTGCATCCACGCTTGCCGCGCCTGAGTTTCGAGGATGCCTGCAATATCGTTTAGCCAGCGCTGCGCTGGTATCATTCACTCCAGCGATAGAGAGCCGCAAGGAAGTCAGGTGCATCGAAAAATCGGTATAGGGGTGTGCGTCGCGTGGTTGACGGTCGTCACAGCCTACGCAGGGCCTTGGCTGGATCCGGGTGACATGGCATTGCGGCATGATATTCAGCTGCTGGCGGACGAAGGGATCATTACGGCGCCCGTAACGAGTTGGCCATTGTCATGGGGCGATATTCTCAACAACATTTCTGATTTTGATAATGCGGCCACCTTGGATGACGATGTGGCGGCGTCGTTGCTCAGGGTGCGACGACTTGGAAACCGCGCGACTAAGACCGGTGAGCTTCACTACGGTGTTGACGCCAAATACGATACGGAGCCTCTTGTGCTTCGAGGGTTCGAAGATCGAGCGCGTGAAGATTCCGACGTGACCGTCGGTGTGTCATATACCGGTGATCGCTTTGCGGCACGGGTTAATGTCAACGCAGTCAGCAACCCGGATGACGACAAGGATACTCGTCTCGACGGATCTTTCGTTGGTGTGGCCGTTGGCAATTACATGATATCGGCTGGCGTCATGGAGCGCTGGTGGGGGCCGGCCTACGACGGCAGCATCATTCTCGGCAATAACCACCGGCCCATTCCGGCGATTTCCATAGAACGCAATAACACTGCCCCATTCAAGTCGCGCTGGCTGAGTTGGATAGGACCATGGGATGCAAGTCTGATATGGGGGCAGCTGGAAAACGACCGCGCTGTTCCCAATGCAAGGTTCCTGGGGTTGAGGCTCAATTTCAGACCGCTAAGAACTTTGGAAATCGGCTTGTCGAGAACCGCTCAATGGTGCGGCAATGGTGATCGACCCTGCGATCTGGATACCTTGGTGAAGTTGACACTGGGGCAGGACAATCGGGGCGATGATGACATTACCCGCAGCTCCGAGCCCGGCAACCAGCTTGCTGGATTCGATCTTCGCTGGTCGCCTGATTTCGCGCCTTTGAACGGCGCATTCTATGTGCAGATGATTGGCGAGGATGAGGCCGGTGGGTTTCCAAGTCGCTACCTGGGTCAATTTGGCGTCGAGGCTTCGGGGTCATTCAGTATGGTGAGCTGGCGCGGATTTGCCGAGTTCTCCGGGACGACTTGTCAGTTCTACGAATCAAGCTCACGGCCAAACTGTGGCTACAACAATGGCATTTATGCAACTGGCTACCGTTACCGAGGCCGCAGCATTGGTCACAGCGCTGACAATGATTCGCGCGTATTTACTCTGGGCATGGTGGCTGTTGAGCCGGACGGTGATAACTGGCAGGCGATTGTGCGCGTGGCTGAGTTGAATCGAGAGGGCTCGTTCGACTTTTCGAATACGCTGACGCCGACACCGGCCGATTTTCAGTCGATTGAGCTCAGTCACCGGCGTGTACTGGAATACGGCGAACTCGAGTTGGGCGTCGGATTTAGCCGATTTGAGGATTTAGAGTCAGGCTCGACGCAGGATGACAGTCGACTGTTTGTAGGCTGGAGAAAGCAGTTTTAGTGCCGGCTGAGGTATACTTTCACGATTAACTGTTTTGCGCGTACGTTGCGGGACGGGGGTTCTGCGTTGCGATGAAGCGGCGAATTGGTGTTTTTTCCTGCCGCGCATGGCGGCAGGGGTTGTGAATTGACAGTCAATGAATAGACGCGTTTGGTACTTCGGGCTGGGTATTCTGTGTTTAGCATCCGGCGCGTTGGCGCAATCCGGGGCACCTAGCCAAGAGCAAATTGAGCTGCTGCAGTCGCTGCCTGAGGATCAGCGAGAGGCGTTGCTCGAGGATTTTGCCGGTGATCGCGGCAGTGCTCGTCGTGAGCGCGCACCGGCCTTCCCCGATCTGATTCGACCACCTGAAGAAGCTGTCGACGATGATCTCGATGAGACTCTTCGCGTGCGCGGTGGCGATACGTTGATCGTCACATTCGAGCTTCCCGATAATGAAGACGATGAGCTGCTTGCACCGTCGGTTCGGTCTCTGATTGGAACACGTGCCCTGCAGACATCCATGGCCGGCGAGCTTGTGTTACCCGGCGTGGCGACTGTGCCGTTGATCGGGCTCAGCGAAGAGGAAGTTGAGATTCGACTGAGTGCCGTGGAGAGTTTCCGCGACGTTACTATTTCAGCTCGGCTGTTGCCGCTGGAGCCGATTGGCGTCGCAGCGTTGGATTACTTCGGCTACGACTTGTTCGAAGGCGTTCCCACGACGTTCGCACCTGCTACGGACATACCGGTACCGACCGATTATGTACTGGGGCCTGGTGATGAGCTTTTGGTGGAGTATCTCGGCAACGAGAACCGCTCTATCACCACTGCGGTGACTCGCGATGGCGAGATCACGCTGCCGGAAATCGGGCCAATACAGGTTGCTGGGCTGTCGTTTAGTAACGTAAGAGCGGATATCGTTGATCGTGTGGCCGAACGGATGATTGGTGTACGGGCCAGTGTGTCATTGGGCGAGCTGCGCTCAATTCGAATATTCGTGCTCGGAGACGTCAACCGTCCTGGCTCGTTTACGGTTAGCGGCCTGTCGACGATGACCAATGCGCTGTTCTTGTCGGGTGGCATCCAAACGACCGGCTCGCTCCGCAACGTTCAGCTCAAGCGCAACGGCAAGTTAGTGGGCAGGCTCGATCTGTATGACCTGCTTTTGAATGGCGATACTCGGGCAGACAGACGATTGCAACCCGGTGACGTGATTTTTGTTCCTCCGGTTGGTGATCGTGTAGGAATCGAAGGTGAAGCGATTCGTCCGGCCTACTACGAACTTCGCGGTCCGGCTACCGCGGGTGATCTTGTGAGACTTGCCGGCGGACTGACTCCGATGGCGCATCGCAACACTGGTCGGATTGAACGGGTTACCAACCGTGGCGATCGCCAGATAATCGATGCCGACTTATCAAGTTCGGCCGGTTTGGGCGTTGCTCTGGTTGACGGTGATGTTTTGCGAGTCTATCCGGTATTGGATCGCCTCGATGATTCGATTGAGTTATCCGGCCACGTCTGGCGGCCTGTCCAGTATCAATGGCGAGATGACGTGCGGCTGACCGATGTGCTTCCTGCAATCACCTCGCTGAAGCCCGCGGCGGACCTTGGTTACATCATGATTCGGCGGGAGCGTGACAACGGCAGGCTCGAGGTGGTTTCGGCCGATCTTCGTGCTGCGCTTGAAAATCCCAGCTCGGATGAGAACCCGCAGCTGATGCCACGCGATCGCGTGATGACTTTCCCCTACGGACCCACGCGAGGCGTCGCGCTGCAGGCGGTGGTCGATGAGCTGAAGGCGCAAGCAGGCAACGGTGATGATCCGTTGATCGTATCGATTGGTGGTCAGGTCATTGCTCCTGGAGAGTATCCACTCGAAGCGCAAATGCGGGTCAGCGATTTGTTGCGCGCCGGCGGCGGAATCAGCAATGCAGCCTTCTTGCGAGATGCAGAACTCACTCGCTACGTGATCGGCGAAGACGGCTCGAGACAGACGCAACTGGTCAATCTGGATCTGGAGCGTGTGCTGCAGGGTGATTTGCTAGCCGATGAGGTATTGCAACCCTTCGATAACCTCATCATCCGCGAAATTCCAGAGTGGCGCGGACAAGAGACGGTCAGCATAGAAGGTGAGGTGCGTTTCCCAGGGACTTATTCGATCAAGCGCGGTGAGACTCTGGCCTCGGTCGTCGAGCGTGCAGGCGGATTGACAGACTTGTCGTTTGTTGCTGGAAGCCTGTTTACTCGAGAGAGCCTGAAGCGACGCGAAGAAGAGCAAATCGACGGGTTGATTTCCCGCCTAGAAGCGGATCTTGCCGCACTGGCGTTGCAAGGCAATCAGCTCAGTGCCGATTCGCAGCAGGCTTTTGCGTTTGGTCAGAGTTTGTTGGCCCAACTGCGTGAAAGCGAAGCCGCAGGACGACTGGTGATCGAGCTCGATCAGATATTGGCGGACGGCATCGGGTCAACATCAGATATTGTCTTGAAAGATGGTGATCGTCTTCTGATTCCACAGCAAACACAGGAAGTCACCGTGATCGGTGAGGTTCAGTATGCCACCTCACATCTGTTTGATTCGGAACTGGATCGGTCCGACTACATCGCCCGGAGCGGTGGCTTGACCGCCAAAGCCGACGATAAACGTATCTACGTGGTTAGAGCCAACGGCCAGGTAGTCGCGGGAACCTCTACCGTTTGGTTGCGGCGTACGCGCGGCACAGATATCCGGCCTGGCGATACGATCGTTGTGCCGATCGACGCGGACAGAATCGCGCCGCTGACCCTTTGGTCCAGTGTCACACAAATCGTCTACAACCTGGCAGTGGCGGTCGCCGCGGTCAATTCTTTCTGACGTCAGATGGCTTCTAAAGAATTTGAAACTGAGACCGGTAGCACTGCTCACGGAGTGATCGACCTTTTAAGTCTGATTGATGCGATTGTGCGACGAAAATGGACTCTGTTTTTTGGCGGGTTGATTGGAAGCGTAGCGGCTGCGCTGTTGGCTTTTTGGATTCCAAACTACTACCGAGCCGAAGTGATTCTCGCACCGAACTCGTCTCAATCAACCCAAGGATTGTCGCAGCTTGCCGGACAATACGGAGGTCTCGCTTCTCTTGCAGGAGTTAATTTGCCCGATCAGGGTGTGGACAATACAAGGCTGGCCTTGGAAGTCCTAATCTCCCGCAAATTCCTGTATGAGTTTATAGAGAGCAACGATCTATTCGAAGAACTGTTCGCCGTTGTAGATTGGAATGAGGATGATCGGACACTGTCCTTTGATTCGAGTTTGGTCGACGAGTCGACGCAGCAGTGGAGGGCGTCTGCACAGTCCAAACCAACGCTATTCGAAGCTTATGAAGAACTCAGGGATCGGTTGTTCATTTACGAGAATGACCGGTCGGGATTAATTCACGTTGCAGTCGAGCACAGGTCTCCTGATGTTGCACGGCTGTGGGTTGCTACGCTCGTTGAGCAATTGAATACGACGATGCGAGAGCGTGATATTGAGCAGTCGGATCAAAGCATCAACTATCTGGAGCGCCAGATTGAAAAAACTTCTGTCGCGGAGTTGCGGATTGCTCTTTTTCGTCTTGTTGAGGAGCAGATGAAGACGAAGATGCTGGCCTCTGTATCGCCAGAGTATGTCTTCATTACCATCGATCCGGCTATTGCGCCGGAACAACCTTATGGCATAGGTCGACTAGCTTGGATCGCTTTGGGGTGTTTTCTCGGTTTGCTTCTGGGTGCGTTGGTGGCGGTTTGGGGGCTTCGCATCCGAGATACGAACTGAGTGCGCGTGCCGGGATAGGAAAGCTGGGCGCGTGATGCAATTGTGGGCCGTGTTGCGGCGAGAATTTTAGGGAAGAGTATGAAAAAGGCACTGATTACGGGAGTTACCGGCCAGGATGGTGCGTATCTCGCAGAGTTACTATTGTCTAAGGGCTATCAGGTCCACGGTATCAAGCGGAGAACCTCGCTATTCAACACGGCGAGGATCGATCACTTATTTCAGGACCCGCACGTTTCCGACGATCGGTTCGTCTTGCATCATGGTGATATGACTGACTCAACCAGTCTGTCTCATATCATTCAAAAAGTGCGGCCTGACGAAATCTATAACTTAGCCGCACAAAGTCATGTTGCTGTTAGTTTCGAGGAGCCGGAGTACACGGCCAACTCCGATGCACTGGGAGCTCTCAGAATTCTCGAGGCAATCCGAATCCTGGGGCTGACGGAAAAGACCCGGTATTACCAGGCGTCTACCTCCGAGCTGTATGGTTTAGTGCAAGAGGTGCCTCAGACTGAAACGACGCCGTTTTATCCGCGTAGTCCGTACGCGGTGGCCAAGTTGTATGCGTACTGGATCACTGTGAACTATCGTGAGGCATATAAGATCTTCGCGTGCAACGGGATTCTCTTCAATCACGAGAGTCCGATTCGAGGAGAGACGTTTGTTACCCGTAAGATCACCCGTGGCCTCGCTGCCATCAGGCTCGGTTTGCAGGGTGCGCTCTACCTCGGAAATCTTGATGCGAAACGTGACTGGGGCCATGCGCGCGACTACGTCGATATGCAGTGGCGTATGCTGCAACAGGAAGAGCCGGAAGATTTCGTAATCGCTACAGGTACCCAATACAGCGTGCGTGATTTTGTTAACGCAGCCGCGACGGAATTGGGTATGACAGTTCGCTGGGAAGGTGACGGCATTGACGAGGTCGGTTACTGGACGAACCCTGACGATGGCGACGAAAGAGCGATTGTTATGGTTGACCCGCGGTACTTTAGGCCGACAGAAGTCGAGTCATTGTTGGGTGATGCGAGCAAGGCGAAAAGAAAACTCGGTTGGGAGCCGACCACTAGCTTCAGTGAGCTCGTAGCCGAAATGGTTCGAGAGGACTACAAGAGCGCGCAGCGCGAGAAGCGACTGACTGAACTTTAGTCGTGGAAAGCGCGGACTAACGAACCGGATCAAGATGTAACCGATGAGAGTTTTGATAACAGGCGGTCGCGGCATGGTCGGGCGCAATCTGATTGCGCACGCAAGCGCTGGGCAATACGACATTTTGTCTCCTGACCGTAAAGCGCTGGACCTGACCGACTATGCCCAGGTCGAGGATTATCTTAGCCGTGAGAAGCCCGACATTGTCATTCATCTGGCTGGTCGTGTCGGAGGTATCCAGGCGAACATTCGGGAGCCGGTAGCCTTCCTTGCGGACAATCTGGACATCGGCCGAAACCTTGTACTTGCAGCGCATTCGGTTGGTGTGGAACGTCTGATCAATCTGGGTAGCTCGTGCATGTATCCGCGAGAAGCGTCCAATCCATTGCGTGAGTCGATGATCTTGACTGGAACGCTTGAGCCAACCAACGAGGGTTATGCTCTGGCGAAAATCGTCGTTTCCAGGCTTTGTATGTACGTGAATCAGCAGTATCCGAATCGGCATTACAAGACTCTGATTCCGTGCAATGTTTATGGCTATTTCGATAAATTTGATCCTGCACATTCTCACCTTGTGCCTGCGCTGATCCACAAGATTCACTGCGCGGTACAGAACGGCGATAAAACCGTAGAGATTTGGGGCAGTGGCGAGGCTCGTCGGGAGTTTCTCTTCGCCAGCGATCTAGCTGATTGCATTTGGCGTGCCGTCAGCCACTTCGACACACTGCCGGAACTCATGAACGTTGGTTTGGGAACTGACTACACGATCAACGAGTACTACGCTGCGGTTGCAGAGGTTGTCGGTTTTAGTGGTCTGTTTTCACATGATCTGGATAGACCGGTTGGAATGATGCAGAAACTTGTTGATTCCTCAGTCGCGACGGATTGGGGTTGGCAGTCTAAAACGCCATTGAAGGACGGTGTTCGTCAGACTTACGAGCATTACCTTAAGGAGCAAATGACATGAGCTCAGTCAGATTTCCGCTGGCGACCTCAACATGGGGTCACGAAGAGTACGACGCGCTGCAGAGGGTCATCGATTCCGGAAGGTTTACGATGGGCGGAGAGGTGTCGGAATTTGAAACGGCATTCGCGCAATTCGTCGGCAGTCGTTACTGCGTCATGGTGAACTCGGGCTCGTCCGCGAATCTCGCTATGATTGCGTCGCTGTTCTATGTTCAGGACGACCCTTTGCGTCCGGGCGATGAGGTCATCGTCCCGGCTGTGTCTTGGAGTACGACGTATTTTCCTCTGCATCAATATGGTTTGAAGCTGAAGTTTGTCGATATTGATCTCGACACGCTCAATTATGACCTCGATCAATTGGAATCAGCGATTTCAGAAAAAACACGCTTAGTTATGGTCGTCAATTTGCTTGGAAATCCGAATGACTTCGATCGAATCAACGAAATAGCGTCGAACCATAATCTCCGCGTTGTGGAGGATAACTGTGAGTCGATGGGCGCCACGTTCGCTGATCGCCAGGCCGGAACGTTCGGTCTGATGGGGACATTTAGTTCGTTTTTTTCACATCATATTTCGACAATGGAAGGGGGCATGATCGTCACTGACGACGAGGAGCTCTACCATATTCTATTGTGTGTTCGCGCTCATGGGTGGACGCGCAACCTCCCGGTCAATAATCGGGTCACCGGCACCAAGAGTGATGATCCATTTGAGGAGTCATTCAAATTCGTATTGCCGGGCTACAACCTCAGGCCTCTCGAAATGTCGGGTGCGCTCGGACAAGAGCAGGTCAGACGTTTGCCCGATCTGATTGCGGGGCGGCGCCGCAATGCGGCGCGATTCCAGGAGATAATGTCAGATCAGGATGAGATTCTTATTCAGCAGGAAATAGGTCAAAGCAGTTGGTTTGGCTTCAGTATGGTGATCCGTCCTGAATCGGACCGTACCCGAAAACAGCTTTACGACACACTAAGCACGGCCGGGTTTGAGTGTCGACCGATTGTCACCGGGAACTTTGCGAAGAACGATGTGTTGCGCTTCATGAGTACGGAAATTCATGGAACACTGGCGAATGCCGATCACTTGGATCGACAGGGTCTGTTCCTCGGCAATCACCATTACGCGATGGATGAGGCCTTCGACGCGCTCCATCGGTGCGTCACTAATTTTTGAGTACTAATGGGCGGCAATAGGCAATGTTTTTTTCTGATTGGCGGCACCGGTAATCAGCTGTTCCAACTGGCTCGGGCTACCAAAGATGATCGGATCAGCGGACTGTTCCTTACCGGTCCGCTGCGCCGCGTGCTGGGCCATACCGATCACGAGACAATCTTGCCGAATCTGCTAGGGGTCAGCCTCGCAACTCCCTTTTTGAATTTTGTGCTGTTGTTTCTTGATCTCTTCCTCGCAAGAGTCCTGGGCCGAAGCCTGTTCACTGATTTCGATATTCGTCGCTTCAAGATGGATGCCAGCGTCAAATCGCTGAATGCCCTTGGCTACTTTCAAGATCGCATCGACCTGGACGCGCATTGGCTGCGTGCAGTCGGTGATGCATTGCAAGACTCGGCAGAGCACGCCCCACAGCTGGCCGTTCATTTTCGCGGCGGTGATTTTCTATCGCCGGCTAATGCTTCGTTCGGCATTCTGGATCGCAGTTACTATTCGGAAGCGATTGGGCTTGCGATTCAATCCGAGCCCACGAGGTCGATTACGGTATTCACCAATGATGATGAAAGCGCGAGGCGTTTTTTCTCTGATGTCGTTTTTTCTGAATACGAGTTCACATTCGTCATGGAACCACTCGAAGCAACTCTGCGTTCTCTGGTGGCGTCTTCCGTATTCGTGGCATCTAACAGTACGCTTAGTTATTGCGTTACCGCGTTTCGCGGAAATGACAGGCCGAGCATCAGGCCCACACCTTACAATCTGGTAGATTCGCTGCCGCCACTAGATTTTGGTGTTGGAGTGCCAGCTCGATTCGTGGCTCCCGCGGAACTAGACTCTTTGCTATGACTAAAGCGGCAACTCGGCACGTATTGCACTTCTCGCAATCCTATCCTTCGAGTGTGCGAAGTGGCCTGAGACAAGTCGCCGTGGCTGGATTTGTTCTGGCACTGTTGAGCGGCAATTCGCTGATTTTCGGTATCGATCTTTCAATCGCTCTGATGTTCATCGTCGCTACCGTCGTCGGTGTGCTCAATCCCGAGGTGAACCGACGCAATCTGACTCTGGTGGTGTCATTTTGCCTTTGTCTAGCAATCATTGGCGTTCTGGCAATTCGGTTGGAAGTCCCGTATTTCACGGCCTATCCACTATGGCCAGCTAAGGCGGCGATCGGCTGTATTCTTGCTTTTTTTCTCAGCGAACTGGTGGCAGAGGACGAAGTTGTATCGTTAAATCTGATCTTGTTCGTCTGCTTTGTATTCATGGCTGCAGCGGTTCTGTTTGGCAGCGAAATTGACGGCCGATTGAATTTTATTTTTGGCCCTAACATGCTGTATCGCTGGACAGCGATCATGTTCGGCCTGGCGTTGATTGCTGCCCGCAGGGCGGGCGGCATGAATCGACTCCTTTGTTTTGGTGTCATTATATTTTCGATTTTTCTACTGCAGGTCATCGGATCGAGAGGCGGGCTGATCGCATTGCTTGCCGTGTTTTTTCTTTGCTCCAGGCACCGTACGCTGCTCACCGCTGCAGGGCT
Source organism: Pseudomonadota bacterium (assembly GCA_038533155.1). Lineage (GTDB taxonomy): Bacteria > Pseudomonadota > Gammaproteobacteria > Steroidobacterales > Woeseiaceae > CALBPI01. The sequence continues at coordinate 102,120 of JBCAZH010000003.1, read as the reverse complement.
CTCACTGTTGGTAATGCTAACGGCTGTTCTGATTGAGCTGGCCGACTCCTCTCGAGTCTTAAGTGGGCTGACTATCGAGGCGATCGAACGCAGCGAAAGAATGCGCTTTTGGCGTGTCGCTTTGACAGACGATTTTCAAATTTTCGGGCATGTCTATTCAGACTTTCTGCCGTTTGCCTCTTATGGCTTTGCTTATCCGCATAATCTTGTCGTGGAGCTCGTGTTTCACTATGGGATTTTTGGGTTTGCCGTTGTTTTGGCCATTCTGACGGCCGCGACTTTGTCACTAGGGCAAGCATTCGTATCCAACAATCCGTTACTAGCCGTTTTGTTTTGGTCGATCTTTGTAGGTTCTATGTTCTCTGGAGATCTATCGGATAATTTTTCGGTAATAGTCCTGACGCTATGGGTCCTCTGTGCTAGCGGACAGAGTGACCACGGTGGCCTAGTGCCTCGATCGGACCAACCATGATTGAAAACGCGACGCCGCTTCTTTTGTTAGCCGCCGCCGTGGCTGGCCTAGGCTTGCTGATCACACTCGGCTTCGAAATCGTCCAGATATTCCCTAAGGTTGCCGGTGCCGTGCTCGGCAAGAATAGTCTCGGTGCGAATAGTGCGTTGCGCCTACTGATATTCAATCGGGTGGGCGCTGCGATGTTCTTCCCGTCGTTTGGCTATTTGGTGGATCGGGGTATCGAATTTGCCACTCTGGCTCTGATCAGTGCCTTTGCGATCATGTGTTTTTCGCTATTTTCACTCTCGTTAAATTTGTACTTCGAAACTTATTTACGGTTTTTCTCGAAGCTATTTTTTCGACGCGAATCCGGTGAGTCGTTGCATATCAGCAGTCTGGTTAAAGACCCTTCGGCCCCGATGCGTGATCGAACAAGCGCATTCTGGTTTTCCGCGTTAGCAGGATTTTTCGGTTGTGTCGGGCTGACCCTGCCGATGCTTCTAGGGTCGCTGTTTCCAGACTACCGACTGACCTTGGCCAATACCGGTTTTGTTTTCAACTCAGTATTCTCGGTGTTGACGATATTTGTGATTGACCGCCGTCTTTCCGAGTATTGCGATTCCCGAAGCGAGCGCTTGATCGAGTTCTCGCGTGCAACGATTCGTGGACGAGTCGGCGGGACACTCGTTCTCGCTATAGCCTACTTCTCACTGGCTCTTTTTTAAGCGACCGTGCGGTTGGGCCGGTCGTTTCGCAAGCACTCTCTTGTAGTCTTTGCAGCTTGGTCTGAAAGCCTGATCTAGCGTCGGTACTCGGATTGCGCAGTTTCTATTGACCGTAGTACGGTGCGGGAGAGCTGATCACGATCGAAGTCACGCTTGGCGAGAGCGGCGGCGTTTCGCGATGCCGCTGTCAGGCGACCTTCGTCCACCAAGAGTTCGTTGAGCGTTCGAGCCGCGACTTTAGCATCGCGAGGTGGGACGACAATCCCAGCTTCGGATTGCCTCAACAGTTCAGCCTGCCATCCGCTGTAGTTGATCATGACAGGTCGTCGTGCGGCTAGCGCATCAAAAAACTTGTTGGCTGAGTTATTCCACATTTCGGGCAAGTCGATGAACAGCGATGTCGCTACAGTAGCTGCCGACAAGACTTTTGGCATTTCGTTCTTGGGTAGCTGATCCAGGATGAAGAACGTCTGGTTCAAGACCCCTTCACGATCCGCAGTTTCTCTTAGAAGCTTCTTTTCGAAACCACCACCCACGACCAGAAACTTAACTGCCGGGTTGATTTCTCGCATTGCGCCGGCAATTTCAGCCAGGTAAGTCACGCCGTTTAGTTTGCCGAGAGTTCCGGTGTAGACCACGAGAGGGCCCCCGGTTAGCTCGGGATGCTGCGCTAGAAACTCGTTTCCTTGCGACTCATCGACGTCGAAGCGTTCGATATCGCTCGCGTTGGGTGCGACGACAATTCGTTCCGGTGGATAACCGGTGCTGGCGACCCCTTCGGCCATTCCCGGAGAAAGAGCAATGATCTGCTCGGATCGCCGATACGCGAAGCGTTCGAGTCGTCGTGCCATGCCGATGAGCAGTGGGTTACGCAATGCGCCCACAGCAATCGGAAGCTCAGGCCAAAGATCGCGCACTTCGAATACCATGGGGATGCGCAGACGGGAGGCAGCGTAGGTCGCCGGCAACGCGATAGTTAGCGGTGTGCTTGTGGCAAACACCAGGTCACCACCGATCTTTTGAGCGCGACGGCCTGATTGCCATGCGAATCGTATGAACGCGCGTATGCGGTTCGCATAGCTCATTTCATTCGAGTATGGGATGTGGGTATTGTGCACATTGACGCCATCGACGGTTTGGCAGTGCCACCCCTCGGTTCCCGGTGGCGCCGTGGCGGATACAACGTCGACATGGTGGCCAGCCTCTACCCAGCGCTTCGCCATTTCGTAGGAGCGGGTGGACCCAGGCATGTCTGGCGTGTGAAAGTACTGGTGGAGGTAGAGAATCCGCATAGCGTTGAGATTTTGGGGGAGATTGCACCGAGAACTGTCTGGCGGCCCGGCGGGATATTAGCACGGTAGCTCTTGACGAATACATCCAGCGCGCCCTTCGATACGCGCTTTCGTGTGACTTGGTGCACACGCTAGGTCGGGCAGTCGCGAGTCGCCAACATCGACGGTACAGTAGCGGCACCTCGTTGTTGTTTGTTTAACAATCCATGAAAAGACTGATTGATATTCTGTGTTCGGCTGCCGGTCTTGCGGTTTTGGCACCGATCACAATTTTGGTGGCCATAGCCGTGTTCGTCAGCATGGGTCGGCCGGTATTTTTTCGCCAGCAGAGACCCGGGCTGAATGCTCAGCCATTTGAGCTGCTCAAGTTTAGAACGATGCGGCCCTCACTGAATCAAGACGCCGTGTCGACGGACGACGACCAACGGCTCACACGTACCGGTTCTATTCTGCGTCGTTTGTCGCTTGATGAAATTCCCCAACTCTGGAACGTTCTGCGCGGTGATATGTCGCTAGTTGGACCGCGCCCATTGCTCATGGCTTACCTGCCGATGTATTCGGATTTTCAGGCGCGTCGCCACGAGGTTCGACCCGGAATTACGGGTTTGGCGCAGGTTTACGGACGTAACGCTACGACGTGGGAGCGTCGATTCGAGCTGGATGTGCGGTATGTTGATACACAGTCCATCTGGCTTGATCTGAAAATCATGGTGCGAACCGTCTGGATAGTCGTGTCGCGACACGGTGTATCTGCTGAAGGGCATGCGACGATGCCACCGTTCTACCGTGATGTGCGAAGTAGCGACGGAAACTCAGGCGAGTAATCAACGACATTAGTCTGGCGTAAGGCGTTTCTTTTGTTGGGCCGGGACCCCGGCGTACAGGTAACCCGGTTCAAGCGAGCGAGTCACGCAGGCGCCGGCAGCAATCACGACGTCATCACCAATTCGCAGAGGCTGGTCTTCACTGCCATTGATAATACTCGCTCCCGTGCCGATAAAGACCCGTTCGCCGATGAATACGTTGCCCGAAACGTTAACCCCCGGTGACAGTGTCGTGAACGCGCCAATTTTGCAGTCATGTCCGACTGTGCAGTTCAGGTTGATTTGAACACCTTGCGCAATGTCGATATCGACAGTTAACACCGTGCCGGCGCAAACGACGGCGCCAGCGTTTAGAACAACCGTGTCAGAGAGACTGGTTGTGGGATCGATCAATACCGGTAGCTCCAAACCCGATTCTGTACATTTGTTGTGGAGCAACTCACGAACCGCCGGGTTGCCAATTCCAATGCTGATTCTATTGATCTTACCGGCAGGGTTGGCCAAGAAGTCTTCGAAAGTCTGCACCGGACAATCGAGGAAGGTAGCGGCCGCTGACGGAGCGTCATCAACAAACGCGGTCGCTTGAAAATCACTAGTCCGGGAAACCAACCAGTGTAGTTCGCGTGCAAATCCCCCCGTGCCGTAAATGGCCAATGCTTTCCGAACGATCGATTTATGCACCTGACGCCTTCCCTGCAATCCCTTTGGTGCAAAGATCATAGCAGGCGTCTCGCAAGCGTAGGTGCGAGATTGGGCTCGAGCCGGCCAAAACGATGTCGTTCGAAGTGGGGATGCTGCGCGACTTGCATCGCGCGCGTGCTGCCATGCCACTATAATGCTTCGCCTGCGGTCGTGGCCAGCTGCCAGGCGCGCCGCAGGTCACCCAGAAATGGCAATTCTGTTGGAGCATTCGAGTGATCGGAAAACTGAGACAGCCGCTTGGGCCTTGGCCCCATTATTCGGAAGAGCAGGTAGAGCTGGTGGCGGACGTGCTTCGCTCCGGGGGGGTCAACTACTGGACGGGTAGTGTTGGCAGACGTTTCGAATCAGAATTCGCCGAATACCATCTTGTGTCGCATTCGATCGCCGTGGCGAATGGCACACTTGCTTTGGAGTTGGCGCTGGCAGCCCTTGATATCGGTCCCGGCGATGATGTGATCGTCACGCCCCGAAGTTACTTCGCGTCTGTAAGCACGGTGGTCCAAAGGGGGGCGAGGCCGATCTTCGCGGACGTCTGTCCAGACAGTCAGAATCTCACGCCGCAGTCGATCGAAGAAGCACTCACGCCGGCTACCAAGGCAATTTTGCCTGTCCACCTAGCGGGTTGGCCATGCGATATGCAAGGCATCATGTCGATCGCCGATGCACGAGGGATTGCTGTGATTGAGGATTGCGCCCAAGCACATGGTGCGCGCATCGATGGCAAGCCTATTGGTTCCTTTGGCGACTGTGCGGCGTTTTCTTTCTGTCAGGATAAGATCATGACGACCGGCGGGGAGGGCGGGGCTCTGCTGATCCGTGACCAGGACGTCTTTGAGCGTGCATGGAGCTTAAAGGACCATGGAAAGTCGCGGGCACGAACGCTGAGTAACGACCACCCTGTTGGGTTCCGGTGGTTGCATGAGGGCATTGGTAGTAATTGGCGATTGACTGAACTCCAGTCTGCGTTGGCGTCGTGGCAGCTAGAGCAGCTCGATAGTTGGGTAGATGCGCGAAATGCCAACGCCGATTTTCTCCGGCAGGCGTTTGAGCGCTTAGCTTGCATTCGGATACCCGCGCCCCCCGAGGGCGTCAGGCATGCGTACTACAAATTCTATATGTTCGTCGTGACGGAACATCTCGCGCCAGGCTGGTCCAGAGATAGGATCATTACCGAAATCGGTCGGCGCGGACTGCCGGGTTTGTCGGGCGCGTGTCCTGAAATTTACAACGAGCAAGCGATGGCGGATTATCGGCCGTCGCTGCCACTGCCGGTCGCGGCCGAATTGGGGCGTACGAGCATCATGTTGCCTGTACACCCGACGCTGACTCAGGAGAATCTCGAGGATATGGTAGGTATCATTTCTGAGATTCTGGACGATTCGCAGGCGGTGTGAAGCGACATGGGAATCTGTCGTTTGTCGACCGTGTGTTGGCTTGAGCCTGCATTCGGAAGATGCCGATACCCACAGGACGCCGGATTTCATTGGCTTCATGCCAATGTCATTCGAATTCAACATTTGCACGGAAAATTTGACGTAATTCCGCGCAACCGATGACTTTTTCTGCTAAGAACGCATTATGTTGATAGCATAAACGCCAAGGTAGGCATATGTCAGGGAAGCAATTGGTGCCCGAGCCCTTTCGAGTCGGTCTCTTGAGGCTGCCGAGGTCCTATAAACTCGCAATGAGCCTCGGTGTCGATTTTCTCGCACTGATGTTCGCCACAGCATTTGCGATTCAGTTAGTCGCTGGGCGACAACCTACTGGTGCCGAGTTCGTAGTAGCCGCGCTCATCCATGTATTCGTTTTGTTCCCGACCGGTGTACTGACCGGATATTACCGGGCCGTCATACGATTCTTGAGTCTTGATCTGCTGTTGGTGGTGACTCGCGTCGTAAGTTTGTATGCGCTGATTTTGTTTGCGGCTGCATCAACTCACTACGGCTATTCGGTGTCTTGGCGCCTCGTGTCGGTGTATTCGCTAGTAGCCGCAATCTGGCTTGTGGGATCGCGATTCGGCGCACGGCAACTGATTAACAAGAGGGCGCGCCACCGGGAGCGTGTGATTATCTACGGTGCAGGCAGCGGCGGCGTCAGGCTAGCTAAGTCGCTCGCGTTCTCGCCACGGTTTCTGCCGGTAGCGTTCGTTGATGACCAAGTTTCGAATGTCGGTCGGAGTATCGAGAATCTGCGGGTCTATCCGGCACGAAATGTCGCCGAAGTCGCCGAGAAAACTCATGCCTCTCGAATATTTTTGGCGATGCCAAGCGCATCTAGGCGTCAAAGACGCAGAATTCTCGATCACTTGGAACCGCTCAAACTCCGCGTGCAAACGATTCCGGATATCGGCGACATCATCGCAAGCGAAGCCAGAGTCGATGACGTCCGCGAAGTTGCTGTGGAGGATTTGCTCGGCCGAGATCCTGTGCCACCGAAATTAGATCTCCTACAAAAGCAGAATGCGAATAAAGTCGTCCTTGTCACCGGGGCGGGCGGGTCCATCGGATCTGAGCTGTGCCGCCAGGTGCTTGAAATCAAGCCCCGGAAGCTGCTGCTTTTCGAACAATCTGAGCACGCCTTGTACTCGATTGAGCGAGAGCTTCGCATGAAGTGTGCAGAATCGGGCTTATCGACCAGAATCATCGCCTTCTTGGGTTCGGTGGGCGACAAGGCAAGGATGCTTGAGGTGTTGACCACGTTTGACGTGGAGACCGTATACCACGCAGCAGCATACAAGCATGTCCCCATGGTTGAGCACAACGCATTCTCGGGGATTGATAACAATGTGTTTGGCACCGAGTCGGCTGCTGAGGCGGCAATCGAAGCAGGGGTATCCACGTTCGTGCTGATATCGACTGACAAGGCCGTCAGCCCAACAAATATCATGGGTGCGAGCAAGCGGCTGGCAGAGATGATCCTGCAGCGGGCCAGTCGCCGCAGCCCTCGCACACGGTTTTGCATGGTGCGGTTCGGCAATGTGCTGGCATCGTCCGGGTCGGTCGTGCCGTTGTTCCGCGAGCAAATTCGCAAGGGTGGTCCAGTCACAGTCACACACCCTGAAATTACGCGGTATTTCATGACCATCCCGGAGGCGGCGCAGTTGGTCGTTCAGGCTGCGGCCTTGGCGGAGGGTGGCGATGTGTTCGTCCTGGATATGGGGCAGCCTGTGAAAATCGTTGATCTCGCGCGCAAACTGATTCACTTGAGTGGGCTCACCGTTCACAACTCTGACGGCGAAGAGGGCGATATCGAAATTGTGTTCACTGGTTTGCGGCCGGCAGAGAAGCTGTATGAAGAGCTTTTGATCGGCAGTAATGTCAGTGGCACCGAGCATCCGCGAATTCTGCGAGCCAATGAACAATCTCCGAGCGACGGTGATCTCTCGCGGAGCCTCGCCGAGCTGAGAACCGCGATCGACGAGAGAGACCATGACAAGCTGCGGGCGGTGCTTTCAAGCACGGTAGAAGGTTACGGGCCCTCGGACGGAATTCAGGACTACGTTTGGAATGAACGCAGACTCTCCGCGAACCAAAAGGTCACCGATCTGAAGGAATATCGAAAACAGTAGTTTGACCGAATATGGCAAACCTGCGCTCGTACAGATAAAATTCCGACTGGTTCGAACCTTTATTCCGTCTATGAAACTCACCATTTTCGGCTCTGGTTATGTGGGTCTGGTCACCGGCGCCTGCATGGCGGAGATGGGCAACGATGTCCTGTGTGTCGATATTGATGCCGACAAGATCTCTCGCCTGAATCAGGGCGATGTCCCGATCTATGAGCCGGGACTCGATGCCTATATTGAGCGCAACCGCGAGGCGGGGCGCCTCGCCTTTACGACCAAAGTCGAACAGGGCGTTGCACATGGCACCTTCCAGTTTATCGCTGTTGGAACGCCACCGGATGAGGATGGCTCTGCAGACCTGCAGTATGTGCTAGCAGTTGCTGAGTCGATTGCTACGCACATGAACGACTACAAAGTCGTTATCGATAAATCGACAGTTCCGGTCGGAACGGCAGATCGAGTGACTCAGAAAATCAACGAGACACTTGAGAAACGCGGGGCGAGTTTCGATTTCGACGTGGTCTCGAATCCCGAGTTCTTGAAAGAGGGCGCGGCGATAGCGGATTTCATGAAGCCGGATCGAATCATTGTCGGTACTGACAATGCGAGAACCGCGGAACTCATGCGGGCGTTGTACGAACCGTTCAATCGCAACCACGAAAAACTCATTGTGATGGATGTGCGTTCGGCCGAGCTGACGAAGTATGCAGCCAACGCGATGCTTGCGACGAAAATCAGTTTCATGAATGAGCTTGCCAATTTGGCAGAGCGGTTCGATGCCGACATTGAGAAAGTCCGTGTTGGCATCGGTTCGGATCCGCGGATTGGCTACCACTTTATTTATCCCGGCGCCGGATACGGCGGGTCCTGCTTTCCGAAAGATGTGCAGGCACTTGCGCGCTCCGCGGGCGAGACAGGCTATACGGCCCGACTTTTAAACGCTGTTGAAGCCGTAAATCATGATCAAAAGCGCCGACTTTTCGAGAAGCTTGCCGCGCACTACGACGGCGATCTCAAAGGCAAGACTGTTGCTGTTTGGGGACTGGCTTTCAAACCTAAGACCGACGATATGCGGGAGGCGCCGAGTCGCGTATTGATTGAGGCGCTTTGGGATGCCGGCGCCAAAGTACGTGCTTTTGATCCCGAGGCTAGCGAGGAAGCGGCGAGAATCTACGGACAAAGAGATGATTTTGAGCTATGTGACAGTGCTGTAGAAGCCGTAGACGGCGCCAATGCATTAGCCATCGTCACCGAATGGCAGGAATTTCGTAGTCCTGACTTCGACTTGCTAAAGACGAAAATTGTGGACCGCGTCATCGTTGATGGACGGAATCTGTACGATCCTGATGTTATGGCGCTCAAAGACTTCCAGTACTATGCGATAGGCAGAGGTCTTAGGCAAAACAATAACCAATAATTCGGGCGAAACCATGTCATCAGTCATTCCCGTTATCTTGTCAGGTGGTTCTGGCAGCCGATTGTGGCCTGTCTCACGTGCTACCTATCCCAAACAGTTGCTGCCCATGGTTGGGGAAAAGACCATGCTGCAGGACACTGCGAGCCGGACTGCAGCGATCGACTTACCGCTCGGAAAAACGATAGTCGTTTGCAATGACACCCACCGCTTTATGGTCGCCGAACAGCTACAAGCGCTGGGCGTCGATGCAGACATCCTACTGGAGCCACAGGGGCGCAATACAGCGCCTGCGGTCGCACTTGCTGCCGCGTTCAGCCGTCAACGTGGCGACGCGGGGTATTTAATGGTGATGCCGGCGGACCATGTTATTAAGAATGTCGCGGCGTTTGCGGATGCGGTCAAAAAGGGGTTTGGAGCTGCCGAGTCCGGGCATCTTGTCACTTTTGGTGTAGTGCCGACGAGCCCGCACACGGGCTATGGCTACATCCAGGCGAAACTGGACGGGAGTGAACCTGCGCCGATTAGTTCGTTCCAGGAAAAACCGGATTTGAGCGTTGCCCAGAGTTATCTTGAGTCCGGCGACTATCTATGGAATAGCGGTATGTTCCTGTTGCCGCCAGCGGCGTACCTGGCTGAGCTGGAGGAGTTCGAACCGGCCATGGCGGCGGCTGCTGAGGCGAGCATAGCTAAGGCGAAAACGGATTTGGATTTTGTTCGGCCTGACGCTGACGAATTCTCTAAGTCACCGTCCAACTCGATAGACTACGCTGTGATGGAACGAACGAAACGAGCGATGGTTGTCCCGATGGATGCCGGTTGGAGTGACGTCGGGTCATGGTCTTCGCTGCAGGATGCGCTTCCAAAGGACGCAAGCAACAACGCCACCAGTGGGGATGTGATTCTAAGTGATTGCCAGAACACACTGGTTAGCTCGGAGAGCCGGCTGGTCGCAGCAGTCGGGCTGCGCGATCATGTCGTTGTTGAAACCAAAGATGCTGTTCTGGTGGCGCCAAAAGGCGATTCGGAGAACGTCAAAAAGATCGTCGAATCGCTCAAGGCAGATGAACGACCGGAAGTTGCTTTGCACCGTCAGGTTTTCCGCCCATGGGGTAGTTACGACGGGGTCGATCAAGGCGACAATTTTCAAGTAAAACGGTTGATCGTCAAACCCGGTGCGGTCTTATCCCTGCAGCTTCATCACCACAGAGCGGAACATTGGATAGTGGTGAAAGGTAAGGCTAGAATCACGCGCGGCGACGAAGAGTTCGATCTCGCTGTCAATGAGTCGACCTACATTCCGATCGGCGAGAAGCACCGCATTGCAAATCCTTTCGATGAGCCCGTTCACATCATTGAGGTTCAATCAGGTGACTATTTGGGCGAAGACGATATCGTTCGATTTGAAGATAACTACGGTCGCGAAGGGACCAACACCTGAGCTGAGATTGAGAGCCTGAAACTATGCCGATTGATATCCCGAGCTTTAAGGCCTACGACGTTCGCGGACGATTGCCTGACCAGTTAAACGAAGAAATTGCCCTACGGATCGGTAACGCGATGGCCCAGTATCTGGACGCGAAGCGCGTCGTGCTGGGACGTGATATTCGGCTCTCTAGCGAATCGCTGGCGAATGCAGTGGCGGACGGACTGATGCAGGCTGGGGTTGAGGTGCTCGATATCGGGCTCGGCGGTACGGAGATGGTCTACTACGCGACGGGGGCACTCGAGGCGGATGGCGGTATCATGGTAACGGCGAGCCACAACCCGAAAGACTACAACGGGCTTAAGTTAGTCCGAGAAGGTGCGAGACCGCTCAGTGCCGACACCGGATTGAATCAGATTCGTGAACTTGCCGAGTCCGATCAGCGCCTGAGCGCTGACACGAGAGGGTCACGAACACTTACCGACATCAATGCCTCGTACGTCGAGCATTTACTCTCATACGTTGATGTTGCGAAGCTACGACCATTGAAAATTGTGGTTAATGCTGGAAACGGCGGTGCGGGTTTGACTCTGGACCGACTTTCAGAGCACTTGCCCTTTGAATTTGTGCGTGTCAATCACGAGCCAGACGGCAACTTCCCGAACGGTGTGCCGAATCCAATGCTTGAGCACAACCGCCTTTCCACAGCCAAAGCTGTCAAAGACTCGGGTGCCGACTTTGGTATCGCCTGGGACGGGGATTTTGACCGTTGCTTCCTGTTCGATGAGTCGGGTGAGTTTATCGAAGGCTACTACATCGTTGGTTTGTTGGCCGCCAGTATTCTCGCGATGGAGCAAGGCGGTGGGGTCGTTCACGATCCACGCCTCACTTGGAACACAGTGGAGGTTGTGGAGTCCAGTGGTGGTCGCGTGATCCAAAGTAAATCCGGCCATTCATTCATGAAAGCCGTGATGCGGGAACAAAACGCCGCATACGGTGGTGAGATGAGCGCACACCACTACTTCCGGGATTTCTACTATTGCGACAGCGGTATGATTCCGTGGCTACTCATCGCCGAGATTTTGTCCCAGGGCGACAAGTCACTTTCCGAGTTGGTGGCGGAGCGCATCGCTAAGTTTCCTGCCAGCGGGGAAATCAATCGGCGCGTGGCCGATGCAACGGAAGTGATGGAACGCATCTGGGGGAGGTACATCGATCAGGCGATAGCATCAGAGCGAGTCGATGGTATTAGCTTGGCGTTCACCGATTGGCGCTTCAATCTTCGCGCTTCCAATACCGAGCCGGTGATTCGGTTGAATGTCGAGAGCAGGGCCGATTCGAACTTAATGCACCAGAAAACGCAACAGCTGCTCGAAGAAATCGGCGGCGAAATCGTCGATTAGTGAGACAGTTCACGAGAACGTCACAGCAAAACCGTTAACATAACCCTTTGCCGTGTGTTGCCTGTCGGGGGTCGGGAGCGCGCGATTAGAAACTAAAACGACGGTTCTGTTTGCGAGCAATGGCCATTCGACTTTTTGATCACTACATCTCTTTACCGGTTGCGATCCTCGTAGTCACAGAGATGCTTGTCACCAGCGCCGCAATATGTGTCGGTACGATGTTGGCGGTTCAATTCGGATGGGTCCGAGCACCCGCATCCGCAGCGATCGAAACCTCCCGAATTCTTGCTGTATGCGGCGTGTTGTTCCTTTCGCTTGCCGCGATGGGTTTGTATCGGATAGCGCTGCGCGCAACCTTCGCAGGGGTCGCGGCCAGAGTGATCACGGCTGTCGTGTTGACCGGAGTCGCTTTACCGTTTGTTTACTATTTCTTTCGCAATCTTTATCTAACACCGGGCACTTTGACGCTTTCCAGCTTGTTGGCTTTGGCTGGGTTGTTGGGTGTTCGATATCTGTTTTTGAAACTAGTGGACGAGAGTCTCTTCAAGCGACGGATTCTTGTGCTTGGCGCCGGCAAACGCGCGGAGCAGTTTCTCCAGCTGCGCCGTCAGTCTGATCAGCGAGGTTTTAAACTCGTACGGTTCATCGCAATGGTGGGCGACGAGCCTTCCGAAGTTCCAAAGAAGCGTGTTCGACCCTTCCCCACATCACTAATCGACTACTGCCGGCGTCATGAGATTGATGAAATAGTGATCGCACTTGATGATCGGCGTGGTTCGTTGCCAATCCGAGAATTGTTGGAGTGCCGACTGGAGAGCATCGATATCACTGATGTCATGAATTTCCTGGAGCGCGAGACCGGTAAGCTCAACCTAAACCTAGTTAGTCCGAGTTGGCTTATTTTTGAAAATGGATTTCGTCGCCAGCTACCGCGGCGAATTGCTCAACGTGTGTTTGACGTGCTGTCGAGCAGTTTGGTTCTGATCCTTGCCTCGCCGATTATGTTGATCACAGCCGTTCTGATACTGCTGGAAGACGGCCGACCGATTTTCTACCGGCAGCGACGTGTAGGTCAGGGCAACACGGTATTCAATGTACTGAAGTTCCGCAGTATGCGAACCGATGCTGAGGCTGGCGGCAAAGCGATTTGGGCGAAAAAAGATGATGACCGAATTACACGTGTCGGCAACGTGATTCGCAAGCTGCGGATCGATGAGCTGCCGCAGCTGATTAACGTCCTGGCAGGGACCATGAGTGTGGTGGGCCCTCGGCCTGAGCGCCCGGAATTTGTCGAGACTTTATCCGAGCAGATACCTTACTACCTGGAACGCCACCGAGTTCGGCCGGGCATTACAGGATGGGCGCAGCTGTGTTACCCCTACGGCTCGTCCGAGAAAGATGCGTTTGAAAAGCTGCAGTACGATCTCTATTACGTCAAGAATCGGACTCTAGTCTTCGACTTCATGATTTTGCTACAAACCGCCGAGGTCGTCCTCTGGCAAAAAGGCGCGAGATAGCCATTTCTCGGTTCCTATCGGTGGATACGACGGTATAGTCATGTCCATGGGATTCATTCAAGCGGGATATCTTACTGCTGCGGTGGCATGGCTAATGCTCGCCGGCATGCTGGTGGTCAACCGTCGGTTCCATTGGCCAGACAACTTCGTGATTGCCATGGCTACGTTGATGGCGGGCTGGGCGGCCGTCATGGCCTGGGCGGCACTTTACGTCAGCTCTATTGGTCTAATTATTGGAATAGACACGATCCACGGGGCAGCGCTCTTGCTGTTTCTCGGGCAGCTAGTCAGTCGCGGTAACACCAATCCGTGGCGACGCTGGTTCTCGAATGCTCCTTGGTTGCTATTGGTCGTTTCAGCGTTTCTTATCTGGCGCTCGCTAGTGAGCGACAGCATCGACTTCAATTTTTTGTACTACTTTATCGTCGGAATTTCGATCATCGGCCTGCTTGCTGTTGAGCAAATTTATCGAAACGCAGACCGACCCGGTCGGCGCCTGGCTACGTTGGTCGCAACATCTTTCGGTTTTGTTTTGACGTTCGATTTGTTTGTTTATTCGAACGCGATTCTATTGGGTGCACTTGATGAGCAATTGTGGGCGGTGCGCGGCTTCGTCAATGCGCTCGTGGTGCCAGTACTGCTGTTCGCTTTGAAGCAGAACATTAGTTCAGAGCGCGGATTGTTCGTTTCAAGACAGGTGGTGTTTTATTCGTCCACCCTGATTGGAGTAGGCGCATATCTAGTTGTCGTAGCCTTTGCTGGTGCGTTCATCCAAGAACGCGGCGGCGAATGGGGCGGTCAGCTTCGAGGACTGTTCTTCGTCGCCAGTTTGCTGCTGCTGGTGTTGACGTTGTTCTCTCCATTGTTGCGTCGTCGTCTGCGGGTATTCATCGCCACTCACTTCTATGCGAACCGCTACGACTACCGTGAGGAGTGGCTGAAACTAATCCGAAGATTAGCGCAAGACAATCGACGTGCCCCGATGCCGAATCTGTGTCTCGATGCGCTGGCAGATATTCTTGAGAGCCCTGCTGCGGTTCTGTGGATCAAAGCTTCGGAGGGAGGGGTCTACGATCAGGCGGCCATGCTGGGTTCGGATTCAGCGCCAGAGACCCTTACCGAGGACGACCCCGTGATAGGGTTTCTACTACAACGTGACTGGGTGATTGACGGTCGAGAGGCGCTGCGAGACCCGGAGCACTACGATCATTGGTTTGACGTCAGCAAGGATCGCGTTGTGACGCATGACAGGATCATCGTTCCGATGATGTTGGAAGGTGAACTCGCGGGTGTGGCGGCGCTAGTGCGACCTTCCGGGCTGCCACTTCTGAACTTTGAAGACCACGACCTTTTGCGGACTGTTGGTCAGCAACTGGCTGTTTTTCTGCAACGTGATCGGACTCGAGATCAGTTGGCTGAAGCTCGCGAATTTGATGTGTTCAATCGTTTCACTGCGTTCATCATGCATGATTTGAAGAATCTGATCGCTCAGCAGAGTCTTGTCGTGAAGAATGCTGAGAAGCACAAGTCGAACCCAGCATTCATTGACGATGCAATCTCAACTATCGCGAACTCGGTTAGTCGGATGGAGAAGTTGTTGGCAGCGTTGAATCGGCAGAATGAGCCTGAGTCCGTCAGGACGATCGCGTTGTGCGAGTTGCTGAAACGGGTGGTCGAAGACGCATCGAACCGAAAACCCGTACCAAAGCTCAAGTGCGAGATTGAGGGGGTTATGGTCAATGCGGACCCAGAGCGACTCGGCGCGGTTCTCGGTCACCTAGTCCGAAATGCACAGGACGCTACCATTGAGCAGACCGGCGCCGTCTATGTTGAGCTTACGAACGATAGCGAAAACGCGATGGTTCGTATCCAAGATGAGGGTATTGGGATGACGGGTACGTTCGTTCGCGAGCAGTTGTTTCGGCCGTTTATTTCAACAAAAGGTGCGCAGGGTATGGGTATTGGTGCCTACCAGGCGAGGGAGTACGTCTCCCAATTGAACGGTACTCTTGCGGTTGATTCATCAGTAGGCGAAGGCACTGAGTTCGTCGTTAGTTTGCCTCTGGCGAAATCGTGAACCATGTCACAAATCGCTACCGGACCGGGTTCCTTATCGGCGCACCATGGTTCCGGTATCATCTCGTTCTAGTGTAATTCTCTCGCGATGGCGGACATGCCACTGCAACTCTCAAATTTGAAGTTCATCTCTTGGGTTCACCGTCTTGGGTGGCATCCCCTGTATTTGGCGATACTGCTGTCAACGCTAGTCTTATCGTTCAGGCCCGGCACTGAGAACCTTATCCATCATTGGTTACGAAATGACACTTATTCTCACGGCTTGCTGTTAGGGCCGCTCACACTTGTTTTGATCCTGCAGGCGATGGCAGCTCGATCAGTGGGGCGCTTCGATGCGTTGAGTCTTGGCGTCTCAGTCTTGCTAGCAGCTGCGCTTGCGATAGGCCAACTTCTCGGCATGGTGATTGTGTTCCAAGCTGTAGCGCCTATCCTGTTACTGTCGTTGTTGGTTAGCGTCTATGGCCGCAATGCCCTCATGCCGTTTGCGATACCGGTGCTATTGTTCTACTACAGCTTGCCGATCTGGGACTTGATCAATCCAGCCCTTCAGTCTCTAACCGTTCTTGCCGTGAGCCAGCTCGTGTTCTGGACAGGTCTTGCAGCGTTTGTTGACGGCAATCAGGTAACAGTATCCAGTGGGATTTTCGAGATCGCCGCAGGTTGCAGTGGGTTGCGGTTTTTCATCATCAGTGCGGCCGTAGCGACGCTCTACAACTATCTTTACGTCGCCAGTGTCCGCGATTCACTTGTTCTGTTGGCATTGGCGATGGGGCTCGCAGTGGTGGGTAATTGGATCCGCGTCGTTGTTGTTATACAGATGGGTATTCGTCTCGGTATCGATCATCCGCAAGTCGTGGATCATGCTTTCGTAGGCTGGCTGGTCTTCGTTGTCACCATGTTGGTTTGGTTCTGGGTGGCTGGCAAGGTACCGGAACAGGTCCGGGAGTCCAAAGCAAAAGCGCTACCAGTGCCTGGCGCTGGCCGCTTGCTATTGGCTATTGGCGCCTGTGCGGTAACGGCGTCGATTGCGCTAGTGTTGGAATCCAGAGTCACTCAAAGTGTGCAACCACCGAGTCTGGCTGACTCGAGTATCTCGCGTTCACAGGCATGCGGGGCATGGCGTAGTGATCACCGATCAGAGACGCTTGAGCAGCGGGGTGCGTTCGAGTGGCAGGGGCATCCGATGTGTGTCGACTTGATTTGGTATGAATCGCAAAGCACTCGTGCGCCTGCGTTCGCTAGTTCTAATGAGCGCGCAGCCAATGCGGTCGGTCGGTATGCGACCGTGGACTCGTTCAGCTTGAACCGCGGTGTCCAACTCACGGTAGTGACCGAACCTAGCGGGGACGGCGTGTGGTTCGCGGAGCGTAGATTCGTCGGGCGTGTGATGGCGCGATCAGCATTTCGAGAGCGATGGTTGCGGCTTCAACAATTACTCATGGGTCGTTTAGATACGACCGTTGTCATGATCGCTCAACGGTGCGACGTCAATTGCCGTGCTGCGATTCGATCGGGAGCGTTACCTTTGGATGTCGACGCCGCACTGCAAGCGGTGGAGCAACAACTGGTCTTGCAAAAATGAAAGGAGTCTTTAGAGCATGAAAGAGCGACTGCATTGTAGATTGCGGTTTCTGGTGGTCACTCTCATCACCGGTATTCTGTTGAGCGCTTGCCAGCCCACGGCCGAAGACCGTATAGCCAGAGCCAGTGAAGCGATGGCGGCGGGAGACTACCGGTCGGCTGTGTTGGAAGCACGCAGCGCTCTTCAGGATTCGCCTGCCAATATCCAGGCTCGGCTGATTTTCGCCGAATCTTCGAAACGTGTCGGCGACTACAGAACTGCGGCGGCGGAGTACTCGCGTGCAGCCGAGCTCGGTGCTGATTTGTCGCAATTCGCCTTCGAGTATGCCGAGAGTCTGCTAGTTGTTGGTGGGGCTCGGGAGGTCATTGAGCAACTGCAGGAGGCACTCGAGGCGGAGCCGGTGTCCGCTCAGCGCATCACGCTGCTCGGGCATGCATTCGCGGCGGTCAACGAGCGGGAGCAGGCGGTTGAGCGGTACACGCAAGCTCTCGAACTTGATGATCGTATGGCTGATGCTTATGTCGGCCTGGCGTCGTTAGCCGAGAGAGCCAGTGATGCCGAAGCCGTCGATCGATGGTTAGGTCGTGCCAGGATGGCCGTTCCGGAAAGTCCGGAGCTCCTGTTGTTTCTTGCACAGCGCGAACAGGCGGTCGACGCACGCACGCCGCTCGTTGAACGGGCATACCAAAGTCTCGATAGGTCGAGCTCTGATGTCACTCGTGCGCAGGTGCTACTCGTGCGTGTCGAGAATTTCCTGCAGCGTAAGGATTTGGAATCGGCGGAGGCCAGTTTGGCCGAGTACGGTGCGTCTTTTCCTGGGGCGCCGCAGTCGCTGTTCCTGCAGTCGCTGATTGCGTTGGAGCGTGGCAACATCGATCGCGCGCGAGCGGGTTTGCTTCGTATCAGCGAGGGAGTAGCAGAGGGTTCACCTGCGGATCTATTTCTTGGCAGCATCAATCTGCAGCAATCGAATCTGAGGCAGGCAGAGGCGTATCTTTCGAAAGCGCTGCGCTTTGATTCGACCAGCGTTGCAGCTCGCAAGTTGCTGGCCGAGACGCTGCTCCAACTCGGTCGCCCGCAGGAGGCTCTCGAAGTCCTGTCGGACTTTGCACCTCAACAGACCCAAGACCCACAGGTTCTGGCGTTGCTCGGTCGCGCGGCCGTTGCTTCGGGCAATCCGTCAGATGGCGTTGAGTTTTTTCAGCGCAGCTCTGAACAGCTGCCCGATGACCCGGGTTTGCGACTGGCGACCGCTTACAGTTATCTCGCTTCTGGACGTGCAGCGGAGGCGCTGAAGATTCTGGAGAGCGTCGAGGATGATGCGACCGGCGCCTACCGAGGGTCTCTTTTGCGGATGCTTGCGCATCTCGCGAGTGACGACAGGGCGTCTGCGGTTGGTGAGGCGGAACGGCTGGTTGCGAGCAACCCGGATGATGCCTCAGCCTGGTCGCTTGCGGGCCAGCTCATGGGAAATTTGAAGGAATTCGCGATAGCCCGCCGATACTACAAGGACGCGCTTTCCATCGATGCGGATCATATTCCATCGCGCTATGGATTGGCTCGAGTCGATCTGGCAGACGGAAAGATCAATGAGGCTGAACAACTGCTCGCTGCACTACTGGATGATCACCCGGACTATATGCCCGGACTCGCAACTTTCGCTCAACTTGCGATGCGAAGCCGACGCAGTGATCTCGCGATCGAACGCGTCCAAGCTGCCGTAGATGCAGCACCGGAGGCGGTCGAGCCGCGGTTCTTGCTCGCCCAGCATCTGTTGTTTACAGGCGATTTGGAGCAGGCGTTGTTTCATGCGGAACAAGGTCTGGAAATTGCTCCGGACAATGCGCGTTTGTTACAGATGCGGGGTAAAGCCAGAGGGCGCCTTGGTAGCGAACAGGCGGCGCGCAACGATCTGATTCGAGCAGCTGAGCTCGCACCGACGGATCGATTGATGCAGATGGACAAAGCGCGAGTACAAATCAACATGCAGGATCTTGTAGGCGCAAGGAGGACGATCGCCGACTACCTCGAACTGCGGCCCGACGATAACATCGCGAAGCTGTTCGCTGCGGACCTCGACTTGAGCGAAGGGTCCTTGGACAAGGCCGCGCTCGCAGTTACCGAGGTTCTCAAAGCAGAGCCTGACAACGTCTCCGCTCTTGTGTTGCAAGGCGATATCCTTAATCAGCGTGGTGACCTTGAAGGGGCGCTTGAGTTGTTCGAGCGTGCCGGACGTGTACAGATGGATCGTCGGGTATTGCTACGTCAATTTTCAATTCGGCGAAAGCTGGATGTGGACGAGGCGCAATCACTTCTTGAGGAGTGGCTTCGGGAGAACCCAAACGATGTGCAGGTTCAATCAGTACTTGCACAGGCGCTGGATACCAAAGGTGATCGCAGAGCCGCGATCGCCCTTTATGAGCAACTTGCCGGCGATGATCGAGCATCGGATCAGTCCCGCGCGGTGGTTCTGAACAATCTGGCGTGGTTGTACTCGGCGAGTGGTGACGACAGGGCTCGCGCGACGGCGGAACAGGCTCGAGAACTGTTGCCCAACTCGGCTGCGGTCAACGACACACTCGGCTGGATCGCATTCAATGAAGGCGATACGGAATCTGCGCTTGAGTCACTTCGGCGAGCTAATGAACTGGATGGTCGGGATCCGGAGATCGCTTGGCATTTCGCCGCTGCGCTCGCAAGAAACGGAGAACGGGAGCAAGCCCTTCGTTTGCTTGGTCGTGCGCTGGAGACGGATCAGCCGTTTGCCGATAGGGCGTTGGCGAAGACCCTGTTCGATCAACTGAGTGGGGGTTGAATGCGCTACAGAAGGCAAGGCGTGGCCAATTTGAGCGTTGTTCCCTGTGCCGGGTCGACTGCGAAGAAGGTCACCTCTGAGATTTGCGTAAGGTTCAGTGGGCGTGCTGCGGGCGCCTGTCGAATCCGTTCCAGCGGTATGACCAGCTTTGCTCCCGTACCGGCGATCTGCTCGTTGTAACGGTCAGCGTGTTCATTGTTATGCGCACTGTCGTGAATTCTAATCGTGATCGGAGTCTCCGGTGTGGTCGAGACCATGATTTCGATCTGACTGAATCCAGACCAGTCTGCGACCGGGTCAATCAGCCTAATGCCGGCATAGCGGTTGGGCTGCAGGGCAAGTTGAACCTCGTTAGGGTTCGCTTCGATGATTTCGGCGTTGAGTGGTCGTTGGATTGCCGACAGGAATGGGTTGTCGAAGTCGGCGATGCAGGGCATCTGATTCGCTCGCACTTTCCAAGTCCAGCACCAGAATGCCATTGGTGCGAATCCGAGCAGAACAAAGCCCAAGGCCAATCGTCGACGACTTGCGAACCACAGGCGCCAGGCACTGAGCGCAATGGCCAAGCCTGCTGCATCGGACAGCAGATCGAGCACGTCCGGCTCACCGCCGGACACGTACTGCGACCCCTCGGCGAGCAGCGAGATGCACGCGACGGTCGCGACAGTCTTCAAGCTATTGGCACTTGTGATTTTGTGAATCAGCAGAGTCAGAAAAACGAACAGGGGGAGGTGCGCGGAATTCCGTATGCCGCCCAGAATCACGGAACTTCGATCGCTATCGATCGCGTGTACAGCCACGGTCACCGCCGCGACGATCACAATGGCCAGAGCGGTACGCGCGCGTTCGATGTGACGATCATGTGACATAAATGATGAAGATTTTCGGAATTAAATCAATCGATTCTGGTCGAATCACAACGACTTTGGCATCATATACGCTGTCGCGGACGGTCGCCTGCCTGAGACCAACTTTCCCGACCGCGAGAGGGACACTGTGAAAATACTCATACGCACAACAGTCATCGTCATGCTGTCGGCCTGTGTCGGGCTGCTTACTGCATGCGGCTCTCCACCCGCGTTGCCACCGGTCGAAGCTGGCGCCTCTACGGTGCCATCGGAAACGGATCTCAGCAAATACCGCATCGGTCCGGGCGATGAACTCGAGATTTTTGTGTGGCGAAACCCAGAAATTTCGGCAACGGTGCCGGTGCGGCCCGACGGTAAGATATCGACGCCACTGGTTGAGGATATGGTTGCGGTCGGCAAGACGCCATCCGTGCTGGCGCGAGATATCGAAGAAGTTTTGAAGATCTACATCAAACAGCCCCAGGTGAATGTCATCGTGACCAATTTCCAAGGGGTTTATGAAGGTCAGGTGCGTGTTGTGGGGCAGGCCGCAAACCCGCAGGCCATCCCTTACCGAGAAGGTATGACCATTCTTGATGTCATGATTGCAGTGGGCGGTCTCGGTGAGTTTGCGGCGGGCAATCGCGCCAAATTGGTGAGAAACGTCAATGGCGAATCGACCGAGTACCGAATCCGCTTGAATGACCTAATGAACAAAGGCCGTATCGATCAGAACGTTGCGATGCGCCCTGGTGACGTTGTCATTATTCCGGAGGCATTGTTCTAAAGTGCGTGAACAATTG
Source organism: Pseudomonadota bacterium (assembly GCA_038533155.1). Lineage (GTDB taxonomy): Bacteria > Pseudomonadota > Gammaproteobacteria > Steroidobacterales > Woeseiaceae > CALBPI01. Next base: position 80,674 of record JBCAZH010000003.1, on the reverse strand, counting down.
GAATATCTCGTATCCGAGGCGCGCGGTATGTGGCGCTTCCGCGTCGTCGCTTTGGTGGCGGCGTGGCTCGTTTGTCTCGGCGGCTGGTTTGCTGTGCTGTTGTTGCCGGATAGCTACGGAGCGTCGGCCCAAGTCTACGTGGATACCAACTCGCAGCTTCGACCAACGCTGGAAGGCCTGATTGTCGATACCGATGTTAGTGATCAGCTGGATCTAGTCACCAAAGCTTTGCTCGGGCAGCAGCAGCTCGAGGAGGTCGTGCTCGAGACTGATCTCAGCTTGAGAGTGAATGAGAGCCGCTCGGTCACGGATGTTGCCAGGAGTCTGCGCGAGCGCGTGTCGATTTCGAACAACGCTAAATCTGACCCCAATCTCTACAGCCTGAGTTACTCCGATACCGATCCTATGCTAACAAAAGTGGTCGTGGAGACGCTGCTGAACAACTTTGTGGAGAACTCGCTTGGAGCGAATCGCGAAGGCGCAGAGAATTCGCAGCGTTTTTTGCGCGAGCAACTCGCCGACCTTGAGCTCGAATTGACGGCGGCGGAGAAGCGCCTAGCCGACTTTAAACGAGAGAATATCGGCCGAATGCCAGATGAGGGTTCCGACTACTACAGCAGTCTGCAAGAGGCGATGACGACGAGGGACGCTATCCGTTCCGAATTGTCGCTGATGCGTCGTAAGCGCGATGCGCTAGAGGCGCAGCTGGCCGGCGAAACCCCTATCGTTCAAGCAACCGCCGAATCGGGTCCAATCGCCGATCTCGATGAGCGAATCAACGAGAACCGTCGAAAGTTGGAGGAGTTGTCGCTGCGATTCACGGATCTTCATCCCGATGTGATTCAGACGAAGTCCGTGCTGGAGGAGCTCGAGCGGCGTCGCGAGGAAACGCTAGCCGAGCTCGCATCGACGGGCGGTGTCGCGTCAGACAACCCGGTCTACCAGAGCATTAAGATAGAGCTGAATAACATCGACGTCGAAATCGCTGCTAAGGCCGAGGAGGAGTACGCAGCGAGCCGCAACATTACTCGCCTGCAGGGTCTAGTCGACGTTCTGCCGCAGGTTGAGGCTGAGCTGCAACGCCTCAATCGGGACTACGGCGTCAAAGAACAGCAATACCAGAATTTGAGTGAACGCCTCGAGTTAGCGGAGCTGTCCGATTCGGCTGACAAGAGCGAGGACGTCCAGTTTCAAATCATCAACCCGCCGCTGGTGCCCGAACGGCCGGAATCGCCGAATCGGCCTGTACTACTCGCTGGCGTGTTGCTCGCCGGTCTCGCTGCAGGCGGCGGCATCGCATTTCTGATCAGTCAAATTCGACCTGTGTTTCATCACACAGGCGCGCTGCGCGACAAACTTGGCTTGCCGGTGCTCGGCAGCATTTCTTTGGTGGTCAATGAAGAGAGAAAGAAACAGAGAATCGCGCAGTTTGGGGTATTCGCAACAGGTCTCGCGGCTTTGGTCGGCGTGTTTCTGATCGTTTTGATTACTCGTGAGCAGGGCATGGAAGCGGTTCGCGCCATGATGGCGGCGCGGTAGTCACAAGGCTGTAAAAAATGAGCAAGATCCAGAATGCACTGAAGCGTATCCGCGACGCCAAAGCCACTAGAGATCCGGCGCGGATCGACAATGGCGAGACAGGTGCTGCGGAACAGGAGCCGGCCCGCGATCCGCGAGACGATACCATCGCGACGCTTGCAATGCGCGAGGAGTCGATCGACGCTACCGGAGAGTACCGAACCCACAAGGTGGTTGAGGTGGATCGGGACAAGCTTCGTGAAGCCGGGTTGCTCGCGCCTGAGATGCAGCAGCGTTTGCTGGCAGATCAATATCGACTGATCAAGCGCCCGTTGCTCGACAATGCGGTCGGCAAGAACGTGGGCGTGATCGAAGATGGGAATCTGATCATGGTATCGAGTGCACTGTCCGGCGACGGCAAGACTTTTACTTGCATCAACCTCGCGCTCAGTATGGCTAGCGAGACTGATGTCAGTGTCTTGCTCGTTGATGCAGACGTACCGAAGCCACATATTTCGCGGATTTTCGGTGTTTCAAAGGAACCGGGCCTGATCGATCTTCTGGTCGACCCGAAATTGCGCGTCGAAGATCTGCTGCTGCCGACTGATGTGCCCGGGTTGACGCTGCTTCCAGCGGGACAGCACAACGATCAGGCGACAGAGTTACTCGCGAGCAAACGGATGGCAGATCTGACACAGCGGCTAGCGCGAAAGTATCAAAACCGCGCAGTCTTGTTCGATTCGCCACCACTGCTGATTACGCCAGAGTCCCGAGTATTGGCCTCACATATGGGGCAGATTGCGATGGTCGTCTGCGCAGGACGCACGCCTCAGCAGGCAGCTGCAGACGCCGTAGGCTGTATCGATTCGTCCAAGGCGATTAATCTGATCCTGAACCAGAGTTCGGTTGCCGGTCTGTCGGGTACCGAGTACGGCTATGGATATGGCTATGGTTACGGCCGAACACAGAGTAAGGACAACTGACAGGGGTCAGGTCATGAAAACAATAACAACGAGAACCCGAACCCATTACTGTGCTCTTCTAGTGTTGGCGTCGGGCCTCGCAGCGGCACCTGGCCGTGCCGACGTTGATGTTGCGTACGAGCTTTCGGCGGGTGTCGCAAACACCAACAATATCAATCGCAGCGCAGAGGATGGTCTCGACGAGACCGCAGCCATCGCGGGCGTCGCGCTGGATATTGATGCAGACACTCGCTCGATCAACGGTACGATTGACCTCGATGTTGAACACCGTGTTTACACGAAAGATACCAACGATGATGAAACGCTTGGATCACTTAACGCGAATTTTCAGTTTGATCTCATTGATCGGATTCTGACCTGGCAGATTGCCGATTCATTCGGGCAGGTCCTGAACGATATTTTTGCACCGGACAATCCCCAAAACCGCGAGGACGTCAATGTATTCTCGACGGGCCCAATTGTGTCACTGCCACTCAATGCGACGAACCAGATTCGTGTGTCTGCGTTCTATAGGGATGTCAGCTTCGAGGATTCGCCGCAGAACAACAATGGATTAAACGGAGAGCTGTCCTACGTCCGGAACCTCAGTGCCAACCGCACGTTGTCGCTGAACGCCAGTAGTGCGACTACTGACTTTGATAGGGAGATTGACCCGGATTTCGACCGTCAGGCAGCGACCGTCACGTTCGCCAGCCGCACCTCCCGATCGAGCCTCGATGTCGAGCTCGGGTACAACCGAGTGAATTTTGATGGCGATAGGGACGAGCTCGACGGTAGTGTCATCGTCTTGGGTCTCGGACGGGACCTGACCTCCCGGCTTCGTGTTTCGTTCAACTATAGCCAGCAGCTAACTGACAGTGGGCAGTTGTTCACCCAGTTTCTTGGCGACAGAAACATTGGCAATGCAATTTCCAATCCTGCGTTGGAGCAGAATGCCGTCGCGGACGCACTGGAGCAGCGAACCGGAGGCGTCACGCTGACGTCCACCCAGCGCAACGGCAATGTTACCGCAGCGGTTCGGTTTTTCGATTTCGACTTCGATGTGACTGACGTTCAGGACCGCGAGGGTTTTGGCGTCAACTTCGGCGCCAGCCGCGACTTACCCAGTGGCTGGCGCGTCGGCGCAAACTTCGGTTACACGCAGAATGATTTCGCGGATGGTCGCTCGGATGACAACTTGTTCGCCCAATTCACTGTGGGCAAGCAACTGACGCGTACTCTCTCACTCAACTTTCTAGTCACACATGGTGAGCGTGACAGCACCGTAGGTATCCAGAGTTTCGATGATGACACGGTCCGAATGACTCTGGTTTGGCAGCCGCGCAACTCGAGGTCGGGTGGATGAGTAGCAACATTGTCAACGCCATCACGGTCGACGTTGAAGAGCATTTTCAGGTTGCCGCGTTCAAGGACGCCGTTGACACGAGAACCTGGGCGACACAACCGTCACGAGTGATCGCGAACACAGAACGCTGTCTGCAGGTTTTTGAGGAGGCGGGAGTCCAAGGTACCTTCTTCACCTTGGGTTGGGTGGCGGAGCGCTACCCGGAACTTGTCAGACGCATTCACGACGCAGGTCACGAGGTCGCGTGTCACGGGTTCAGTCATCAGTTGATCTACGAGCAGGCGCCGGAGGTGTTCCGTGAAGAGACTATTCGCGCCAAACGCATACTTGAGGACGCGATCGGGGAATCGGTAAACGGTTATCGAGCGGCGAGCTATTCTATTACTCGTCGCTCGTTATGGGCGCTCGATGTCTTGGTGGATGCTGGATTCACCTATGACTCCAGCATCTTCCCCGTGCACCACGATAATTACGGTATTCCCGACTCGCCGCGGCATCCTTACCAACTCAAGGCGCCCAATGGTGGTCAATTAGTGGAGTTTCCGATTACAACTTCACGACTCGTCGGCTTGAAGGTTCCTGTTGCAGGTGGTGGGTATTTTCGGTTGTTTCCATACTGGTTGACACGGATGGGCTTGCGACGCGTCAACGCGGTCGAGCGAAGACCGTTCGTATTCTACCTCCACCCGTGGGAAGTCGATCCAGACCAACCGAGAATCGACGCATCTGCGTTTTCGCGATTCCGACATTACAACAACCTGGACAAAACGGAAGCGCGACTCCGTCAGTTGTTGAAGGACTTCCGGTTCGGACGAATGGATGAGGTCCTGTCCGAAATTGCACTTGATGCAACGCCGCTCGCATTGAGTGCGGCCTGAACGAGACAGGGTCTGTAGATGAATACGACGCGCGTGATCGCAGTCGATCCGCATGCCGGTGATGCACGGTGGGATAAGTTCGTTCGTGCACACCCGGCAGCCAGTCATTACCACGATCTTCGTTGGGGACGATTGATCTCCCACGAGTTCCGTCAACGGCCTTGCTATCTGATGGCGGAACAAGACGATTCGGTGACTGGCGTTCTGCCTTTGGTTCAGCTTAAGAGTCGTCTGTTCGGCAACTTCATGGTGTCTATGCCGTATCTCAACTACGGTGGTGTGTTGTCGACTGACTCGGTATCCCGCGATGCCCTAATCGAAGCTGCAGTGAAGCTTGGAAGTGCGTCGAATGTATCGCATATCGAGTTCCGCGATCAGATATCGATGGACGATATGCCCGTTCGCAATGATAAAGTCGCTATGATCCTCGAGCTGCCCGAGTCGATAGACGCTCTCGGCAAGGCCATCGGCAGCAAACGGAGATCGCAGGTGCGGCGTCCCTTGCGCGAGAACCCTGAGATCAAGGTAGGCGGTGCGGAGCTCGTACCGCTCTACTACGAAGTCTTCGCCCGGAACATGCGCGATCTTGGTACCCCGGTCTATGCGAGCTCGTTTTACGAACGGATGGCAAGCACTTTTCCAGACGACATCAAGATCGTGGCGATTACCGTTGGTGGCAAGCCAGCTGCAGCCGCCTTTCTTATCGGTCATCGCGATCAGTTGGAGATTCCGTGGGCGTCTACCGTGCGAGACTTCAATCGGATTTCGATCAATATGTTGCTCTACTGGGAAGTCTTGCGCTACGCGATCGAGGCGGGCTTTAAGCGCTTTGATTTCGGCCGTTCAACCGTCGACGCTGGCACCTATCGATTCAAGCGACAGTGGGGCGCTGAGCCGCGGCAGCTGCATTGGCACTACTGGCTTGCCGACGGTGGCGAGCCTCCGAAAATGAATCCCGATAATCCCAAATACGCAATGGCGATTAAGGTATGGCAAAAGCTGCCGGTATCCGTTGCAAACACCATCGGGCCGAGGATCGTCCGTAATCTCCCGTGATGGTCGATTCAGCGATGAGAGTCGTTCATCTGGCATCTGGCGATCTATGGGCCGGAGCGGAAGTGCAGCTATTTGAGCTGTGCCGCGCCATGCAACAGATTGATGGGCTGGAGGTGCGGGTCATCTTGCTTAACGAAGGTCTGCTGGCGGAGCGTCTTCGAGACGTCAGCATTGATGTCAAGGTCATTCCGGAATCGCAACTCAGCGGCCTCGACATTGTGCGCCGCTTGATTCGTTTGCTGAAAGCCACTATGCCTGATGTCGTACACACGCATCGTCAGAAAGAGAATGTGCTTGGTAGTATCGCGGCGACCATCGCGGGCGCGCGGGTCGGAGTGCGGACAGTGCATGGCGCGCCAGAGTTTTCCAACCGTGGGCTGCGGCGAAAGCTGAATCACGCGTTGGATCGTTGGACTGCGCGTTGGTTGCAACACGCCATGATTATGGTCACAACTGAGCTAGCTGAGAAGATGGCCGGTGTTTATCCAATTCGGAAAGTGCGCGTGATCGAGAACGGCATCGCGCCGACGGCACCTGGCCGAGCGTCAACGAATCAGTTTCGAGTTGATGGCAAGATCAACGTATGTCTGGCTGGCAGGTTGGTCGATGTGAAGCGCCCGGATATCTTCCTCGGTATCGCGCGAGAAGCTAAGCGCGCGGAAGATCGGCGCTTCCACTTTCATGTTTTCGGCGATGGGCCGTTGTCCGAGGCGCTTGATGAGCAGATCCGCAGAGATGGCACCGGTGACATAGTGAGCCGTTGGGGTTTCGTGGACGGTCTGGCAGCAGCGTTGGCCGAAATGGACGCGCTTGCAATGACGTCAAACCACGAAGGGTTGCCGATGGTCATGTTGGAGGCGATGGCTGCTCGCGTCGCAGTGCTCGCGCACGCAGTCGGCGGTATGCCAGACGTACTGGACGAGGGCGCTGCGGGACTGCTTGTGAACGAACACACAGCCGACGCGTTCTATCGCGCGCTGACTTCGCTAGCCGATCCAAATGATCGATTGGCGCTGGCGGAGTGCGCGTATCGACGCTTCGCTGAGCGCTACACAGCCGAGGGCTGCGCTGCTCGCACAGTGGCGCTGTATCGCGAACTGACGGCTCACTAAATCCAGGCTGACAAGCGCGCGCGAAACGCAGCTGGAGTTGCGCTGTTGCCCTCGTGGACGCCGATTCGGTACATCGTGTGACGACTTGTGTTAACCGTATTCCAGCCGCGCTTGGTCGTCACGGCCGCTGCGTAATGTTCCCGGGCAAGCGCGATGGCTTTTGGCGCATGATCGCCATTTGGATAACAAAATAGATCGACCGGTTTGCCGAGACCTTTTTCCAGCGCCACTTTTGAAGCGCGAAGCTGGTGGTCGATTTCCTGCTCGTCACGCTCTTGGGTCAACCGAGTGTGGTCTACAGTATGGGAGCCGAACTCCACGAGTCCTGACGCTTGCATTTCGAGAATTTCAGACCAATCGAGCAGTGCGCGTTCCGTCGCGTCCACATCCTTTGCCACTACATCGAGCATCGCGGTTGATAGTCGGCGAAGCGCTGCATCATCATAGTTTTGCTTCGCGGCCACGATCGCCACGTCGATCTGTTCGGGATCGCTTGCGACTGTAACGTTGGGATCCAGGTCCTTCAGCCAGCGAAATGCCTCCGTCTCCCAAAGCGAATCGGGTCTGGCGTTGCATAATCGAATTGCCTGCGCGAGTTGTTCAGGCCAATAATTGCCTGTGGTGCCGACCATATCGGACACTAGGAAAATCATTCCCGGCGCTTGGTGCTTTCGCATGACCGGCAGCGCGTATTGCAGGTTGTCTCTCCACCCATCGTCAAACGTAATCGCTAAGGAGCGGGCGGGAAGTGCCTCGTTCCTGTTGGCAGCTGCTAGCCATGACGTGAGTGATACGATTTCAAAGTGTTGTTTGGCGATCTGCAGGTGAAGGTCGAACGTGTCCGGGTGAACAATCATTCCAGGCTGCTCATCCACATATCGTGGATCGTGCGGTGGCAGGATTCTGTGATACATCAAAATCACAAGTTGCCCGCCGCTTCGCCAACGGTGCGGACCGGCAAGCGCAGCCGTCTGCTGCAGGATGGATTTTACGGTGCGCTTGATCATTGTCGCGTCACGTTCTTGAGTAGCTTGTTGTTGAGTTCATGATAGCCGTCGAGCATCGCTTGGACACTAAAATGCGCTTCAACATGGGCTCGCGCCCGCTCGGCGCGCTCACGCGCTCGGTTTGAATCGACCAGTGTGCGGATGAGTGCATCGGCCAGACTTGGTGGATCTGCCGTCGGTACCAGCAACCCGGTCCGTTCGTGCTCCAGTATCTCCTCCGGACCGCCGCTGCGTGTCGCGACAACCGGTGCGCCGGCAGCCATGGCCTCAACGCAGGTCAGACTAAAGCCCTCGGAGTGCGAACTGGAACAGTATGCGTCGAGATCGGCAAGCAGAGCCGGTGGGTCGTCGACAAATCCCGGCAAATGCACGACGTCCCCTAGCGAGAGTTCATGAATCTGACGTTGCAGGCCTGCCATCAGGTCTCCGTCTCCCTGACCGGCAATAATCAACTCTGCGTCTGGAATTCTCTGGCGCACCAGCGCAAGCGCGGCAACCAGGATCTCATAACCCTTGGGTGACCGAATGTTGCCGACGGCTCCGATCAAAGGTGTATCGTTGGTTACGCCGAGTGTGCTTCTAAAGTGACCTCGTGCCGCGTTCGCGAACCGCTGCGTGTCGATTCCGTTGTAGACCACCGAGAGTTTGTTGGAATCAGCAAATCCGGCGGTCACGAGCTCCGAGCGCAAGGTGCGCGAGACCGCCACCAGTGCAGCCGAGCTGCTCTGGACGATGCTGCGTTTGAGTCCGTTGGCCCATCCTGGTGCGGCGAGATCACGTGCGCCGTGGAATGCTGACACAACCGGAATGCCAGCAAGTTTCCCAGCGACCGCGCAGTAGAGGTTGGAGCCGTACAGATGCGATTGCACCAAATCGACATCGTGCTTGCGGATCAGCGTGCGAATCGTGTTGAAGTATTCGGTATTAAGCGACCCGCGGGTGTCGACGAAGTAGGACTCAACGCCAAGCCGTCTCAGAGTCTGCTCCACCCAATTGCCTGGCTTTGCCAAAGCGATGTGACGGACGCCCGGCGCCGGGCTTGCCGCGAGCGTCGTGAATATTGTCTCCGCGCCACCTGGGCCGCCAGTATCGATTGAGTGCAGAATCGTCGTCATGACGAGAATCCGAAATAGCGCTTTAATTCGTATCGGAACGGCGCAAGATCGCCGAGACGCAATACCTCGTATCTAAGACCCGGAGTCCAGGGCAGCAAAAACCTAAGCGCTGCGGCAAGCTTCTTCGGGGCTGTGAACCGATCACTCTTGAAGGTCAAATACAAATTGTCGAGATCGCCAAGCAGCCAACGATTCTTGATTCCGAGGCGGTAGCCGCTCAAAGGCGCAGGATGTTTACCGCGAGTCAACTCCGCGGCCAGTACCGGGAAGTCGACACCCGCCGAAATGGCGAGTTGTAACGAACCCCAGAATCGAGCGTTAATTTCCATCAGATAGGGTGTCCCGTCTGCGGTGACGCGATACTCGACCATCGCAGGCCCATGCCACGCGAGGGCGTTAAGCAAGGTCGTGGCTGACTCTTTCAATTCGTTGGCCATCGGCGCGCTGGCCGACAGGACACTCACGCCGCCCTGCGGTGGCTTCTCGCGAATTCTCCGGTGCGCGAACCAGGCGATCGGTTGTCCCCGATCGTAGAGCGCGAAAACACCTTGCCCTTTGCCCTCCACGAAACTCTGCAAAAGCCAGGGGTGATTTCGAAACCAGATATGTTCCCGTTGCAAGCTAGTCAGCTCGGCGTCGCTGTGCGCAACCATGACCTGGGTGTGCAAGAACCCATCGGCCAACGGGATGCGCGAGCGTGTCGGTTTGAGGACCACAGGATATTCGAACCCATCTGGAAGTGACGTCAGGCTGGTCTCGCCATCGATGCGTTGTGTGCGAGGGATTGCTAGCCCGGCCTCTGATGCGCACTGCATCAGTCGACCTTTGTCACTTGCGGTGTCATAGACGTCCCGCGGCGGGCAGGGCGTAGGCGGTAGTTCAACATCTATCGCCGTCTGGATCATCGGCGTCGTGACATCCGTCATCGGGAACAGAAGATCAATTGCATGGTTCTTGCAGTATTCGCCAATGGCCGTGAGCGCTGCATCCCGACCCGTGCTCGGGTCGGGGTATTGCAGGTGCCCCACAGACCATTTACTGCGGCTCGCAAGCGCTGTGCGGCCAGTGTCGCCGGTGTGCACTGTAAATCCGGCGGCGCCCAAAGCCCTTGTGGCAGCCAAAGCGCTGCGCTGGTCGGCGTCTAGGACTAGAATTTGTTCGTTTCGTCGCTTCATGGCAACTGCGAATTCTACATTGCCACACGGTCAAAAGGCGCGATCTGTTCGTTGTTCGAATTCAGTTGATCTGTTCGTCCAGGGCCAGAATAGCGACGCTGCGCTCACCGGTATGTGCGGAATCGATGCAGATATGTCGGCCGTCTGGTGACCATCGTGGATGAAAGTCGCAGCGATTGGCGCCGTAGAATCTCAGAGGGATTCGCAGGTCGGCAAGCGTGCGCACAGTTTTCGTTGACCGGTCGACGATCATTAGCCGCTGCAGGCGGTTGCGATCAGGGTAGCTATCCGTTACGAGAAGATCGTTCGCGGAACAGGCTTGAGGGTGTCCATCGCTGAACCCACTTAACCATCCTACGGAGGTCGCCTTGTTTTCCTGCGTGTCGACTTCCAAGTATTCCCAACGCTTCTTCCGTGACTCTTTTCCGAAAGCGAACAGGTTCTGCTCATCGACCCAAGTGTAGTGTGAGCAGTCTGTCAGTGAATCGAGTCTCCTGGACGTGCCGGTTTGAGTATTGAGCACTATAACTTGCGTGTCGTATCGGTTCTGTGAGCGAGAGGTACGAAGAAAGAAAACCAAGCGCGTTCCGCTGGGGCTGAATTGCGGTTGGCAGATAAAGTGTCGTGCATTGGGTGTGTCGATTGGTGCTTCGAATACGACTTGCGAAGAGGATTTCGTCGTAAAATCTCCAATCCGCAGCGTCGCGCGCGGCGACTCATCCAGCGAACTGCACGCATAACCATAACCTGGCATTCGCTTCGAAAGGCGACGGAAGCAATATGATGCATAGTAGGATTTGTTTGCGGCTACGGCGGAAACGGGCTCTTCGATTTCCATGCTTGCGCTGGTGCTAATATCGAACAGGGTCGCGCCTTGTTGATCATTGATACGTGTGTTGTAAAGCACTTGGTCCCCAACCCATTGGAGATCGCTACCCTGTTGGTAGTTCCAGAGGTCCGTGTCGCCAATAGGACAAAACTCCTCGGACTCCAAATCGAAGTAGCCGACCTCGATTGCAGCGAGTTTGCTCGACTGTTTCGGAACCCGATGCGCCAGTAGGAATCGCGCATTTGGACACCACGGTGTCTTGTCATGAAAGCCGAAAAAAAAACCGGACTTCATGAAACGGATGGTAGGACGTATCTCTGTCACCGGTATCAGCGACATCGCGGACTGGTATGCTAACGTCATGACGCGTTTTGTGGTTGGGAAACGCTCCAGCCATCGATGGATGGTTGACTCCAGTGCATTCATCGCGTCGTTTGATTTGTGGCAAGTAGCCAGCGCAATTCTTCCAGCCTCTGCTCCTGAGTTTGTTTGATCTCTCGCCGCCGCTTCTCGGATCGAGACTGCAACTCGTCCAACATGTTGTTCGCTCGTGCAACCCCGGCTGCGATTGATTCGCAGTTTGGATTCACGAATACGGCCGCATCATCTAAGTACTGGCGGAGCGCCGGGGTGTCCGATGTCACGATCGGTCGCGAAGTTGCCAGCGCTTCACAAACCGAACGAAGAAAGCAATCAGTGTCCTTTGTAAGTGCGATGACACCGCCTGCGGTTGCCAGGCGGTGCTTGAATTCGTTATCTGCTACAAAGCCAAGCAGAGTGACGTTTGGAGGAAGATCACGGTTATTCACTTTAGGTGATGGCGTTCCCGTCATAGCGAACGAGCATTCTGGTAGGTTCTCGAACGCGGAGATCATTTCTTCAATCGGCTCATCCTCCGCGAAGCTCCCGACTACCAGGAACTTGTTCCTTTCTACCGGAGCTTGGGATTCGGGCGCCCAATCGGGAACGATATCGGGAAACACGAGCACTTGGCGGCCAAACTTATTGGCTTCGGGCAGAAGCTCGGGTGTGGCGATAATCAGAGCCTGGCATCGGGTCAACGACCAGAATTTCAGCCGCCAAAAGATGTAGCCCAGTCGACCTGGCAACGCGCGCTTAAGGGACTTGGTGTGGCAGTCTGCGATTAGGACGACAGATTTTCCCCTGATGCTGCGATACATGCCGAGCACCAAAGCAAGGAGAAATGAGTTCTGAAACAAAATTGTTCGTGGGCGCTTGATGGCCAATAACCACACCGTCCAGAACGAGCTGGCCGTGTGCCGATACCAAGCCTGCCCTCCAATCTGTTTGACGAACGCAGGAACTCGCAGGGCATCACTCAGGTCCCTCGTGCGACCTGAATCATTCCAAGATATGAAGATCTTCCCGTGCTCTTTGTCTTTCTTGTTGTTGTCCATTCGTTAACAAACAGCTCGGCCTGCGATTGACCGACATCTCAATGTAAACTGTGTCGCGAGTCTACCCTTCGTCTCACAAGTTTCTAGTAAACTCTCGCATCTTTGTCAGCCGGAACACGTACCCGGGGTCACTTCGGGCACTAGGATTTTTTGGGGAGCTTTCGCGCTTCCCTCGGTGGGTAGGTTACTGCGCCGGTTTTTTGGGAGTGATTGGAGTATGTGTGGTATTGCTGGATTCGTCTTCCCCGGCGTTGGTGCGACTCCAGCGGCTCAGCTCCTGCGCCGGATGACCGACCGGATTACCCACAGAGGTCCGGACGCGGAGGGTCAGTTCTTGGACCCAGATCTTGGTGTCGGACTAGGCCACAGGCGACTGTCCATTGTTGACCTATCGGAGACCGGTGCACAGCCGATGCACAGCCCGGACGGCCGTTTTGTGTTGGCGTTCAACGGAGAAATCTACAATTTCCAGGACCTCAAGCAACCGCTGGTTTCCCGCGGGATGCAGTTTCGCGGGAGTAGCGATACCGAGGTTCTATTGACGCTGATTAGCGAAAACGGCCTTTCGGAGACACTTTCCCGGTTGCACGGAATGTTTGCGCTGGCGCTGTGGGATCGCGAGCGTCAAGTGATCGAGTTCGCCCGTGACCGTTTAGGCGAAAAACCGCTTTATATCGGTATCGAGGACGCCGGTCTTTGGTTCGCGTCGGAACTCAAGGCGAGATCGGGAGTTGGTATCCAACCGCCGGGCATATCGCACGACGCGCTCTCACAGTATCTCCGATTTGGATACGTACCGGATCCTTTGACCATACATGAGGATGTCTTTTCGCTTCCCGCGGGAACTCTCGTTCGCTTCTCTCTGAGTGATGTCGATGGCGGGAGGAGCAGTCTTCGAGGTTTGGTGCAGAGGCAACTGTCCGATGGGCGCTATTGGAACCCGACTGAGTACTTGACCGAGCCGCGAGCTGAGGTCGATGAATCCACCTACCAAGAACACTTACATTCCATTCTCCGTCAGACCATTTCACGCGAACTCGTTGCGGATGTGCCTGTCGGGTCTTTCCTGTCTGGTGGGATCGATTCAACGCTAGTAACCGCAATTGCTCAGGATCTGATCGATCGACCTCTGAAAACATACACGATTGGCTTCGACAACAAGGCCTATGACGAGTCAAGTTACTCGCAAGCGATCGCTGATCATCTTGGCTGCGATCATCATTGCCGGCATGTCACTGGGAGAGATGCTTTCGAGTGTATAGACCGGCTGTCGGACGTCTTCGATCAACCCTTTGCGAACTCGTCGGCGCTACCCTCGTTGTTGCTCGCGGATTACGCCGCGAGCGAAGTCAAAGTCTGTTTGACTGGTGACGGAGCAGACGAGGTATTTGGTGGTTACAACCGCTATATTTTTCCTCCTTCCATTCAACGATTGAAGGGTTCCGCGTTGGGAGCGCTGGCTGGCTTTGGATTGCGATTATTGGCCGGTCCGCTTCGAAAACCGGTTTCTGCGCTGGCGAGGAGTCAGCGGTCGATTCAAGGCGTTGAGAATAAGCTAAATAAGCTGTCGGCTGTTTATTCTCTGCCTTCCGAACACGCGATGTTCGAAGCACTGATTTCAGTTTTCGACAGGAAATCGAATGTGCTCGATCCGTCGATTTCTGCTGATTGTTTCGATGCCCCGGTGCTTGATCGGGATTTACGCTTTTTTGATGCCGCCCGGGATTTTGATGTAGATCGGTATCTCTCATGTGAGAACCTTCCAAAAGTTGATCGCACAGCAATGGCTTTCAGTTTGGAGACACGCTCTCCGTTTTTGGATCACGCGGTTGTGGAGGCCGGACTGCGCGCTCCGGCAAACTTGTTGATAGACAATGATCGGGGCAAGTTGCCGCTGCGCGGATTACTAGACAGGTATGTGCCTAGAGCGCTGATGGAGCGTCCGAAAATGGGGTTTTCGGTGCCGATCGATGACTGGCTCGATGGTGATCTGTCTTCAAGGCTGGACGAACTCCTGGATCCGCTTCTAATCACGCAACGCGGACTATTCGATAAAGATTCGGTGCAACGTCTGCGCGCGAATCACAAAGCAAAACGCCTGAACTCAGGTGCACGACTTTGGACGTTGATGGTCTTCCAGCAATGGGCCGAACGGCACAATGCTGCGGTAGAGAACGGAGTCAGTCTGGATTCTGCCTTGCGCTAGTTCGCGCTGAAGCGAGTAGTTCATAGTAGTCACTGATAGCGTCACCGATCCGATCGTACTCATAGTCGCTTTCCACTAGCGCTCGCCCACGATCGGCCATTTGTTGTGCGGCCTCTGGGTCTTTGAACACCTCCTCAACCGCATCGGCGAAGGATTCCGGGTCTTTCGTGATCAGCGCGTGTGTCGCGTTTTTCACCTCGATACCCTCACAAGCCAGTTCGTAGGCGACAAGCGGCGTCCGATTTGCCATCGCGTCTAGCACCTTCAGCTTAGTGCCACCGCCATCATTGATCGGACATACAAATGCGCTGGCTTGTTCGTAGAACGGTGCGATGGAATCCACATAGCCGTGCAGCGTGACATCGTCATGGCGTTTGGCGAGTTCACTTATGAGCGCGGATGCGCTGCTGCCGATGATATCGAAGTGAAAGTCGACGTTCCGAGCGCGCAGGATTGGAGCGATGTTCTCGATGAAATCTCGAACCGCTGCCTCGTTCGGATACCATCCGAGTCCGCCGATAAACAACAGTCGTCCAGGCTGGGGGTTGCGGGCGGGAAAGTCACCATCGATTCGAATTCCGTTCGGAATTACACGGACATCGGTTGTCGCGCATACCTCAAGCAGTCTCAGCCGGTCGTCTTCGGAGCACACGATGTGCCCATCGTATTCGCCAACGATGCGTCGTTCATAATTCAGGAGCTTTCTGTACTCTTGTTTGAAATAGAATTTCTTGAAAGCGTTGGGTTCTTTTTCCGCGCGTCGATTCATCATATGCGACTCAATGTTGTGATGATCGAGCAGCAGCGTGACGTCGTCGCAGCTCAGGTCGTCGCGGAAGATATCAAGCGAGATCGTATCGAAGTGCACGACATCGTAGTTGGTGTCCGCAGTTCGCTGTTGTATTAGCTTGCCCACCTCCGGGTTGCGCAACCAGTTAACAGTGTACCCGTGCTTGCTAATTAATCCCGTCATAGCGAGTCTCAAACGACTCCACTTGCTGCGCTCAGCAGGGATGTCCAATACATCGATATTCTTGACGTAGGGTTGTAGCGCAGTCTTGGCCTCTGCGAGCCCTTGCTCTTGGGTCTCGTAGTAATCGCCGAGGAGTCGCGGTTGGTTCAGCATAATCAGGTCGACGTCGTGCCGAACCCCGAGCTCACGGACCAAGTTGTAGCTTCTGATCAGAACACCCGCTTTCGGTGGGTAGGGAACTAGGTGAGAAATCCAGAGAATTCGCATGACGGATTGGCTTGATTGCTGAGACGCGCGATAATGTACTACTCTACTACGTGCGCTGTATATGAACCTCGTCTTATCCAAGGGTATCGACGCAGGCGACGCGCGCAATCGGGAAGTGGCACGCACGTTTGGGGCGAATCTGTGGTGCTGCATCGACACTTCCAGCTCCCGTCGCCTGTATTGAGACGAGAAGGTGATTCGACAATATTCCCAACAACGCTACGGCAGTCGACGCGATATGTTGAAGTTCTGGCAGCAGAGAACGCTTGCTCAACTTGGCGCCTATCGGAGCTTTCGAACGGTCGATTGGAGTGAGGTCAAGAGGCTGGTGTTCGTATGCACCGGAAACATTTGCCGGAGCCCGTATGCGGAAAAAATCGCAAGTACTCTGCCGGTCGATCTCGTCTCTTGTGGGTTGTCGACTCGAGGAGGCGACCCTGCGAATGAAGTCGCGATGCGAGTTGCGAATGCGCGAGGGATTGACTTGACTGAGCATCGTTCGACACGAGTCGATCAGCTCAGTTTGGAGTCTTCCGATTTGCTGATTTGCATGGAGGTTGATCAGGCGCGCAGAGCCGCAGGCTTGCGGACCAGCGCGCAAGTTGCAGCGTTAGGCTTGTTGGGCGCCCAGTTGCGACCGCATATCCCGGATCCTTTCAATCGCAGTGAGGCGTATTTTGCTCGCTGTTTCGATTGGATTGACGATGATGTCGCGTCGCTGGCGCGCCACTTTGCGTAAGGTCGTCCTGTGACGCAATGCCAGGCAATCTTTGTTATGGGATCAGCAAGATCGGGCACAACGCTGCTCGGTTCGTTGATCGGCAATGCTCCGTGCACCGCAGACTATAGGGCCGAGCCGTTGCTGCTGAGTGGGTGCGATCGGTGTTACGGGCCACTGAGTCATCCTGCATCGAAAACACGTTTTCTCACAGATTGGCTTCGGTCCAGACAGTTTCGCCGTTCGGGTTTATCCGAGAAAACGGCAACGTCTCTGGTGGACGAGGCGTCAAGCTACCCACAACTGTTGAGAGACTTCATGGACTGCGTCACCGTCAGTCAGTCCCGCACGCACTGGATCGATAGCACGCCCTCGAATGTCTATGCACTCCCAACGCTTGCCGAGCATTTTCCGTCAGCCAAGATCATCAATATCGTCCGTGACGGGCGAGCAGTGTCCGCATCTCTTCGAAAGCTTGGTTGGACAGCTGTTGCTGCGCGTTCGGAGATCGCTGCTTTGCAATACTCGGCGTTGAAGTGGGAGTCCTCTGTGTTGGCATTTCGCTCGAACCGTCACTTGCTCCCAGGACCGGTTTTCGAAACCAGTTATGAAGCGTTGGTCACTACCCCGGACAATGTGCTGCCCGCACTTTGGCGGTACCTCGAGTTCGACGACTACGAGATTCCTGATCCGTCCGATGCGGATCACTCGAAAACCAAAGTGGCTTCAAATTCCGCTTTTGGAGAGGTTCACAACGGTCTGTCGACAGCGCCATTGATGAGATGGCGACAGCAATTGTCCGAAAAAGAAATTGGGGCGATAGAGGGTCTGGTCGGCCGCACACTCAAAGATCAAAACTACGAGTTGTCGACTGAAGCGGGCAAACGTGCTTCTCCGAACTTCGCCGGTGCGATCAGGCGTGGTATTTTTCGGTCTCGCGAACTGGCCAAGCGTATCGTGCCGATTCGATCGCTTTTTTCGTCGCCATTGGAGATTGGTCTCGAGTAGACATGCTATTGGTGTTTGAGGTCCCTCACTGTTGCTCATCGGAGACACTGGAGGGCTTGATTCCGCCTTTGGCGGGGTAGTATTCGCCGACTTCACAGGCCTAAAATGTGAACTGGGTTGCAACGAATTATGTGACCTAGTTCGCGAACGGACTACGATGCTGTGTGAAACTAAGTGGCCAGCTCGTACTCTAAAATGGTTATCTCGCGGATATTCCAGCGACGGAGAAACGATAATGAACTCCAGGCGATTCCTTTCCTGCATAGCTGCTCTGTTGCTTCTGAGCGGCAATGCGCAGTCTCAATCTGAAATTCTCTTCGAAGAGGACTTCGAATCTGGTGGTTTCGGTGGGCCAGAGCCAAGTGGCTGGGCCTGGCGTAATGCCCCGACGTCCGCCTCGAACATCGAGACCGCGATGATGCGCGGCGCCAACGAAGATGTTTACAGTGTCACTCGCACCCGTCCGTACCGGGGCAGCTACTCAATGCAAATGGACTTCAGCGGACGGAATAACTGGTGCAACATTTGTGGGTCGACGGACGTAACGCTCACATCAACGACTGCATCAACGGGTTGTTTTTCAGCTAGTGTTGATGGGCCGTACGGTGACGATATGTACAACCTCTCCAACGGGTTCAGTCGCTGGCGTGTGAGCAGCGTGAACGGTCGGCAGATTTGTGTGGATACGGATAACCCGGCAGGCGATCCTGTTTTCGCCGGTGCGGCTACGTTGCGTACTGGCGACAACATAAAGGTCCCGCGGCGCTGTGGCGTCAACGGAAGCATAGGTGGACAGCCAGGCCGTCGGTCTGACTGCAATCGTGCAATCAATTACCTCGACGGCATATCGAGTTCGGATTTGGGTTATGGAGAGACAATTTCCCGCAGGTTCTACTTGTTCATGCCATCTCAATCCGTCTTGCCGGAAATCACGATGAAGATCGGTTATGGCTCCTGGCGTCGCAGTGGAAGTGGCGTATCGAACAGTGAGTTTAATCTGTCGGTGCAGCGTAATCTCCAGCTCGTCGTTCGGTTGCCCACCGGAAATCTTGTGGTTTCTCAGTCGAATGCCAGCCGCGATAACTGGATGTACTTCGAAGAGAGCTGGACTCGAGAATCGGGTCCTGGGCGCAACGATGGCTCTTATAGGGCCTACATGGGCCGTGCCGATGCACCGGTCAACCAGCTAACCACTCCCGTGGTGGTGGAGCAGGGGATTGAGGTCGGTGAGTTAGTTCGACTGTCGATCGCAGGGAACTGGCAACACAATCGCGAAGTCAGTGGATATGTCTATTTCGATGATATTGTTATCGCGAAGGGTTACGTCGGACCCATTGGTTTCGATTCGGCCGCCTCGCCAGCGGAGGCGATCTCGGATCTAAATTAGGCGCCACATCGATTACCCTCTTGGATGCCGGGCTGTACTGATGTACAGCCCGGCTTTTTTGTGCGCTGGTTCACGACAGTCGAGCGCTATCAGTCCCGCGACTTTTCGATCAAATCCCTTACAATTCACCGATCCAAGTCCTGCGTCGTAGCTTTGCACCCCCTATGTTGAATGGTCATCAGCGAGAACAGAAAAACCCCGGAGCTGGGATCACCGTATTGACGGTGACTGCGCGTTTTCCCAATCTCGTTCAACCCTGGTTGGTAAACCAGTTGATTGAGGTTTTCGAGAATGGCGGGGAGAATCGACTGTTGGCAGCAACGGCTGATCGAGAAGTGCTGCCCGACAACGTTCGATCGTATGGTCTCGCGGAGCGCTGCGAGTATTTGCCGGCCTCGAGCAAAACCTTGCTGGTCCATTTGCTAGCGGAGATGTTCCGGAAGAGAGGACTGATGCGCGTGCTTCGCGGAATCAGCCGATTGCCGCGCGTGTTCATGTCTAGACGTTTGGGTGTTCGCCAGAAGATAGATGCGATACTGATGCTGCCATACCTTGGTCTCAGTGGGATTGATGTTGTGCATTCCCATAGTGAGATGATGGGCACTCGCGCGATGCCGATCGTGGTTGCCTTAGGGGTACCGCTGGTGATTACTTTTCACGGACTGCCCCCAGTCGGCGTTAAGCCGATTTCAAGAAAAGAACGTGAGCGCTACACCGCTCACGCCTATGCAATCTTGTTGAATACGGAGTTCGCGAAACGCCAGTACGTCTCAATCGGTGCATCACCGGAGAAAATCAAGATTCTGCCGCAGGGGTTACGGATGGACGATTTTCCGTTCAAGCCACGCGAGGTCCATACGGGCGATGCCCTGCAGGTGTTGTCGGTCGGTCGTTTTCACCCAGACAAGGGGCAGTCCTATAGCCTTGAGGCCCTGCAAATCCTAAAGGCCTCAGGGCATGCGGTGGAGTGGCACATGGTAGGTAATGGCCCGGACCGTGAGCGCCTCGAAGCCCAAGCTGTTTCGCTGGGAGTTGCAGATCAGGTGCACTTTTACTCTAAACTCTCGGATACGGAGTTGCGGGGGCTTTACGATCAGGCCCAGGTGTTTGTGCTGGCTAGTGTCCGGTCCGAGGATGGGTTTCACGAAGAAACACAAGGGGTTGTTTTGCAAGAAGCGCAGGCCAGTGGTCTCATTACGATAGCGGCATCGACTGGTGGCATCCCGGAGTGTATTGATGATGGCGTCTCTGGGTTTCTTGTGCCGGATCGCTCGGGCAAAGCGATTGCCGATAAGATTGCCTTTGTGTTGGAACACAAGGAGCGGTGGGAAGCGTGGCAGAACGCAGGCCGGCAGTGGGTCGAGTCACGCTTCGAGGTTGGCGAAATCGGCCGTCGAACCTGGCAGATCTATCAAGACGCGATAGGAGAGGCGCCCGTTGGTCCAGTCAGTGAACGCTGAACCTCGATCGAACGGTGACATAAAACCGTCGAGCTTTGACCCGTTCTTCGAGTTTTACCCTGGGTCAGTTTGGGCTGAGTTCAAGAAGCAGTCTTTCGCTTTCTGGATGCTGAGCTTCTACATTCTTTTCGAGTACTTGCGTCCCCAATCGCTGTTTCCTGTGATTGACTTTATACCGTGGATGCAGGTGTTTTTGATGCTTGCGGCCGTTGGCTATTTTCTTCAACCAAGCCGTCAGCCTGTTGCAAGTACCGGCGCCTTAATCTGGTTGCTTGTCTTTTTCGCAATTATCTTGATCTCAAGTCAACAGGCGTTCGTCCCGCAATATGCCTGGGATCGGCTGGATGCATACTACCTTTGGGTGTTGATATTTTTTTTGATTTCTCGGATCGCAACAACCGAGAAGCAGCTAATGATCCTGTTGATTATCATTGCGCTGGCCAGTGCGAAGATGTCAATCTACGGTGCGAAGTCATGGATGATGCGCGGATTCTCCTTCACCAGCTGGGGATTGAAAGGTCCTCCAGGATTTTTCGAAAACTCCGGCGAGTTTGCGATCCAGATGCTGGTGTTTTTCTGTTTTTCACTTTACCTGTACTTCGCTTTCAAGGATCGGGTTACCGGCTGGAGAAAATGGGCTCTTCTAGCTGCGCCGATTACGGCTGGAATGTCTGTCATGGGTGCCAGTTCTCGCGGTTCCCAACTGGCATTGTTTGTTCTGCTGTACTTGATCTTCCTGCATGGCAAGGTGTCAATTCGTGATCTTGCGCTCGCCGGAGTCTTGGGATTCGTGACTTACAACATTTTGCCGGCAGAGCAATTGGAGCGGTTTCAATCCATGGGCGAGGACAAGTCGTCCATGCAGAGAATGATGTACTGGGAACACGGTTGGGAAATGATGCAGGAGCACCCGACGTTTGGCGTTGGGTACTTCAATTTCATTCCGTACTACGATGTTCACTATTCCTACGATTTGTTGTTCCCGGAACCAGAACTTGCGCACAATATCTTTATTCAGGTTGGTGCCGATCTCGGGTTTATTGGGTTGGGTGTCTATCTGATTTTGATTTGGCTCGGATTCTCAATTCCACGAAAAGCGCGCAAGCGCCTGATTGCCCTTGGGTTGGACGATGATTGGCGAGTCTATATCAGCAAGGGACTCGCGCTGGGGTTTCTTGCGTTTGTGATTGCTGGTCAGTTTGTCTCGATCGTCTATTACCCGTGGATGTACATTCACCTTGCACTGTCTTGCGTCTTGCTGAGCAGCGTTGAGACCACTCGACGAGAGCTTGACGCAGGTCAGTGGCAGATTGCTGATCAGCGGCTAGTACGAACGGGCAGCGGAAAACCCTGAACGTGAATCAGCGAAAACGAAAGCGCGGCGCTGCTGCGCACGTAGGTATCTACGCGTTCGGCACAATCACTCGTCAGATCGTCGGTTTTTTGATGCTGCCGATCTACACGCGTTATCTAACACCGGCGGACTACGGCATCGTCGCCATGCTGACTTTGTTGTTATCGATATTCGAGCTCGTGATCGGTGCCCGCTTTGCACAGGCGATTCCAAAGTTCTACTTTGAGCAGGACGGCGGCCGAGAGCGGGGGACGGTTATTGGCACCGCCCTGGCGGTGACAGTAACGTCGAGCGCGATCGGAGCCTTGATTCTGGTGCTCACTGCCAAACCGCTTGCGGGGGCGTTTCTCGCCGACAGTAGCTTGTCGCACTACATCGCGTTGTACGGGCTTACGCTCGTAACTGTCGCGATCGAAAACTATGGACTGACTTTTATTCGATTGCAGGACAAACCGGTCTTGTTCGTCGCAATGTCACTTGCGAAGCTAATGCTCGCTCTAACTCTAAATATTGTGTTGGTGGTCTTTCTCGAGTGGGGTGTTGCAGGCGTCGTTGTGAGCACCGTCGTGTCTTCGGCAACTGTAGCGTTGGCGATGGGCGCCTACACCCTGTATCACACGGGCGGGTTGCGAGTCAGTTTGAGTCTGGCCAAGCGGTTGATCCGGTTTAGCTGGCCGCTATGGGTTGCGGGCGTAGCAACGGTTTACATCAATTTCGCGAATCGTTTCTTGATTCGATTCTTCGGCGATTTGTCCGAGGTAGGACTCTACGACCTCGCCGCGCGGTTTGGCAGCCTGATCGTAATATTGGTCTGGCAGCCATTCACACAATGGTGGCAAACGGAACGCTTTCAGCTTCTCAACAGGGATGATTTGGGTAGACCGGTGTTTCGGTCCGTTTACTCCGTCGTCACCGCGGCGCTGGTTTTTATTGGAACAGGGATCAGTCTTTTCGCTGATACGGTGATTCGTGTGATGGCGGACCCTGCATTCCATGCAGCGTCGTTGGCTGTTCCACCACTCGCGTTCACCGTTGTACTGCAACAGATGGCGATGTATCACAATTTCAGTTTTCTCGCGTCTGAGAAGACCGGTTACATCGCTGTGCTGAAGTATGGTTCTGCGATTCTGCTGACAGTGGTGTTTGCATTGGCCATTCCCAGGTTTGGTTACCTCGGCGCCGCGTATGCGTCTTTGTTCGCTGCGGCGATCATGCTGATCATTACATTTGTCTACGCGATAAGAGCGCATGATACGTCGGCGAGGCTATGGCCGTCTGGGGCCTATCTCGCCACCGGTGCACTCATTGCTTTGACAGATCTGTTTGCGACGCGAGGTCAAGGCCTGTGGATTAGCATCGCCATAAAGCTGGCGTTGTCATGCTTGATGCTCGCAATCTTCTGGTGGTTGCTGGATCGGGACGAGGCGACTCGAGAGCGTTGGCGACTGCTGCGAACGACGATAGCCAACCGCTTGTCGCGCAGCTAACGGGCAAGGGTTGCGTCGACTGCTTCGATCAAGCGCCTGTGCGCATTTTCAAGGCTGAAACGCTGCTCGTCCTCACGTGCTGCGGCGCCCAAGCGAGAGCGCAGCTCAGTGTCATCCGTCAGTCTTTGCAGAGCGTTCACACAGGCGGTGCGGTCGCCTTCCGGGAAGATCAGTCCTGTTTGCTCATGCCGGGTTGCGCCACAAACGGACGGGTTATCGGGCACGATGACGGGTAGGCCAGCGCGCATGTACTCGAGGATCGCCAGCGAGTAACCCACCTCACCGCGAGACGGATGGATCGCAAAGTCAAACCCAGGTAGCAGCGCATTGACGTTATTGATGTAGCCCGGAAAATGGGTGAAGTGAGAAATGCTGAGTTGGCTCGCGAGCTCCCGCAAATCGTCGAGGATCGGGCCATTTCCCAGGAGCGTGAAATGGAGGTTTTTCGCCTCACTGCGGCTTCGGTACTCGGACAGGCACTCAAGTATGAATCGCAAACCCTTGTATGGGTTGGCGCGACCGGTCATGACCATATGCACTGCATCGCCTGGTAAACCGAGTTGTTCGTCTGGGTCCGCGACGACGTTGTCAGTTTGTCTTGGCAGCCCGTTAGGCACAGCGAAGCATCGGTTCGCCGGCATGAGATTGGTGTCGATCGTCCGCTGGCGCACAAATTCAGTAGCACCAATCGCGCTATCGGAAGACACGCCCGGAAGCCGAATTCGGAGCCATTTGAGCCATCGCTTCAGACCTCTGGGCGGCGTGCGTTGGCCGGGCGTGTGGTCGTGCGTAATGATGTGTTCTACGCCAGCCTTGCGAAACTGCCTATACCGTGGATCAAATACAGGCCGGTCACTGAAATAAATCGCTGCAATTTCGTATTGACGTAAAAATTCGAGATCGTCGGATACCGCACCACGCCCGAAGTGTCTTTGAATGATTTCAATCGGAGCGTTTCTGACGACTTCAGGGATTTCATTGACTTCGGGGAACGTGAGGTAGAACTTGAAACGGTCTTGATAGTGATGCGCGAGCACCGCCCAGTAGCTCTCCATCAGCCACCAGGCGAACCCTACATCTGATGGCCAGTTGGCGACCAGCAGGAACCCGCGTTTGCGCTCAGCCACTAGCTGCCCAAGTGCCATCTGCGATCTTTACACGGCGCTTGATCCCATCGAATTCGTAGCCAAAACACTCAATGTCTTGTGCGTAGACATCGGCGACTATCTCACGCATCGCGGGTGTATAAACCTCTCGGTAGCCCGCTCGTGCCGACGGGTTGCGATGCTCTAGTCGTGCATCCAGCCCGAGTCTGGCAGCGACGCCGTTGAAGTCCTCAGCAATGGTTTCGAAATACATCAGGTGGTCGATCAGCGGTACGCCGCGGCGATCACCAATAAACTCGATCTGCGGTTTGAAGTGCAGATGCTTATCTAGCCAATCCCTCGAGAACGCCATTGTGACAAATTGCTCAAAGCTGGAAAAACACGACAAGTATTGTTCCGCCCAGACTTGGTCGTCTTCGTTCCAACCACCACCCTGCAGATACGAGTACGCTGAGTAAAGGCGATCCCATGGGTTTCGAACAAATGCGAACTTGAAATACTCAGCAAACGTTTTTCGACCATAGATGACGCGATAGTCGCGTGCGGTGTGGTGATAGGGTAGGTGTCCGAACAATGCGAGTGCGACTGAAGTGCCCGCGGACTTGGTAATGTGCACAAAAATGCATCTGTGCTCGTCAAACGGTTTGAGCGAGAAATCGCCTTTTGACGATGGATTGACCACCGTTCTCATTCTTTGAAAGTGCTCTGGGTTACGTAGCTTGTAAATCCACTTGCGCGTTTCTGCGTCAAAGAGTTTGCGATACATAGCCTGCAGTGGATTCATGCGAGGCGCACCAGTTCGGGTGGCTCGTAGCCATGTCTTTCGATCACGAACGCCTCCCGACGAGCGACTAGCGCGAGTGTTTCTGCATCGTAGTAAAACCCGACTGGACGACGTTCTGACGTGTTCGTTTTTTTCTTGCTCGATGCGAGAATTGCCGACTCCTGTTCACGGGTCAACGTAAACCCTGATTTTCTTATGGCAGCAACCAGGTCCGGCTCAAGATTCTCCATGCGAACGAAATCATCTATGAAGCCGAATTGCTCGAATGTTTGTTCCGGCCGCAACACGTCGTGACCCGGCCGTTCGTAAAGTCGACAGCCTATGTTGGTGAAGAGTTTCAGGTATCGATAGGTCATCAGCCCGCTGGTGCCTGGAAGCGTTGAAAACCCGTAGCCTTCACGCACGTCGAGCGCACGCTTGGCGTCCATGATCATACCGAGCCACTGCCGAAAACCCTTCGGGTCATCGACGTTCGTGTAAGTGTTCAACCAGGCATCGCGTGGTTTCTTGCGATCGTTAAGCCACTGTCTGATGATGCGAACCAATCCAGGTGGCTGCCCCATCTCATTGTGCAGTGAACTTCGGTAGTAGTTGAGGTTGGGTGCGTCGATAGTCTGCCGCCAGACGCTGCCTCTAGAGGAACAGCCGTACGCCCACAACGAGACGTACCAGTCCCAAGGGTTACGTACTGAGCCGATCACAAACTTGCCCTGATGCGCTTCAGGCAGTCGATTGTGCTTGCCGACTTGCTCTCCGGGAACTGTCTTAGCGAGCCAACGGCCGATGTGGGACCCACCCGTCTTGTGGAGCTCGACGAACGCGAGGTGTTCGCTCAAGTACATGATTTAATGAACAGTGCCAACCGAAGAAAAGCGATTTGTAACATAGCGGGCGCGCTTCCGATAGGCTACAGTTCGCGAGTTTTTCATACAGCCTTCGCGCGAGCGCAAGAGAAATGGCCGGTACAAGACTAAGGGAAGTGTTTCGGGAGAGCCTTGGCAACATGTGGCGTGAGGTCAGGATTGCGCTGACGCCGCTGCCTAGGCCAAAGAAGTGGTTGTTTTTGGTCGGTTGTTACAACTCCGGCACGACACTGCTCGCAGAGCTGCTGTCGCGACACCCGGAAGTGATTTCTCTGCCGACAGAGGGGCACTTCATTACCGACCAGTTCGTTAAGGATTATGCGATAGGTGTCCCCCGAATGTGGGTAGAGCGAGAATCGATTTTCCGCATGGACGAAAACGACTCTGGGCCCGATCCGATACGTATCAAGAAAGAGTGGGGCATGCGAGCCAGT
The DNA here is from genome assembly GCA_038533155.1 of Pseudomonadota bacterium. Lineage (GTDB taxonomy): Bacteria > Pseudomonadota > Gammaproteobacteria > Steroidobacterales > Woeseiaceae > CALBPI01. The sequence goes on along the minus strand of JBCAZH010000003.1, from coordinate 54,191 downwards.
GGTAAAGGCGACGTGTTCATTGAGAAGTCTCCGCCAAACTCTGCTCGAACGCGATGGCTCCAAGCACATTTCCAGGAAGCCTATTTCGTGGCGTTGGTTCGCAATGGCTACGCCGTCGCAGAGGGTATCACCCGAAAAGGCGACCCGAAGCACTTTGATGAGGGTTGGCCCATCGAGATGTCTGCGCGTCAGTGGGCCTACGGTAACGATGTCTTGTTGGAGGATGCTGAGCATCTGAAGCGCTTTATGTGGCTGAAGTATGAGGACCTTTGTGCTGATCCGGCTAAGGCACTGAGCGACATCGCTAGCTTCGTGGGTTTGGAACGCACCGAGGGTATTTACACGCCAGGGTCCTTCGCGATCCATGAGCGCAATGAGGGCGTGAAGAATATGAACTCGGTGAGTCTCGAGCGACTCACTCCGGAACAGATTGAGGCAATCAATCGGGTTGCCGGGCATTCTCTCAAGCACTTTGGTTACGAGATTTTGTCGGAGGACGTATGACGGCGCTCGTGGTCTTGTTGTGTTTTCTATCGGTGTACAGCTATTTCGTTTATCCGCTGATCCTACTGGTTTTGCCAAAGCGTCAAGCAATGAGCGAACACTCGGACGATCTGCCGTCTGTGACCCTGATCATTGCGGCGCACAACGAAGCCGCAAGAATCAAGGAAAAGCTCGAGAACACCGCCAAGATCGACTATCCCAAAGAACGACTTGAGGTTCTGGTTGCATCGGATTGCTCGACAGACGAAACGGATGACATAGTGCGTGCGACCGACGGCGTGACGCTTGTGCGAGCCGACGAGCATCTGGGCAAAGAGTACGCGCAGTCGCTGGCCGTTAAGGCCGCCAGCGGCGATATTCTGGTGTTTTCCGACGCGGCAACCGCGGTGCCGGCGGAAGCGATCCGTAACCTCGTACGGGTATTCGACGACCCGTCAGTGGGCGCAGTGTCGAGTGAGGATCGCTTCTTGACCGAAGATGGTGAAGTCGCCGGGGAAGGTTTGTACGTGCGTTACGAAATGTGGCTTCGCGCTCAAGAGTCACGCCTGGCCGGGCTCGTGGGTTTGAGCGGTTCTTTTTTTGCGGCACGAGCATCGGTGTGTGAGAACTGGGACATCGTGTCCCCGAGTGATTTCAATACCGCGTTGAATTGTGCGAGAGCGGGGCTGGTCGCCGTTTCCAGTCCGGCGGTCGTGGGGATATACAAAGATATCAAGAATCCTGCGAAGGAGTTTCAGCGAAAAGTGCGAACCGTTGTGCGCGGCATGACGGCCGTGGCTCGAGCGCCTGTGGTGCTGAATCCGGCGCGCATGGGCATGTTTGCGTTTCAGGTTTGGAGCCACAAGATCATGCGTTGGATGGTGCCTTGGTTCTTGGCAATTTTAGCGGTCACCTCATTTGTTGCGCCCAAGACTCCGCTCGTCATACTGATCCTCATTGCACAGATTTTGTTCTACGGGGCTGCGGCGATCGCTTGGACTGCTCCCTTGTTACGAGAGAACGGGTTGTTGCGGGTCGTTTTCTTTTTTGCTCAGGTCAACCTCGCAATCGCAGTGGCGAGCATCCAATTTCTCTCAGGAAAGCGCATTACGACCTGGAAGCCATCCGTCCGCTGACATGTGGTCCTTACTAAGACCTGTAGGCGAGCCGGTTGCTGGATTCGGTGCGCCCACAATGTGGTCGCCGCCAGATGCGGTTGAGCCGCATTACTTTGCATCAGGCACAGAGTCACTCGCTGCGGTCTTGAGCGCCATTATCCAGCGAAGCGATGTGGTCGGCATTCCGGAGGTTCTCGTGCCGGGGTACACCTGCCCGGATGTTGTCAGCGCCATAGCGTTCGCCGGCGCCAAGGCAGTACCAGTCGACCTGGAGCCCGAGCGCCCTTGGATGGCGCCGGAGTCGTTGAACACGGTAGGCAGTGATGCCTGTGTTGCGCTAGTCGCGATCAATTTTCAGGGCATTGATGAGCGAATAGAGGCGCTACGCGGTTGGTGCGATCGTCACAAAATGCCTCTAATTTACGATCACTGTCAGGCATTTCCGCCAACCGAAGCGGCAATTGCGAGTTCTGATGCGCTTGTTTTTAGTCACGGTCGTGGAAAGCCCGCGAGCGCGCTGGTCGGCGGCGCTGTGTGGCTGAGTAGTAAGCAGTCCAAAGCCTGGGATCTGCCAGAACCTGAGTTTGCCGCAGCGGCGCCGTCGGCCCTGAAGCGTGCCCTGTATAACCTCGTCATTCGGCCATCGGTTTATGGCTGGCTGACGCGTGTCCCCGGCCTCGGTATCGGAGAAACGGTGTTCCATCCGCTGACTGATCTGCGTGGCTTGACTGAGGCAGGACGTCGCGCCGTGTTCGCGGCGGTTGACGCGCATATACGTATGTCCGGTTTCGAGACGCGACGGGCGTTCTGGGAGCGTGGTCTGGCCGACCAGTTGGACTGGGTCGATTTGCCGCAATCGTGCCACGCGGATCGTCGTCGCCCATTGCTGCGCTATACCGTTCTTGCACCATCGCGTGAGACACGCGATCGCATGCTCGCTCGTCTCCAAGGCGCAGGTCTTGGCGCAACGCCTCTCTATCCTGCTGTTCTTCCGCAAATTGATGGCGTGGCTCAGCATTGCACATGTCGAGCGAGGCTCACCAATGCGACGGACTTTGCTGGGAGAGTCCTCACGCTGCCGATCCACTCCGCGGTGACGCACGAGGACGTCAAGCGGACGGTCCGAGCGCTGCTAGAAAGTTGATCAGGTTCAGTTTGCGTTCTTCGCGACTTCGTTGGACAGATCGCTTTCTACGCCATTGGCGCGAACCGAGGTCATCGCGACGAACCAGGTTCCAGACTGCAAGTTGTCGATGACAAAACGCGATAAGCCAGGATTGTCGGCATTGATCGTACGGTCATAAGCGCCGCTCTGGCGGCCGAGATAGAAGCGGTAGCCGTCCAGGTCAGTCAGGGCAGTGCCGTCGGCCTTAGCAGTCGGTGGCGTCCAGGTCAGTTCGATCGAGCCTGAGGTGTTGTCGCCCCCACCGGGCGCTGTCGGCTGTTCGACCGTTGCGGCCACCGAATCTCCGCCGCCACCCCCGGCGCACCCGGCGACTGCAAAAAGCAGCGCCAACCCTACGATCTTCGACATGTTTTCTGAGGCGGCCGCAGTCCGGTACCAGATACCTGGAATCATCGAATAATCAGAATGTTTAATTGACGAGGCGCGATAATGGGCCTACTCGCGACACCGCCTCAACTGTCGATATATTGCGACAAAATTGAAACTAAGCGGTGTCAGAGACTTAGGAAGCAACGTTAAGGCGCTGCCCGAGAAAGTAGCAGAGGCAACCAGGCATGCGATGCGCAAAGCCTGGCTGCAGACGTTCGACTACTGCGCCTGTTTAGCAACTTCGTTCGACAGTTCGCTCTCCAGACCGTTGTTATCCAGCGACGTTATAGCGAGATACCACGTGCCGGGCTGGAGATTGTCTACCGTTGCGGAGGATATGCCGCCGTCACTGATATCCCGTCTGTTCGGATACACGCCAGATACTTGGCCATAGTAAACCCGATAACCAGACAGGCCATCTAAGGGGGTGCCGTCTTCCCGACGATCAGGCGGGGTCCAGTTCAACGTCACCGATCTCAAAGCGATGGCGTCAACCTGAATGTCGAAAAGCGGCAGGGAAACTGTATCGATACCATCAGTGACACGTACTCGAACGTTGTTGAAGCTGCCAACGTCGTTGTTGCTCGGGGTACCCGAGATCTGGCCGGTCGCGGTATCGAAACTTGCCCAGCGTGGTAGATTGTTCACGCTGAACGTAAGCATGTCGCCGTCCGGGTCGCTTGCTGTTGGCACGAATGAGTAGCTGTCACCCGCGGTGACTCGCGTGGATGGCGATCCGCTTATGCTCGGCGCCGCGTTAGTGCCGCCTGATTCTGTCGCCAGGTTGAACTCAACGCGTTGGTTCGCGCGCTCACCGTTGTCCGCGTAGATGATATCGATATACAGCTCACGTCGTGTGCCCGCTTCAAACTGATTGAGATCGATCGGCAGCGCCCATGGTGGCGCGGAATCGATGACTCGTGGCAGGTGGTCTTGGGCAGCCCCTGTCAATGCTCGGCAGCAGTAAAACTCGACCTGTGTTACGCCCCGTTGTGTCCATTGCTCGCTCGGCTCGAAGAACAGGTAAGCAAACTGACGGGAGATGGTGTTGTCGGCTAGTCGGACGGCGTTTGCCAGATTCGCCTGAAAGCTGACCATCGCAATGGCATCATCTGGCGCTGCCGCAGGCTGGTAGACGACCGTGATCGTGTCGCTGGACCGGTTACCCGCCGCATCTTCCGCGTTGACCGTGAGCACATTGCTGCCGGAAAACACAGTAATGTCTGAGCTTCTCCAATTCTCTGCTACAGCAATAGAGCCGCTGGCGCCACGATTACTAGACCACCAAAGCCGAGTGACTTCTGTGTTATCAGAAGCCTGTCCGGACAACGCGATGGTAGTCTCCGACGTCTCGGCTCGACCGTCGTCATCCGGTGTCAGGATGTTTACGACTGGCGGCTGACTGTCGATCGGCGTTGGGGCCGGATCTGGCGTATCGCCGATGACGGTGTTTTCTGTCGCGTCTTCGCTGGATGAACAAGCTGCGAGCAGCAGGCACAGCAGCGCCGATGTCGCGAATAACAGTTTGTCGTTTATGGCCGAAGGTCTCTGGCGCATCATCTTCAGAAGCTCCACCTGTATCTAGGTCGAGGCGTCGATCGCGAGCTTCCGGATCTGAGTGGCGGGCTGAGCATCGAAATGCGAGCTCAAGTTTGGTAACTCCGCCGTCGTGGGCTTGCGCCTGTAGACCGGTAGCTTTGCGTCGCCGCCTTTCGACGGTTTTGCCTTTATCAACTGAGAGCAAGTTTGCCGACGTTGTGATCGCGCCGACACCGCCTGACTCGCAAATTGAGGCTTGTGTCACGTAACAAGAGGGTTAAAAACCCCGCAGTGCGGGTTTCACGCCCTCGCTTTTCCAATTAAGTAAAAGCAACATCCGTGCCAGGAATTGTGTTTGCGCACCTCTACCTTCAAGTGGTTGAAATTATGAGTTTTTTCGGAAGCCTCACCGATTTACCATTAATGCTCGTTTGTCGGCGACAGAGGACACTCTGGTCGACCTGGGTCGAAGTCTTGCCGGTAACCCCCTGAATTCTCGTTATCGGTCGGGATGTCGGTGGAATGAGACACGGGTGTTGGGAAACTGACGCATTCAGTGCGATAGTCGCAACGCGTGATGCAGTCCAGAGTGGATTGCCGTAATTTGGGTTCTGACGGTACAACTGGGTACGCGGTGACCGAACAAACACAAGAACAAAAAACTCGGGTTGCCATCTACTTGGATCGGGATAGCATGCCGGCGTGGGCGCAGCGCTTGGTTGAAATCCTGCACGAGAGTGCAGCGGTCGAACTGGTCGGCGTGATTCGAGCGCCGGACCGCCGGTCTTCTAGGCGCGAGCCGAACCAAAAAACTCGATGGCGTCACGGCCGACTGCGTCGCGGCGTGCGCTTACGCATTCAAAACCTGTATCGAACGCTGGTCGACAGAAACGCATTGTTTGTTGATGCGTGGAAGCCGGCGGATGCGTCGGTTTTGGGCAGGTTGCCGCACGTCCAATGTACTGACCCGTTAGGCCAGCCCCAATGCCAGGCGTTGATAGATATGGCATTCGATGTCGTTGTGCACTGCGGTCTGCGTGAGGTGCCGGAAAGGGTTGTAGCCATGGCCGATCACGGTGTTTGGTCGATTCTCGGCTCGCCGGCGACGCTGGCGCAGACTTATCCAGCAGGTTTCTGGCCATCCCTTATCGGCGATACGCTGACGCGATCGGTGTTGTCGGTAACGTTTTCCAACAGAGCTCCGATCGTCCTGTTCGAATCATGGATGGCGACCAGCAGGCTATCGACACGCGACAATGTTTCTCGCCATTATTGGAAGTCACTCTACGCGATACCAAGGGCGCTGGCTCGACTTCAGCAGCTGGGTGCGGCTCAGTTCTTTGCCGAGTGCCAGCGACGATCCGATCAAAGCCTGCCAAGAAACAGCGTGCCCGGACATCCGAGCGCCGTCCGTTACGCGCTGTACGTAGTCGGCGCCATGTGGCGAAAGGTCCTGCAGCTACTCGATACAAACCTTTTCGAGCAGCGTTGGCGACTGCGCCAATCCGGCAAGTTTTCCTTGGGGCAGCAAACAGAACTCTCGGCTGTTTTCGATAATCCACAAGGATGCTATCGCGCCGATCCGTTTCTATATGAGACCGAAGGGCAGTATTGGCTGTTTTTCGAAGAGTACGCCGACTCGCGGCAACTAGGTCATTTGTCAGTAGTGCCAATTGATGAGCAAGGGCAGTTTTCCGGCGAGGCACGCATCATTCTTGAGCAGCCATATCACCTGTCATACCCGCAAGTGTTCGAGTGGCAGGGTGAGCACTACATGCTGCCTGAGACCTCCGCAAACCAGACAGTCGAGCTCTACAAGGCAATAGACTTTCCCTACCACTGGGAGCTGCAGGCTGTGCTGATGGAAGAGATCGATGCATCGGACGCAACGCTGTTGTTTCAGGCGAACAAATGGTGGTTATTCGCGAACGTGCGCACGCACGTTGCCATCTCGTCCCAAGATGAGTGTTTCCTGTTTTATTCGGACTCGATCCTAGGCCCGTGGCGGCCGCATGCGCTTAACCCAGTGGTGTCGGATTGCAGGACTTCGCGACCCGCCGGGGCTATTTTCGAACGCAATGGGCGGTTGATTCGACCGACGCAAGACTCGACGTTTCGCTACGGATACGGGTTAAATTTCATGGAAATCACAGAGCTTTCTGAAGATGCTTACTCCGAAGTTTTGCTAGAGCATGTGCCGCCGGATAACGCAACCCGTGCGATTGGAATCCACACCTACGCTGAGTTGGGTCAGATTTCGTATGTCGATGAGTTGTTTCGTCGGGCGCGCTGGAATAAAGACCGTACACGCTAGCGATTGGTCAAACGTCTTACGAGATCGCTCATTGCGTACAGAGTTCGCAACCAGAACAATCGCGGGAAACCGAATGACTTTGCGGTTGTTGATTCGGTAGCAATCGGCGCTTTGTAGTTTTCCGTGCGGCCTTTCCCGACGAGGAACTCATAACTCGAGACTGGCGTTTCGCAGGCGTCTTCGATTGCGTATCCGAAATGCAGCAAGCTTGGGCTGATGCCTTTTGGTGCATCTTTATCGAATCCAGCCTGCAGATTGTAGCGCCGCCCCCGGTAATCGATGTCCAGCAGCGCCGACAGGGTCTGCTCGCCTAGAGTTAGCCGCGATGCCGTATTGCGGGGCGCGTGCGCTGCCGTCGAGGCGCAGAGCCGTTCAATGAATTGACGTTTAGTGGGGCCGAGACGATAGTTCCAGCGGTCGCGGTGGAATTGCTCCAGCGTATCCCAGAACCGTGGCCACTGGTCGCTGTCGACGAAAGCGAAGTCGACATCGCCTTGGTTGGCAAGACGCTTGCGTTTGTTGAACAACTGCCGCCGGGCACTTCCCCGCAAAAAGACCAAGTATTGGTCAAACGGGATCGACGTATCGACGCGATAGCCGATCTCGTCGGCGAGCAAGCGTGGTGCCGTTCGCAGGCGCTCGGCGAACGCGTCGGCCAATGAGTTTCTGGTGATGTCGCAAATTGCGAGCTCATCCCAGCCGCGCAGCGCGCACACGGCATCGATGAGGGCTGCCTCTGCTTGCGCCGCGCAATCGCGATCCAATAGGAAGTCGTTGTATTCGGCACGGAATATGGTCTGTCGTCCATAGCCGCCGGCGAGGAACTGTAGCAATGTGATCGTCAAGCCCGCGCGTTTCACGCGCTGCTGGAACAGCGGCGCGATCCCGATCCATGTCGAATCGTCGCGGGCGGCGACCAGAATCCTAAGTTCAATCTCGTCTCGGTCTTGAGCTGAAATCGAACACCACCAGGCGTGACACCAGTGCCAAGACTTGAACAGGTGCGGGCTGTCCGAACGATCAGCCAGCGCTTCCCACTGATCCCCCGACCGCTCAAAGTCGGACACACTCAGCTCAAAGACTGTGATGGACATTCCGTCACCATAATTTCCCGGCACGCAGTCTAGCAGCTGTGACGCTCGTCGACGACGGGCGAAGTCATCGATTCGGGATGTCTTGCGTGGATCGGTTGTCCTAGGTGTATTTCTGGTGTGCGCGCAGGTATCTTCCCTGCAGTGCACCCCTGCGGGGTAAAACGCTGATAACAACGATAAGATGCTGAAGCTACCCTTCCATAAGCAGCCCGTGGCTGGGCACCGACCGGCTCCGAGAATTCTGCGCCTGCCGCAGCAAGCGCGCCTGTCGGTAGACGACTTACGCCCAGCGTTTCAACATGCGCATGCTATCGCAGCCTGCGTGGCGATACTGTCGCGCGATTGTCGCCAACGGCGAATCACGCTACGCCTGGCTGGGAAGTTGGACCCACCGCGAGAGCTAGCGGTTGATGTGGATCCATCGCTATCTCTTGCTGCCATCGCACAGCGTTGCCACGCCACTCTTGCCAACATCGGAAATTCGGTGGATACATCGGATAGGTCGAACACCATGATGACGTTTTCCTTGTCACGCGAGGAAATCGAACTGCCTACGGACATCGCTTTGCATTTCGCTGTGTTTGTGGACCGAGAGGGGTTGGCAGAGATCGTAGCGGCCTATGACGAGGCGCTGCTGAGTGCCAATACCGTCAGACGTATGCTCGAGTATTGGCTGTTGCTTTTGAGTTCGCCCGATTTTTTGGGGCAGCGCGTCGAAGACTTCAATCTGATGTCTCGTGAGGAGCAGGATGCGCTGCTGCGGATAGCATCGGGTGGAGTCTCTGAGCGAGCGTTCGAGGACGTTGTCAACGCGATCATCGACCATGCAAGTCGACAAGCGGATGCTGTGGCGCTGGAGTTTGAAGATCGGACGATGAGCTATGCAGAGTTAGCGGCTCGCGTCGATTCGGTTGCGAGTCGGTTGGTCGAGTTGGGTTTGTCCGGCTGTTTTATCGGCGTCTGTTTGGAACCCGGATTCGATATCCATCTGGCGCTGCTTGGCGCAATGCGTGCGGGCGCCGTCTATGTGCCATTGGATCCGGCGCATCCACAACAGCGTATCGACCTGATTCTTGATGATGTAAAGCCCGACCTTGTGATCACACAGGCTTCGCTCGCTGAGCGGTTTGAGGGTTGCGCAACCGATGTGACGACGGTCGCCGAGCTCAGCGCGAGCCGTGCATCGGGTCAGCCGCCGAGTGTATCGCCCGAGCAGCCTGCCTATGTTTTTTACACCTCCGGTACGACGGGTATGCCCAAGGGTATCGTCGCCACGCGGGCCAATCTGTCGCACTACGTCGGTGAAGCTGTCGATAAATACGCGATGACTGCGGACGAACGCATGTTGTCGGTTGCCCGCTACACTTTCAGCATCAGTCTGTTCGAGCTACTCGCACCGCTTTTTTGCGGCGGCACTGTGCACCTGTTGCCCCGCGAACATGTGCTGGATATTGGGAGGCTTGCTGATGCCATCGCCAGATCGACGATGTTCCACATAGGGCCGAGTTTGATCCGACCACTGCTCCAACACCTCGAGCTGACGGGCACTCAAGACACACGATTTAACCGAGTGCGACATGCATCCTCGGGCGGTGACATGGTCACGCCCGACGTGATCGATGGGCTGACGCGTTTTTTCCCCCAGGCGGAGGTCTATGTCATCTATGGCTGCTCCGAAATTAGTTGTATGGGATGTACGTATTTCGTCCAACGCGACGTCCCTGTGCAAAAGACCTTTGTCGGTCGGGCATTTCCGAATGTAACTGCCAGTATTCGAGACGAAAGCATGCGCTTGGTGCCGGTCGATGTGGTTGGTGAGATCGTGTTTACCGGGCCGGGTTTGGTTCGTGGCTATTTGAACCGGGACGAACTGACCTCCGAGCGGTTTTTTGATCTGGAAGGTAACCGAGCGTATCGAACGGGCGATATGGGGCGCGTCGATCGCGACGGCAATATCGAAATTCTGGGGCGCGAGGACTTTCAGGTTCAAATTCGCGGAATGCGTATCGAGCTTGGTGAGATCGATGCCACACTCAAGCGGGCGCCGGGGATCCGCGATGCGGTTGCTACAGCGGCACCAGACCCTGACGGAAATCTCGAAATCATCGCGTTTATTGTAATGGATGACATCGAGCGACTTGCGGACGCGCGTCGCTTCCTCCGCGAGTGGCTGCCGGACTACATGCTGCCGGCACATTACCAACGACTGGAGAAGATTCCGGTCAACCACAACTTCAAGATCGATCGTAGCGCGTTGCCGGATCCGGATCCGGATATGTTTCTGAAGGCGGCGGCGCTAGATGGAGATAGCCCCGACATCACGGATCCGATCGCGCAGCAGGTCGCCGATGCGGCGGGTGAGGTGCTCGGCGTGCCGGTGCGCTCGTTGCTGTCGAATTTTTTCGACCTCGGCGGCGATTCTTTGTCGGCCATGCGTCTGATCCTGGACCTTGAGCGCCGCTTCGCCGTGCGGGTGTATTGGCTCGACCTCATTCGCCAGCCGCTACAGAGCATCGCGGAAGCGTGTGGCGCCGCGGCTGACGTGCGGCAACTGCCGGAATCTGTCGACACATCGTGCGCCGGCCGCGGATTTTTCTTTGGACCGGATCGAACGCTCTACGGACAATGGCACGCCAAACCGGGCGGCGTGGAACAGGCGGTTCTAATCGTTCAGCCGCTAGGCCACGAGTACATGCGCGCACGTCTGATCGTGCAGCGGCTCTCAGAAACGCTCGCCGCTAATGGTGCCGCCTGTGTTCGCTATGACGCGTTTGCTTGCGGGGATTCCGCTGGAGATTTCGAGGCAGTTGGGGTTAATCGCTGGTGTGAGGACTTTAACGCGGCATTGGCCTATTTAATTGAGCGCACACCGGGCGTACCGATAACCGTCGTCAGTTGTGCGTCAGCAAGTCTCTTGCTTGGGTCGCAGCTCGACTTGTCGAACGTCGATGAACTGGTGCTTTTCGATCCTGTTAGCGATGGCGCCGCGTTCATCGACGACGCTGTTGCGGCCGAGCGCGAGCTGTGGCGTTCTAACATCGCGATACGCGGCTGGAGCGCCCTATGGTCGCGCAACCGGAAACACGATGAGGTGCTGGGGTTTGCGTACAACCCGGGGATGTTGAGCGACTTGAGAAACCGTCGGGCCGACGTTCGGGGCATAGCTGACCTTCGCATTCGCGAATTTCTCTCGCGGCCGGAGCGGCACGCGGCTTGGGCAAACCCGGTTGCGACTGAGAAATACCGAGCGCCGCTGGCATGGCTAGACCCGAGCGACATGGTCAGTAGTATTCCCGAAACAGGCGTGGTTTCCGGCCTAGCGAAGATGATTCTTAAGGATAGAGCTGCTCCGGAGCACGCTCAATGATTTGCGAAGCGATGCAAGCCGGGATCGACGGTCGATTGTCTGCCGTGTTGACGCGCCCATGTTCAGATGAGTGTCTCGACCACCCTGTCATCGTTTTGCTGTCGGCCGGGTTTGCGCCAAAGGCAGGACCGTTTCGCATGTATGCACAGCTTGCCGAGAATCTGGCCAACGCGGGTTTCGCCTGTCTGAGATTTGATCTCGGTGGACTTGGCGACAGCGTCGATCTCGATGCGGGTTGGAGCCGTTTTGATACCACGCAACAAGACATCCGCGAGATGCTTGATTTTGTCCAGCGTGAGATCGGCCCGCGTCGGTTTGTGCTAGGCGGGCTTTGTTCTGGCGCTGAGGACAGTTTCCACTACGGTCTTCGAGACGAGCGGGTGGTCGGCCTAGTTTTGATCGAACCACATCATTTCCCAACCAAACGTAGCTGGCTCGGAAGCGTGTTGTTTCGACTCAAGCGCAGACTAATGAGAACCTTTGGCTGGTATCGTCCACTTGATAGCAGTCAGCCTGGGGACGCCGGTTTGGTGCAACAGACGGCATTTGGTGATTACCAATACAGCACGATAGCGCAGGTTCGAGATGGACTCACTCAATATCTAGGCCGCCGTTTGCCGGTGCATTACGTGTACACGGGCGGTTCGGCCGAGACCTACACGTATCGCAATCAGGTGTTTGATATGGTCGGCATCAAGGATCTACACCAAATTGTCAGCGTGGACCGTTTCCCCGAAATCTCGCACACACCGATCTACCTGTGCGATCGCGAGCGGTTGGCGACCTCTATCACCGATTGGGCTAAACGGCATTTCGCGTAGCGCGTAGCAAATGCGAGCGGATACACTCGACAGCAAACGCCTAACCAATGGAAATCCACTGTGACCAGTTCTGATGCTGACATCGACTTTGACGCGCTGAAAAAGCTGCGAAACCAGCTCGACGAAGTCGATCAAAGACTGGTGCAAACCATTTCGGATCGACTAGCGCTGGTCAGCAAGATCGGCGCGCTGAAAGCGGCGGAAGGTCACCAGACACGAGACTTTCGGCGCGAAAAGGTTGTTTTGGACAAGGCAGCAGATGCGGCGAATGCGGCCGGTATTCCAACAACCGTTGCTACCGACATTCTTAAAGTGGCCATCCGTGCATCGCTTGAGAATCAAGAGCGGGCACGCATCAGAGGCGCGGCCAGTGGCGACGGAAAGCGTGCTCTTGTCGTCGGTGGCGCAGGACGCATGGGCAGGTGGTTTGCGGAGTTCCTGCATTCCCAGGGTTTTGCGGTCACGATCGCCGACCCTGCCGCCGATCAGAAGCAGCCGCATGTTGCCGAGTCACTCGAGGCTGCAGGTGTCGACTTTGATGTGATCGTAATCGCGTCGACGCTCGCCGTGTCCGCACAGTTGTTGCGAGATCTTGCGGTCTTGAAACCACGAGGCTTGGTGTTCGACGTCGGCTCACTAAAATCGCCGCTCAACGAGCCGCTGCGCGAGCTGGCTGCGACAGGCGCGCGCGTCACTTCGGTGCACCCGATGTTTGGACCATCGACCAGACTGCTCGCTGGGCGCCATATTATTTTTTGCGATGCAGGCGATGCACAGGCTCTGCAGGATGCCAAGTCATTGTTCGCCGACACCATGGCCGATTGCGTCGAAATGAGCCTTGAGGATCATGACCGACTGATTGCGTACGTGCTCGGACTGTCACACTTCGTCAACATCGTCTTCATTGACGCGCTCGCGTCGAGCGGTCTCGACGCCGATGCGCTCTCAAGAATTTCCAGCACGACATTCGACGCCCAGCTCGCAATGGGGGCTTCAGTGGTCAATGAAAACCCTGGTCTATATTTTGAGATCCAGCGTTTGAATCAGTTCGGCGAACTCCCGTTGGATGCGCTCACCGATGCGGTGGACTACCTTCGAGATGCGATCAGAAGCGATGATGCGGGCGCATTTACAGGTTTGATGGTGCAAGCACGCGAGTATGTTGATGGCATACAAGACAGCAAAAGCGGAACACGCTGATTTGAGTTCGGCAGAGACAGCAACAACTCGGTATCATCGCGCCACAAGTTGATCTGAGCTTCTTGATTCATGGTTAAAACGAGATTCGCACCGAGTCCAACCGGTGTTCTGCACGTTGGCGGTGTCCGTACTGCTTTGTTCTGCTGGCTCTACGCGCGCCGCAACAACGGCCAGTTTGTTCTGCGTATTGAGGATACGGATCGAGAGCGCTCAACGCAGGCTTCGGTGGATGCGATTCTGGACGGCATGGCATGGCTTGGCCTAGACCCTGACGAAGGGCCGTTCTACCAAACTGCGCGGTTTGATCGTTACCGAGCTGTGATCGACGAATGGCTGCGAGAGGGCAAGGCATACTACTGCTACTGCACACCAGAGGAGCTCGAGGCGATGCGCGAAGCGCAGCGTGCTGCGGGTGAGAAACCTCGGTACGACGGCCGTTGGCGAGACAAGACAGAACCGCGTGAAGGCGTAAGTCCAGTTGTTCGGTTCAAAAACCCGCTCGAAGGGGCGGTTGTGATCGATGATCAGGTCCGCGGACGGGTCGTGATCTCCAACGCCGAGCTAGATGATCTGATTATCGCGCGCTCTGACGGCACACCGACTTACAACTTCACGGTGGTCATCGATGATGCCGATATGGAGATCACGCACGTGATTCGAGGTGATGATCATTTGGCGAACACACCGCGCCAGATCAACATGTTTCGCGCGCTCGGCAAAGAGCCGCCGACCTATGCCCACGTGCCGATGATTCTGGGTGATGACGGCTCGCGCCTATCGAAGCGTCATGGGGCGGTCAATGTGCTGGACTACCAAGCTGCGGGCTACCTACCTCACGCGTTGCTGAATTATTTGGTGCGGTTAGGTTGGTCGCATGGCGATCAAGAGTTGTTCTCGATCGAAGAGATGATCGCTCTGTTTGATATCGCCGATGTGAATAGTGCGGCATCGGCATTCAATACAGAAAAGCTCGATTGGCTGAACCAGCACTATTTGCAATCAGCGGACCCCGCGGAGATGGCGATACTGCTGCGCCAACAACTTGAGGCGAGGGGGTTCGATCCGAGCAATGGGCCAGATCCGGCCCGCGTGTTTGAAGTGTTTCGAGAGCGTGCAAATACGCTCGGCGCGATGGCCGATAGCGTCGGCTACTTATTCGTGGACAGTGTCGAAGTCGACCCTGGCGCCGCTAAAAAACATCTTCGTCCGGTTGCACTAGAGCCGATGGAGACGCTGCGCGCTGAGCTTGACCAGCTTGAAGATTGGACGTCGTCCGCGCTGGAGCGCGTGGTTGCCGATGTTGTTGAGTCGCTTGGCATTGGCCTTGGAAAGCTCGGACAACCGACCCGTGTTGCGATCACTGGTAGCGGCGCATCGCCCGGTCTTGGGGACACGCTGGCGCTTGTCGGGCGCGATCGCGCGCTAAATCGGCTGGATCATGCAATCGACTTGATCAAAGCTCGCGCGGCTGCGCAGTCTTAAGCCGCCTCGGCGAGGCGGCATGTTTGGAGAGGCCGCACGACACGCGTGCAAAAGCCATTGCGGGCTGGGTTCAATCACTTACGTGAAGCGCAGACCGCAAACCCATTCTCTTATTTGTCGGACGCGTTCCAGAGCATCTAATCAGCGGTACCGGTTGCTTGACAGTTTTTGACGTTGAATTTTCGTCGAAAACTAGCCTTCGCACGCGACCCGGGCGCACAATATCGGCCAAGCTAGCAAGAGATAAAGCACTGTGCCGAAATGGTATCAAGGACTCGTGGTCACGCTCGCCATCGTCATGTTGATTTTGGGCGCTGCAATTGTCGGTTTCATGCAGCTGGCGAAGATGCGCCCACCAGCACAGACAAAGCCGCCGGGTGAAACAGCGCCCCTAGTCGAGGTGCTGGAGTTGGTCCCAGGGTCCGTCGAATTCGAGATCGCGAGTCAAGGCACTGTAGCACCCGTTACTGAGACGACACTCAGTGCGGAGGTCGCCGGCACGGTTGTGGAGCTCTCGACGGCGTTCGAAGCGGGCGGCACTTTCCGAGCCGGCCAGATGCTGATGCGTATCGACCCGACCAATTACGAAGTGGCTGTCGCGCGCGCACAAGCGACTTTAAGTCAACGGCAGGTTGAATACGATGGCGCGAAGAAACTGCGAGAGCAGGGTTATCGCGCCGAGGCGGAGTTGCTGTCCGCGAAGGCCGCGCTGGAATCGGCTCGAGCGGATCTGGTCAGGGCTCAGCGTGACCTGGAGAGAACACGGGTTGTCGTGCCCTACAATGGCTTAGTGCGTGCTCGGACCGCGGAGCTGGGCGATTACGTTGCGCCGGGCTCTCAGCTTGGCACGGTGTTCGCAACCGATCGTTTCGAAGTGCGCCTGCCGCTGCCCGATACTGATCTTGCATTCGTGGATCTTCCGCGAAGCGGTGCGGATGGCGGTCAAGTGCAACCAAGTGTTCGCCTGCGCGGGCGGTACCGTGGTAATGATGCCGAATGGCAGGCGAAGATCATTCGCACAGAAGGCGTCGTGGATCAGCGAACGCGGATGGTGTTCGCTGTCGCTTCCGTCGATGACCCGTATCGGATCGCTAACGATTCTGCGGTGCCATTGCCTGCTGGAACGTTCGTCGACGCTGACATTGAGGGCATTACGATCGACAACGTGGTCAAGATTCCGCGTGTCGTGATTCGTGGCAATGATCAGGTGGTCTTCGTCGATGATGAATCACAGCTCCGCCTTCGAAATCTTGAGTTCATTCGTAGCGACGCGACTTATGCGTACGTGTCCGCCGATCAATTGCAAGAGAACCGCGTTGTTACCACCGTTCTTGAGGCGCCGTTGAACGGGCTACTGGTTCGTGTTCGCGGCGACGTTGCCGAGTCCGAAGAAGCTGCATCGACTTCGGATGAAGCCTCCCCAGCTTCAGGTGTAGCGGCCACGGGGCAATAGCATGACGTCTGAAACGCAACGCCAAACTGGACTGATCGCTTGGTTTGCCAACAATCCGGTTGCGGCGAACCTTTTGATGTTTGTGATCATTCTCGCGGGGGTCTTTGGCTACTCGACCGCGCGCAAGCAGACCACGCCCGATTTTGAACTGAACATCATCAATGTCAGCGTGCCATATCCTGGCGCAGCGCCGCAGGAAGTGGAACAAGGCGTTCTCACGCGCATCGAAGAAGCGTTACAAGATGTGCCCGGAATCGCAGAGGTCAACTCCACGGCCAGCGAGGGCTCAGGCACGGTATCTATCGAGCTTGCGCCTGACGCGAATCTCGACTCTGTGCAGAGCCAGGTCAAAACTCGTGTCGACGCGATTGCGACGTTTCCGGAGTTGGCCGAGGAGCCGGTCATCGAGCGCGTCGAAGTTCCAGTGCCGGTGATCTTTATCTCGGTTTTTGGCGACATGGATGCGTACGCCCGCAAGGAAATCGCACAAGACGTCAGAGACGGGCTGATGCAGCTGCCGGGCATCAACGATGTTCAGTACCTCGGCGATCGGGCTTACGAAATCAGCTTTGAAGTGTCGCAGGAGACCCTGCAACGCTACAACTTAACGATGACGCAAATCGCACAAGCGATACAGAATGCGGCGCGTGACATCCCTGGTGGAACGATTCGTACTGAAGGCGGAGATATCCGCCTTCGAACACAAGGGCAGGTCTTTACTGGCCAGGAGTACGCTGATATTCCAGTTCTGACTTTTGCAGACGGCACGCGATTGAAACTGTCGGACATCGCGAAAATCAACGATGGCTTTGTCGAGACGAAGAACTTCGGTCGCCTGAACCGAGAGCCAGTCGTGAACATGCAGGTCATGGCGGGCGGTCAGCAAAACGAGCTGAAGACTGCGGCGTTGGTCAAGGAATACGTTGAGGAGTTTCGCGAAACACTGCCGGATTCGGTGACCGTCGCGACCTGGGTGGATCGTGCGTCTTATCTCCAGCAACGCCTGGACATGATGCTGAAGAACCTTTGGCAGGGGCTGCTTCTCGTTTTCATCATTCTTAGCTTGTTCTTGCGACTGAAGTTCGCGTTGTGGGTCATCATCGGGATACCAGTCACGTTCTTCGGCGCTATCGCGCTGCTGCCATACGGGCCGTGGCCGGTGACCATCAACGTAATCAGTCTATTCGGATTCATTCTCGTGCTCGGCATCGTCGTGGACGATGCAATCATTATTGGCGAGAGTATCTATACGAAAACGCGCGCGGATGGGCATTCGGTTGATAACGTCGTCGCCGGTGCCCACAAAGTTGCAGTGACGGCGACCTTTGGCGTCCTAACCACTATCGCCGCGTTTGCGCCGATGTTGTTCGTGGGCGGGGTCGCAGGTTCGTTCCTCGAGGCAGTGTCTGTTGTTGTGGCACTGTGTTTGCTGTTCTCGCTAGTCGAATCGAAACTGATCCTGCCGGCGCACTTGGCCCACTCGCGAATCAAGCCGGTCGATGAGGAGGCAATTTTTAGCCCCTACCGATCCGAACTCAATCCGTTTAAGTGGGTGGGTAAGTTCTTCCAGCGCATTCAGCGCCGTACCCAGCATGGTCTGCATTGGGTCATCAACAACGTCTACGAGCCAGTGTTGGAACGTGCATTAGAAGCGCGGGCAATTACCTTCTCAATCTTCCTTGCGATGATCATCTTGTCGGCAGGTATGTTTGCTGGCGGTCTGCTCCGATTCGTGATCTTCCCGGAACTCCCTGGCGACTATTTGTTCTCTTCGGTCTCTATGCAGACTGGTACACCCGAGGAACAGCGCAATGAGACGCTGCTCAAGATGGAAGCGGCGTTGTATGAAATCCGTGACGAGTACCTTGCAGAGAACCCAGACGGAACGGACCCGATTCGATACGCGGCCACGTTTACGGATTCGCCGACACGGGGCAATGTCATCGTTGAAATGCCGCCGACACAGGATCAAACGTTGACCGGCGACGAACTTGCCGAGCTTTGGCGCGAGCGTGTCGGTGAATTGCCGGGGGTTCGCAATATGCAGTTCACGAACGGCAACAACTTCGGCGGCGGGCCGCCGTTGAGCTTTGCGTTCTCCGGCGAGAACATCGATGCGATGGAAGCAGCGGCCGCTGAACTCGCGATCCGCTTGCGAGACTACGAAGGTGTGTTCGATATTCGCAACTCGGCAGCGGCTGCGGGCGACGAGATCGAGCTTGCGGTGAAGCCGGATGGCGAAGCGCTCGGCATTACCTTGGCTTCATTAGGGACCCAAGTTCGTCAAGCGTTTTTCGGTGAAGAAGTGCAACGCATTCAGCGCGGCAGTGATGAGCTCCGTGTCATGCTGCGTTACCCCGAAAACCAGCGTCGGTCGGTCAATGACCTTGAGACGATGCTGGTAGTCACGCCAGACGGCGATCGGGTGCCGTTTGGTGATGTTGCTGAGGTCGAGTTTGGCAGCGCTTACTCATCGATCACACGCCAAGATGGAACACGATTGGTAACCGTGTCCGCGGATATCGATACCGACATTGCGCAACCCGGCATGGTCATCGGAAGTGTTTCGGCCACCGTTATTCCGGAGATTCTCTCGCGCTACCCAGGGGTCGAATACCAACTCGAAGGTGCCAGTCTCGAAGAGCAAGAGTTTATTCGCAATCTATCGTTTGCGGCGCTTGCGGCGCTGTTTTTGATTTATGCGTTGATTGCGATTCCGCTGAAGTCTTACCTGCAACCGTTGATGATCATGTCGGTCATTCCATTTGGCTTTATTGGCGCGATGTTGGGCCACTTGATCCTCGACATGGAAGTCAGCATGTTTTCATGCTTCGGCTTGATCGCTTTGGCGGGCGTCGTCGTCAACGATAGCTTGATCATGGTCGATTTCATCAACAAAGCCCGTGACGCCGGCGCGCCGCTCGAACGCGCGGTGGTCGAGTCCGGGAAAGCCCGATTCCGCGCGATTATTTTGACTTCTGTTACGACCGCAATTGGTCTAGTCCCGATCATGCTGGAGACTAGTGCGCAAGCACAGTTTGTGATACCGATGGCGGTAAGTTTGAGTTTTGGAATCATTTTCGCGACCGTCATCACGCTGATCTTGGTGCCGGTTTTGTACATGTTGCAAAGAGACGTCATCGACATGTGCATCGCTACGGCACGCGAAATCGTCTGGCAGCTTAAGGCGCTCGCGGGCACCGCACAGAAACCGCTGTCGTCCGGTGGTGGCAGGGGGTATTCGCACTCCGCTAAGGAGCATTCTCGCGACGACGTGTGATTTCGATCACGACTGGCTAGAATGGCGCCCATGAAAAAAGCGCTCGTTGTTTTACTTGTGCCGGTCGCCCTGCTTGCGATCGCAGTACTCTGGTTGGCTCGTGAAGTGCCTGCAGTTTCGGTCGCCATACCCGATGACGCGACGGACGTGCTACGACAGCCGCAATTTGCAACGCCCTCTGGTTGGCAATGGGAATCGCTCGATGTTGGGTCGGCGGGTACCGTGCGTTGGGGGCATGCATCGCCTGATGATCCGAAAGGGCTGGTCGTCTTTCTTCCAGGATATTCTGCACCGCTGAACATTTACTTTGAGTCGTTCTCCCGGATGGTCGCGGCTGGCTATGCGGTCGGCGGTTTGGACTGGCCGTCACAGGGCGGCAGCAGTCGACCCACGGATAATCCTCAAAAAATTCACGCGGCATCGTTGGACGGGCATGTAGATGCAGGACTGGCAGTCCAGGGTGCGTTGCGCGAACAATATCCAGACGTTCCGGTGTTTGTCGTTGGGCTTTCGATGGGTGCCCAATTGGGCACACGGATGCTCGCCGCACCCGGCGGTGAGGCCGTCAGCGCGGCTGCGCTCATCACACCGGCGTACGGTATCTATGGCGACCGGCCTAGCGGCGTCGAACGGGCGTTGCTTTCCACGCTCATCGAGGTCGGGCTTGGTGAACGCTATGCGCCGGGCAGTACCGACTGGGTCTACGACCTCGATGCTCATAATCTGGTGGCGAGTGATTGCAGCCACCCCAACGCTAGAACACGACTTTGGTATTCGTGGATGGTTGAGGACCCGACCCTGCGCGTCGGCGGGATGAGCAATCAGTTTGTCATGTCGATGGTTCGTTCGGGCGAGCTCGCAGCATCCGAGGAAACCTTGTCGCGGATCTCGGTGCCGGTTTGGATGCCGGTGGCAGAGAACGACACGTTTGTTGATAACAGCAAAGCCGTGATTGCCTGCGACGCGTTGAGCGACTGTACCGGCCAGGAGTATGCAGAAGCGCGGCACTGCTTGTTTGAAGAATCGGATGCGTACTACCAACCGTTTCTTGACGATCTGATTCGGTTCTTGGACGGCCACACCGGACCAGCAGCTGAGGCACTCTGACGCTTCATCAGGTCCATTGTACGATGGCTAAGTTAACCGCGACCCTGGTGACTTCAGTCATGTAGCGTTTTTGTCCAGCACGCAGCTTTGACAGGTTCGTCGCTTCTGTTATGGTCCGGGCACCCCACAATATGCCTTCCGGAGTCGACCATGCATCGAGTTCTCGTATTGTTCGTTTGCCTTTTGGGTTTTGCAAAGGCCACGGCTGAGCCGCTGCCCGTGGAGTACTTTGTAAAGTCGGGCGACTATCTAGATGTGCAACTTTCTCCTTCGGGGAAGCGGTTGGCGGCACGTGCGCGTGTGGACGAAACGGTAGTTCTGGTGATCATTGACCGCGAGTCCAACGATATCGTTGGCGGCGCTCGCCCGACTGGAGACAGCGTAATCCACACTGTCGATTGGGTGAGCGATGAACGTCTTGTTTTCTCCTACGCTGAGGACGTTATTGGGCTTGAAGCCCCTGTATCAACGGGGGAACTGTACGCGATGGACTACACCGGCAAGGGCCAAGAGCTACTGGCCGGGTATCGTGCATCCGATGGTAGAACGGGCTCGAGACTCCAAACAAAGGACAGTGATCGGTCCAGCTTCTTCTTAGTGGACCCGTTGGAAGACGATCAGAAGTACATCTTGGTAATCGAGTATCCATGGTCACAAGACGGCAGGGCGTACTACGACAACCGAGTGAAGTTACCCATCATCAGTCGTCTAAATGTCCGTACGGGTAAGAAACGAGTGGTTGAGACGCTCCCGTTTAGAAACGCTTATCCTTATGCGACTAGAGATGGCAGCATCCGTTTTGTAACTTACGAAACTGAGGACAGCTACTCGTCATCCGCTTATCGCGAAAGCGACGATGCTGAGTGGGAGCCCCTGACGGACGTCTTCGAGCTGACCGACGAAATGAGTGTGGTCGGACTCAATGAGGCGGGCACCGCAGCCTATCTTCGTGGACGCTACGGCGAGCAGCGTTACTACACTATTTACAGGCTCGACTTCCAAGCAAAAACGTTT
Organism: Pseudomonadota bacterium; assembly: GCA_038533155.1. Classification (GTDB taxonomy): domain Bacteria; phylum Pseudomonadota; class Gammaproteobacteria; order Steroidobacterales; family Woeseiaceae; genus CALBPI01. Next base: position 32,364 of record JBCAZH010000003.1, on the reverse strand, counting down.
GAGCCGGTCTTTACTGACGTGGATGCGGACATTGTCGATTGGGAAATCGACAAAGAGACGGGTGAGATCGTTGCGGGTATGTCGAGACGGGGTAATACTCGCTACCACTATCCAGAGACGGACAGCGCTGGGAAGCGGCTGCATCAACAGCTAGCCAAAGCGTTCAAAGGACGGACGATGCGGTTTGCTAGTCAGACCCGGGATGGCTCTGAGGTGATGCTCCATGTGACGAGCGACGTCAATCCTGGTGAGTACTACATATTCAACACCGAGACGAAACAGGCAAGCTTTTTCTGGGCAAACATGTCGTGGATTGATCCGCGCCAGCTGCGACCGATGCTGGTGGATGAGGTCGAAACAGAGGATGGATTTTCGATTCCGGTTCGATTGACGCTCCCGGAGGGGGATGGGCCCGCACCATTGATTATTTATCCGCATGGGGGTCCTCATGGAGTGGCAGATTTGTGGGGTTTCGACAGCGACGTCCAGTTGTTTGCCAATCGGGGTTATGCAGTTCTCCAGGTGAATTTTCGCGGCAGTGGAAATTTCGGAGATCGGTTCTTAAAGGCCGGTCACAAGGAGTGGGGTGGCAAAATGATCGACGATATCGTTGAGGCGACACGTTGGGCGACTGATCGTCCCGATGTGGACGCGTCGCGGATTTGTGCCTATGGGGCGAGCTACGGTGCTTATGCGTCTTACATGTTGGCGATCAGAGAACCGGATTTGTTGAACTGTGTTGCCGGCTATGTCGGTGTGTACGACCTCGGTTTGTTGTACGAGAAAGGTGATGTGCCCAAGAGTTGGGGCGGTACCGGATTTCTCGAGAGAGTCGTTGGGCGCGATGAGGCAGTGCTTGAGGCATTTAGTCCCGTCAATCACGCCGACAAAATCACCGCGCCGATGTTGCTTGTTCACGGTGAGGCGGATCTTCGCGCACCGATTGATCACGCAAGACGCATGCGCAAAGCGATTAAGGCTGCTGGTAAGGAAGTGGAATACATCGAGATCGATCAAAGCGGACACGGGGCATACAGCATGAAGAGTAAAATGGAGCTGTACGAGGGGCTGCTGGGCTTCCTCGAGACGCATCTTTAGCTTTCGTACTGGTTTCCAATACTGCCGAGTTGCTACGTCGACCCGCTCGTAACTTACCCGACGGGCCCGAGCTCGACGTTGCGGGAAAAAGGACCTGTCCAGGAAGCGGTAAGTAGTAGCGACCCGAGTCGCCAGACAAATCCTTCTTCCTGCTCGTGGCTCGCCCTGCGGGCTGCGCTTTACCTCGCCGGAAGAAAGATCTGTCTCGCGAGTGTCGGCCGTGCGAATTCGCAGCCAGAACGCTTCCTACATCTTGCGCGCCAGCTGTGTGAGCAAGTCATCATCGTCAGTCAGAGACTTTGCAGCAGCAAAAGCCGCTTGGGCCTCGGTGGCTTGATCGGTCGCTTCCAGCAGCAGTCCTAGGCGGTAGTTCGCCCAGTCTTTGCCCGGCAAGTCAGCCGCAAGGTCCGCCTCAAGGTACTCTCGCAACGCATCGATCCCCGACTCCTGGTTAGTGTTCGAGAACACGGCCGTACGTCCTACCTGATACAACGCGCCGAGACGAGCGTTTCGATGCACCTCGCGGTCATCGCCCGCCCGGGTTGCTTTGCTGAATGCGGCGTGCGCCGACTCCCAATCCTCATCACCCTGTGCGTCGAATCCGAGCTGCACCCAAGCGCGCGGTTCATCCGGTTGCTCGTCGGCCAAGGCGCGGAGCAGCGCTTTTGCGTCGTCTTCCCGGCGCGTTTGACGGTAGACATTAGCAAGGCTCAGCGCGCCGTTGAGTGGATCGAACTTGCGCAGCGCTTCCGCGAGCCGTTCTGCCTCCTTTTTCTTACCGCCGACAATGCGTGGGGCCTGCAGATGAAACTGAATCAAACCTTGATGGGCATCTGAGTGCTGCGGCTCAAGTTCTATAGCCTTCGAGAAGGCGTCACGCACGACCCGTGCATACTTTCCAGCTTTAAACATGCTGACGTTTGCGGCGAGGCTGCCAGCAGCCGCGCCGTACCAGTAGAACGCGTCGGCATTTGTTGGCATCGATTCGGTGACTTCGTCAAGCAGCTCATACGCCTTCTCGAACTCGTTGGTTTGAACATACAGTCGACCTTGACGCAGCTTAGCTTCCGGATCGTTTGCATTTTCACCGAGCGCATCCAGTAGCGCTTGTGCCTGCGCTTCTTCGCCGTCCGATAGAGCGTCATCGATTGCGGCGAAGTCGGCGCGAGCGAACGACGCGCAAAGCATCAGGAGTAGCATCAGCGGGAGGTTACGAATGATCGTTTCAATGTGTTTCATGAACGTGTTCTCTACGTGATCAGAGCGAAAAGTTGTACCAATAGCCATTGTGCTTATGCCTCCGTGAACGCAGGGTTAACCGTTGGGACCGCCCGCGGTGTTGGACGTTCCGCAGGCTTGCGGATGTATCGAGATTTGTATCGACGGATCGCGATGATGCCGATGACTGAAGGTAGGACCCAAGGGATAACTTGCAGTTGTCCGGGTAGCAGCTGCGCAAGCAGGCGGGATCCACCAAACGCGAATACTGCTGTGTACGCACCGATTCCGCTGCCTAACAACCCTTGAAGATGGGCAAAGATCATTTGTCCGCGTGACCACTCACTTCTGAACGAGTCGCGCAGCATCCGAGTCGAACCGCTGATCCCAAGAACAGCAAAAACCACAAGGAGTACTTCACCACCTGATACGCCGACATAGCCGACGATGGCGCTCGTCGTAAGGAGTGTGGCCAACATCATGCGATGGCCGAACCCTGAGAGTGCCGTCGCGTCATGCTTCAATTTCAGTGCTTGTAGTCCATGGCGTGTGGAGCTCAGCACGAGAATTGAGAGCATCAACAAAAACGCGGCGAAGGTGCGCAGCCTCGCTGCGTTGCTATAGGCCACGTCCGGGTCCAAGTCTCGCGCCGGAGCGACGACGCCGATCGGATCGACCAAGACTAGTACGCACATGACCAACGCACTCGCTGATACTGCGTACATGCACCACGAGAATACCTTGCCGGTCGAGACGTGTGATTTTCCGCCCTTACGTGCCAGAACGGGTATCCAGAATGCGATGATGGCGACGAGGCCAATCGCGATATGGGTCTTGAGCAAAAAACCGTGCAGTAGGTGCATGTCTGATCTCCTGTAGCGTTGGGGACCAGTCTGCCGAAGTGACGGCGAAGCCGGCAGTGCCGAGGGTCACGATCTAAAACCATGACTTTTGGCCTATTTGGTATCGCGCCAAAACGCGGCACAATAGGCGCATGTTCGCAACTATTAAAAAAGGCAAGGTCGATGTTCTAGCAGGCCTTGTGACTTGGGCGGTCGTCAGTGGCATCGTGCTTTGGGTCATCTCCAAGAACCCACGCGATTTCATGGCGATGATGGAACCGGCGATTGCGTTGTTGCTCGTGTATCTGGGCGCGATGCTGTTTGCCTGCAACGACGAGAAGTCGTTAACGACTCGTCGGTCGGCACATGCCGTCCAATTGCTGGCCGTGGTCGCGCTTGCATCGATCGTGTCGATCGATTTTCTGCAAATCTACACGATCATCTGGATCGCGATCGTACCGTCGCTATACAGCATGCGCATGAGCCTCCTCGCAGTTCCGGCTGTCTGCGTTGGCTGGTACCTCATGCTGAGCTGGCACTGGCAGGCACCGTATGCGATCACATCGACAGCCTTGTACGCGACGTTCCACTTGTTCGCACTGTTCAGCGCGCGGAGCGCGCGAGAAGCGGAGAAAGCGCGAGACCAGGCGCAGGCGCTGAACGCAGAGCTTGTCGCAACGCAGCATTTGCTCTCAGAAGCTTCTCGTCAGAGCGAGCGAACGCGCATCGCCCGCGACTTGCACGACCTAGTCGGACATCATCTAACGGCGTTGTCGATCAATCTACAGATTGCTGAGCGAATGGCAGAGGGCGATTTGAAGGGTCGCATTGAACAGTCGCGCGGGCTTGCCAGACTGCTACTGTCGGATGTGCGCGACGCTGTATCGACGTTGCGCGACCAAGGTCAGATCGATTTGCGTCGTTCGCTTGAGCTGCTGGTCGAGAATGTGCCGCGACTCGATGTCACGCTGGATATCGAACCGTCGGTGGTCGTAGAGGATGTCGAAGTGGCCGATGCAATTATTCGTTGTGTGCAGGAAGCATTGACGAATTCGTTGCGGCACAGCAAAGCACGCCATAGCTGGATCGAGATCCGCCAGGAGTCACAGGCTGTGAGCATCGAGGTGCGTGATGATGGCGGCGCCACAGAGTTGCACGAAGGGAACGGCCTCAAAGGCATGCGTGAGCGACTGAAGTCTGTCGGCGGCACTTTGGCGATTCAACCGGATCGTGCCGGGGTAGCCGTACGAGCACAGATACCGCTGGCCGCCTGAAAGGATGGCTATCAGTGTTGCACTGATTGATGATCAAATGTTGGTCCGGCAGGGCGTTGCGGGATTGCTCGCGTTGTCAGATGCGGTGGAAGTCGTAGCACAAGCCGACGATGGTGCCGAGGCGGTAGACTTGGTTGCCGAGCACAGTCCGGAAGTGGTGCTTATGGACATGCGGATGCCACGAATGAACGGGGCCGACGCTATTCGCGCTTTGAGCGACGCAGGATACGATGTACCTGTCATTATCCTGACCACCTTCGATGATCACGAGCAAGTCCTGGAAGGTATCCGCGCAGGCGCAAAGGGGTACCTGCTGAAAGACGTGTCTCTGGATGATCTTGTTGCCGCTATTGAGTCGGTTGCGCGCGGCGAGACTATGATTCAGCCAGCCTTAACTCAGACGTTATTGAAAGGGCTTGGCGAGAGAAAAACCTCCGACGATCAGACACCGATCGATGCGTTGTCGCCGCGCGAGACCGAAGTCATTCGCTTGATGGCGGGTGGTTACAGCAACAAGGAAATCTCTCAGGCGTTATCCAAATCGGAAGGCACGATCAAGAATCAGGTGTCGAACATTTTGTCGAAACTGGGCGTGCGCGATCGCACGCGCGCAGTTTTGAAAGCGATCGAACTCGGGCTGATCTAACGGGCACGCGCCAGGATTTTCTGCGCCAACGTGAGGTGTGGCTTATCCAGCATTCGACCCTCCAGCTGCACCGCCCCAGCATCAGGTTGCGCTGCGAATGCAGCAACCACCCGTTGCGCCTCGCGGATCGATTCCGCGTCTGGGGTAAACGCTGTGTTGATCACCGTTGTTTGAGCAGGGTGAATGGCAAGCATCCCGTCGAAACCATCGCGCGCCGCGCGCTGAGCATATTGAGCCAGGCCCTCTGAGTCTTTGAATGCTGCGTACAGCGTATCGATTGCCTGGATGTTAAGGGCTCGCGCCGCCAATAGGGTTTGACTACGCATTTGTTGATACAACGCCAGCCACTCTCCGTCGGCGCCTCTTGTCGTTGTCGCACCGATAGCGACGGACAGATCCTCCGCGCCCCATGTTATTGCACGAACGCGTGGGTTCAGTGCTTCCAGCGCTGGAAGTCGCAGCGCCATCTCGGGCGTCTCTGTCATTATCGCAACAACCGCTGTCGCGTCTTCGGCATCGTCGGCTTTGCGATCATATGCCCGCAGCTGCTCGGCAAGCATGTCGGCGCAGGCGGGCGAGCGCAGCTTCGGCAGCATCACCCAGCGAGGGGCATATGGCATGACGGCGGCCAAATCATCAGCGCAGTCTCTCGAATCAACTGGATTCACGCGCACGCATTGGACCGTCGGGACATCCTGCTGCAGGACATCTGCAACAAGTCGCCGAGCGATATCGCGGCGTGCGGGTTGCACAGCGTCCTCAAGATCGTAGATGACAACATCCGCATCGCTGGAGCGTGACTTTTCCAATTTCCGTTCGCTGTCGGCAGGAACGAATAGCCAGGATTTGCAGATCTCTGTCATGCGGGTTGCTTCTGCAGCATGGTCGTGCGTGTGATGCTACAGACCAGTTTGTCGTCCTGATTGTAACCCTCATGGCGCATCGTGATGATGCCCGCATCGGGACGGGATTTGCTTTCCCGGCGATCAATAATTTCGGTCACGAAACGCAACGTATCGCCGTGGAAGACCGGGTGCGTAAAACGAGTTTCACCGAACCCCAGGTTCGCGACAATCGTCCCGTTGGTTGTGTCTTCAACACTGATGCCGACCGCGAGTGACATCGTAAACAGACTATTCACCACGCGTTGACCGAACTCGGTCTTCTTTGCGTACTCGGCGTCCAAATGCAGCGGTTGCGGATTGTGTGTCATCGCGCAGAACATGACGTTATCCGCCTCGGTGACCGTGCGTCGCAAGCGATGTTCGATGCGCTGACCAATTTCTGTTTGGTCAAAGTACAAACCTGGCATGTCTTACCCCTTAGGCGCTAGCCGCAAAAAGTTCGCGGCCGACCAGCATACGACGAATCTCCGAGGTGCCGGCGCCGATCTCATAGAGCTTCGCGTCGCGGAGCAAGCGCCCGGTCGGATAGTCGTTGATGTAGCCATTGCCGCCGAGCGCTTGGATTGCCTCCAACGCGACTTGCGTCGCGCGTTCGGCGGTATACAGAATAACAGCAGCACAGTCCGCTCGACTGACGCGACCTTTATCGCAGGCTTTGCAGACCGCGTATAAATAGCCACGCGAGGCGTTGAGAGAGGCGTACATATCCGCAATCTTGCCTTGCATCAATTGGAATTCACCAATCGGTTTGTCGAATTGCTTGCGCTCGTGAATGTAGGGCAAAACGACGTCCATTGCGGCCTGCATTAAACCTACCGGCCCGGCGGCGAGCAGGGCGCGCTCGTAATCGAGACCGGACATCAATACTCGAACGCCTTCGTTGAGCTTGCCAAGGATATTCGCCGCGGGGACGCGGCAGTCTTTGAAAACGAGCTCGCAGGTATTCGAGCCTCGCATACCGAGTTTGTCGAGTTTTGGGCCCTGCGAGAATCCTGGCGTTCCGCGCTCGACAATGAATGCCGTAATGCCGCGTGCGGCGGCGTCGGGTTCGGTCTTAGCATAGATGACGTAGGTGTCTGCGTCAGGACCGTTGGTGATCCACATCTTGCTGCCGTTAAGAACAAAGTGATCGCCATCGGCTTGTGCTTTCAAACGCATGCTGACGACGTCAGATCCGGCGCCAGGTTCGGACATTGCCAGCGCGCCCACTGCACGGCCGTCGCAGAGTGCGGGCAAATATTTTTGACGTTGCTCGTCGGAGCCATTGCGGAAAATCTGATTCACACAGAGATTGGAATGGGCGCCATAGGACAGCCCAACAGAAGCCGATGCGCGCGAAATCTCTTCGTATGCGATCGCGTGTGCGAGATACCCCATGCCGCTCCCGCCGTATTCCTCGGACACGGTCATCCCGAGCAGACCGAGTTCTCCGAATTTCGACCAAAGATCTGCCGGAAACGCGTTATCACGATCAATGTCGGCAGCGCGGGGTGCGATTTCTGCGTCAGCGAATTGCTTCACCGTATCTCGCAACAGCTCGATGTCTTCACCAAGATCAAAATCCAACATGCTAATCATCCTAATTCAGAGTCTTTCGGTTTGACGATGGCGAGCACTTGGCCACCGTCGACCAACTCGCCAACGTGGGCGCGACACTCGGCAACCGTGCCATCCACCGGTGCGGTCAACGTATGCGCCATCTTCATTGCTTCCATTACGAGTAGGGTGTCGCCGGCGGCAACGGTATCGCCAGCACCGACGGCCACTTCGACCACCTTGCCCGTCATCGGCGCTTTGATTGTGCCGTCGCTGGCGCGCTCCGCTGCCTCGCCAAGGTCGGGTGCACGTTCGTAGACCCACCACTGACGCGAACCGACTGCAACGCACCAAGTGTTGTCGACTTGGATAAAGCGCGCCGTTGTTCGGATACCGTTCTGGGCGAGAACCATCGATTCGCCGTCGAAGTGAACATCGTCGATAGTGATCGACCGATCATGCCATTCGACGGCTATCGGGGTGCGGCGTTCGAATCGGATTGACAGGTCGTAGTCTTGTTCTGCAATTGACAGTCGGACGGCGACTTTCGGTGTGATGTTTGGCCACCAACCATTGCCGAGATGCCACGGGGACGTGGGTTGTTTCGTCATGTGGCTATTCCAAAGGATCAATGCGGAGGCGGCGATAACGGCATCGTCGGGCGTACCAAGCTGAAGCGCATCTGCATGTTCCGAAAGAAACGCGGTGGTCGGGATGCTGTCTTGAAATTGCTCGTGGCCGAGGACGCGAAGCAGAAAATCAATGTTCGTCGTCAGCCCACCGATGAGCGTGTCTCGCATTGCGGTCTGCAATGCCCGGATTGCCCCCGACCGCGTGCTCGAGTGGCAAATCATTTTCGCAATCATTGGGTCGTAGTGGATGCTAACGATGTCACCTTGTCGCACGCCGGTGTCGATCCGCGGTGCCGGTGAGGTATCGGGCCACCGGAGGGTAGTGACCGGGCCTGGCGTCGGTAGGAACCCGCCATCCGCATCTTCCGCGTAGATGCGCGCCTCGACGGCATGTCCTGTGCAGCGAAGTTCAGCTTGTGTTGACGGTATTGGCTGTCCATCCGCAACAGTGAGCTGCCAGGCGACCAAGTCAACGCCGGTGATCGCTTCGGTGACGGGATGCTCGACTTGCAAGCGGGTGTTCATCTCCATGAAGTAGAAGTCGTCGTTGTCGACCAAAAACTCGACCGTACCGGCGCCGACGTAATTGATCGCTTTGGCGGCTGCAACGGCTGCGCTGGCCATTCGCTGGCGCAACGCATCGCTTAGTCCAGGAGCAGGGGCTTCTTCGATGATCTTCTGATAACGCCGCTGAATTGAGCAGTCGCGGTCGAACAAATGCACGCAGTTGCCATGTTGGTCCGCGAATACTTGGACCTCGACATGTCGCGGTGTCGCAAGAAACTTCTCGACCAACATGCGGTCGTCGCCGAAAGCGCTCATCGCTTCCTGGCGTGCGGCCTGCAATGCGGCGACGAAATCGCCGTCGGCTTCGACGATCCGCATCCCTTTGCCGCCACCGCCAGCGGTCGCCTTTAGCAGTACCGGGTATCCGATGTCGTCCGCCGCCTGACTGAGCGTGGCGTCCGACTGATCGTCGCCGTGGTAGCCCGGTAACAACGGCACGCCAGCCTTCTCCATGATGGACTTCGCACCGGACTTCGATCCCATTGCCTCGATTGCTTGAGACGGAGGCCCGACAAACGTGACGCCGGCAGCTGCGCATGCAGCCGAGAATTCTGCGTTCTCCGACAAAAATCCATAACCCGGGTGCACCGCGTCAGCGCCGGTTACATGGGCCGCGTTCAACACGCTGGCCTGGTCGAGGTACGACGACTGAGGAGCGGCGTCGCCGACGTGCACAGCTTCATCTGCCAACGCGACGTGACGCGCGTTCGCGTCTGGCGTCGAGTAAATCGCAACGGTCGCGATGCCCAACTGGCGAGCCGTCTCGATAACTCGACATGCGATTTCACCACGATTGGCGATCAGTAGTTTTTTCATGCCTACATCCTAAACACGCCGAATGGCGTGTCATCGATTTCGCGATTAAGGCTCGCGGACAAACACTGGGACAGCACCTGGCGGGTGTCGGCAGGATCGATGACACCGTCGTCCCAGAGCCTTGCGGAGGCGTAGTACGGGTGTCCTTGGCGTTCGTAGTTATCGATCACCGGTTGCTTGATTTTTGCTTCAGCCTCAGCCGATAGCGTTTCCCCGTCGCGGGCGAGCTGATCGCGCTTGACCTCAGCGAGGACGCTGGCCGCTTGTTCACCGCCCATTACACTAATGCGCGCATTTGGCCACATGAATAGAAAGCGCGGGTCATAAGCGCGGCCCGCCATCCCGTAGTTGCCGGCGCCGAACGAGCCGCCGATGATGAAAGTAATCTTCGGCAGGTTGGCACATGCCACTGCATTCACAAGTTTGGCGCCGTCCTTCGCGATTCCGCGCGCCTCGTACTGGCGGCCCACCATGAAGCCGGTAATGTTCTGCAAGAACACTAGAGGGATCTTGCGCTGCGTACACAGCTGGATGAAGTGAGCGCCCTTCAATGACGACTCTGAGAACAGGATGCCGTTGTTCGCGAGGATACCGACAGGATAGCCATCCACATTGGCAAAGCCGCAGACCAACGTCTCGCCGTACAGTGGTTTGAACTCATGAAATGCCGAGTCGTCTACGATCCGCGCAATCACTTCTCGAACGTCATACGGCGTGTTGAGGACCGCTGGCACAACACCATACAACTCCTCGACGGGATAGCGCGGTGCACTGGCGGCCTGTCGTTGCACACTCGACGGCTTGCGCCAATTCAGCCGAGCGACGGCATCGCGCGCGAGCTGTAATGCATGGGCATCGTTACGCGCGTAGTGGTCCGTAACGCCAGATTCGCGGCAGTGAACATCAGCGCCGCCGAGAGCCTCCGCGGTGACTTCTTCACCGGTCGCGGCTTTCACGAGGGGCGGTCCACCCAAAAAAATCGTGCCTTGATTGGCAACGATGATCGATTCGTCAGCCATCGCCGGAACGTATGCACCGCCAGCCGTGCAGCTACCCATAACCACGGCGATTTGGGGAATACCCTCGGCTGACATTCTTGCCTGATGAAAAAAGCATCGACCAAAGTGCTCGCGATCGGGGAACACGTCATCCTGCATTGGAAGGAAGGCGCCGCCCGAGTCGACGAGATAGATGCATGGCAGACGATTTTCCCAAGCGATTCGTTGGGCTCGCAGGTGTTTTTTGCCGGTCAATGGGAAGTAGCTTCCGCCTTTCACGGTCGCGTCGTTGGCGATAATGACGCACTCAACCCCATGGATGACCCCGATGCCCGTGACAATGCCGGCGGCCGGTACTGGCGTGTCGTACACCCCGTACGCGGCGAGTTGGCTCAACTCTAGAAACGCGCTGCCAGGGTCAATGAGAGAGCGGATACGATCACGGACGAGCAATTTGCCGCGGGAGATATGTCTTGCCTGGCGGGCCTCGCCGCCCCCCAATGTAATCTCCAAGACTTTGCCGCGAAGGTCGTCAATAAGTTCACGCATGACCATTGCGTTGTTCTTAAATGTGTCGGCCTGCGGATCGATTTGGCTGTCAATCACGCTCATCGCGCTTTCCTCGCTTTGTTCGGCAGGGCATCCAGCGCCTGTTTGCATTGCTGCTCGACCCGTTCGAGTTCAGACAGCGTCGCCTTTAGATCTCGTGCCTGCTGTTGAAGCTGCATTCGGCGCTCGGCAAGCTTGTCGAGCAGCACATTCAACTGACGCCGTGAGCCTTCCGGCGTTTCATACAGATCCACGATTTCTGCGCTGTCATCGAGTGACAAGCCGAGTCGCTTGCCACGCAAGAGGAGCTTCAGCCGGACGCGGTCGGATTGGCTGAAGTAACGCACGCGGCCGCGGCGTTCGGGACGTAAAAATCCCTTTTCTTCATAGAATCTCAGCGTGCGGGTGGTGACACCGAACTCATCGGCGAGATCGCCAATGGCGTAACTCGTATTGGATTTTGTTTTGGTCATGTTGCAATTGTAACTTACGTTGACGTTAACGTAAATACAGCAATCAATTGTGAGCTGGGGTATGCTCGCGCCGGCGTGTTGTCGGAGTAGAAGATTTATGTCGCATATCGTCAGTCGTCGGGACCTCGATTTCTTGTTCTATGAAGTATTCGATCTGGACGGTGTGCTCCAGTCGGAGCGCTACGGAGAGTACGACCGAGACTTGATTACTGCGGTGCTCGATACCGCTCAATCCATCGCCGAAAACACATTTGCGCCGTTGGCGGCGTCTTTGGATGCGAATGAGCCAAAGTTTGTCGACGGCAAAGTGGAAATGATGTCGGAGGTCGCGGATGCCCTTGAGGCCTATGCGGAGGCCGGTCTTTTGACGAGCGGATTCGACTACGAAGACGGCGGCATGCAGTTGCCGTTCGCCGTCTCTCACGCGATCGGTGGACTGTTCTCTTGCGCGAACACTGCGGCGAGTAACTACATGTTTTTGACCGCCGCCAATGCAAACATGCTCACCGCATGCGGGAGCGATGAGCTCAAGGCGCGTTTTCTGCCGCCGATGTTGGAAGGCCGTTGGTTCGGGACGATGTGTCTGTCGGAAACTCAGGCGGGATCTTCGCTGGCGGACATTAGAACAACGGCGACCCCACAAGAAGATGGAACGTATCACCTGGAGGGCACGAAGATGTGGATCTCCGGTGGCGATCATCCGCTGAGCGAAAACATCGTGCACATGGTGCTTGCGAAAACGCCGAATGCACCGGCCGGTGTGAAAGGCATTTCTCTGTTCTTGGTACCGAAGTTCCGCGTCGAGGCGGACGGCAGTGTCGGGGACTACAACCACATCGCGCTCGCCGGCTTGAACCATAAGATGGGGCAGCGAGGTACAACTAATTGTCTTTTGAATTTCGGTGAAGGTGGGGCGAGCGTCGGTTATCTCGTCGGCGAGGAGGGTGCAGGCCTCGCCAACATGTTCCACATGATGAACGAAGCGCGGATCGGTGTCGGGCTTGGAGCGGTCATGGCGGGATTGGGCGGCTACCTGTATTCCCTCGACTATGCGCATGAACGTCGTCAGGGTCGTCCGATCGGTGCCAAGGATCCCGCTGCCCCGCAAATTCCGATCATTGAGCACGCCGACGTGCGTCGCATGCTGATGGCACAGAAGGTTTGGGTCGAAGGGGGGCTTGCGCTCATTCAGTATTGCGCATGGCTGCAAGACCGCCAGGCGATCGCGGAGCAGAAGGAACAGAGCCAAGCACTCGAGTTGTTGCTTGAGCTCTTAACCCCAGTGGCTAAGAGCTGGCCATCCGAATACTGCTTGGAGGCCAACAAGCTCGCCATTCAGATTCTTGGCGGCTATGGCTACACGCGGGACTATCCTGTCGAACGGTTCTATCGCGACAATCGGCTCAATCATATCCACGAGGGTACATGGGCGATTCACGGCATCGACATCTTGGGTCGGAAAGTGCGGCTGGGAAATGGCGCGGCACTCGACTTGTTGGCCGCGGAGATGTCACCGGACCTCGAAGCCGGCAAGTCGAGTGAAAAGTTCGCGGCGCAGGCCGCGGCGCTGGATGGCGCATGGGCCGAAGTGCTCGAGGCGGTTAACGTGACAGGTGAATGTCAGGACAAAGGCCTGGCGCTGGCAAATGCAACGCTGTTTCTGAACGCATTTGGCCATGTCGTTGTCGGGTGGCTCTGGCTGCGACAGGCTTTGGCTGCGGAGCGGGCGTCGAAAGGGCAAGCCGATCAGCCGTTTTATGCCGGCAAGCATGCGGCTTTCGAATATTTCTTTGTCTATGAGCTGCCTAAAGCGCGTCTCGACCTACAGTTGGTCGCCACGCTCGACGACACGTGCTTTGCGATCGCGCCTGAAGTGCTGCATTCAATTTCAGATTCAGCGTGATCTATGTCTCATTTGTGCAACATTATTCCTGAATAATTAAAGGTTTAGAGAATAAAGAGTTTCTAAAGTCATAGGTGTGAACTATACTTCGCGCGTTCGACGCGTGTAGCAAACACGCCACATTCCCATTTTGACGCACCATGAACGGGGGTTTAGATGCGTAATTTCAAAGGGTTACGACGTAGTGCGATAGGCTCAGCGCTGACTTTCGGCGCGCTGTTGGGCGTCGCAACCAATCCAATTTACGCGCAAGAGGAAGCATTCCTCGAGGAGATCGTTGTTACGGCTTCCAAGCGCGAACAAACACTGCAGGAAGTGCCGATCGCTGTTTCGGTCACCGATGCAGACACCGTCGAGAAAGCCGTCATCTTGGACGTGCTCGATCTGCAAACTGTTGTGCCATCCTTGCGGGTGACCCAGCTGCAATCGTCGGCTAACACAAACTTCTTGATCCGCGGCTTCGGCAACGGCGCGAACAACCCGGGCATCGAGCCATCGGTTGGTGTGTTCATTGACGGTGTTTACCGGTCGCGTTCTGCATCCGCATTGTCTGATTTGCCGAACCTCGAACGCGTGGAAGTTTTGCGTGGACCGCAAAGCACGCTGTTCGGTAAGAACGCGTCTGCGGGCGTTATCAGCGTCGTGACGCGAGCGCCTCAATTTGAGACGGGCGGTTCTGCGGAAGTGCTGGTGGGTAACTTCGGTTCGACTGTCGTACGCGGCAACATCACTGGCGGGCTGTCGGAGACGGTAGCAGCGAGCTTCTCTGCGAACTACAACACGCGCGACGGCTATTTCGACAACCTCCAAGACGGCAGCGAGATCAACGGTCGCGAGCGCTTCGGCGTGCGCGGTCAGTTGTTGTTCCAGCCGAGCGACACGTTCTCTGCACGCATCATCGCGGATTTCGATGAGATTGATGAGAACTGCTGTGGCACGACCAACCTGCAGGACGGTCCAACCGGCGACGCAGTCCGTGCTATCGGCGGCAACTTGGTGCCGAACGATCCGTTCTCGTTTGAGACGTTCCTGAACTTCGATACGTCGAACGTGATCGAGAACAGCGGCATCTCTGCGCAGCTCGATTGGGACTTTGATACGTTCAGCATCACGTCGATTACGGCTTTCCGCAACCAGACGACCGAAGCGAACGCCGACTCGGACTTCACGGGCGCCGACCTCATCGGTCGTAACTTCGAGAATCGCGACATCGACACGCTCAGCCAGGAGCTGCGTCTGACGACGAGCTTCGGTGACCGTGCTGATGCGTTGTTTGGGTTGTACTACTTCAACGAAGACGTCGCCTACGACACCGAGATTCTGTACGGCGCAGATTTCCGTAACTACGGAACGGCGTTGGCGGTGGCCACAGGTGCCTCGCCGACCACGTTCAGTGACCTGGAAGGCGCGCTGGGGCTACCCGTCGGTACGTTCTTCGCTGAAGGTGCGGGCGCGCGTGAAACGGCGCGGCAGGATGATGAAGCGATCTCGATTTTCGCGAACTTCGATATCTATCTGTCGGATCGTGCCACTTTGACGTTGGGTGCGAACTACACCCAGAACGACAAAGAAGTCTCGGTTAGTCAGGACAACACCGACGTGTTCTCTGGCCTCGACTTTGTTCAGGTTGGATTCGGTGGCGCATTCGGCGCTTTGACCGGACTGCCACCGACGCCTGAGAACATTGCGGCGAACCCGGCAGCTGCGGCTCAAGCGCAAGCGATTTCGGTGACCGCATGTTCGGCAGCGAACCCGCCGCCGCTCTGTAACGAAACCCTCGCGTTGGTGCCGTTCCAGTTCTTGCCGCCGTTCCTGAACTACCCGAACGCGGTAGAAGACGGAATCTCGGAAGACACGGAAACGACATACACCGTTCGTTTTGCTTACGACCTGACCGACAGCCTGAACTTCTACGTCAGCTATGGAACTGGGTTTAAGTCTACGTCGTGGAACCTGTCTCGAGATGCTCGCCCACTGATCACCGACGAAGCGGCATTGATTGCTGCCGGTATTACGATTCCGAACAACAATCCGGTCACTCGTGATGCGGCGTTCGGAACGCGATTTGCAGGTCCGGAAGAGACCGAAGTGATCGAAGCGGGCTTGAAAGGCCAGTTCGACCGTGGCTCGTTCGCGTTCACGATCTTCGATCAGTCGATCGAGGGCTTCCAATCGAACGTGTTCACTGGCACAGGCTTTAATCTCGTCAACGCAGGTGAGCAGTCTGCGTTCGGCGCAGAGTTTGAAAGCACTTGGTTCCCGACGGACAACCTACAGTTGAACTGGGCACTCACGTGGCTCGATCCTGAGTACGATGATTTCCCGGAAAGCTCAGTGGGTGACCTCACCGGCACCACACCGCCAGGGATTCACGAAATCTCCACGAGCATCAGTGGTACCTACACATGGGATCTGGCGAGTGGTTGGACCGCGTTTGTCCGTGGTGACTACCTCTACGAGGACGAAGTGCCGATCGTCGAAAACGTGCCTGCCGCGTTGGCGTCGCGTGAAGTCAGCTTGCTGAACGCGAGCTTCGGTTTCGCATCGCCGAACGGTTGGAACTTCGGTGTGTGGGGTCGCAACCTCACCGACGATCAGTTCTTGCAAAGTGCATTCCCAACGGTGGCGCAGGCGGGCAGCTTCAACGGCTATCCGAACCAGCCGCGCACGTTTGGTATCACCATTCGTAAGGACTTCGGTCTGTAAGCCAGACTGGCTTGTCTAAAAATTGGCCAGATCCTGTTAAGGGTCTGGCCTTTTTTTTGCGCGAGATTTTTTGCGGTGTGCTTGCAGTGGTCGGTCGGAACCCGCATTATTTTTGGGCGTTCCGCGAAGTCTTGCTGGGGAGAGAATGCTATGTGGAAGTCGATGCTTGCGATTGTGCTGGCAGCGTTTGCGCTGACCGCCAACGCCAACACCGAGCGTGTGGAAAACTTTCGGCTGTTAGATCAAGAACTAAATCCGCACGAGCTCTACTACTACAAGGACGCCAAGGCGATTGTGCTGATGGTGCAGGGCAACGCGTGTCCGATTGGCCGCAATCTCATCAGCGATTACAAAGCAATCCGCGACGAATTCCAGGCCCAAGGCGTTTTGTTCGGAATGATCAATGCGAGCCTGCAGGACACGCGCGAGGCAATTCGCGAGGAGGCCGAAGCGTTCGGCATTGATATGCCGATTCTGAAAGACGAGACGCAACTGATCGGGGAAGCACTCGGGTTAGATCGAACGGCTGAAGTTTTGGTGATTTCGCCGGACAACTGGCGCATCGTCTATCGCGGCGCAATGAGCGATCGTGTTGGCTATGAAACCCAGAAGCAAGCGGCCAGCGAGCATTATTTGCGTGATGCGCTAAATGATGTGCTAGCAGGGCGTGAGGTTGCGACGCCAGAACGCGCAGCCGTCGGATGTATCGTGAACTTCCCTGAGCGTGAGCAGATGGCGGCGCATGCGGACATCAGCTACACCGATACGATAGCCCCATTGCTCGAGTCACGGTGCTCAGCCTGTCATCGGCCGGACGGTATTGGTCCGTGGGCAATGACGAGCTATGAAATGGTGAAAGGGTTTGCACCCATGATTCGCGAGGTGATTCGGACCCGCCGGATGCCACCGTGGGAAGTTGATCCGAGTCTCGCCGAGATTCATGCGTCTCGGGCGCTGACCACGGACGAGAAACGAACCCTGGTGCATTGGATTGAAGCCGGCGCGCCGCGTGGCGATGGTCCCGATCCACTGAAGAAAGTCACGGCGCTCGCGGATGAGTGGCCGTTAGGTGAGCCGGACCTTGTTGTGAAGTCTCCCGCGTTCACCGTGCCTGCGACCGGTGTGGTCGACTACCAATTCCCTGCGATTGAGAATCCACTAGACGAAGACGTTTGGGTGCGTGCGGTAAGCATCCGTCCGGGCGAGGGGAAGGTCGTACACCATGTGCTGATTGGCACCTCGGAGCAGCCCGTACCCGAAGAGCGTGAGCTTGAGGCTGTGTTCGAGAACTATTTGATGGGCTATGCGCCAGGTGCCGAGTCGTATGTCTATCCGGAAGGTACCGGTGTCTTCGTAAAAGCCGGCGGTATGATCAACCTCCAAATGCACTACACCGCGTATGGCCGAGAGGTCACGGACGTGTCCGAGGTGGCGCTTTACTTCCACGACGAACCGCCGCTGCATCACCTACGTCAGCAGGTCGTCATGGGCTGGGATCTTCATATTCCGCCTGGTGAGGGGAACCACAGCGAGCGTGGCTATTTTGAGTTTGATCGGCCGGCGGTCATCTACAGTCTATTCCCACATGCGCACTATCGCGGCAAAAGCACGCGCTTCGATTTGCACTATCCCGACGGCCGGGTCGAGCCACTGTTGCACGTACCCCGTTACGACTTTAACTGGCAGCACACCTACACGTTGGAACAGCCGGTGGAGGTGCCAGAAGGCACACGGCTAGTGCATTCCACCGTTTATGACAACAGTAAAAGGAACCCGGCAAACCCGGATGCTACTCAAAACGTCAACTGGGGGCTGCAGTCGTTCGAAGAAATGTTGTACGGCGGATTTTTCTTCCGTTGGAAGGATGGAACCGTCGCGCAGCCGGTGCACGACCGACTGCAATTCAACCTGCAGCAATTCTACGGTGCGATGGATGATGACTTCGATGGTTCGCTGCAGCCGGAGGAAATGCCCGGCGACATGCGCGAGGCGTTCACCGAGGGCGGACTTGCCAATTTTGATCAGAATGAGGATGGTGGGCTCAGCGTTGCCGAGTACCGTTCGTTTATCGAGTACCGTCAGCAACAGCAACGCGAAGCCGCTCAGCAGGAGAAGTCTCAGGCGGGTGATCAGTAACTGAGTTCAATCCCGGCAACAAACCCAAACTTCAAAATTACCCCGCCGAAGCGGGGTGATATTGAATCGATACAGGACCCGCTTAAGGCGTGCAGCCAGCGATGTCCGTCGGTGTCGGGAGTTCCCGGACATAGTCGAACTCAGCGCGAAGATCGACCGGTGTTGAGAAAGCGTTGGCGATCATGCCGACCTGCATCGTGGCAGGGAAGTCTGCGCGAGTGTATCGGTTGATTTCGATCCAGTCGGCATCGCCAACCAATCTGCGGAAGGCAACAACCTCATTGCCGACTCGGCACAGGATCAGGTCACCCTCGAAAGCTCCTGAGTCGATGGTGAGCTGTGAAGTCGAATTGGTCGTGTTCTTCGCTTCGCTACCGATTTGGCTCGCACCTGCACGATCGTCCTGACGTCCGATGTTCACCATCACATAGTTCTCAGGTCCAGTGGCGCCGCTGGGGTCGCGAGCCATCAGTCCCGCGGAGTTGAACTCCCCGGCAGGTGGGGTCGTCGCCGAACCTATGCTTCGTGCGAGCACCCGTGTTTGAACGGCGAAGTTACCGGTGAGCTCTTTAAAAATCAGCGGTGCATCGTCGCCGCCAAACCACCCGGGTGTTCGTGTCGGCACGATCACGAGTCGGCCTGCGACTGTGGTGTCTATATCGAGTGTTGTGTATTGCGCGGCGCTGCCTTCGACGACATGTCGCAACGACCATTCGCTGAGTGTGTCGCTACTGAATTCGTCGCTGAAGGTTGACGTCGCAGGGCCGGTTGATACGACCAGATCTACTGACGAGCCTTCGGCAACATTCGTTCCCGCCGCGGGGCTCTGGCTGATGACATCCCCGGACGCAACGCTGTTGGAAGTCGCGTTGCTCACGGCGCCTACCGCCAGGTTCGCCCCTGTAATGGCCGCTTCCGCGGCGGCCTGCGATTGTCCCACGACGTTCGGTACGCTGACAGATGCCGGACCGCTCGACACAACCAGGCTAACCGATGAGCCTTCGCTCACGTTGGTGCCCGCGGACGGGTTCTGACTGATCACGTTGCCATTTGCAACTGAGTTGGAGGCCTGGGTCGAGATGCCACCGACTGTCAGATTTGAAGACGTGATGGTGTTCTCCGCTGCGCCCTGACTGAGCCCTATGACGTTTGGTACGTTCACGGTCGCAGGACCAGAGGAAACCACGAGATTGACGGGACTCCCCGCATCCACCGCAACGCCAGCAATTGGGGTTTGGCTGATGACTTGTCCAATGGGTGCGGTGGCAGAGGTTTGTTGCGTCACCGTGCCCACGGTAAGTCCCGCGCCGGTCAGCGCCGTTCCTGCGGCAGCTTCGGTCAACCCGACGACATTCGGCACATTCACTTGCGGTGGTCCGGAGGAGACGGTCAGATCGACCGGGCTGCCGACGACCTGGACGGCCCCTGCTGCCGGGCTTTGACCGATCACTTGGCCTGCCGGCGCGGTGTTGGACGGTTGAGTCGTCACCGTGCCGACAATCAGTTCTGCGTTGAGGATTGCCTGTTCGGCGGCCACCTGACCCAAGCCGATAACACCCGGAGTCACCGTGGTTGGTGGACCAGAAGAAATCACTAGATCCACAGTAGTGCCAGGATCGACTGTCGTGCCTGCTGTCGGGTTCTGCGAGATCACGGCACCTGCGGGGACGTTTAAGTCCGGTTGCGTGCTGACGTTGCCCACCGCGAGTCTTGCGGCTTCTAGAGTTGTCGCCGCGTCGCTCTCACTGAGGCCTGTGACATCTGGCACGATGGCCGGCGCGCCCAGTGAAACCAGGAAGTCGAGTGTGGTGCCAGGCGCGACTTCCGCTCCAGGCGCAAGAGACTGGCTTATGACCTCGCCTTCAGGAATCACGTTGTCTACCCGCGTTGAAATCACGCCGACCGTCAGTCCGGCGGTGGTTACGACCGATTCCGCGGATGTCTGTTGTAGGCCCACGATGTCCGGCACTGGCACACCGTCGGGGCCAAGAGAAATGACTAGATCAATCGCTGCACCGTTGGGTACCAGGGTCCCTGCTTCGGGGTCCTGACTGACAACCCCACCGACTGCAACATTGACGTCGACGACTTGCGTGGTCTCTCCGACAACCAAACCGACGTCGGCTAGAGCCTGTGTCGCGTCCGCACTCGGCAAGTTGGTGACATCGGGCACGGCGATGTTCGCCGGCCCCTGAGAGATCACGAGATCCACCGGCGCACCGGCGGGAATCAACGTACCGACCAGTGGATCGGTGCGGATGGCATCGCCTGCCGGAACGTTGTCGTCGGCTTCTCCGGTGACATCACCCACCGTCAGGCCGGCATCGATGATGGCTTGTCGCGCTGCCGCTTCGGACAGGCCGGCGACATTCGGCACGGCGGTATTGTTCGGCCCGACCGAAACCACCAGGTCGACGGTGCTACCGGGCGCAATCGCTTCGTCAGGCGCGGGATTTGTGCGAACGACGCTGCCGACGGGAATCGTATCGCTGGCTTCGGAGGTGATATTGCCGATCACGAAGCCCGCAGCAGTCAGTGCAGCCTCGGCTTCTGCCTGCGTCAAGCCAATCGTCGTGGGTACTGGGATGTCTGACGGCCCGCCAGATACCACGAGGTCGACACTCGAGCCTTGTGGCAGCTCTGTGCCGGCCGGGGGATCTTGGGAGATCACGCTGCCCTCGGGCACCGTATCGCTTGTCTCGATGACTACATTGCCGACGGCGAGCCCGGCGCCAACAATGGCGGACTCAGCACCTGCTTGTGACAGTCCAACGGTGCTAGGTGTCGCCACCGGGAGCAGTTGAGTCTCACTATCACCTGAAGGCGAGCAAGCGGCGAGGACGGTGAGCAGCAAAAGGCAGCCCAGTCTTGATCCGAGGTTCTTTATTGCAGTCATAGCAAACACTAGTGAGCTCCCACGAGGGCCGAAATCGTCGAGTTTTTCCACGGAAAAATCAATGAAATGGTTGTAGTATTTGGATTATTCGTAAAATTTTCCGTTAATTCAGTGACTTTGGTCTACTTATGTCGAATTCACCGCAACACAAGGTGATCGTTGGGATCTCCGGTGCCTCGGGCTCCGTTTATGGCGTAGCTTTGCTTGAGGCGCTGCGGGAGGTCGAGCATGTGGAGTCCCATCTTGTGGTTTCGGCGTCTGGCTACCTGACCGTATCGACTGAGACCGGGATCAAAAAGTCACAGCTTGAGGCTTTGGCGGATGTGGTGCATGACGACCGTAACGTCGGCGCATCGATTGCGAGTGGTTCGTTTCCGTCGCTCGCGATGATTATTGCGCCGTGTTCTATGAAGACGCTGGGCTGCGTCGCGCAGGGCATCGGCAGCTCGTTGATGACTCGGTCGGCCGATGTCATGTTGAAGGAGCGTCGGCGTTTGATTTTGTTGGCGCGCGAGACGCCGCTGAATTTGGCGCATATCCGAAACATGGCGGCCGTCACTGAAATGGGTGGGATTGTGTATCCCCCCGTGCCAGCTTTTTACTCGAACCCGCCGGATATCGATACGATGGTTCGTGAAACAGTCGGTCGCGTAATGAGCTTGGCCGGAGTACAAAACACACTTTATTCGCCGTGGCAGGGCCTGGGGAGCGCTTAACGCTTCGCCGAGCGCCGTTTTGTTAGATCCGTAACTTGCCGCTCTAGAAACCAGTCCAATGTCTGCTGCTGCAACAACAAAAAAATCTACAGAGGACGCGGCGGTGGCACCACGCGCAAAAGTCAGTGACCTATATGAGATTCGATCGGGCGATATAGAGCGCGATGCGAAGGAGATTCTGCGTCTGTGGAAATTCTTGCCAGGCAAGACTCCGCCGCAACAGGAGAAGCTCGACTGGTTCTACCGCGATAATCCGGCAGGCCGTGGACTCATCTATTTTTTGGACTACAAACCGGAGCAACGACCAGTGGGTGTCGTTTGCTTGGGCCCACGAGAGTTCTCCGTGGGCAACAAAACTGCTTTAGGTACGGTCTTCGGCGATTTTGCCATCGAACCCGAACACCGCAGCCTGGGCCCAGCCCTGATGTTTCAAAAGCAATTCCTCGAAAAGGCCACAGAGCGTTTTTCGTTCGTCTATGGCTTCCCCAATGCGCTGTCGGGCAAGGTACGGTCGTTCGGCGGCCACAAGTTGGGCTATGGGCTCAACATTTTCGTCCTGCCGCTCGATTTTTCACCCTATCTCAAACGCCGTATGCCCTCGTGGGTTGCGTCGATTTTGGGTCGAACAGCGAACCTCGTCACTCGTATCGTTCATCCGTTGCGCGCGGCGCGGAATATGCGCGGGCATCGTGTGGTTCCGTACAACAACGAGTTCATGGACCAACTTTGGCAGCGGCTCGTTGACTCCGGTCAGCAGCTCGGTCGGCGTGATGCTGGGTTTGTTGATTGGCGCTTACGCCGCAGCCCGAACTTTGAGTTCACGCTGGTCGCAGTGGAAGATGAAGGACACACACCCGCCGCGTTCGCGGCCCTGCGCACTAGTCGCGAGGCGGCCGTTGTGGTTGAGGACGCCGTCGCGGTCAGCGATGCAGCATTCGAAGCACTGGTACTGCATTTGGCACAAGAGTTTGCTGGCAAGGCGCGTTCGCTTCGGTTTACTGTGCCCACGCATCAGACGGCCAAGACCGAGATTCTGACGCGAAACTACTTCAAGAAGCGCGATACATTCGATGCCTTCCTAACACTCGGCGACCCCACGGCAGTAGGCGCGGATGTGAATCTTGTGCAATTGTCGTTTGTTGACAACGATGTCTGAGCGAGTCGATTCAGTAGAAGGCGCCGACGGCTACCCGTTATCGGTGCGACGCTATGAACCGCAGTCGCGTCCGTCACATCAGTTTCTGCTCCTGCATGGCGTCGTCAGTCATGCCGGATGGTTAGCGCCGATTGGGAAGCGTCTGGCGGCGCGTGGCATCCGGCTCCTCGCAGCCGATCGGCGAGGGGCAGGGCGCAACGACCAAGAGGTTGGCGATGCGCCGTCGGTGGACATCTTGATCGACGACGCTTTTGCCTTGCTACGCCATTACCAGAGTGATGATTGCGCTACTCACTTCGGTGGCTTTTGTTGGGGCGCGACCTACGCGTTGAATGTCTTGGAGCGGGATCGTTCCGGTGTCGCGTCGTTTGTCATGATCGCGCCATCGATTTTCCCGGCGAGCGATGTCGGTGGCGCGGCGCTGGAGGCCAGTGACGACGCAACGGCTCGCTGCATCCCGAATGTGCCGATCGACCGATTTACCCAAGGGCCAGACTACGAAGAATTTATCGTGCCGGATCCGTTGAGAACTCGATTGGTCTCCCCGCGATTCAATCAGTGCATGATCGACATGAATCGCCTGCTGGCGCCGAGATGGGCGAAGTTACGGATGCCGACACTGATGGTCCTGGCCGAACAGGACCGTTTATCCGACAACGAAAAGCATTTGCGTGCGTGGCGTCACGTTCGTGGTGTGCCTAAGTCGCATATTATGGTGCCTGGCGAACACGGTGTTCAGTTTGACGCGCCAGAGCAGACGGTCGACTCGATGGTCGATTGGGTGAGCCTGGTATCAGGTGATACCCAACTCGACGCTGCGATAGCCGACGTGGTGACACCAGCTTGAAACAACAACCACAAGAAATCGCGAGGAAGCAATCGTGACAGATGCACTCAAGAAAGAATTTACCGATTGGTGCGTGAGCAGTCTGTTCACGCCCGAGATGATTCGTGGCGCGGCTTTATTGCAAGAAGCGCTCGACTTTCATTTGCTCGGTTTGTACCGCTCGCTCGATCTTCCCAAGCACTTGGAGTCCGCAAAAACGCCGGCAGAGTTGACGGCGGCATTGGGCTATGTGGACTCGGCGTTCATTACGTTGGAGGCCATGCTCGATCGACTGAGCGCACGATACGACTTCGTCGTGCGGTCCGACGGCGATACGCCGAGCTTTCAACATGTCGGAGACGTGGCGAGCGCGTGGCGTGATATTTCGGCGATCGCCAAAGACATGGCGGCGCTGGGTGATGAGTACGTTGCGCCACTCGAGTTTCTGCAGTTCGGTGCCGACGTTTGGGAGCGCGCACTGAAGGACGATCCCGATTTTCTCGACTCGATTCTTGCAGGGCGCGAGTCGGAGTATCAGGAGATGTGGTTTCGAGCAACCAACACCGATCCACTGCAGAACGTGCACGGCATCATGGGGGCAAAAGCCATTGACATGCTGTTGCCGCGCGGACGAATCCTTGAGATTGGCGGTGGCACCGGCAACGGCATTCGCAACCTGCTAAAGCACCTCGCTGCGAAGAACGAGTTGGACCGGATCGAGCATTACCATTTCACGGATATCAGCGCGAAGTTCATCATGGGCACTCGCCATGAAATTCGTGCGGACTACCCTGATGTCAGCACGGACTGGCGTTTTGCCGACCTGAACAAGCCACTGGCCGAACAGAAAGTCCCGCAGGGCGATTTTGATTTGATCTACGCGGTCAATGCGGCGCACGTTGCGAAAGACATTGTTGCGTTCTTGAAGTCTTGCAAAGAGACGTTGAAACCCGGCGGGCGAGTTTTGTTTGCAGAGCGAATCCGATTGACGCCGCGTGATATGGCACCGCGTGAGCTATCGTTGAACCTGTCGGTCTATCATCGGACCGCTGCGATTCGCAACAACGACTATCGCCCAGTGCATTGCTATCTGGCGCCCGAGAACTGGCTACGCGTGTTCGAGTTGGCAGGATTTAGTCACGGTGAAATTTGGCCGGACATCGATGCGATGTCAGAAGGGTTCCCGGATCAGTATGCGGCGATCGTGACAGCAGTGGCGTGACAATGAAACTTCATCGATATAACACCGACGTGCTGGTCATCGGCGGTGGCGGCGCCGCCACCGCATCGACGATCGCGGCACACGACGCCGGCGCGCGCACGATGTTGGCGGTTAAAGGTCAGTTCGGTGTGCCCGGCGTGCGCGGCGCGGGCGCAACCTCCAACCCGATTGGCGATTTTTGGACGATCCGCACGGTCGGTCCGAAAGGCGGCTTCTTCAATCCGCCAGAACTTGTTCATGCGGACATGCTGCAATCGGGTCTTGGTATGGCCGACCCGGCGCTATGTCAGATCTTCGTCGACGAAGTATCCGATGCGGTCAAACGACTGCAATCGATGGGTATGCGTTTCCAGAGCAAGATGTTGGCGACAATGGAAGGTCACAAGAGTGATCTGAAAACCAACCGAATTGTGGCTGTGCAAAAGGCCGTGATCGAAGGGACCAACACCGAGGTCCTCGAACACGCTAACTTCACCGACCTCGTGGTCGATGGTGGACGTTGCATTGGCGCGGTCGGTGTCACCGACGATGGAGATCCGTTCGTCGTTGAAGCCGGGGCGGTAGTGATTGCGACCGGCGGCGTAGGCCAGCTGTTTACCTATAGCTTCAACCCACCGGGAAACACGGGTGACGGCTACGCGATGGCGGCTCGCGCGGGCGCGGATTTATTCAACATGGAATTTATGCAGCAAGGTCTTGCGACTACATGGCCTCAGCAGGCGATTGTGATGCTGTATGAGATGGAAGAGCCTTATCGGTTGATTAACAAGCACGGTAAGTCCTTCCTTCAGGATTACTACCCAGATGCGGATTCGTTGATTGAAGGGTGCAACCTCAAGGCCGCTCATTGGCCGGTGAGTTGTCGAGACGCCTCATTGCACATTGATCGTGCGATCAAGAATGAAGTATTGGCGGGTCGCGGGACGGAGAACAACGCGGTATTCCTCGATCTGTCCCACGCGACACGTGGTTTCAAGCACGAGCTGTTTGAGAACTTCATGAACGACAACGGTATCGATATCAAAAACGATTTGGTTCAAGTTCAGATTCATCATCACTCCAGCAATGGCGGCATTCGAATCAACGAACGCGCGGAGTCAACTGTCTCCGGGCTCTATGCGGTCGGTGAGGCGGGCGGTTATCAAGGCGCAGATCGCCTTGGCGGCACGATGCTGGGCGGCTCACAGGTGTTCGGATGGCGGGCAGGTCGGTTCGCCGGAGAGCAGTGCAGTGAGCGTGCACCCAGCAAGATCTCAGATGACGACGCATTGGCGCACTTTGACGCGCTGCGTCAGTTCAAAGCCGCCAAGGGCGATACGGACATCGACACGCTGCGCCGCGAATTGCAGTACAACATGTGGCGTCTGCTGACGGTCGAGAAAGACGAAAAGACGCTCGCTGAAGCGCGCAGCTACATCGCTGCGGATCGCGAGCGTCTGGCGACTTGTTTAGCGATACGCGAGCCACTGGATTACGCGTTGGCCTATGAGCAACGCAATCTTCATGATGTTGCCGACGTGATTATCGAGGCGGCGGACATGCGTAAAGAGAGTCGTGGCGCGCATTACCGCAGCGACTACCCAGAACGAGACGACAAGCACTGGCTTACGAATCTGTTCGCGACGCACAAGAACGGAGAGCTCGAAGTTCGCCGCGAGTGGATCAACGAGGAAACAGGTTGGGAAGACCAGCCTGGTGACATCAGGATCAGCCCATGGGGATGAAGGATGGCGCGGTGCTGGTTGTCGGTGGCACTGGCGATATTGGTTCGGCGATTTGTGCGAGACTGGCTGATGCCGGGCACACGGTCGTGATATCGGGCATTCGGCAGTCTCAGGCCGAAGCTACGTGTGAAACACTCGCGTCAAAAGCGCGTTCATTGCATGCGGTTGAATTGCAGATCAATGATGCGGATGCATGTAACGCGGTCGCCAAGACGATTGCGAAGGACCATGGCGGTCTCAGCGCCATCGTCAACTGCGCGGGCGTGTCGTACATTGCACCGGTGCTACTCGGCAAGAACGAAGACTGGGAGCGCGTGGTTCGGGTCAACACGCTCGGTGCGTTCAATATCTCGAGAGCGGCACTCCGTCCGATGATCCGCGCGCGTTTTGGGCGCATCATCCATGTAGGTTCGATCTCAGCCGAGGTCGGTGCACCGTACAACGCGATCTATGCAGCATCCAAAGCGGGTGTGGCAGGCATGGTGCGGTCGCTCGCGTTAGAAGTCGCGGCGTTGGGTATTACGGTCAATGCGGTGCAGCCGGGCTACGTCAAAACCAAGCTGTTCGCGCAAACGCAAGGCGCGAGGGCGAAGATCAAAGGCGTCACGATCGAGCAGCATGAGCAGGATTTGATCGACGATACACCGACCGGACGGTTGGTGACGCCAGAGGATGTGGCTTCGCTCGTGAACTACCTCGCAACCGACGAGAGTCAGTCGATCACCGGGCAAACCCTGAACGTCGATGGCGGTCGAACCGCCAACTAACGACGGACAACTAGCGAATCCAATCGTTGAGGTCGAACGACGCCTCGATGGCCTCAGGCAGTACGTTGCGAACGGCATGCATCCGTGACCGCGCGTCGATTGCGATCTTGGAGGTTTTACCTGCTTTTTCCGATGGGTCAACGCCGTTGCCGTTCTGATTCGTGAAGATTACCGCGTCGTGTTCGGGTTGTGTGAAGCATGCTAGCGCCATCTGCACGCTGGCTTGCTTGCGAAGATCAACATCAGCGTCGAACGCAATCGCCTGCTTCAGGTAGGCCTCTTTCGTCAGCAGCGTTTCCATAAACGCTTGCGCGTCGAAGTCTTCCGCCTGAGGGTCGATGGATAGGAAAATCGTCATCGGCGCCGGCAACCAAAAATCAACTACAGCCGCGGTATCTTGCATGTAATCGCGATTCAATCGTGCTCGCAAACTCACACTCGACATTGTCGCGTGTTCGATCTGACCGGCGACGATATCTTGGTAAATCGGCTGTTCGCGGTGGGTGAGGGTGCTAAACCGGACCACCGGGCGAGCGGCCTTGTCCGCGACGTAACCCAAGAACTCGCCGAATGGACCTTCCTGCAGCGTCTCGGCCGGTTCGATGACGCCTTCAAACACCATCTCAGCGTACGCGGGCACTTCGAGTTCGGGATGGCTGACACATGGCGTGAGTGCAAGCGGCGCGCCCAGCAACCCACTGACGACATCATAGTCTTCGTGTCCTAGCGCGCCGGCGATCAACGCGCCGTAACACCACAATGGGTGGTTGCCGATGACAGCAGCGAGTGGCGTCGGCTCACCGCGTTCGCTGTACTTGTGCCAAATCTGATTAAGATGTCCGCCGGGGGTCATGTAGATCGCGCATGTGTGATCGTCGGCGATCATCAGTCGATGAAAACTCAAGTTGTGGGCGCCGGTGTCCGGGTCGCGACCCACGACGATGGCCGAGGTCAGATATGGTGCATCTTGTGTGTCGGTGTAATACAGCGCGGGCAGGTCATGCAGGCTGAATTCGTCGGCGTTCTTGACGACGCTTTGCACCGGTGCTTCGGCTCGCGTTAGCTGTTGTGGCTTGATGCCAGCACCCATCGCGCCGACCAATCGTTCATTGAGGTCATTGGCGGTCATCTCGGCACTGCGCGCTACGCGGTCTAGCGAGGCGCAGATGTTGGTGACCGTCGGATACGCGCTGCCGTCGATCTGATTGAAGCGGATGACCGGACTGCGCAGTTTCTGCGCCAGTTTGGTCACGACCGCCGTCGTCATGTATTTCGGCGAGATCGGCTTGTCGATTTCCAGCCAAGCGGACTTGCCTTTCGCTTCGGCAAAGTCCAAAAACTCCCGAAGATCTCGTGTCGAATGTTCGCTCAAGTGTTTGCCTCTGGGACTGCCGCCAGCGCGACGCGGTCGGGCTTCCCATTCGCCTTGCGCGGAAAATCCTCGCAGACGTAAATTTCGCGCGGCGCGCGGGGCAGCGGAATGCTACGAAGGCAATGCGTACGCAGCGTTGCGACCAGCGATTCGTCGCCGACCATCTCGCGCGGTACGCGAACGTGAGCGACGACTTTCTGGCCTAGCATCGGGTCAGTGACGCCGACAACGACGGATTCGATCACATCGTTATGGGCGTCGAGCACGCGCTCGATCTCCTCGGGCACAATTCGCTCTCCGGCCGATTTGATCATCGCCGATCGACGCCCAACGAGAAACAAATCGCCATCCGCGTCGAAGTATCCTAAATCGCCAGTTCGAAGCCGGCCTTGGTCGTCGATCGCTTCGCTTGTCGTGTCTTTGTCACCCCAGTATCCGAGCATGATGTTGTCGCCCGAAACGACAACCTCGCCTTTTTGACCTTGCGGGACGGGCTGACCGTCATCACCCAGAATCTCGACTCTCACGCCGGGAATCGGTGAACCGACCGAGTCCGGTTTCG
>JBCAZH010000003.1:0-2724 GCA_038533155.1 Pseudomonadota bacterium | reverse complement strand
CCCAGAATCTCGACTCTCACGCCGGGAATCGGTGAACCGACCGAGTCCGGTTTCGCGCGAACGCGCGACGGGTGCAACGCAGTGGCGCGCGGTGCGCACTCGGTCTGCCCGTAGGCAATGTGAAACTCGAGCTCTGGGAAGCGATCGAGAATGGTCATGATGGCGTCGCTGGGTAGTTTGCCGCCTGTGACTGTGACCCACCGCAGGTCGGGTAGATCGCGGTCGAGCAGACTCCCGCGCGTGACCAGTGCATTAAAATGGAAGGGCACCCCGGAGAAGCCTGTGCATCTGAGGTTGATCAATGCATCGACAACTTGCGTTGGAAACAAAAAACTATCGTGAAAGTGGATCGTTGCTCCAGCAAGCAGATGCACGGTCAGTTGCATGACGCCATGCACGTAGTGCAGTGGAACAACCATCATGTAGATGTCGTCTGGTGTGATCGGCATGTGTTCAATGACTGCGCGATCCACGGTGTAGAGGTTCTTATGTGAAAGGCACACGCCTTTTGGTTGGCCGCTACTCCCGGACGTATAGACAATCACAGCCGGGTCATCGTCAGTGCCGTTGACAGGCTCGGGTGGTAACACGCTCATGCGAGCTAGCACCTCAAGCTCCATCACCCGTTCGCAAATCTCGTCATTGTTCGCGAACAGGCGCGCTTGTTTCTCGCCTTGCACGACGACCAGCTTTGGGTCAGCGCTTGTGCAGATTGCGGGAAGGTCTTTGCCCTTCGCATCATCGTTCATCCACACGACGATGGCACCGGCGGTGAGGACGCCCCAGAAAAGCGCGATGGCCTCTGCATCGTGCCGCGAGACGATGCCGACACGATCGCCGGCTACGACCCCCGAGTCTTGCAATGCCGCGGCGTAGTGCTGCGCTCGTGCATGCAACTCGCCATACGTATAAGCGCCACCGCCAACGACCGAGATCGCCAAATGCGGATCTCGTTCGAAGGCGACATCGGCTAACGCCTGCTCGAGGCGCATAACGGACTACCGGTCGAGGTAGGCGACGATACTGTTGACCGTACCGAAGTTATCCGGGGTCAGATCGTCAGGATCGATCGAGATATCGAACGTCTCTTCGAGCCACACGATCACGTCCATCATGGCGACGCTGTCGACGATTTCGTCTTGCAGCAAGTTCGCATTCGGGTCGAGCCCGTCCGCTGCGGCCGGGTTCAGGGTCGCGATGAACGCCTGAATTTGTTCTTGTTTTGACTCAGCCATGGACTGTGCTCCTGGTTCTCTAACTAAAATTCTGAGTGCCGACGGCGTAGCGTTCCCGCTCGGTCGACTGCCATTGAAAGTGGCTATGCGCGCTATTGTCGTCTGAAACGATCACCTCGTCTGCCAACAGCGTCTTGTTTTGGTCGATTCCTTCCACGTAATCGAGCGCATCGCAATGATGCAACAATTTGCCGCTGTATCGAAGCAATACTGCGCTTTCGCCGACCATCGTCCCACATACCAATGACAATCCTGCGTCAATAGCGGCCTCGACGACCGCCCGTGTGCCCGCGATCCCACCGCATTTGCCCACGCGGGCATTGATGATCTGAAAGCTGCCGGCTTCCGCGCAGCGTATGACATCGCTCGCACTGCAGGCCGACTCATCGGCAACAAGATCGATTCCGGTTTCTGCGTGCAGTGCGCGCAACAGATCGGTGGTTGCGGGGTCGTGGTGATCGAACGGTTCCTCCAGGGATTCGATGTTGAGATCTTTGATGCTGGCTAACAGAGCCAGCGCACCGTCGTAGGTCATCTTGGCGTTGCCATCGAGTCGAATGGCGATGTCGCCGCCGAGATGCTCGCGTAGCGTTTGGCAGCGCGAGACATCGTCAGGACCGCTGACTTTCAGCTTGACAACGGTCGTACCGGAAAGGCGTGCGAAGCGCGCTTGTCGGACCAACACCTTGTCGTTTTGGTCATCACCGATGGTCATACACTTGCCGGTCGGTCGCGTGCGTGAGGGGCCCAACGCGTCAACCCAATCGAGTGCACCGTTGAGCTCTAGAAGGTCGTGCAGCGCGAGATCGAAACCGCCGACACAGGCGGGCTGTGCGTCGCGCTTGGCGTGGGTCGACAGCCACGCATCGAGTGCCTCTCGGTCCGCGAGATCGACGCCGATCAACGCGCTGGCCAGCACGCCCGCAGTGTGCGCCCAGACCGCATCGTTGGTTTCCCCAGTGACGTAGGGTCTTGCCTGGATTTCGCCAAATCCCGTGTTGCCCAACGCATCGGTGATCGCCACGTGGATCACGTCGCTTTCGGCGCGACTTGCGGCGGCGTGGCTGAAGGCCTGTCGGAACGGGATCCGGCTGCGCGTGAGTTCGATACTACGCACCCGCATGCGCTTGCCTCACGATTTGCATACCTTGATCCAGATCGTGCTCGCGTCGCAGCACGCCCGGTTTGTACTGGTCATCGCCGACGTGGTCTGCGCGGAACTTCCGGTGCAACGACTCGATGTCGCGCTTCTCGACGACGACGACGCTCGGCTTGCCGAGTCTCAACGACGCGCATTTATCTGCGTACTCGCCATTGGCGGTGCACAGGGCGTCGTGGAACGCTTCTGCATACTGCGCAAGCACTTCGTCGCTAGCAGATTCATTAAGGTTGTCGACAGAAGTCAGCACCGCGTAGTGGGGCCGCTCGCCCGTTCGAGGGTGAACGAACACGTCTTGCCGGACGAGTGGACTTCGATCAGCAATCGCGT
>JBCAZH010000002.1:38285-167568 GCA_038533155.1 Pseudomonadota bacterium | reverse complement strand
GCACGGTTGATCCCGCGCCCGGTCTAGATCGCGATGGTGAGTCACTGATTTGGACGATTCCGCCTAGCGGCGGCATTTTGCGCTGGGTGGTCGATCTCGACGGTGCCGAGGATGCCACGATACACCACGGCACGGCGTGGGCGCTCTTCCGCCTTGAGGACCTCGTGCCGGCAATGGCAACCAAGAGTCGAACGGGCGCGACGTCCCGCACGCGCTTGCGGGTGGTCGATACGTCGGGCCGGTCGTACATCAGCCCGTATCGTCCAATCGACGGCTGGTGGGAAATTGACAACCCTACACGTCGTTTCGACCGGCCGACAGGTTGGGTCATCGCCGGTGCACTCACAGCGCGACGAGACGAAATCGATGGCATACGGATCGCGATTGCATCCCCAAAAGGATTCGGTGCGCGGCACATGGACACGTTGGCGTTCATCGCGTGGCACCTGCCCTACTACAAGGCTTTGTTTCCCGAGTTTCCGGACCGACTACTCATTGTGACCGCGGGTGATCCGATGTTCCGCGGGGGACTTTCGGCACCAAATTCACTGTTTATGCATGTCGACCGACCACTGATTAGCGCGAACACGACGAGCACGCTACTCCACGAGCTGTTTCACGTTGGCCTCGGTGGCCGCGCCGGACCGGGTGGCGATTGGATGGTTGAGGGTCTTGCCGAGTACTACAGCCATGAACTCTTGCGCCGAACCGGAAGTATCACCGAGGAGCGTCACCAAAAAGCTTTGGCTTGGTTTGCAGAATACGGCGCATCCGTGACTACACTGATAACGGATTCGTCGCGCGGACCAACGACTTGGCGGGCGGTGACGGTGTTCGAGGCACTGGACCGCGAGATCCGAAAGAAATCGAACCAACAGCATTCCCTTGACGACGTCGTATCCGTTCTAAGCCGCGGCAACGATCCACTAACGCTGCGGCGGTTGCGGGACGCCGTCGAATCTGTGCTGGGCGACAGCGCACGGACCCTAAGTGATGAGGAGCTGCCGCTTTGAGCGACCAACGCGAACTAGGCCTTTTGCTCCGCGGTCGGATCCCGCTGATCGCGATCGACTCGCGGAACGAAAAAGGAATTCTCGATTTATTGGTTGAGCAAGCCGTTCAAAACGCGCGCGGCGATTACATACCGTTGTTTCGCTGGAGTGTTACGGACGGTCTGCAGCGACTGGATATCGCGCTTGAGCCGCAGCCGCTCAACAGTCAACCCACCGACGTTCTGGCACATATCCGCGCGGTTCAAAAGCCAGGCTATTACGTTCTAATCGACTTCCACCCGTACCTGAAAGACCCGTTGCACGTTCGGAAGATCAAGGACATCTGCCTGAGTTTCGAGGAGAACGGCGGCAAGCTCATCTTGCTCAGCCCTGGCCTAGATATGCCGGAGGAACTGAGACACTTTTCCGTCCAGTTCGAAATGCGGTTCCCAGACGAAGAACAGAGGACTCGGATTGTTCAAGAAGCCGCTCGGGAATGGCGTGACCGAAGCGGTCGCAACGTGACGTCGGACCGCCGCGCGATTCAGATGCTCGTGCGAAACTTGGCTGGACTATGCCAAACGGATGTCCACCGTTTGGCCTACAACGCGATTGCAGACGATGGCGTGATCGACTGCAGTGATGTCCGCGATGTCATGCAGGCCAAGTACGAATTGTTGAACCGCGATGGCGTCCTAACGTTCGAGTACGACACTGCCCAGTTTTCGAGCGTCGCTGGCCTCAGGCGTTTGAAACAGTGGTTGGTCGCTCGGCGAGCCGCATTCATGGCAACAACGCCGCCACCGGGGCTGGACCAACCGAAAGGCGTGCTCTTGCTCGGCGTGCAAGGCTGCGGAAAAAGCTTGGCAGCAAAAGCGACCGCAGGGGCGCTGGGAACACCGCTGCTGCGGCTAGAGTTTGGCGCACTGTTCAATAAATACCACGGCGAAACGGAGCGAAATCTTCGCGAATCGCTCAAGCTGGCAGGCACCATGGCACCGTGCGTGTTGTGGATCGATGAGCTTGAAAAGGGCCTCTCCGGTGGCAACGACACAACGGGCACGTCGCAGCGTGTGCTCGGCGCTTTTTTGACCTGGATGGCCGAGCGGCAGCCTGGCGTGTTTGTCGTTGCGACGGCGAACGACATCACCGCCCTGCCCCCGGAATTGGTCCGCAAAGGACGCTTTGACGAGATTTTCTTCGTTGACCTGCCGGCTGATGACGTCCGCGAGGAGATTCTCAACATCCACTTGCGCCGACGTGGTGCGGAGCCCGACTCGATCGAAACCGCGAAGATTGCCGAAGCCACCCACGGCTTTTCAGGCGCGGAACTTGAGCAACTCGTGGTCAGCGCTTTTTACTCGGCGCACGCCGATGATACCCAACCGGCGACAGAGCACTTGTTGCGTGAGGTGGAACTTACGAGTCCGCTCAGCGTCGTAATGGAGGAGCAGATCTCCGAATTGCGGAACTGGGCAGCAGGACGAACCGTAGCGGCTGATTAACGCTCAAGATCACATAATTCGGCGCCGTGGCGCAGGTATGTGAGGGAATTCACGGACTTGGAGCGCAATCGTCGGTATTTTGCGACACGTAGGTTGAGTCAGGATAAGTGCAGTGCCGGTCAGTTCGAACGAGACAGAGTTGAGAGCAAGCGAGCGCCCCAGTTCACGGGTCTGGTTGCCAGAACTCATCTACGAAGCACTGCCCTATTGTTACATCTTGATCGGCTTCAGCGCCTTGTTCACTTCTTTGTACATCAGCGAGTGGTATTGGGTTGTTCCGCACTGCGTGCTGTTGGCTGGTGCCAGCCTGCATGCCGGCGCATCGATCCTGATGAAACGTCAGCAGGCCCGTGGCGGCAACAGCGAGTTAGCCACGAGTACTTGACGCAAACGGACCTCTGCCACAGCATGCACCGCCATTGTTTGGCGATTTCAGTGCACCGATGGCAAAACTGTTGCGACGCGAATTGGTTGTGATGCTAGTGATCCTGGCAGCGACCTTGCTGATTTTGGTTCCGGCGGTTTACTGGGTCGGAGGGAATACGCTGGGGCCGTATGGCGACTCGGGCACGCTGGGGACTTATGTTTCTGATGTGGCAGGGTCCCTGTCCGGAGGGGACCGCGGGATGTGGTTTTTTGTTGTAACACCCTTCCTGTCAATCAGCGTACTGCGGCTGGGGTTCGCATGGGCGCGGAAGATTTCATGACGTTCGCCTGCAAGAAAATTAGTCATTCCTGTATATTTACAAGAACATAGCGGGAGTTCCTACAAACGTGATTAGTTGGATCAAGAACTGGCTCGAACGACGAAAGACGGCATCGTCGCAACAGGACGTGGCGCCTCCGGATACCCGGATCGGGCGTGGCATCGCACCTGACCTTTTGCCGGATCAAGACCGCACGGTACCTCCCCCGAAACCCAAGAAGCGGCGTTATGGGGTTGCGGAGGATGAGCCGACAGAGGAACTTTTGGTTTTGACCGAAGACGCAATGAAAAAGATCGAAGCCGAAGGCTTCGATCCTTACAACACCAAATAGCGCCCGGCTCGCCCTGGCGCAACTCTAAGGTCGACTACTCGCGCGCGGATTTGCTCGCCTCGCGCACACCGCGGAACTCGCTCTGTTCCGACCAGATTGGCCAATCATCGGTGTTGGCGAGGCGCTCCGCGACACTCCGATACAACTCTAGATCCGCCAACAGCCCATCGAAATCCCACCCCTCATGGATTTCATCGGAGGGACGGTGGTAGCGCGTCGACGTATGTTCGGCCAACGCCGTTTGTCCGTACTCACGCCCGTGAACAAGATGGTCGACACCGCCTTTCGCGTACAAGACAGGCACGCCTGCCTTAGCAAAATTGAAGTGGTCAGAGCGATAAAAGAAGCCTTTCTCCGGCGTAGGTTCGTCCTCAACGGTCCGCGACTGCGCAGCCGCCGCTGCGGTGAGGTAGTCCTGCAACGACGAACTGCCGTAGCCGATCATCGTGACATCGCGCGTCGGTCCGATAATGCTCATCGCATCGATGTTGATCAGTCCAGCCGTCCGCTCAAGGGGGACCGTAGGGTTTTGTGCGAACCAAGCGGAGCCCAACAAACCCGACTCCTCCGCGGTAACCACAACGAACAGCAAGCTTCTGCGCCGCGGCTCGGCCCCCAATACGCGCGCAAGCTCTAGCATTGCGGCGGTCCCCGTCGCGTTGTCCACCGCACCGTTGAACACGCCGTCTTCCTCCCCATTGTCCACGATACCAAGGTGATCCCAATGTGCCGAGAACGCGACGTACTCATCGGGCGCCTCATCACCGGGCAACAGTGCGACTACGTTTTGCGAGTTCGAGCGCTCAAGACTATTTGAGATGGAAACCGACGCTGTTGTCGGCATCGGTTGCGCCTTAAATCCACGTTGCGTTGCCGCCTGGGCGGAAGCTGCGAAGTCCATACCCGCCGCGTCGAATACCTCGTTCGCACTGGCGCTACTGATCCAGCCTTCAAAAACGGCCCGATCCGCGTTGCCGTTTTCGCGCTCCAAGTCGAACTGCGGTCCGGTCCAGCCACCAGCAACCACGAGCCACGGATACCCCGCTGCCTCTGTTTCGTGGACCAAAATCGCGCCCGTCGCCCCTTGCCGAGCGGCTTCTTCAAATTTGTACGTCCAGCGACCGTAGTAGGTCATACGACGCCCGGTGAACAAGGCGTCATCGCCTGTCACGAACCCGGGGTCGTTGACCAACATGACAACGGTTTTTCCCGCAACGTCGACACCCTCGTAGTCGTTCCAACCATATTCGGGCGCGACGATACCGTAGCCCACAAACACCATCGGCGACTCGTCAACGGCCACAGACTCAACCACTTGTTTGGTCCAGGTGACCGCTTGTCTACCAGGCGCAAGCTCGATCGCGCCGTCTTCCGTTCCTATCCGAAGGGGACTCACCTCAGTGGCAGTAATCGCGACCAGCGGGACGGCCTGTGTGAATTCACCGTCATTGCCACCGACCGCACCGGCGGCTTTAAACCCCTCTATCAGGTACTCAACCGTCTTTCGCTCGCCCTCGGACGAAGGGGCGCGGCCCTCGAACTCGTCGCTGGACAGCGTGCTGACATCTGCGCGATAGCGTTCGATTGAAATCTCAGCCCTCGCCGCCTCAACCGCAGGCTCGCTGGTGTCTTGGCCACAACCGGAGACCGCTGCAGCTAACGCCAAGGACACTAGACACTGTTTTACATTCGAACGCATTGATCAGATTCCTCTCTCTTACGATGCGGTAAGGCTATCGCGCGCATTCAGGTTTTCAACTGTAATGAAGTAACAACCCCTCGTATCATAGATGTCAAATTCACACGTTCAGCGAACGAGGAGCTCGAGATGGAAATTGATATCGGCATCGAAAAACAAGACCGCGAAGCGATTGCCCAAGGACTCTCGCGGCTGCTCGCGGATAGCTATACGACTTATCTCAAGACACACAACTTTCATTGGAATGTGACCGGCCCCATGTTTGCGACGCTCCACACGTTGTTCGAGACGCAGTACACCGAACTGGCAACGGCAGTAGACGAGATTGCGGAGCGAATTCGAGCACTCGGTGTTTTCGCCCCGGGTTCGTACGCCGCGTTCAGCGATCTGTCGGTGATTGAAGAGGAGACTGGCAACCCCGACGCGCAGTCAATGATTCGTCAGTTGGTCGCGGCGCAGGAAGCCGTGGCGAGAACCGCGCGTTCGGTCATGCCGCTCGTCGATGAGGCGAATGATGAGCCAACCGCAGATCTACTGACCCAAAGAATGCAAATTCACGAAAAGAATGCCTGGATGCTCAGAAGCTTACTCGAAAGCTAGGACCTCCAATCCATGACTGCCGCAGCAACAGCGGCGTCCGAGTTGACGATGTTCGGAGTCGCACGTAGGCTCTGCCCATTATTATTACCAGTGGCTCAGAGGGTGGCATGTCTCTACGCATAAGCTTCGATCTCAGTGAGAAGGATCTCAAGCATTTCAAGACCATCATGCAGCAGGCGGAAAAGAACGTTAAAACGTTATCCGATGCCGACATCATTGGGGCCGCAGAGGCACTTTTGGTCGAGGTCCAAAACGCCGAAGTTCCGGATTTCATCTCTGAGCGTCTCGTCAAGCTCAAAGTGATGACGTCGATGCTGACGGACAGCGAGTGGCAACTGCCCGACGAGGAAACCCATCGTGTGTTGAGCGCGCTCGCCTACTTCGGCGAGGCGGAAGACCTCATTCCCGACCATATACCTGGGCTCGGATTTCTCGACGATGCAATCATGGTGGAGTTAGTCGTACGCGAGTTGAAACATGAAGTTGAAGCGTATGAAGACTTCTGCAGCTACCGCAGCCGGGAGGAGGCCAAGCGAAGCGGCGACGATGAAGTTACCCGTGAACAATGGTTGGCAGGGCGCCGTGCTGAGCTGCACTCCCGGATGCGTCGCCGCCGCCGAGGCCCAATCTCAGGTGGCCGACGCCGTAAGTCCCCTTTCTCGATTTTTTAGGTCTGGCCCTAGCAGGGACGATCGAGTAAAGCCGTGACGGACACGGCGGGCCTGGATGCGCTCGAGCGTGAGGTCGCTCAGCGAATCGCCCAGTCCGTAGCGGAAGGCGGCGGGCCGAGTTTGGCGGACCTTCTCCAGATGGCTGACGATTACGAGTCGCTCTCGTTGATGCGGGAACTTCCTGAAAGTGCAACGATGGCGCAGACCGCCATCGCCGAACTACCAGGCGTTGAGACTTTGAGTCCGGCTGAAACCGCCCAGTTGCTCGCTAGGATCTATCGTCGCGCGATTCAGCTCGCGGGCCAGTAGCGGTAGCCAATCCAAAGCACGCTACCCCACATGGCGACCTGGCAAACCCAGCGCAAACGATGGGTTTTGATGAGGGCGGCGAAACTTGCGGCGCTAGTGGCGGTCAGAATGAGGAACATGCCGATACTGCCGGTCAGTGCCGGAAACTCCTCTTGGACCCGAGGCTCATCGAGCCCAACCGCAAGATACACGATGACAGCCACAAGCAAGCCCAGTGAAATAGCCACCGAAGAGCCCATGACAATACCGGTGATTATGGTTAAAGGACGCACGTCAATACCTGCACTTGAGTTGGACATAGTGCGGGATACGCTGCGAATGCGGCGTTTGCCCTAGTATTCATAGTGGAAACAGTGCTACAAGTTCTCATCGACTCGTTTCAAACCTACAGTCAGGAAGCATATTTATGAGTTTGATTTCGCGTGCGACCCAATTCGTGATCGCTCTGATCGCTGTTTGTCTATCCAGTTCAGCAGTCTTTGCCAACGAAACCACCGATGATCCGATCGCGCCGACCGCACAACATCACCGAATCAGCTCCTTAGTAACCCGATTCATTGAGAAATCGCACTACACTCGCACGGAAGTCGACGATGATTTGTCCTCCCAAGTTCTCGACATGTATATCGAGGCGTTGGACGGCAATAAATTGTACTTCCTAGACGCCGACATTGCGCGCTTCCAGAAGTATCGAAATCGCATCGATAATATGGTGGTAGGCGCCTCACTGGACCCAGTGTTTGAAATATTCCGTGTCTACCAAACGCGTGCTCGAGAACGTTGGAACTATGCTGCGACAACGCTCGAGCAAGAGCAGGATTTCACGATCGATGAGTCTTTTGCGTTCGACCGAGAAGATTTGAGTTGGGCCAGCAACAAAGCGGAACTCGACGAAATCTGGCGCCAACGGGTGAAAAACGACCTTCTAAATCTCTTGCTGACCGATAGCACCGAAGATGAAAGTCGAGAAAAACTTCGCAAGCGATACGCGCGCCAATCCAAGCGCGTCGACCAGGTCAACTCGGACGATGTCTTTGAGATATTCATGAATGCATTCGCGCGCACGCTCGACCCGCACTCAAGCTATCTCTCACCTCGAAACTCCGAGGAATATCGGATCCAGATGAGTTTGTCTTATTTTGGAATTGGCGCATCGCTCCAGCTTGAAGATGAGTTCGTCAAAGTGATGAATGTGATTCCCGGAGGCCCTGCTGACATTGACGGCACACTCGAAACCGCGGATCGCATCGTTGGCGTAGGAGAAGGCGCAGACGGCGAAATGGTCGATGTGATCGGCTGGCGCCTCGATGACGTGGTTCAGCTGATCCGTGGGCCGAGGGACACCGTCGTTCGACTGCAAATCCTGCCGGGCGGCGCGATGCCTGGTGATGCAATGAACGTGCTTGAGATCACCCGCGGCCAGGTCAAACTGGAAGAACAGGCGGCCAAGCATGAAGTTATCGAGGTGCCACGGGAAGATAAAACGCTGCGAATCGGCGTCATCGAGGTCCCAAGCTTCTACCGCGACTATCAAGCACAACAGGCGGGTGATCGAGACTTTAAGAGCACGACTCGGGATGTCCAACGGATTCTCGAGGAACTCAAAGCCGAGAATATCGATGGGGTCGTCATGGACCTGCGCGGTAACGGCGGCGGCCACCTCACCGAAGCCACAATGCTATCCGGACTGTTCATCGACCAAGGTCCGGTTGTCCAATTGCGTTACTCACACTCTAAAGTTGAGGTGCTGAAGGATCCCGTACGCAGTGTCGCCTACGACGGACCTCTGGCGGTCTTGGTCGATCGATTCAGCGCGTC
The DNA here is from genome assembly GCA_038533155.1 of Pseudomonadota bacterium. Classification (GTDB taxonomy): domain Bacteria; phylum Pseudomonadota; class Gammaproteobacteria; order Steroidobacterales; family Woeseiaceae; genus CALBPI01. The sequence goes on along the minus strand of JBCAZH010000002.1, from coordinate 158,936 downwards.
GGCATCTGAGATTTTTGCAGGCGCCATCCAAGACTACGAACGTGGCGTGGTCCTCGGCCAACAGACCTTTGGAAAGGGGTCCGTGCAGAATCTGTACAACCTTGACCAGTTCGTACCGCGGAGCGAGGGCGATGGACTCGGCCAGCTGACGTTGACGATTGGCAAATATTACCGGGTGACCGGTGATAGCACTCAGAATCGCGGCGTACTGCCCGACATCACCCTGCCATCGCTCATCGACGTCGACGAGTTCGGCGAGAGTACTCGACCCAGAGCCCTACCCTGGGATCAAATACAAAGCACTCGGTTTAGCGCGCGTGGACCACTAGACGATCAGATTGCGCTGCTGAGCGCAGCTCTGGAGACTCGTGCCGCGAATGATCCGGATCACCTCTTCCTATTGGACGATTTCGAGGCGATCTCCAACAATCGAAACCGAGAGACAGTTTCGTTGAACCTGGAAACCCGCAAGTCGGAGCGTGAAGCCTTCCAGGCCGCACGACTCGCGCGCGAGAACGAGCGTCGCGTTGCCAATGGCCTCGAGCCATTGGCGGATCTTGAAGCACTTGAAGCCGCAGACACGCCCGACATTGTCTTGAACGAGGCGGCCGATGTGGTCGCTGACATGATCGAAATGACCACTCCTCAAGGTATGGCGAGGCTGCGACAGGCTACAGATAGCGGCGGCTAAACCCAAAAAACTTGTTTATAAACAACGGGCTCTTCGGAGCCCGTTGTCGTTTTACAAAACTGTCATGCGCTAGGGGTTGCGCACTATTGTTTTAGTGTTATATCTTACTACAACACTAGTACAGTAAATCGGGCATCCAGATGCTTGTCAGTCAACCCGCAAACCGACCTTCACGACGCCACGTTGCCGAAATCCGCGGGTCATTGGCACTTGCCCTCTCCACGCTGACAGCGGCCGTCATTCTGAGCTACTCCGACCGATCACAGATCACGCAAAACGAACCGTCGCAACCGCAACTGCCTGCTGTTGGGATGTTTTTGCCTGAACTGGAATTCGCACCTACTGAAACCGATGGGTTTGCCGCTTCAATGACGAGCGGTGAGCCGAAACTGACCCCAACCAGTGCAACCATTTCGCCGCCCCAGTCATCCAAGTATGGGGTTAGCAACGAAACTGATCATTCAACAGGGAACAAACGATGACATCACGCACCACGAATCTGACATTTTTGTTGAGTATTGTGCTGCTTGGCTTGCTCGCCGGATGCGCGGACCAAAGTACAGACGATGACGCAGCTGCTCAAACCGCAGAAACGGAGACAGCCGCGGAGGATTCGACAACAGAAAATGGCGAGGACGAAGACGCGCCAGTAATTCCGGTCGAAGTCATCGATATTGAACGCGGTGATGTGTTTGCCGCTTATACCGGCGCTGCGTCACTCGAAGCATTCGACGAAGCGACCGTCGTCGCGAAGGTCGGCGGAGAGGTTCGGCAAATCCTGGTTGAGGAAGGCGATCGCGTAAAGCGCGGTGACGTCCTGGCGCGATTGGACGGCGATCAGCTTCGATTAGAACTGGAACAATCTCGGGCGAACCTTGCCAAACTCGAACAAGAATACAACCGAAACTTAGAGCTGCATGAACGTGGTCTGGTAGCCGCTAGCGCGTTTGAAACGACTAAGTTTGATCTTGATGCACTCCGGGCAGCCAACAAGCTTGCTGAGCTTCAGTATCGCTACACCACGATTCGCGCACCGATTGACGGCGTCGTCTCGCAACGCGATATCAAGGTTGGCAATACCATTGCTCAGAACGCATCAACATTCCGGATCACAGCGTTGGACCCGCTGGTCGCGAACCTGTTTGTTCCGGAACGCGAGTTCGGCAGAATCGCTGCGGAACAGCAGGTAAAACTATCAATCGATGCGTTACCGAACGAAACGTTTGACGGCGTGATCGCCCGAATTAGCCCAACGGTCGACGCGGAATCCGGGACCTTTAAGGCGACGGTCGAAATTGAAGACGATTCGGGTCGCCTTAAGCCAGGCATGTTCGGCCGGTTTGCTGTGATCTACGATCGCCAAGTTGACGCCCTACTCCTGCCTCAAGACGCATTGATCGAAACCCAATCGGGCAAGATCGTGTACATCGTGGACGCCGGCGTCGCGAAACGCGTCGGGGTGACGACCGGTTACAGCTGGGAGAACGACGTTGCCGTACTCGACGGTCTATCGGACGGCGCGAGAGTTGTTGTCGTCGGCCAAGCGGCACTCCGCGACGGTTCGAAAGTTCGCGTTATCGGCGATCCGGAACCCGCGCAAGAAAGTGATGCCGGGGAACCGGTGGGTGCAGTCGCCAGCGTCCGGAACTAAGCCATGAATACACCGACGAAAGCGGAAGCCGGCAGCCTTTGGTTGGTGCGGCTGGCCACCGGCCGCCCGGTCACAGTGTTAATGCTGTTCCTAGCCATTGTAATGTTTGGCTGGGTCTCGTTGGAGCGCCTGTCCGTCAATCTTTTGCCGGACTTGTCCTACCCCACTCTGACCGTGCGCACCGAACTGCCGGGCGCGGCACCACAAGAGCTCGAGAGCCTAATTACAAAGCCCATCGAAGAAGCGGTCGGCACAATCAGCGGCGTTCGCCAGGTCCGCTCTGTTTCGCGGACCGGACAATCCGACGTCACAGTTGTGTTCAATTGGGGCACAGATATGAATCTCGCGAGCGTGGACGTTCGCGAGAAGCTCGACATCCTCGAACTGCCGTTGGAAGCTAAACGACCGCTTCTACTTCGTTTCGACCCATCGAGTGAACCGATCATGCGACTCGCGTTGGGTGCGACCGATGACCGCCTATTGAGCGAAGACCGCCTGAAATACTTAAGGCAAATCGCTGAAGATGACATCAAAGATGATTTCGAATCCGTCAGCGGTGTTGCCGCTGCAAAAGTCAGCGGTGGACTTGAGGATGAAGTCCAAATTGTTGTCGACCAGATCAAACTGTCTCAATTGAACCTGTCCATCGGGGAAGTAGCGAACCGATTGCAGGCGGAAAACGTTAATCTCGCCGGTGGTCGATTGGAACAAGGGCTTCGCCGGTTCTTGGTACGAACCATCAATGAATTCGAAAGCGTCGAGGCGTTCGGCGAAGCGATCATCGCAACTCGCGCGGGTCGACCGGTTTACCTGAAAGATGTGGCGGACGTATCTAGGGGCTACAAAGAACGCGAGGCCATTACACGTGTCGATGGCAACGAGGTCATTGAGATCGCGCTCTACAAAGAAGGCGATTCAAACACGGTTCAAGTCGCAGGCAACATCGAAAGAAAGTTTGGAGCGATTTCTGAGAGTTTGCCCGAGTCGCTGCAACTGCAGGTGATCGCTGACCAATCACAGTTCATTCGATCGGCTGTCAATGATGTGAAATCCGCAGCGATGTTCGGCGCGCTATTTGCCGTCATCGTGCTTTATGGCTTTCTGGGTAACGCCCGTGCGACGTTCATCGTCGGTGTCACGATCCCCGTTTCTGTGGTCGGCACATTCGCGTCAATGCACCTAACGGACCTCAGCCTGAATATCATGTCACTCGGCGGCATCGCGCTTGCAGTTGGCTTGCTGGTCGACAACGCGATCGTCGTACTTGAGAACATCTTCGCTAAGCGGGAACAAGGCTTCCCGATGGTGGAAGCCGCGGAAAAAGGCACGACAGAAGTTGCCGGAGCCGTATTCGCGGCGACACTAACTACGATCGCCGTGTTCTTTCCAATGGTCTTTGTGAGTGGTATCGCGGGTGAGTTGTTTAGAGATCAATCACTGACCGTAACCTACGCCCTGCTGTTCTCTCTGTTGCTTGCGGTTCTGCTCATTCCAATGCTGGCTGCGACTGGCGCGCGGAAGAGCTTTCAGGAACTTCAGGAAACTCGCGATAGCGGATTATGGACGAAGATCGTGGCATTGCCCGTGCGCTTGTTCGTTGTCATCGGTCGATTCGTTAGTTTCATCTTCGGTTACGCGGGCCGCGTACTGACATTCTTGTTCGGGGGCCTGAACGCTGCGCTCGCAAAAATCTACGCACCCGCCTTGCGATGGTCGATGCAACATCGCGCTAGCGTGTGTGTTGCGGCCCTGGTACTTTTCGCGGGCACCATGAGTCTTGTTCCAAGATTGGGCAGTGAGTTGATTCCTCAACTGTCCCAAGGCGAGTTCGCGATCAACCTGCGCCTAGCACCTGGCACGCCACTCAACGAAACCGACGCCATCGTCTCACGCGCCTATGAGGCAACGCGCGCAATCGCGGACGTCGACAAAACATTCTCCGTGACGGGAACCGGCAACCGCCTCGACGCGAATCCTGTCGACGCGGGTGAACACACTGCGGTACTGAACTTAAGGATGGTATCGGGCAGCACGCGCGAGGACGAAGCCGCCGTGATGCAGCAACTTCGTTCATCGTTGGACCGCATTCCAGGACTCACCTACGACTTTGAACGCCCCGCCCTGCTCGCGTTGAGCACGCCGCTAGAAATCGTCTACCGCGGCTACAATCTCGATCAGTTGCGCACTCAAGCGCAATCGATGGCTGGGCAGCTTGAAGGTGATCCGCGATTCGCAGATGTCCGCACCAATGTTGAAGGCGGAAACCCAGAGATCCAGATCACTTTTGATCAGGAACGCGCCGCCGCGCTTGGACTGGTCGTGCGAGACATTGCTGATAGCGTCGTCACGAGCGTCCGAGGCAACGTTGCCACACGGTATAGTTGGCGGGACCGTAAAATCGATGTCACGGTCAAGAGCGTCGATTCCCGAAGCGCATCGATCGACGACGTGCGAGAGCTGATCGTCAACCCGGGCAGCGCACGTCCGGTCAAATTGACAGACGTTGCTGATATACGAATGGCCACTGGTCCTTCTGAGATCAGACGTTTCGATCAGGAACGCGTGGCGGTCGTGTCCGCGTCGATTACCACGGGCGATTTGGGGACATTGGCCGCGCAGCTCCAAGACCAGTTGAATACCACACCGTTGCCAGAAGGAATGACTGTCGAGGTATTGGGCCAAAGTGAAGAGATGGAGCGCTCGCTTGCGTCGATGCAGTTCACACTCGCCCTGGCCGTCTTCCTTGTCTACTTGGTCATGGCGTCTCAGTTCGAATCTCTGACGCACCCTCTGGTGATTTTGTTCACGATTCCTTTGGCGATGGTCGGTGCGGTGTTGGCGTTATTCGTGACCGGTACCACCATCAACGTTGTGGCGTTCATTGGCATGATCATGCTGGCCGGGATCGTCGTGAATAATGCCATCGTCATGATCGATACGATCAACCAGTTGCGCGACTCGGGGATCGAACGTGGCGTTGCCATAGAACAAGGCGCGCGGACTCGGCTTCGCCCGATCATGATGACCACGCTGACAACCGCACTCGGCCTCTTGCCCATGGCACTGGGTCTGGGTGAAGGCGCCGAAGTTCGTACCCCCATGGCAATTACCGTCATCGGCGGGCTACTCACCTCAACGCTGTTAACGCTCATCGTGATTCCGGTGGTCTACAGCTTGCTGGATCGAAAGAAGACTGAGGTTGATGAAAAGGCCGACGCTTCGAACCCAAGCAGAACCCCCTTCACGCCTGACGGACAACTCGCATGAAACATACCGAGCTCTCGCTGAAGCGGCCTGTCACGATCTCGATGATTTTCGCCGCACTGTTTGCGGTGGGGCTGATCTCATCACGGCTGCTGCCGCTTGAAGAGTTCCCCGATGTCGACTGGCCGGGGTTTTTCGTCAACATCCCCTATGAGGGCTCAACCCCGAAAGAGACGGAACGGCAAATTACCCGTCCGGCAGAGGAAGCGCTCGCGACGTTGCCGGGCGTTCGCGATATGTATTCTTGGTCGAACGAGAACTCCGCAGAAATCTGGATGCAGTATGGATTCAATTCCAATGCCAGAACTGCCGCTGTCGAAGCGCGTGTGAAACTGGATGCCATTCGTGACGAACTGCCGGCCGACCTAGAGCGAATTCAAGTTTACAGCGGCTCGATGAGCGACCGCCCCATTATGCAGTTGAGGGTATCCAGTGACCGCGACCTATCCAATGCTTACGACTTGTTGAATACGCAGGTCAGACGGCGGCTGGAGCGCTTGGAAGGCGTATCTAAAGTGACCATCCAGGGCGTTGAGCCGCCAGAAGTGCGACTCCGCTTGGATGCCGGACGAGTCCGGGCACACAACGTGAACCTCGCTGAGCTGGCTGACTTGTTGAGAAGAGGAAATTTCGCGGTCAGCGGCGGGCAAATCACAGCAGGAAACGAACGCTGGACATTGCGGCCAAATGGGGAGTTCAAGAGTCTCGACGACATTCGGGATCTCGTTATCGACGGGCAGAACCTGCGCTTACGCGACGTAGCTTCGGTGTCGATCACATCGCAGGAACGTGACTACGGACGCCATCTGGACGGCAACTATGCAATCGGCATCGAGGTGAGTCGCGCGAGTGGCTACAACATGGTGGAAGTCTCCGACCGCGTGAAGCAGGAGATCGAGAAAATCGGCGAAACGCCGGCGATGCGTGGTATCGAAATTTTCGATCTGGAAAACCAGGCAGAGTCCGTTCGCCAAAGCTTGTCCGACCTTGTGATTTCGGGTGCGATCGGCGCACTGCTAGCTATCGTCGTTTTGTACTTTTTCCTACGCCACATGGCGACGACACTGATCGTCACGCTATCGGTCCCGCTGTCGCTGGTCATCACGCTTGGCGCAATGTATTTCGCTGGATTGTCCCTCAACGTGTTGACGCTCATGGGACTCATGTTGGCTATCGGTATGTTGGTCGACAACTCGGTCGTCATTACCGAGAGTATTTTCCGTTATCGACAGGAAAATGGCACGGACCCGTCTGCGGCCACTTTGATGGGTGTTCGAGAAGTGGGCCTTGCGGTGATCGCAAGCACGACCACATCAGTCTGTGTGTTCTTGCCAATCGTGTTCAGCACGGAATCCGAGCTCGGCGTCTTCCTCCGCCACGTCGCCATAACGATCTCTGTCGCAATCATCTGCTCTTTGTTCGTCGCACAAACACTCATACCCTTGCTGACAAGCAAGCTGAAAACGATTCCTCAGGAGCACAGCGGGAAGTTGATACCCGCTGTCGCCAGACGCTATCGCAAGCTGCTGCATTGGATCACGTACGCGCGTGGCCCCAAACGCCTCGTAGCGCCTTTTGTGGCATTGCTGCTACTCGCATCCCCTGCCATTCCGATCGCCGGCGAAGCCTTCAAAGTTGACCCGTGGCCAGAGGAACCTTCTCGACGTCTGTTCCTGCCCTATCACCTGAACGACATCTACTCGCTAGAACAGGTCGAGACGAACGTCGATCGTATCGAGCAGTTCCTGTTTGACAACGAAGAGCGATTTGAAATTCGTTCCGTGTACTCGTACTGGAACCAAGGTGAAGCGCAGTCAACAATTCTGCTGACGCAAGGTGCGGAGGCGAAGACCGACTCGCGCGAGATCATGAAAATGATTCTCGAAGAAAAACCGGATATCGCGATTGGCGAACCCGCGTTCGAGCGACCGAATAGCGGTTTCGGCGAGGGCTTCAGCATCACGCTCACCGGTGAGTCGACAGAGCGGCTTCGTGAACTCACCTATGACGCCTGGGATCTTTTGCAGAATGTCGATGGTTTGAGTGACTTCAGTTCCGATCTGACTGCAGGGCCACGCGAAGTGCGTATCCGTCTGGATCGCGAAAAGGCCGCCACCGTGGGCGTAACCGCGCAAGCGGTTGGCGATGCGGTCGGCATTGCCCTTCGCGGCGAGCGCCTCCGCGAATATCGCAGCGAGAACGGCGAAGTGCTGATGCGTCTGGCATTCCGTGATGACGATCGTCAATCGATGGAACAGCTAGGCAATATGATGATCCCGGCTATCGGCGAGGATGGTGTGCAGACGGCGGTGCCGCTATACCAGATCGCGGCGCTGGAACAAACACGTGGTGCGCGAACGATTCGTCGAACCAACCGCAAGACGTCCGCCAGTTTGTCCGCCGCGATCAACCAAGGTACGAGCATGGACGAGCTCAAACCAGAAGTTCAGAAGGTTATGGATCAGTTGCAGTTACCCGCCGGCTACCAATGGAACTTTGGACGCGGATTCGAGCGCAATGACGAGACCAAAGATCTGATGCTCGAGAATATTCTGCTCGGCGTTGTCCTCATCGTCATCGTTATGGCCGCAATGTTCGAATCGATGTTGTATCCACTATCGATCATCATGTCATTGATCTACTCGCTCGTGGGTGTGGTGTGGTTCCTTGCGTTGACGAACACACCGCTCACGTTCATGGGCATGGTGGGGTTGATGATCTTGATCGGGGTCGTTGTGAACAACGGCATCGTCCTTGTGGACCACATCAACAACTTGCGACGCGAAGGAATGGCCCGAAGCGAGGCAGTTGTGCAAGGCGCAGCCGATCGTTTTCGGCCAATTCTGATGACTGCGGCAACGACGATTCTGGGCTTGGTTCCACTCGCGATAGGTGACACACAAGTCGGCGCCGGTGGCCCCGCCTACTACCCGATGGCGAGAACCATCATTGGCGGTTTGGCTTTTTCAACCGTGGTTTCGCTGATCGTGGTGCCGATGACTTACGTCGGCCTAGATAAGTTCAAGAACTGGAGTCACCGTGTTTGGCGACAAGCCACCGGACGGCGCACAGCATCTCTCGATCAGCCACTACCGCAGTAGCACTATTGATGCGTGAGTAACGCTTGCGAAACTGACCACTGATCGTCTCTCAAGATTGACGCAATCGGTGCGAACCGCGACTGGCGCTGCTCGTCGACTAGGTTGAGTGGATCGACGTCGAACGGCTCGGGAATCACCGATTCCTCATCGGCGTAGTGCGCCCGTTGCGATAGCCATTTCACCTGAGTGCGGATCAACTCGGCAAACTCCGGGCTCGCCGTGTAGTCCCGAAACTTCTCAAACGACTGATCGACGGCCATCATGATGCGTCTACAATTCGTGTCGTCACCATACTCAACGGCGCCAGCCTCACGATGGAATGCCTGTCGAGATTTTGCTGCGAGGTTTCCCGCAGCCTCAAAAAAGTGGGTCATGAACTGCGCCATTGCCAACAAGTGAATGTTAATCACTCGCTGATCTGGCACGGGAAGCACACGATCTTTCGGCGGCCGCTCGACGCGAACAGCCCTCGCATGTGCCAACGTCTCATCGTGATCCGCAACGTGAACGCGCAAATCCTCGGTGACGTTGCGCTGCTCAGCCTTCAGCCTTCGCCGAAGCCACCAATGCCAAGGATATTTCGCGCGTACTCTTTGCGCTTCCAAGTCCCGTAACAACTGTCGTAGCGCCATGATCGACGCCTTCTCAGCGACCAACTTCTGTTCAATGTCGCTGAGCCGCTGGGAGTGCGCGTCGCGCCATTGCTCGATCATCTCAACAGTACGCTTCCCGCTGATACGGGTAGCCATTTGGTTGCCGGCCGTTTTGAGGTGCTGATTACAACGTCGCCATAAACCCCGAAGGTGATAGAACAACATCGTCGACAGTGCCGTCTGTTCGTCCGTCAGTAGTTGCTCGAGGTAGGCAAGCCGCTGTTGCAACGCTTCCCCACGCTGTTGCGCACCTTTGAGCGACTGGTTGAGGTCACGTTCTTTTTGTCGGAGCTCGCTGTAGGCTTTCTTCAGTGCAACACGATTCGAGAACAAGCGAAGTAGCCGCTCCTGTTCGTCGATCGCTGTTGTCGTCGGATTGATCTTTTCTGTTGCAGCAACCATGCTGATACGCGAATCCGCTTCTATGCAAAAACCGTTTCAGCTGGGAGATTACACATAAGACAAGGTCAGTGACCTTGATCTATCGCACAGTTTGGGGGATTCCCGAGCTTAAGGCTGGCTCAGCTAACGAAAGCTGTGGCCAACATCCAGCAAGTATTCGAGCCACTTGTTCAACAACATATTGCGTTGCCAACGGGAATCGAGGGTCTCACGGTGCGATGCAGCAATATCTCTTAGGATATGGTGACGATGCTGAGCGCTCATGCTCATCACTTCGGCGAGTCGCCCATCGAAATAGATCCGCAAGCGCAGGTCCGGATCCGCAATACGGGCCGTCTGACCGCTGTCATCGACTTCGTCGAAAAGATAGGTCAATCGAACGGTCAACGTGTACCGAGTACGCTCCTCAACGGTCAGGTGCAGAGGCAGATCATCACGTCCTTCCACGGAGGTCTGAGCCCCATTCAACTCGTTGAGCTTCGGTGCGAGCAACCACATTCTGAGGTAGTTGCTTTCATAAACGCTCATCAAACCCGCGAAGCTTCGCGGCTTCACAGTGGTTTGAGGAATGATGAGACTATCCGAACTCATGCTTTGAGCTTATCACAGCTCTGAGGTAGCCTTGAGTCCCGATTTCACATCCAATTAAGCGCTTTGTTGGTTCGCTTGACAGCGCGAAAAACTTAAGGTCGGACTCTGCGTTCAACACCCGTCGCTTCGAGGATACGACTCGCGATTTCCTCAATCGAAAATTCCGTTGTATCCACATGAGGAACCCGATACTTGGAGAACAAAGCGGCCGCTGCGCGCAACTCGAAATTGACTTGCTGAGCGCTCGCATAGCGGCCCGCCGCACGCCGCTCACGTCGAATCTGTTGCAAACGACGTGCGTTGATCGTCAACCCGAATAGCTTGCCTCGATGCTCCAACAAGCGCGGCGGCAGAACGCCGCTCTCAAATTCGTCATCGGTTATCGGATAGTTCGCGGCGTACACGCCATACTGGAGTGCGAGATACAGACAGGTTGGCGTTTTGCCAGATCGCGAAACGCCGACAAGAATGACATCCGCTTGTTCGTAGTTGCGCGTGACGCCGCCATCGTCGTTGGCTAACGCGTAGTTGGTTGCCTCGATGCGCTTCATGTACGTATCCGCATCGGACATGCCATGCGCACGCCCCGCAGCGTGTGACGCTGGCGCATCCAATTCCGCCTCCAGCGTGCCGACAAACGCGTCAAAAATATCCAAATAAAGCCCATTAGATTCGCGAATGATCTCCCGCAGGTCGTCATGCACGAGAGAGCTGAATACGATCGGTCGGTGCTGATCCCGCTCCGCAGCCTGGTCGATCCGCCGCTTCAACTCATCGGCTCGGGAAGCAGAATCGACAAACGGTACCGTCACCTGGCGAAAGTCCTCGCCCTTGAACTGTGTCATCAGGCTGTGGCCCAGCGTCTCAGCCGTGACACCGGTCTGGTCCGATATGAAGAATATGGTTCTCGTTGGCATAGTTGCTCCGCTGATCGCCGGTTACCATAACCCACCTCGCAGCACTTCGGGATGCGAGATGCGTCAGAGAGCGCCGCACGACCGATGAGGCTATAATGGCGGGCTTTAAAACTCCACGGTAGCGAGGGACCAGCGTGAATCGTTTTGTCATCCCCTTTTCCGAGCTCGGCATGAACGATGTTGAGCGCGTCGGCGGCAAGAATGCCTCACTCGGCGAGATGATCAGCAACCTACACAATCTGGGCGTTACCGTGCCTGGTGGCTTCGCGACGACATCCGAGGCTTACCGTGTTTTCCTCGCCGATAATGGGCTAGATAGCAAGATCGCTGCGCGACTCGATGGTCTGGATGTCGACGACATCGGGGCACTAACGGCTGCGGGCGATGACATTCGCGGCTGGATCCGAAAGGCACCGCTACCGAAACAGCTAGAGCAAGACATGGCGGAAGCTTGGGCCCAAATGGCCGGCGGCAACGACATCGCCGTTGCAGTGCGCTCGTCGGCGACGGCCGAGGACCTGCCAGACGCCTCGTTTGCAGGACAGCAGGAAACCTACCTCAATATTAGAGGTCTCGACAACGTCATTGCCGCGATGCGCGACGTTTTCGCGTCGTTGTTCAACGACCGTGCGATCGCCTACCGTACCCACCAAGGCTACTCACACGAACAGGTTGCCCTTTCGGCGGGTATCCAACACATGGTGCGTAGCGACCGCGGATCCAGCGGTGTGATGTTCACACTCGACACAGAATCCGGCTTCCGCGATCTTGTGTTTATCACAGCCTCTTGGGGCTTGGGGGAAACGGTGGTCCAAGGTGCCGTGAATCCCGATGAGTTCTACGTCTACAAACCTGCGCTACGTGATAACAAAATGCCGATTATGCGGCGGAATCTCGGCAGCAAGGCCATAAAGATGGTGTTCTCGGACGATGCACGTGCCGGCAAGAGTGTTCAGACCGTCGACGTAGATGCCGAACAGCGGCGCGCGTTCTCTATTACCGATGCAGATGTATTAGAACTCGCGCGGCACGCGTTAACCATCGAAGCACACTACGGTCGCCCAATGGATATTGAGTGGGGCAAGGACGGAGACGATGGCAAGATTTATATCTTGCAAGCGCGGCCAGAAACCGTTCAATCGCGTACCGGCAGAACGTTGCAGCGGTTCACACTGAAGAAACGCTCCACTGTGGTTGCGAGTGGGCGCAGCATCGGACAGAAAATCGGCGCAGGGAAGGCGAAAGTCATTCGCGACGTTAGCGAAATGGCGCGCGTCCAAAGTGGCGACGTCCTGGTCGCCGATATGACGGACCCCGATTGGGAGCCCGTGATGAAACGGGCTGCGGCGATCGTCACCAACCGAGGTGGACGAACCTGCCATGCGGCGATCATTGCACGCGAGTTAGGCATTCCGGCTGTCGTGGGCTGTGGCGATGCGACCGATCTCATCGCAGATGGTGCTGAGGTGACCGTGTCTTGCGCCGAAGGCGATGAGGGCTTCATTTATGATGGTGTCCTTGAGTTCGAAAAGCATCAAATCGAACTCGATGCGCTGCCAGAAGTTCCCGTGAAGATCATGATGAATGTCGGGAATCCTGATCGTGCGTTTGATTTCGCGTCGATCCCGCACCGTGGCGTCGGTCTTGCAAGGCTAGAGTTCATTATCAACCGCATGATCGGTGTGCACCCGCAAGCGTTGCTGGACTATCACGATATCGACGAAGACACGCGCGAGATGATCGACGAGCAGATGGCAGGCTACGCCGATCCGCGTGAATTTTTTGTCAGCAAACTGGCCGAAGGTGTCAGCTCTATTGCAGCCGCGTTTGCACCGCATCCGGTTATCGTTCGTTTGTCCGACTTCAAATCCAACGAGTACGCCAACTTGATCGGCGGCGAGCTCTATGAGCCCAACGAAGAAAACCCGATGCTTGGCTTCCGCGGTGCAGCGCGTTATCTCGATGAGAATTTTCAGCCTTGCTTCCGCATGGAGTGCGAAGCGATCAAGCGTGTTCGAAATGACATGGGACTCACCAATGTCGAGGTGATGGTTCCCTTCGTTCGAACCGTAGAGCAAGCGAAACAAGTGACTGAGCTGCTCGCTGCAGAAGGTCTCGCCCGCGGTGAAAACGGTCTGCGTTTGATCATGATGTCAGAGCTACCCACCAATGCATTGTTGGCCGATCAATACTTGGACTACTTCGACGGAATGTCGATCGGCTCCAATGACATGACTCAGCTAGCGCTCGGTCTTGACCGCGACTCCGGGCTGATCGCAGATTTGTTTGACGAACGTGATGAAGCCGTGAAAGCGCTGCTCGAACTTACGATCAGCGCATGCAAGCGACGCAACAAGTATGTTGGAATTTGCGGACAAGGGCCGTCCGACCATCCGGAACTGGCCGCTTGGTTGTTGGAGCAAGGCATCGAGTCGATGTCTCTCAACCCGGATACGGTCATCGAGACTTGGTTGTACCTTGCTGGCGAGAAAGTCTAAGCCTCTCGATCGACAGCTTTGACTAACGGATCGCGGCGTCAGAGCAGATCGCCGGAACCGTAGCCACCGCGCTTCCGACGACGTAGGCCCGGAAGTACGAGGCCAAGTACGATTCCCAACAGCAGCACGCCGGCGCCGACGACGAAACCGTACAGCGCCTTTTGACTGCGAAGGTCTGCGTTGGACTGTTGCAGTCCTTGCAGTTCAATCTCAGTCTCTTGCAGTGTGGTTCGAAGCGTCATGTTTTCGCGATCAATTGCGAGCACGTTCGATGCCTTTTGCTCAAGATCGGCGAGCGCAGAGGACAACCTTTGGTTCTCTTGCTCCAGTGCGCGCACCCGTTGTTGCGAGGTTGCGTTGGAGGTTCTGAGATCATCCAATTCCCGACCCTGGTCGCCGCTCTCACTGCGCAGCGATGCCACGCGACTTTGTAGATCAGCCACTTGGCTGCGCGCCGCCGGATCTCGCATGAGGTAGCGCGTCAGCACATACCCTTCAGTATCGCTCGTCGTTAATCGAACCCGGCTATACCCACTCGCCGAATCCTGCTCCAAGACCTCAACCGGCGTCCCGGATTCGAGCATCCGGACAATCGCATTTTGGGTACTGGGGCCGCGGCGCATCGTGATCTCAAAGATATCGGTCACGTACTGGCGTTCAGACGACTCCTGAGCCGACGCAGTGATCGCGAAAAACGACAAGGAAAGCAGAATCATTAGAGCGGTTTGTTTCATGGCCGCGAGATTAAGCCGTAAGGCCCGATTTGTACACTGTCTGCACTTGGCTACAGTTCGCATCGCTCAGTCAGACTCTTGGGATAACGCGGCCAAATCCGCCGCGTGCGCTTCCCAGTTCTGCCCATCGAACGCCTCCACTTCAACCTGAAACCCGTCGGGAAGCTCGATGCAGGCAATGTTGATACTGACACCGTCCGGATTTGAACGAGGGCGATAAAAAGACTTAACGCCACAGGTGCGACAAAACAGATGGCGCGCGACCCCGGTATTGAAGCGGTAGTCCGTTAACGCATCTTTACCTTGCAGCAACCGAAAACGCGAGAGCGGAATGATTGCACCGACAAACCCTGTCGCCGCACAGATGCTGCAGTTGCACGCATGTGCGACAGTCTTCTCGGACAACGCCACCTCGAACCGGACGTCGCCACAATGACATCCCCCAGCCACCCACTGGCGATGATCGCTCAATCTGAAAGACCCGGTCGGCCAAAGACCAACATCTGGTTGTTTGCTGGCATCTGGTAGTGCGCACGTTCTAACCAGTCATTGGCTGCGGCCGTCGCACGAACCGATTCAATATCACGAATTCCCATACCACCCCCTTCGGCGCGAAGCTGGTTGTCGAAGACGGCGTTACCTTCGCTCGTCGGGCCGCCGTTCTCGTGAAACGGACCGTAGACCAACAACCGGCCATTGGCATCTGCAATTGCCGCCGAGTGATAGAACAGCTGCTGCACATGCTCCCACGACATGATGTGTAGCGTATTGACGGTAAGTAACGTTTGGAAGCGAGGTGCGTTCGCCCACGCTTGTTCGTCGCTAACGTCTAGCGTCAACGCGCGACGGATGCGCGCCGGATCACTCGATGTACTTGCCCAGCCAGCGATACTCTTGTGATCGGGCACGCGATCGCTCGGCTGCCAAACAAGGTGGGTAAACAGATCAATCAAATAGGCAGCATGCTGGCCGGTGCCGCTACCAATCTCCAACAGCACACCGTTATCAACGACCCAGTCCTCGAGCACCGACCTTATCGCGGCTTGGTTTCTTTCACAGGCTGGCGAGGATCGAAGCGGCGGATCCTCCGGTCTCGAGACCATTACTGGATATCCGACGCAGCCATAAACACATCGATACCTGGTTGCAGCCACAATTCGCGGTAATGCTGAAGCTCCGCTATAGAGTCACGGATATCTTCCAACGCGAGATGCAACCCTTGCTTCTTGATGCCATGACAAAGCGTCGGCGCCCACTGCTGCGCCAAAATTTTCAGCGTGCTGACATCTAGATTTCGGTAATGGAAAAACGCTTCCAGCTCCGGCATGTAACGCGCCAAAAAACGACGGTCTTGGCAGATGCTGTTACCACACATGGGAGAGCTGCCTTCTCGCACCCAGTCGCGCAGGAACGCAAGGGTCGTCTTTTCCGCTTGCCGCTCCGTGTAGTCGCTGGTCCGTACGCGCTCGGTCAGACCTGAACCGCCATGCTGCCGGGTATTCCATTCATCCATGCCATCGAGGCGTTCATCGGTCTGGTGGACGGCGATCACTGGGCCGGAAGCGAGCTCGTTCAGCTCGTGATCGGTTACGATGGTTGCGATTTCAATAATTCGATCGCCATCGGGATCCAGACCTGTCATTTCAAGATCAATCCAGATGAAGCGGTTGTGGGGAATATCAGTCATGCAGGCAAGTGTATCAGAGATGTCTAGCTACTCCCGACGGGCATAATGTAGACATGACGATCACTGAATCCGCCAAAACGATGCGAGTTACCGCCACTTTCGGCGCACGCTTCGAATTATGCGACATCGACAGCCCCACGTCGCACCCAGTGCCCGCTCGCGCGAAAGGTAAACGCCAGCGGCCCGTGACCGGTGACCGCGTCGTAGCGCGCCCCCTGCCCGGTGAGTCCGACTGGCAGATTGAGTCCGTCGAGTCCAGGCTCAATGAGCTCAGCCGCACCGACTCCCGAGGTCGACGGGAAACGCTGGCCGCCAACGTCTCGATGATGGTCGTGGTCGTTGCAAGCAAACCGCAGCCGGACTGGTTTGTTGCCGATCGCTATCTGGCCGCCGCTGAACTGATGCCAACGAAAGCCGCCATCGTGTGGAACAAAGCCGACCTGGTTGGCGTACCAGATGCTGTCCAGGTTTACCGAGATATCGGATACCCGGTGATTGAGACCAGCGTGCCGCAGTCTAGCGGCATCGAAAACCTACGCAGCCTGATGCGCGGCGAGCTATCAATTTTTGTCGGATTGTCCGGCGTCGGAAAGTCATCGTTGATCAACGCACTGTCAGGCAATGAGTTACAAAGAACTCGCGCAGTGTCTGAAGCCAACGATGAGGGGCGACACACCACTGTCGCCGCCCGCCTGATGATGTTCGAAGATGCGGTGACGGTCATCGATTCGCCCGGCGTGCGAGACTACGCGCCAGCACTCATCCAGCCCGAGCGAGTTGCCAGCGGATTTAGGGAAATTCTACAAGCGAGCGACCTCTGCCGATTTGCCGATTGCAGTCACCGCGCCGAGCCCGATTGTGAGGTTAAGGCGCGCGTCAACGACGGCCGAATCGATGAGCGGCGGTACAAGAGCTACCTGAGACTCGCGCAATTGAATCGCCAACTCTCAAGCCAGCGCTACTAGCCACTGTGACCAAAACCCATGGGCATCTTGGCACCGGCCAACAAGTGCAGATGCAAGTGGTAGACAGTCTGACCACCATCTTCATTGCAGTTGATAATCAAACGATAACCGTCGTCTGCAAACCCTTCGGTTTTGGCAAAGTCACGTGCGGCGAGAACCAGCTGCCCGATGAGTTCCGCCTGTGAGTCTTGTATATCGTTCACAGTTGCAATGTGCGGTTTCGGGACGAACAGGACATGAATCGGCGCTTGGGGATTGATATCACGAAAGCCGAGCACCTGCTCGTTCTCAAAAATCTTATCGCAGGGGATACGTCCCGCAACAATCTCGCAAAATAGGCAAGTGTCATTCGACGACATCAAGATCCTCCCGCCTGACCCACACTTCTGCGCCCGACGAATGCATGCGATAAGGTGCCACCGTCCACGAACTCAAGTTCACCCCCGACCGGCACGCCGTGCGCGATCCTGCTGACAGTGATGTTGCTTGAAGCCGCGAGCTCCGCAATGAAATGCGCGGTCGCGTCACCCTCAACCGTTGGATTGGTGGCGATGATGATCTCGTCCAACTGTTCGGATTGGATACGCTGCGCGAGTAAGTCCATGCCCAACTCAGACGGCCCGATGCCATCCAATGGGGACAGGTGCCCGAGCAGAACGAAATAGCGGCCGCGAAACCCTGTCGCGCCATCGATCGCCAGTACGTCCGCCGGCGACTCCACCACGCACAAGATGCTGTCGTCTCTGCCGGGATTTGAGCAGATCGAACAAATCTCCGCCTCCGTGTACATCCGGCAGCGACTGCAATGTCGAATACCTTCAGCCGCCCGCGTCAGCGCGGATGCCAAATGTCCCGAGTCGCTGCGATCGCCTTCAAGCAGGGAGAACGCCATACGCTGAGCGGTCTTCTGGCCAACACCCGGCAAGCAGCGTAGCGCATCGATCAAATCCGTTAGCAGTGGCGTAAACGACAAGTCGAATAGACTCCGGCTAGAACGGCAGTTTCATGCCGGCAGGCAGATTCAGCCCACCAGTAATTTCGGCCATTTTTTCTTGCGTCTTGGCTTCCGCCTTTCGCAAAGCATCGTTAAAGCCAGCCGCGATGACGTCCTCAAGCATCTCTCGATCATCGCCGAGCAACGCATCGTCAATTTGAATCGACTTGACAATATGCTTGCATGTCATTGTTACAGATACCATTCCTGCACCCGCCTCTCCGACAACTTCTAGATCGGCCAGCTCTTCCTGGAGCTTCTCCATGTTGCTCTGCATCGCTTTCGCCTGCTTGAGCATCTGCCCTATTCCGCCTTTCATCGCACCACTCCCAATCGATCAAATCTGCGAACGCAGCCTACGTCGCGTCACCACTTCGCACGGACCCTGGATCCAACTCTGCGCCCATCAGCTCTTGCAACGCGGTCACCCCCGCATCGTTTTGCAGGGTTTCAACCGCTTGCGACTGCTGTGATTGAACATCACGCTGCTTTTGCACTGCGGGCGTCTCTACGGTTTCCGCGCCAGCAATAGCCACGGTGACCCTTATTGACTGACCGTGGTGTCCCGAAAGCGCCGTCTCTAACACTTTGACTCTAGCGTCGGTCAGCAAGGCTGAGCTTCGCTTGTCGAGAGACAGCGAGATATGGTCGCCTTCCCGGCCGACCCAGGCACAGTTGGCCGCGAGCATTCGCACAACGCCGTCGAGCTCAAGCGCACCTACCAGGCGATACCACTCGCGCGACGGATCCGATTCTTCAGGCTTGCCGGTTGCAGCGGAGACGTTCGACGTGTTCGTTTGGGCGACAACATTCGCTGCCGCCTTAGACCCACCCGAGGCTGCGGGCGCGCGAGTCGGCGGGGTTTGGTTGACGGAGCTGACGCTGCCGTTTGGCGTAAACGCCAGCATTCGGAGCAGCGTCATTTCCATGCCGGTGCGCGCATCAGGGGCCAGCGGCAAGTCTCTGCGACCGTGCGTTGCAATCTGGTAGTACAGCTGAACGATCTCAGGTGGTAGCAGGTCGGCATAGCGATCCGCAGGAAAAGCACCGTCGTCTGGCTTGTCCGCGGCACCCGCTTGTTGCAAGGCAATCGCGGTAAATGCGCGAGCGAGATCATCCAGTAGCGCAGCAAAGTCAGGCACTCGCTCAGCGGCTTTGGCCACAATTTGGGCAAGCTTCGCACCTGATTGGTCGATCAACGCATCCAAAATTTCAAGGACAAAGGCATCGTCGAGCGTACCCAACATCTGTGACACATCACGCTCGACCAATTGACCGTCGCCAAAAGCGATCGCTTGATCCATCAAACTCAGCCCGTCGCGTAGACTTCCATCTGCACCGCGCGCCAACAGTCTTAGCGCACCCGCGTCCGCTTGAATCGACTCCGCTTCAGCAATTTCCTGCAGTCGATCTGCGATCAATTGCGGTGGTATCCGCTTGAGATTGAATTGCAGACACCGGGACAACACAGTCACTGGCAGCTTCTGTGGATCAGTCGTTGCCAGCAAGAACTTCACATGCTCAGGCGGTTCCTCAAGAGTCTTAAGTAATGCATTGAAAGAATGGGTCGATAACATATGCACTTCGTCGATTAAGTACACCTTGTACCGACCCCGTGTCGCCGCGTATTGGACGTTATCCAACAGCTCCCGCGTATCGTCGACCTTGGTTCGAGACGCGGCATCCACCTCGATTAAATCGACAAATCGCCCCGAATCGATTTCAGTACAGGCCGAACAGACACCACACGGCTTTGACGATACGCCGGTCTCGCAATTCAGCGCCTTGGCGAGAATTCGAGCGAGTGTGGTTTTGCCGACACCCCGTGTTCCTGAGAAAAGATAAGCGTGGTGGAGGCGTTGATGGTCCAGCGCATGGCTGAGTGCGCGTAGTACGTGCTCCTGGCCGACCACGTCCTCGAAACCGACGGGTCTATATTTGCGCGCTAGAACAAGATAGCTCATGGAATTCTCTGGCCTACAGCGAGCGTATCTCGCAGATAAAAGGCCCGCACCAGCTGCTCCCCGGCACCCGGTGTGACCGCTGCCGCTGCTCCCTTCCGGGCCTGACGGGGTTCACGGCTGACCGTCGCGGGGTAGCCGGCGCGGACCAGTCGCTATTATCTCAGGCCCGGCCGCTGCTTTCACCCCCTCGAGGACCCTAACCCGCGGTAGCTGCGTTGGTATACTGGTCACATGGTTCTGAACTCTCCGCTTAGGCCCATTTGACCATGCGAGCGTTGATCGCATGTATCGCCGCGGGCGCACTGACTTCGGTGCACCTTCCGCCGCCGTTGTTGGATCAGATCCTGGAACTCGGCGAGCTGCGAGTGGTGACTCGGAATGCGCCAACCACCTACTACATGGGTGCTGACGTGCCAACCGGACCCGAGTTTGATCTCGCCAAAGGATTTGCGGATGAGCTCGGCGTCAGCCTGGTCATGCAACCCCGCAGTGCGGTGGCGGACTTAATTCCCGCCGTCAGCAGTGGTCAGGCGCATCTTGCCGCAGCAGGCTTGTCCATCACAGAGGAACGCCTGCAACAAGTCCTGTTCAGCCAGCCCTACCAACAAGTGGAACAGCACCTTGTGTACCGCCGGGGAAACGGCAAACCCGATACGCTCGCTGACATCGAGGATGCAGAAGTGGTTGTTATGGCAGGCTCAAGCCATGCCGAAACGCTCGAGGCGCTATCGGCAGAATGGCCCACGCTGAGCTATCGCGAAGACCCTGACACGGAGAGCGCCGAGCTTTTGGAAGCTGTCGCGAACGGTGACATTCCTTACACAGTCGCCGATTCAACCGATTTCAGTATTAATCGGCAATTTCACCCTGAACTGCGGATTGCGTTGGACCTCGACGTTGCGAACTCCATTGCGTGGGCGTTCCCAGCCCACGGCGGCCGAACCCTGGTTGATCGCGCCAATCAATATCTGCAGAAGATTCGGCGTAACGGCGAACTCACGCGAATCTTGGACCGCTACTACGGCCACAACGACGACTTCGACTACGTGGGCACACGCGCGTTTATCCGACACTATGAATCGCGCCTGCCGCGATACCGCGATATGTTCGAGGAAGCTGCAGATCGAACCGGACTCGACTGGACACTTCTGGCAGCCATTGGTTATCAGGAGTCGCACTGGCGACGATCAGCCGTATCACCGACGGGTGTACGCGGCATCATGATGTTGACGCGTGCCACCGCTGACTACGTCGGAATCAAAGACCGTGAGGATCCCGCCCAGAGTATCGCGGGCGGCGCCGCGTTCTTTGAGCGCTTGAAGGAACGGATCGGCGACGGCGTGCCGGAGCCGGATCGCACATGGATGGCGTTGGCGGCATACAACGTCGGCTACTTTCACCTGAAGGACGCCCGAAAAATTGTCGAGATGCAAAAAGGCGACCCGGATCGGTGGGTGGACGTGCGCGACGCACTGCCTTTGCTCGCCCAGCGGCGCTGGTACCAGAGAGTCGAGCACGGCTATGCCAGAGGATGGGAACCCGTCACGTATGTTGAGAACATCCGCAACTATCGTGCAATCCTTAACTGGCTGGAACGCCAGAACGATGTGCCCGAGGGCCCCCTGCCGCCGGAAGAGACGCTGCCGACGCCCACCGAGGTCGTAGCCCGACGTTAACGTGGTTCAGCGACGGTTCAGCGTCACCGTTGCCTAATACATCTGCACCCTGAAAAGATGGAGCAGATACCATGAAAGCGAAGTTGATTGCCCTGGCGCTATCGGGGCTGGCCCTCACCGCCGCAGCGGACAATACGCCGGAGGCCGATGCTGAGACCTTGGCAACGCAAGGGCTCGTTTCTGAACGAGACGCCGGGCGGCCTGAGCGGACTGTCAAGGCCAAGCCAGAGCGCGGGGACGGCGTCAGAACGGCGCGCGCAACGGTCAATGCGCCTTCAACCAGCGCCGTTAACATCGACTTTTGGGTGTTCGATGCATTTGCCGTAATTCGAGACGATTTCGATTTCGACGGCTTCTCAACCCGTGTTGAACTCACATTCGACGTCGATACCGTCTTTAGTTCCGCAGATGTTTATGCCGTTTTGTATCTCTCTTTGGAGGGCGGCCCATGGACCGAGTACGGCGTCACCGATACGTTTCGAATCTTCGGTTCAAGCGGCAACGACGAGTACTTCTATGACGCAGATCTCGTGTCGGGTTTTCCGACTGGATACTACGATCTGCTTATCGAGATCTATGACGCCTTTGACGGTCGGTTGGTTGCAGATTTCGGACCGAGTGATTCTGCGGAGTTGTTTGACCTGCCATTGGAGAGTATCTCTCTCGATGAAGCCAATGAACCGATCGTCGTGGTTAGTAACGAAGGCGGCGGCGGATCGACAGGAATGCTGACCTTAGGGGGATTGATCGCGACGCTGGCTCTACGCCGACGGTTCACTCGGAAGCCGTTTGATGTAGCGGATGAGTTCGCCGTCAAACCCTAACGACTCGTAGAGGTTTCTCGCGCGGCGATTGTTGGCGAACGCGTTCAACGTGACCGATGAAACCCCTTCTTCTCTCGCCAAGTGCTCGGTCGCTGCCATCAGTCGGCGGCCGAGCCCCAGCCCTCGCCCTTCCGGCGCAACGACGATCGCCTCAAGATGCGCATTGGAGGCGTGACTCAGTGGCTCCTCCCCAATCGAAACCAATGCGAAGCCCAACAGCTGCTGTTCCGCCCCTTTGACCACCAATACGCGTGTCTGAGGTGCGCTACCAGCAAAGTGCTGCCGAATCAGCTCCGCATCGCTCATCCACAGGTCATCTGGATTTCGCGCCGCCGGCACATCGAAGTCCGCAAGCATGGGTATCAAATCCAAAATCGCGGGCTGATCCGACGCTTGCGCAACACTGATCTGCGCATTCTCACGATTTTTGGTCACTGGCGTCTCTCCCTGAAAAACGTGCGCAGCATCTCCCCACACTCCGCACCAAGAACGCCTTGCGTAACCTCGAAGCGGTGATTGACGGCGCTGGACGACAGAAGGTCAAGCGCTCCGCCCAGCGCGCCGGTTTTGGGGTCTGCGGCTCCAAACACTACCCGATCAACCCGTGCGTGCACCATCGCCCCTGCACACATCGGGCACGGCTCCAGCGTGACGTAGATCGTAACGCCATCGGTCCGGTAATTCTGCATTTGTGCGGCACCTGCACGTAGCGCGACGATTTCCGCGTGTGCGGTTGGATCGTGATCTGTAATAGTCCGATTCGACCCGACGGCAATGACTCGCCCACGTTGCACTGCCACAGCCCCCACGGGGACCTCACCACGGCGTGCGGCGATCTTCGCCTGCTGCAAAGCGGACATCATGAAAAAGTGGTCACCTAACCGCGCGGGCGTCGCGTCATTACTGATCATGGAACTGATCTCAATTGACGAAAATCAACGGGTGAAGGAAAACTCTCACCACTTTTAACACCTCCGTACAACGCAAATCCGCCGAAGGTGGCTCAGACTGCGTTGCAATACCGAATCGGCGAATGTCGAACAATGGCCAAGACAGAGTGCTGCTATTCCCATTCGATCGTCGCAGGCGGTTTGCCAGAAATATCGTATGTGACGCGCGATATTCCGGCCACCTCATTACAAATTCGCAATGACACACGTTCTAAGAATTCATAAGGCAGGCGCGCCCACCGAGCCGTCATGAAGTCGACCGTCTCAACAGCCCGCAAAGCGATCACGTGATCATACGCCCTGCCATCGCCCATCACGGCCACTGACTTCACCGGTAGAAATACCGCGAACGCTTGACTCGTCTTGTCGTAGAGATCTGCAGCACGAAGTTCGTCGATAAAGATCTGATCCGCATGTCGCAGCTTGTTCGCGTAGGCTTCTTTAACCTCACCAAGAATTCTGACACCGAGTCCGGGGCCTGGGAATGGATGCCGATAAACCATCGCATGCGGAAGACCGAGTTCGACGCCGAGCTCCCGCACTTCGTCTTTAAACAACTCGCGAAGTGGTTCCAAAAGTTTCAAGCGCATATGCGCCGGCAGTCCACCGACGTTGTGATGGGACTTGATGACATGCGCCTTGCCGGTTTCCGCGCCCGCAGATTCAATGACGTCTGGGTAGATAGTGCCTTGCGCTAACCAAACAACATCGGTCTCACGGTTGGATTCCGCCTCGAATACCTCAACAAACTCACGCCCAATAATTTTGCGCTTCTGTTCCGGGTCTGCCACACCTTCCAGCGCGGCAAAAAAACGCTCGCTCGCGTTGACTCGTGTCACCTTAACACCGAGGTTGTCCGCAAACGTCGCCATCACTTGATCACCCTCGTCCTGACGCAACAACCCATGATCGACGAAGACACAACTGAGCTGATCTCCAATAGCCTCATGTAGCAATGCAGCAACGACCGACGAATCGACTCCTCCCGACAAGCCGAGAAGCACGCGCTCCGAGCCGACCAATTCGCGAATCCTGTCTATCGCATCACGCGCGATATTCGGTGTCGTCCATTGCCCTGTGCAACCGGCGATATCCCGAACGAATCTCGTCAGAATTTTGGCGCCGCTAACGGTGTGCGTCACTTCCGGGTGAAACTGCACAGCGAAGAATTTTCGTGTCGCGTCTTCCATTGCCGCCAGTGGCGAGTTCTCCGACTGTCCGATCGCAATGAACCCCTCTGGCAGTACGTCGACCTTGTCCCCATGCGACATCCACACCTGGAGTCTTCCACTCCCGTCTTTCGCCGTCGAACCACTATCGTCGAGACTATCGAACAGAACCGAAGGGTTGGTGTCGACCTCAGCAAAGCCGAATTCGCGATGCGCAGATGCAGAGACTTGGCCACCCAATTGTGCGGCCATTGCCTGCATGCCGTAGCAAATACCCAGGACCGGTATGCCAAGTTCGAATACGACCTCAGCAACACGTGGCGGGTTTTCCAGATTTACCGACTCAGGTCCGCCCGAGAGAATGATCGCCCTGGCGCCGAACGCAGCGATCCGCTCCGGCGACAAGTCCCAAGGTAGGATTTCCGAATACACGCCCGCCTCTCTTACACGGCGTGCAATCAATTGCGTGTACTGCGCCCCGAAATCCAAGATCAGCACGCGTTCTTCGTGAATATCGTTCACGGTGGTTTCCTGCTGCGCTTCGGCCATCAACGTCACTCAGTCCGATAGTTGGGAGCTTCTTTCGTGATCGTCACGTCGTGCACGTGGCTCTCACGCATCCCTGCTCCCGTAATCCGCACAAATTCCGGTCGCGTTCGCATCGCATCGATATCCGCACATCCGGTGTAGCCCATCGCTGCACGCAACCCGCCCATCAATTGGTGCACGATCCCGACCATCGAACCTTTGTAGGGCACACGACCTTCGATACCTTCTGGGACGAGTTTTTCCAGCTCATCGGTCGTGTCCTGGAAATAGCGGTCGGATGAACCCTGTGCCATTGCGCCGAGCGAACCCATCCCACGGTAGCTCTTATAGGATCGACCCTTGTACAGCTCAACTTCGCCCGGCGACTCTTCGGTCCCGGCCAACAGACTACCGACCATGATCGCGTAGGCGCCCGCGGCGACGGCTTTCGCAAGATCACCCGAGTAGCGGACACCGCCATCCGCAATCAGGGGAATGTCTTTCGGGCGCAGCGCTTCGGCCACTTCGGCAACCGCGCTAATCTGCGGTACGCCGACACCGGCAACAATCCGTGTTGTGCATATCGAGCCTGGTCCAATACCGACCTTCACGCAATCTGCACCCGCATCAACCAACGCCAACGCGGCGTCCGCTGTCACAATGTTGCCCGCGACAATCTGCGCATCCGGGTACTGCTGACGAATCCACGAAACGCGGTCGAGAACGCCCCTAGAGAAACCGTGCGACGTATCAACAACCAAGACATCGACGCCAGCCGCCATCAACAACGCCACTCGCTCTTCGGTGTCACCGCCTGTACCGACGGCCGCGCCTACGCGAAGCGCACCACGCTCGTCCTTGCAAGCACGAGGAAAATCGCTCGCCTTTTGGAAATCCTTCGCGGTGATCATGCCGCGCAGGCCGAAGTTATCGTCCACCACAAGCACTTTCTCAATTCGATGCTTGTGCAGCAGTGACAACACCTCTTCGTCAGGCGCACCCTCCCGCACGGTGATCAGTTTTGACTTGGGTGTCATGACGCTCGAGACGGGTGCCTCAAGCTGGGTCTCATAGCGAAGATCCCTATTGGTCACGATACCGACGGTCTCGGCGCCGTCGACCACGGGTACACCGGAGATGTTTTTGGCCCGTGTCAGCGCGAGCACCTCCCGAATCGTCATGTTCGGGCCGACCGTAATCGGGTCGCTAATAATCCCGCTTTCGTATTTCTTGACGATCCGGACTTGCCGAGCCTGCTCCGCAGGCGGCATGTTTTTGTGGATGATGCCGATGCCACCCTCCTGCGCGAGGGTGATCGCCAACCGCGCTTCGGTGACGGTATCCATCGCCGCCGACAGAATCGGGACGTTCATGTTGATCGAGCGCGTCAGTCGAGTTGCGAGAGACACCTCGCGGGGCAGAACATCCGAATAAGCCGGCTGTAACAGCACATCGTCAAATGTGAGTGCTTCCTTGGCAATTCTCATAAGACCATACTCATTTGCGGGCTCCAGATGGGTTGGGTTAACCCGCCATGATACCGCGATCCTATAACCGAAGTCATTGGCATTTCCGTCATTGCTCATCCGCGCTACCCTCGATGGATGCACACAACAACAGGACATCACGGCACCGGAGAAGTTTGGCGCGTCAGTGACTTAAACCGCGAGGTTCGAACGTTGCTGGAGAACGGTTTCGGCACCGTTTGGGTCGAGGCGGAGATTTCTAATCTCGCAAGACCCGCGTCGGGGCACCTCTATTTCAGCCTCAAAGACCCAAGCGCCCAATTACGTGCGGCATTTTTTCGCCAAAGGCAGCGCGGCAGTGTTCGAGACCTTGTCAATGGCGATCAGGTCCTCGTGCGGGGTCGACTGAGTTTGTACGAACCCCGTGGCGACTATCAGCTAATCGTTGAACATCTGGAGCCAGCGGGTGAAGGCGCGCTGAGACTCGCATTCGAGCAACTCAAGCGCGCACTTGCTGCTGAAGGACTGTTCGCCAGTGACCGCAAGCAACCGATTCCACACTATCCCAGACGTATCGGCGTGGTCACATCGCCGTCCGGCGCTGCAATCCGCGACGTCCTGAAGGTCCTGCGGCGTCGGATGCCCAGCATACCGGTGCTTGTGTTCCCGGCGAGCGTCCAAGGGAGCGCTGCACCTAGCGAGTTGGTTCAAGCCATCCGTCGAGCCGACGCACGTGGCGACTGCGATGTGTTGCTTGCCGTGCGAGGTGGTGGGTCGATGGAGGATCTGGCCGCGTTCAATGACGAGACCTTGGCGCGAACGCTCGCAGACTGCAATACACCCGTTATCACCGGCGTCGGGCACGAAACCGACACGACCATCGTCGATTTTGTCGCCGATCTCACCGCCCCGACTCCAAGTGCTGCGGCCGAGTTAGCAACGCCAGATGGTCAAACGTTAGCGCGCAATCTACAGACGTTGAAGTCGCGGCTCGCGAGCGCCCAGCAACGCCGTCTGCAGGAAATCGCGCAGCGCAGCGATTTCCTGACGCACCGGCTTACGGTGGCCGGGCCCAAGGCTCGCCTGACCCGTCAGCAAGCACACCTTGCCACCCTCGTGGAAAGATTGCCTCACGCCTTAAAGCGACTTTGGCAATCCGATTCGCAGCGCCTTACGTTGGCGATGACCCGGCTGAGCGCATTGAGTCCCGCTAACCGTGTAGTACGGCAATCCGACCGACTGGCGTTCCTTTACAAGTCCCTCGTCAACGCGCAGCGCACCCTGCTTGAACAGCGGCGCGCGAAGTTACGCTCGGACGTCCGCCAGCTTCAAACCATGAGCCCACTGGCAACGCTCGAGCGCGGCTACGCAATCGTCCGGGACGACGAAGGACGCGCAGTCCACCACGTCTCAGACTTAACGGTAGGCGATCAGACGGAAGTTCTGATCAAAGGCGGCGCGTTCGATGCCGAAGTCACGCGATTACGAGCCGACGACGAGCCCTAGCTAGTCGTCAAACGACAAAGACCGCATCACGCGTCGGTACCAATCGGTTTCGCCTTCTCGAACGAAAACATGACAGTGGTCCATGTCGCCACCGTAAATATGCAGCGACACGGCCGGGGTGCGATCGCATGGGTTGGCGATCAAGTGGTATTCGTACGGCGGAATCAGACAGCCCGCGCTGCCGATGCCGGCCATGTAGCTGTTGCGAGGTTCGAATCGGTAGCGCTCGGCCTCCGGTTCGTGCGCCATCAACTCAAACTGCTGCACATCGATTGTCCCAGCACACACACCCTCGACACACCACATGCCAGCGTGGTCGTGGATTGGCGTGCTCTGGCAGGCGCCCCAGGTCATCGCAACGATCGAGTAGCCGCGCTCCGGGTCACGATGCAGTAGGCGCCTGGCATAGCGGTCCGCGCGAGGACTCATAACACCGACTGGCAACTCAAAGGCATTGGTCCGGATCATGCGACACAAGTCGTTCTTGATCGCCTCGGTAATGGCCGACTCGCTATCGAGCGACACAGCCGCGTCGACCAGTTCAACCAACGGTTGAAGTCCTGGATGAAGTAATTTTTCGCTCGCGGCTGCCATGCTCTCATGATAACAAAACAGGATGTGCGTGCATTGCCGAAGACGTCACACGAAAGTTTGATGCGTTACCGCAAAAACCAGTCCCCGATCACCGGCCGAAACCGGTCCATATCAACCAGGAACGAATCGTGCCCTTGGATTGATGGTAAGACTTCAAATTGGGTTTCGCACTTATGTGCCTCTAAAGCCTCAGAAAGCTCAGCTTGTTGAGCGATTGGAAAAAGGATATCGCTGGTCACGCCGATCACTAGCGCCCGTGACAACCGTGTCTTGGCCAACCCGCTTGCGACCGATCCGCCATAATCTGCAACATCGAAAAGATCCATGGCTCGCGACAGATACAAATAACAATTGGGATCGAAGTCACCCGTGAACTTCTCGGCATGCGCCTGCAGGTAGCTTTCGACCTCGAAGTCGATGCAGAACGGATCGTTGGCCTGGCGTTCGGCAGATACCCGCTCCCTGCCGAAGCGCATCAGCCACTCCTCAGCAGATCGATACGAGATCATGCCGAGCTTTCGGGCCATCTTCATACCCATCGTGGGACCATGCCCATCGTAGCGCCCCGATTCCCATGCTGGATCGCGGCGCACCATCTCCCGCTGCAACGAACGCAGCGCAATGGCGAACGGCGCCGCGCGGGCCGCGGACGATACGGAGACCAGCTCATCAACACGATCTGGAAACCGGATCGCGAAGGCGAGCGCCGTCATGCCGCCCATCGAACACCCCACCGCCGTGCGCACCCGCTCGATCCCGAGGTGATCCAAAACGAGCGCGCTCCCCGTCGCCAAATCTTCGAGTGACAGCACTGGGAAATCGATTCGATAGCGCTGGCTCGTCGCCGGGTCGATACTCGCCGGTCCGGTCGATCCGAAACAACTCCCAATCGAATTCACACACACAACGAATAGTCGCTCAGTATCGATCGGCCGCCCCGGGCCCACCATCTCTTCCCACCATCCGGGAGATGGATCTGCCGGCGACGAGGCGGCATGCGCCGATGGTGACAACCCGGTGAACAACAGAACCCCGTTATCGGCATTGTGATTGAGTTGACCCCAGGTCTCGTAGGCAAGCGTCGGCTGCTGCAAAACACCTCCACGGTGCATCGCGAGTGACTCGGGATAATGATAGATTCGCCGCGCCCCAGCAGGCTCAGATTTCGGCTGCATCATTTGTGGTCCAGGCAATTACTGTCCACAGTATTCTGCCCGAACTTGCAACGCCTCTGGCATCCAAGTTTCGAACTGCGCGGATCGAGTCTCCGGAGCAGGATGGGTCGACGAAAACTCTGAGGGTCGTTGCCCACCAGCGCTCGCGCCCATGCGTTCCCAGAGCGCAGGCGCTTCTCTGGGATCGAAACACGCTCGTGCCGCTAGTATCAGTCCAATGTAATCGGCCTCAGACTCGTGCTTGCGCGAAAACGGCAAAAGTACGCCGTATTGCGCACCAACACCCAGCGCCCCCATCACAGCACGCTGCGTGCCGACGTCCATGTCACCGATCGCCATCGACGCCGCCATACTGCCCATCTGAACGAGCTTCTGGCGCGCCATCCTTTCGGCACCATGGCGTGCGAGCGCATGCGCGACCTCGTGCCCCATGATGACCGCCAGCCCATTTGTATTCTCAGCGATGGGCAAAATTCCCGTGTAAATCGCAACCTTGCCGCCCGGGAGCGCGAACGCGTTCGCTTGATTGGACTGGATCAAGTTGAATTCCCAGTTGAACCCTGGGTCCAAATCCTGCGCAGCTAGCGCAATACGTCGCCCGATTTCGCGAACTACGTCGACTTCACGACCACTGCTAACGACCGCCGATTGTCCGAGGATTTCCTGATACGACCGCAAACCTAAGGCCATTTCCTCTTCGCGACTCATGTCGACAATCTGGCTTCGACCGGTCATCGGAACTTCCTGCTGATTGGATAGGTAGTACCAACCGAAATACAACGCAAATCCTACGACCGGCAACAGTCGCAGGAGACCAGCCGAACCGCGCCTGACGCGACGCGGTCGGCGATTACGGTATCGATAGTTCAGAGGAACTTTTTCGCCAGGCCGAGCAGACCGCCGACGGCAGAGCTGTCGTTGTCTTTATCGAGAAATGCACCGAGCAAACTCGCGGCAGGCGATTGCTGCTGAGAGCCGCCGAGCAGAGACGCCAGCGCCCCGCCCTTGCTTTCCTTGCTCAGGGTACCCATTGCCATTGTCGCAACCATCGGAAGCATTTTTTTCAATACGCCGACATCGAGACCCGTCTTCTCTGCAGCTTGCGACGCCACTTGCCGGCTCACATCTTTGCTGCCGAGTAGATGGCCGAGAATGCTGTTGCCGTCTGTGATCGCTTCGCTCCTGACAACGCGCTCTGGCTGCTCGATGTACTGATCGTGCCCACCCCGCTGAAGCGCGCCCAACAATGATTCTAGGCCGTTCGGCTTTTCAACGTTCTTTTTCATACCCTGAGTCAGGGCCGGTAGTAACTGTGCGATTGCAGCACCCGCCTGGCCTTCTTCAAGGTTCAAAGAACCGGCAACCTGCTTCACAAGTCCGCCGCTATTCGATTTCAAAATGGTTTCTAGAATACTCATGATTCCTCATCCCCTGTCTAATCAACATATTCTCAGACGAGTCTATCACGCCAAAGGTCACAAACGATCAAAGGATCGGATCATGCCCAAGCACGAAATACTATTTTTTCACGTGTTTCATCAGACGTTTACGCTTAGCTTCTTGACGCGGTGTTAACTTATTGCGTCGTCCCTCGAATGGGTTTTTGCCGGACTTGAGCTGCAAGCGGACGGGTGTCCCTTTGAGATCGAAACGCTTGCGAAAGTGGTTGATTAAATATCGTCTATACGCCGCTGCAAGACGCTCCGCTTGGTTGCCGTGGATCACGATCACCGGCGGATTTCGACCGCCTTGATGCGCGTATCGCAAGCGTGGTCGCCGACCGCGCGTCAACGGCGGCGGATGCGCTGTGGTGGCAGCCTCGAGACTCTCAGTGAGTGCGGCGGTAGGGAGATCGCGACATGCCGCGGCATGAACCCTATCCACCTCCCGCATTAGCTTTCCGACACCGCTACCGTGTAGGGCCGAAATGAAATGTCGCGGGGCAAATTCCGTAAAGCCGAGCTTGCGCTCGAGCCCGTCATGCAACGCGCGGCGGCGATCGGCGTCCAGACCATCCCACTTGTTCACCGTCAGCACGAGCGCTTTACCTCGCTCAATGACCAAGCTCAGTAGCGAAACGTCCTGGTCAGTGACGCCTTCGCGCGCATCCAGAACAACGATTGCGACATTGCTCGACTCCAAGGACTGCAGCGTCTTGATGATGCTGAATTTCTCGATGGCCTCGCGAACTCGACCGCGACGACGAACCCCTGCCGTATCGACAAGCGTGTAGTGTTTGCCTCCGCTCTCGAATGGCACTGACACGCTATCGCGCGTCGTACCTGGGCGATCGAATGCAACCAAGCGATCCTCGCCCAACAATCGATTGATCAACGTCGACTTCCCGACATTGGGGCGGCCGATCACACTGACCGTGATGCCTTGCGTCGGCTGCTCTGGGCTATCGTCCTCCGCTGGGCATAGGTCCAGAACATGTTCCATCAACGCTGATACACGATCACCGTGGGCGGCTGAAATGATGGCGGGATCACCCAGACCTAGCGCGTAGAAGTCCGCGGCCGCAGACTCGCTCTCGAGGCCTTCCGCTTTATTCACCGCCAGCACCAGCTGATCGGTCTGCTTACGCAACATCGCGGCGATTTCGTGATCGCCTGTCAAAACGCCTTGACGCGCATCAACCAGAAAAACCACAACATCCGCCTCGTCGATAGCGGCCATCGCTTGCGACTGCATCAAGGACTCGACGCCGTCCTGCGCTCCGGCGAGTCCGCCGGTATCGACGACAAGATAAGGTCGCGGCCCCACCTTGCCAAACCCGTACTGCCGGTCGCGAGTTAGCCCAGCGTAATCGGCAACCAGCGCATCGCGCGTCTTGGTCAGTCGGTTGAATAAGGTAGATTTGCCGACGTTCGGGCGACCGACCAGTGCGACTACGGGCAACATGGCTTACTCGCTATCAGCGCGAATGATCTCGAAACCCGCGAGCTGGCCTTTAACGTTTTGCACGTAGAGAGTGTTGCCCATCACATAGGGGCGCATGATGACCGGATCATCACCGACCCGCACTCGGCCCGCTAGGAGGCCCGTCCGCGAACTCAGCAAGTGGACGTAGCCCTCAAAGTCGCAAACCACCACGTACTCACCGAACACGATCGGCGCGGTCAGCTTGCGTCGGAGGAACGCATCGGAACTCCATTGTTGCGCCCCGTTCGTGCGTCCCAGTGCCACTACGCGATCGTTGTCGAGTGTGATGTAGACGCTGCCGTAGTCCAGCCCAACCCCCGCATAACTCGACAGATCCCGCGCCCACAGTGCTTGTCCTGACTCCGCAGCGATCGCTGCAGTTCTTGACTGGAACCCGGACAGATACAGGTCATTTCCAGCCGCCGCAATCGCACCGTCGGAGTCGACCATACGTTCGATATCGGTTCTGCCAGCGGGTATACCCAGCGGCAAATCCCAGGCGACCTCACCGGACGACATGTTCGCGGCAACGATCCGCCCGTTGTCGAATCCCGCCACCACCAGTGTCCCAACGATTACGGGTTCACTGACACCGCGTTGCGTCAACGCGGGTACCGGCTGTTCGACAAACCACTGCTCAGTGCCACTGCGTCCGTCAAGGGCGACGAGTCGACCATCCACCGTGCGCAAAAACACACGGTTCGCGCCGAGCACCGGCGGCGCCAACACCTCACCAGCAATGTCACGCTCCCAAAGCTGCTCGCCATCGAGCGCGTTCAGCGCCGTGATGACACCATTGCGACCCGCAACGACCACACGACCATCACCCACGCCGGGGCCAGCCGACAAAGCGCGCCCGACACCGGTACTCCAAACGCGTTTTGAGGTCTCCGCATCGAAGGCGATGACCTCACCTTCAGCGTTGGCTGTATAAACGCGGCTACCGTCGCCTAAGGGTCGCAGGGCTAACCGAAGCCGCTCACCGCCATCGCCGACGCCGGTGTTCAGGACACGTCGGAGCTCAACCGACGGGTTGAACTCGACGATCGGGGCCGGCGGCTCAACACTTTCGTCATCATCGCCACCGAAAATCGAGCAGCCACCTAGGCCAATCAGCAAAGCGATAACCCAACAGCGCAAAGCCGGCCGCATGAAATTCCTCATGATGCTTCGTCGGACTCCGTCGTCAACAAAGAAGCGCGCTTCATCTCAACCATGCCCGCGTCGATCACAGGCGGCGTGCCGGGGTCATTCAACGCGTCCGAATACGCGTCCCGCGCTTCGGCGCTTTTGCCCATCGCACGCAGAATGTCTCCACGCAACTCGCTGACGGCGGATGCATACCGGGTATCCGAAATGCCATCGAGCGTCGCGAGCGCGTCACCGCCATTTTCGCGATACAGCTGCACGCGCGCCAACCTTAAACCGACGATGGCGTGCTCGGGCTGTCCACGGGTGGCATCGAAAACGGCGCTCAACAAAGGTTCCGCCTCTTCCATTTCGCCGCGCTCGACATGCAACGCGGCCAGCTGCAACTGCCCTTGCGTGACATACGCCGATCCGGAGTGCTCATTCTCCAGCGCGGTCACAGCCTGCTTGAGCAAGGTCAAATCAGATTCCGCTGCCG
Source organism: Pseudomonadota bacterium (assembly GCA_038533155.1). GTDB lineage: Bacteria > Pseudomonadota > Gammaproteobacteria > Steroidobacterales > Woeseiaceae > CALBPI01. Next base: position 124,384 of record JBCAZH010000002.1, on the reverse strand, counting down.
CCTCGGCGGCTTTATCGAACTGTGCGCTTGCCGCCATTGCGGCCGCATCTTTGCTCGACTGCCATTGATTCCAGCCGAACAGTCCGGCGCCGCCCAATGCAATCCCTGCCACGATGGCCTTGCCGTTCTCGGCCCACCACGCCTTGAGGCGCTCTAGTTGTTGATCTTCTGTTAGGTCGTCCACGGTATTTCCCGACACAAAAACCCGATATTTTAGCGCTTCGATGCGTTGTGCGAAACGATTAAGTGCCCGCCGTCGCGCTCAACACGCTTGCAAGCTCATCCGTCTTCACCACCCGCTGTTCATCGAGCGTCCTCAGGGGCTTCAGACTGACAACGCCCTGCCCAAGTTCCCGCTCACCGACAATCAGTGCCCAATCGGCCCCAGACTTGTCGGCTTTCTTAAGCTGGCTCTTGATGCTCCCACCACCCAAGTGGCGCATGATCGCGAGCTCGGGCAGCGAATCGCGCAGTGACTCCGACAATGCCAGCAGAAACGACTGGCAGGCATCACTCGGCTCGCCAAGCAGGTAGACGCTCGGCGCACTGGGGGAAAGGGACACACCCTCCTCGTCGCACAGTGCGAGCAGCCGTTCCACACCAATCGCCCACCCGATCGCCGGCACCGGCTTGCCACCCAACTGCTCGAACAATCCGTCATAGCGACCGCCAGAACATACAGCGCCCTGCGCGCCGAGCGCATCAGTGACCCACTCGAAAACCGTTCGGCTGTAGTAGTCGAGGCCGCGCACCAGTCTCGGATTGACCGAGTACTCAATGTCCAGCGCATCGAGTGCTCGACAAACGGCGGAAAAGTGGTCACTCGACTCGGCATCCAAGTAGTCGGTCAACACGGGCGCTTTCGAAATGAGGTCTGCGAGATCGGGGTTCTTACTGTCCAAAATCCGCATCGGGTTGGTGCCCAGTCGCCGCATGCTGTCCTCGTCAAGCGCCGCTTTGTGCTTTGAAAAATACTCGACCAGCACACCCCGATAGTTTTGACGCGCTTGGGGTGTCCCCAACGAATTGAGCTCCAATCGAACGCGCTGGATACCGAGGTCCCGCCACAACCGCGCGGACATCGCGATCATCTCGACATCGATATCCGGCCCCTCATAGCCGAACGCCTCGACGTCGATTTGGTGAAACTGCCTATACCGGCCCTTTTGCGGACGCTCGTAGCGGAACATCGGCCCAGTCGTCCAGAGCTTGTGTTTTTGATTGTGCGTCAGTCCGTGTGTAATCGCCGCTCTCACCAGGCCAGCTGTCGCCTCGGGTCGCAGCGTTAGACTCTCCCCATTGCGATCATCGAACGTATACATCTCCTTCTCAACGATATCCGTCGCTTCGCCAATGGAACGTTTGAACAAGCTGGTTTGCTCAAGCAGAGGCACTCGAACGTGTTGGAAACCGTACCGCGACAGCAGCCCGGCCACGCGCTGTTCGAGGGCAAGCCAGCGATCCCCTTCGGGCGGCAGAATGTCGTTCATGCCACGGACTGGACGGACGTTGTTGGCCATGGGAGCTCCGATGAGAAGGTTAGCGGCGCGAGAGTATAGTCGCGCGCTTCGATCAGGTCTAAGGTATCGAAAAACGCGCGGTTCGCCCCCGCCGCATTGCCGGCGTGATCGCGAAATCACTACCATCAACGCTCACCGTTACGGCATCGGCAACGCCGATCACGACCGACAGCGGCCGCGCACCGGTGATGGTCCGAGTCAGTCCCGAACGTGCTGTGCCGTAGGCAATCCGGTTGCCGTTAGCATCTCGAACTTCGTACCAGCAGGATTCGTTGAAACTGAAGACAACGCCAGCGGTCGACGTAGCGGTCTCAGCGGCCGCGGAAGTCTGCGCGGGAACCGGCGTCGCTGGCGCTTCGCTCATCGGTGCAACGCTTGCCGGAGGCTGTTCAGCCGACGACTCTGTGGCTCTCGCCTGATCGAGCCGCGCTGCAAAGTCATCCGAGGTTGTTGCTGGGTCGGACGATAGAGCGGTCGGCGTGGACTCGACCACGGGAGGCGGCGCGGGTGCGTCGTCGGCTTGCGCTTGAACTTTCGCTTGCGTCAGATTCCAAACGACCCAGACCAACCCAGCAATCAACATGAGCAACAGCGCAATCAATAGCCCCAGTGCCCAACGACGATCACTCGGCGGTTTGCTGTGGTACTGGACGATCAAGTCGGGCTGTACGTTCTCGGCGGTGCCGGATGCGCTATGAAAGCGTCGCGCCGCTTCGTCGGAATCCAACCCCAGATAATTCGCTACCGCGCGCACGTGACCTTTAGCAAACACCGTTGCACCGAGCGCATCGAATGATTCGGATTCGAGTGCATCGACAATACCGACATCGAGGTGCAGCGCTTGAGCGACAGCCGCCGCGGTCAGCGCGCGGTCTTTACGCGCCTCGCGCAACCACGACCCCAGCCCTTCCGCCACGGTCGCATCGAGATCTTCTTCGGTCTTGCCCGAATCGGTATCCATGCTGGGTGACTAACCGCCTCGACCTACTCTTTCAGCCTCGACGGAATCTGGGAAGTCCTGAAGAAGCCGCTCTGAGAATCGCGACGCGGCGGCGGTATCTCCCAGAGTCCGCTCGACCTCCCAGGCCAGCAACAGCAACTGTGGTGTCGCCTCGCGAACTGCCATCAATCGTTCCAGAAATGCCCTGGCGCTCAACGGATTGCCGGTCTCTAATTTCAATGTTGCTAGTTCCAACAACGCATCCGGGAACGAACGCTCGACCTTCAGCGCTTCGCGGAAGTACCGCTCTGCCGCAGCGAGATCACCTTTGTCCCGCATGCACACCCCTGCGTTCGTCCATGCCGCCTCAGGCGTCTGGTAGAGGGGATTGGTCGCAGCGCGCGTGAAGTACTTCTCCGCCTGGTCGTAGCGTTTCTTGCCGCACAGATGAACGGCATAGGTGTTTTGAACCGCCGCGTCATCGGGGTCGGTGCGGATCGCATTTCGGAATGAGCGGTCGGCCAGTTCGGGCTCGTTGATCGTTTGATAGAGAATCGCGAGTGTAAAGTGGGCCCGCGCGACCTTCGGGTTTTGCTTGACCGAACTCTCCAGCCGCTCGCGAGCGAGGCTCAGCTTGCCGGCCCTGAGATACTCCGCGCCCAACTGCAGGTTGTAAGCTGCTGCATCAACCGGTGACGACTTGGTGGGCGCAACGCCCCCCTCTGTTACACAGCCCGCGAGCATTCCTACCGCGAGACCGACTGCTAACCACTGACGCCGCATTGCCTACCCCTGAGATGATCTACGCTCGATAGTAATGCTATCTCTTTCAAGACTCTAGCGACGGGGCACACGAGCGCTCAGCCGGTGGGTCACTCGGTCGGCGACCTTTCCGGCCAACTGGCCACAGGCAGCGTCGATATCATCACCTCGCGTTCGCCGTGTGGTCGTCGTGATGTCATGCCGTCGCAAGATATTCTGAAAACGCTCGATTCTCGCCTTCGGACTGCGACTGAACTCAGTTCCTGGAAAAGGATTGAATGGAATCAAGTTCACTTTCGCAGGTCGACCTCGAAGCAGACGCACAAGTGCGTTGGCCTCGGCGCTGCCGTCATTGACACCGTCCAACATCACGTATTCGAATGTCACATGCCGCTTGCTATGCGCATCGGTGTAGCGCCAGCAAGCCGCCAACAACTCCTCAATCGGGTGGCGAACGTTGATCGGCACCAACCGGTCGCGCAATTCGTTCGTTGGCGCGTGTAACGAGACGGCCAACGATACGTTGCACTCTTGCGCCAGCTTGTCCATCTGCGGAACCAATCCAGACGTACTCAGAGTGACCCTGCGTCGAGACAACCCCAATGCGTAGTCGTCCAGCATAATCTTCATCGCAGCCACTACGCTCTTGTAGTTGGCCAACGGTTCGCCCATGCCCATCAGAACCACGTTGGAGACGGCGGGCATGCCATTGCTGCGTCGCGGTAACGCCTGGATGGCGTGCCACACCTGACCGATGATCTCGGCACTCGTGAGGTTGGAGTTGAAGCCCTGTTGTGCAGTGGCACAGAACGCGCAATCCAACGCGCAGCCGACTTGTGATGAGATACACAGCGTGCCCCGGTCCGGTTCGGGAATGAACACGGTTTCGATGGCCTGTCCGCCGCGCGCCGCTAGAAGCCACTTAACGGTGCCATCCGCCGAACGATGACTCGAGATCACTTTGGGCGGCGTAAACTCGGCCGAAGCCGCCAGCTCTTCGCGAAGCGGCTTCGACAAGTCCGTCATCAACGCAGGATCCAAAACCTGCCGCTGATGCAGCCATTGCATCACCTGCCGGGCACGGAACCGTTGGTGGCCGCGATCCGTAAACCACGCCTCCAACGCCTCGCGTGGCAATCCCAGCAGGTTGTCTGCTTTGGCCATTGCCATCGCCTTATCCTCGGGTGCGCTCCACGACGCCTTCCGGGAAGAAGAACGCGATTTCAGTCGCGGCGGTGTCCGTTGCGTCTGAGCCGTGAACCACGTTCTCTTCGATGCTTGCGGCGTAGTCCGCACGAATTGTGCCTGGAGCGGCGTCGCTCGGGTTTGTCGCGCCCATCAAGTCGCGGTGCAGCGCGACGGCATTCTCACCGTGCAACGCCTGCACGACGACAGGACCGGACGTCATATAGCTCACAAGATCCGCGAAGAAAGGGCGTTCTTTGTGCACTGCGTAAAAACCTTCCGCCTGCTCCTTCGTCAGGTGCATCATCCGAGAGGCTACGATCTGCAGCCCTGCTTTTTCAAAGCGACCGTAGATTTCACCGATCAGGTTTTTCTCGACGCCATCGGGCTTGATGATGGACAAAGTGGTTTCGATTGCCATGGATACATTCCTCAAACAAAAACAAGCCGGCACAAGTGCCGGCATAAAACTCCAGCGGTATCGAACGAGCTAGTCGTCGACGTTAAAACTCTCTCCGCAACCACACTCTCCTGCTGCGTTGGGGTTGCGGAACCGAAACACTTCATTCAGGCCATCTTTGATGAAGTCGATTTCCGTGCCATCCAAAAGCGGTAGGCTGTCGTTGTCCACCACGACCTTGATGTCGGACTGCTCGAAGACAACATCTTCGGACTGCACGGCATCGGCGTAATCGATGACATACGAAAACCCGTTGCATCCGGTCTTCTTGACGCCGAGGCGAAGGCCGATACCACTGCCCCGTCGCGCGATGTGATCGCGTACCCGTGTCAATGCGCTGTCGGTCAGCGAAATACTCATTTCGGTAATCCTCAGTTGCTGCTGTGTGCTGCTAGTTGTTCAGCCAATCCACTGGCAGCCTCTACAACAATGAGCAGGTCCCCTGCCCATTCCCGCCCGAGTCCGGCGGACGCTAAAAGTGTCGGCATTGGCGGCGCAGATACTGCCTGGTCGGCCTCCCACTGCCGGCATAATCGCTCGCAAATCATCACAATCTCGACCGGCCCGAAAGCATGGAAGCCAACCAACAGACCCTCGCCTGTGCGTCGTGCGGCAAATTGTACCGCACAACCACGTTTTGCGCTGCCAGCGGCTTGTACCCGCGCATCGTCCGGCAGACCGACATGGCTGAGCTCTTGGTCAGAAGATATGGTCGAATTGGACATAATCAAGGCCGATCCGCTGCGAGCGTACCACTGACGTTGCGGCACATTGCGACGGCGTCGGCGAATCGCTCGACGACACAATCCACGTCAGCCGAGGTTGTGGGTCTTCCCAAACTGAAGCGCAGCGATGCACTCGCGCCTGCATCAGACAGACCAATCGCCTTCAACACAAACGACGGCTCACGATCTTTGGAGTTGCACGCCGATCCCGCGGACACCGCAACTGGCGCCATGGCGGACATGAGGAGACCGCCGTGGACACCGCTCACACTGACGTTTACCAGCCACGGCAATCGCTGATCCAAGCTGCCATTGAGCGCAACGCCATCGACGTCTCGCAGTCCTTCGAGCAGCGTTTGGCCGAGGACGCTAAGGCGCTGCGCGTCCTCCGCCTGGTGCTCGTCTGCGAGCACGGCTGCAGCCCCAAGTCCAACAATCTGATGGGTTGCTAGAGTACCCGGACGCAATCCGCGCTGTTGCCCGCCACCGAACAACAGTGGCTCCAAGTTGACGCCGCTTCGCTTCGACACCACAAGGGCACCGGCCCCTTTCGGTCCATAAAATTTGTGGCCCGTCAGCGCGAGAAGATCAACACGACTCGGCAGCGGCACGATGGGCAACTTCCCAAATGCCTGTGCGGCATCGACGTGGAACACCGCTGGATGCCCGTCGAGCACCTCGGCGAATGCACCAATATCATTGATCGTCCCAAGCTCATTGTTGACCCACATCAATGACACTAAAACGGTGTCATCTCTCAGCGCCGCGGCCAACGCATCCGCCGTGATAAGCCCCTCGGAATCGGGCTGCAACCACGTCACAGGAAACCCTTGCGCCTCCAACCGCCTGACCGGATCGACCACCGCTTTATGCTCGATACGGCTGCAAACTATGTGGCCACGCCGGTCACTGTGATACCTCGCTGCCCCGAGCACCGCGAGGTTGTCAGCCTCGGTCGCGCCAGATGTCCATACGATCTGCTCGCTGTCGACACGCAACGCCGCACTCAACTGGGTGGCCGCGCGAGCGACGAACTCGTTGGCTTGCTCTCCGAACCGATGCGACGAAGACGACGGATTGCCGAAGCCGTTGTCGGTCGTCAAAACCGAGTGCATCGCATCCGCGACACGACGATCGACCGGTGTGGTTGCCGCGTAATCGCAGTAAATTGGGGCAATCTCTGGCAAGCCGAGATTCATGGGTTTCGCCACCGTTCCGATTCAAGCTGCGCAAGCAATCCACGCAGAATGTTCACCTCATTCTGGTCAGGCGTCGCACGCGAAAAGAGCCGCCGAAGTCGCCGCATGAGGTAGCGAGGGTTATCGGGATTAAGAAATCCGCTATCGAGTGCCAAGCGCTCGATGTGCCCGTATAGATGCTCGAGCTCGTCAGCTGTTGCCGGTGGTGCGTCCTCGGATTGAGTGACGTCAAAATCAGCCCGCTGTACGAACAGTTCGTAGGCGATGACCTGGACAGCCATCGCAAGATTCAGTGAGCTGAACTCAGTCGTCGGGATCGCAACCAGCGCCGCACAGCGGTCCATGTCCTCATTGGACAAGCCCGTCTTCTCGGGGCCAAACACGACGGCGACCGGCCCAGAAGCCGCTCGTCGCAGCACTTCCGTTGCAGCGTCTTTCGCGAGCAGCGTCGGCCAAGCGATGCTGCGTCGGCGTGCGCTAGTGCCGATCACCCAACCGCAATCGGCGACAGCAGCATCCAGATGGGTGTGAACTGTCGCGTTGTCGAGTATGTCTGTGGCGCCGGACGCACGCGCCACAGCCTGGGCGCTCGGAAAAGTCTTCGGGTTCACCAGCGCGAGGTCGGCCAGCCCCATGTTTTTCATCGCTCGGGCCACGGCCCCGATATTGCCCGGGTGCGTCGTACCGACCAGTACGATGCGCACAGGTAGGGAGAGTTCGCTCATCAAGGATTCCGTCGCCTGATCAATACAGCGGCAAACCGCTTCTAAGTGTCTGGTATTCTACCGCCCGCGTAAGACAGACGCGACGCCGCCGCGCGTCGCCACCAGGAATCCAATCGATGCACCCGCTCCTCAATGTCGCCGTATCCGCCGCCCGAAAAGGCGGTAACGCGCTAATTCGCAGTTCCAGACGACTCGACGAACTGAATGTCAATCAGAAAGGTCGCAACGACTTCGTTAGCGATGCGGACCGCACCGCCGAGGCGAAGATCATCGAGGAAATCCGTAAGCACTACCCCGAGCACGGCATTCTCGCCGAGGAGTCGGGTCTTGCACCGGGAACCGACGACACGGTCGTCTGGGTTATCGATCCTTTGGATGGCACCAACAACTTCATCCATGGCTTCCCGACCTATGCGGTATCGATTGGAGTCAAAGTGAACGACCGCCTGTCTCAGGGCGTCGTTTACGATCCGATGCGACAAGAACTGTTTACCGCCTCCAAAGGCGATGGCGCGCAGCTCGACGGCAAGCGGATCCGCGTGAGCGGTCGCACCCATCTGCGCGAATCGCTGATCGGCACGGGATTCCCCTATCGTGAATCGCAAACCGGTGGTCTGGATGCCTACCTCGCGCTACTGAAGCTGGTACTGGAAAACACGGCCGGTATTCGGCGCGCCGGCGCCGCCGCCTTGGACCTCGCCTACGTTGCCGCGGGTCGTTTGGACGCATTCTGGGAGTTCGGACTGAAACCGTGGGACCTCGCGGCCGGCGCACTGTTGATCCGCGAAGCCGGCGGAATTATCAGCGGCGTCGATGGTGGCGAGGACTTCCTAGACGCCGGGCACGTGCTCGCCGGCTCACCGAAGATCTACGCTGCGTTGGCCGCGTTAATGGCGCGCCGATCGAAAGACGCCGTCGCGACGCTTTCGGCCACCTGAGCTACGCTCACGGCAAGTCGTCGAGTCCTGACTCATCCGGCTCCGGCGGCATGAGGTCCTTGGCACTCACGCCCATCCAAAGGGCGACGGCACTGGCCACGTAGATCGAAGAATAGGTACCGACGACGATACCGCAGATCAACGCGACCGAGAACGACCGCACCGCCTCACCCCCAAGTACCAGCAACGCGGTCAGTACCAGCAGCGTGGTCACGCCGGTAATAATGGTGCGCGCCAGCATCTGATTGATCGAACGGTCGATCACGCCGGCCGGCGACTCGCCGCGCAGGCTCAAGAAGTTCTCCCGAATCCGGTCAAACACAACAACCGTATCGTTCAGCGAATAACCCACTACCGCTAGCACCGCTGCAATCACTGAAGCATCAACCTGAAACTGGAACAGCGCGAAGAACCCGACGGTCAGGATGACATCATGCACGAGAGCGGCCACCGCCCCCAGCGAAAACCGCCATTGGAATCGGAACATGATGTACATGAAAATCATGATCAGCACGAAGATCATGGCGAGGCTCCCCGCCTCCGCCACCTCGGCACCGATCTGCGGGAACACGACAGAGAAGCGATTCGCCGCCACTTCAGAATCTAGCGGTCGCAACACATCGAGCATCGACTCCCGCAGTTCGTTGCTATCGCCGCCGTCGCGCGGCGGAATACGAATCATGATGTTCTGTCGCGAACCAAAGTACAGAACTTGTGAGTCTTCGAAGCCCGCAGCTTCCAACCGGTCACGAACCTCCTGAACATCAGTCGGTTGGCTGAACCCCGCTTCCAACTCAACGCCGCCGGTGAATTCGATACCGAAGTTCAGACCTTTGATGAGGAGTGCTGCGATTGAAGCGATGACCAGCACCGCGGAAATGATCGCCGCAAGCCCACGGCGATCCATAAATTTGAAGTGTGTTTCGCGTGATAAGACTCGCATGCCTATACCGCCAGCTTGTCGAGCTTGCGCCCGCCATAAATGAGATTAACAACTGCCCGCGTTCCGACGATCGCAGTGAACATCGAGGTCGCGATTCCCAATGCCAACGTCACGGCGAAACCCTTGACGGGGCCGGTCCCGAACAGGAACAACACCAATGCAGCGATGAACGTTGTGATGTTGGCATCGGCGATGGATGAGAATGCCTTCTCATAGCCCGAATTGATCGCGGACTGAACGCTCGCACCACCCGCAAGCTCCTCTCGAATCCGTTCGAAAATGAGCACGTTCGCATCGACCGCCATGCCGACCGTGAGTACGATCCCGGCGATGCCAGGCAACGTCAGTGACGCCTGCAGCAGCGACAGCGCACCGACGATCAGAACAAGGTTCGTCAACAACGCCATATTGGCGATCAGACCAAAGACGCGGTAGTACACGATCATGAACAATACGACCGCGAGAAAACCTATCTGAATCGCTTTAAAACCCCGATCGATGTTTTGCTGACCGGTACTCGGTCCGATCGTCTCTTGTCCTACGAGATACACGGGCGCGGACAACGCACCCGCTTTTAACAACAAGGACAAATCGCGTGCTTCGTTCGCCGTGAGCCCGGTAATCTGAAAATTCGTCGAGAACACGCCGTTGATGTTCGCGCGGTTGATCACCTCGCGCTTCTTGCGCGTCTGATACTCGCCGTTCTCATCCGGCCCGATACGCTCACTCTCAATGAACAGTACGGCCATCGGTCGCTGAAGGTTCTTTTGAGTAGTCTCCAGCATCCGCTTTCCGCCGACGTCATCAAGCCGGATGTTGACGTTCGGCTGACCCTCGCTGAACCCTGCACTCGCATCGATGATTTGATCGCCCGAAGCGATCACCTCCGATTTGAGGGTCACCGTGCCGCCTTCCCGGAACGGGAACGTATTCGCTCGCGAGCCACTACCACTGGTGTCGACCAGCCGAAATTCCAAGGTGGCGGTCGAGCCAAGGATGCGGATGGCGTCGTTGGGGTTTTGAATTCCCGGCAACTGCACCACGATCCGATTCAAGCCCTGCCGCTGAATCACCGGCTCCGCCACGCCCAGCGCATCAACGCGGTTGCGAAAACTTGTGATGTTTTGCTCGATCGCGAAATTTTGTCGCTCGCGAACTTGGGTTTCGCTCAATGATACCCTCAAGCTACGAGCGTCGGTGGTTGTGACCACGAGATTCGGGTCTGCATCGCGAATCAGGTCTTCGACCGCCTCGAGTTGTGATGCATCTCGCACTTGCACGATGATAAACCGGCCTTGGACATTGACCCGGTGAGAGATCCCGGCATCGCGCAGCGCCACTTGAAAGTTGCTTTTGTAGGCGTTGACGAGATTGACGACCGCCTCATCCAGATCGACCTCGTACAGCAAATACACGCCACCTCTGAGATCAAGCCCTAAGCTCATGGGCGCAAGACCCATAGTGCGAAGCCACTCGGGCTGTTTCGGCGCGATGGTCTTGGCGATCCCAAGGTCCTCGATACCGAGCGCCGCCAACTCCTCGAACGCGGTCGATTGGGCGTCGATATCGGCAAACGTCGCGTAGAGCTTGCCGTCGCGAAGGAAGTCCTCGCTCGGTGCCGCGCTCAGGCCGCTCAACACGGTTTCGATTCGTGCAACCTCGGAATCGCTCATCGTCGAGCCGTCTGCATTGGTAATTTGTAGCGCCGGCGCACTGCCATAAAAGTTCGGCAGCGCGGTTAGCAAGCCAAGCGCAACGACGGCTAGTACCAAAAGGTACTTCCACAACGGATAGCGGTTCATGATCGTCCTTAGGCTGCGTCGACGGTGCCTTTCGGCAGCACCGCAGCAATCGATACTCGTTGTACCTTGAGTGAAACGTCGGGCGCGAACTCCACAGTGACGAATTGCTCTGAGGTTTCGCGTACAACTCCAACCAGACCACCAGCGGTCATGATTTCATCCCCCGCGGACACCGCCTCGACCAGTTCGCGGTGTTGTTTCTGCCGCTTCTGCTGAGGACGGATAAGCAGAAACCAGAACGCGACGAACAGGATGATCATCGGTAAGAAAAAACCCAGGGGGCTTTGCTGAGCCGCCGGCGCGCCCTGCGCGTAGGCGGTCGGAATCAGAAAATCCATCATATCCAGAGTCTAACCAGCGAAAATGAAGGCGCGCATTATGCCACAGACGCGCGCCCTGCCTCGTCCGATTGCAAAAAATCGCCCGCAAATTGGGCAAATTCGTCCGCCTCGATTGCCGCCCGGATCCGAGCCATCAAGCGCTGGTAGTACCTGAGGTTGTGCAGTGTGCCCAGCTGCGGGCCCAGCATCTCGCCACATTTGAACAGATGCTTTAAATAGGCCCGAGAAAAATTGCGGCAGGTATAGCAATCGCAGTCCGGGTCCAGCGGACCCGTATCGCGTTCAAACCGCGCGTTTTTTATCTTGATCGTGCCTTCGCTTGTAAAGAAATAGCCGTTGCGCCCGTGTCGTGTCGGCATAACACAATCGAACATGTCAACGCCGCGCGCCACCGCTTTGACAATGTCCGACGGCGTCCCGACCCCCATGAGGTAGCGCGGGCGGTCCAGTGGCATGAGCGGTTGCAGACCATCCAACACGCTGATGCGCTCCGGCTCCGACTCGCCAACCGAAAGACCGCCGATGGCATAACCATCGAAGCCAATCCCGGTGAGACCATCGAGTGATTGGCGTCGCAGGTCGTCATACATTCCACCCTGCACGATGCCAAACAGTGCGTCACCGCGCGTCGGCTCCGCCGATTTCAGACGATCGAACTCAGCGCGGCTACGGGCAGCCCAGCGCAGCGACAGCTCCATTGAGCGGCCCGCCTCCGCATGGGTGGCTGGATGCGGCGTACACTCGTCAAAAATCATAGTGACGTCAGCACCCAACTCATGCTGGACCTGCATTGAGCGTTCGGGCGTCAACAGAATCCGATCACCGTTGACCGGGGAGGCAAATAGCACGCCCTCTTCGCTCATCTTGCGCAGCGCCGACAAGCTGAAAACCTGAAACCCTCCCGAATCCGTCAAGATCGGCCCTGACCAGGCCATAAAGTCATGCAGCGAGCCATGCGCTCGAACTACCTCGGTCCCGGGCCGCAACATCAAATGGAAGGTATTGCCAAGAATCATCTCAGCGCCGATGTCAGAGACCTCACTCGGCCGCATCGCCTTGACCGTGCCATAGGTTCCAACGGGCATGAATGTCGGCGTCTGTACGGTGCCGCGGGCAAAGTGGATTTCGCCTCGCCGTGCACCGGCACTCTGATTCAACAGTTGAAACTTCATGGTGCCCCGCTCGCTCTGGTGAGCAACATCGCATCGCCGTAGCTAAAAAACCGGTAATCGTGAGCCAAAGCATGCCGGTATGCCGACAGGATCCGCTCAGTCCCGGCAAACGCCCCGACCAACATCATCAAAGACGAACGCGGCAAGTGAAAATTCGTCATCAGAACATCGACAACCTGAAACTCGAACCCCGGCCGGATAAACAAGTCTGTGTCGCCTTCTGTCGGCTGCAACGTGCCGCTCAATGCCGCACTTTCCAGCGCGCGCATAGCCGTCGTGCCAACGGCAACCACACGACCGTTCCGAGCCCGCGTTGACCTCACTGCTTCGACGACACTAGCTGGCACGCTAAACCACTCCTGATGCAGCTTGCCACGCTCCAGTTGTCGATCGTCCAATGGTTGAAACGTCCCGGCTGCAACATGCAACGTCACAGCGGCCCGCTCGATGCCACGAGACTTCAGGGCATCCAACAGAAGTTGGTCAAAGTGCAACCCCGCAGTTGGTGCGGCGACCGCTCCAGGCGTCTTCGCGTATACCGTCTGATAACGCTCGGCATCCAGCGCTTCGTCCTGCCGATCAATGTACGGCGGCAGCGGAATATGGCCAGCTCGCTCCGTGATTACAGCTATGGATCGGTCGAAGCGCAACTGGAAGAAGCGACCCTCACGCTCGACGAGGCTTGCATTCGCGACGGCTTCGTCATTGGTGTCGACGATGGCAAACGGCTCACCCACTTTCGGTTTTCGATTGGCTCGGAGTTGCGCCGTGGCGAGATCTTCGGCCAATTGGCGCTCTAGCAGAATCTCGATCTTCGCCCCGGTCCTGCGACGCCCAAACAAACGGGCTGGGATAACACGAGTGTTGTTAACGACCAGTAGATCACCAGCCTGCAGCAGCTCGGGCAGATCGGAGACCACTCGATCTTCGTGCTTCCGATGATCCTGCTGACCGACCACCAGTAATCGAGCGCTACTGCGCTGATCCGTCGGATACCGAGCGATCAGGTGCTCAGGTAGCGTGTAGTCGAAATCGTCGGGCTGCATGGCGCGCATGCTACCAGCAGCCCACGCGCCAAGCAGTGATTTGTTGGTCGCACCAGCCGCGTGGCGCTACCGTCGAAAGGTCTCAATTCGGAAGTTACGTTCGCGCTCTGGAATCTCGATCGCTATCGTCTGCGGGCGCTTTTGACGAACGATATCTACATCCAAAGTCTCGCCGGGCTCATACGAACCCAGAATCCGCAAGGCATGCCCAATGTCCCTCGGCGCGCGACCACCGATGCTCTGGATCACATCACCTGCCTTGAAACCCAAATCTGAGTCGGCAGGCACGTCAACCACCAGCAATCCCTCTGGAACACCGAAGTACTCGCCCAAGCCTTCATTGAGTTCAGTGAGTTCCATGTCGCCCCAGGGCGTGTCGCCCTGCAAGAACCAGAATCGCTCGTTCCCACCTTCGACGAATTGCATGATGCCGTCCTGGTCAAGCGCCTCGAAATCTAGGCCTTCCAACACGTCAACGCCGTCGACCGTGAATACGAAATCCTCGGAGTCGGGTGACATCGTAAATACCTGCACCCCGTCGCTCAGCGCGGCCGAAAGATCCGAGTCGAGCACCAAGGATTTCTCCAACACATCGCCGGCCCGCTGCACCTTGGCAACCACCAGATCGCCATCGACTCGCTCCGACAGCATGCGTTCTATTGCCCGAGACGCCTGGCCGATTGAAAGATCGTTTAACGACGTGTCGCCAAGTGCCAGCAGGATGTCTCCTGCCTCGATGCCGCCTGCCTCGGCGACGCTGCCAGGCAGCACACCAGCAATCACCAAACCCTCATCCGAAGGGTCGCCATTCAGCAGTCGATTGGAAAGCTGTACGCCCAGACGTGGCCGCGATCGCGCGTTGAAGACAACAGTTCTGGGTGATCCGGCTCCCAAAGCATCCACTCGAACGCGGGTCGACAAACGCGCCACCTCCTCGGCCGCCTCTGCCAATCGCGCCTCGGCATCGCGTAACTGTTCTTCGGCGGCGCGCAATTCGATTTCCTTCGCACGCATTTCCTCACCGCTATCCTGCGCCAACGCCGAACCGGCTATTAGCGAACCTGCAATCAGGCCTATCATTCCGAAAATCTTCATTTGTGTGTCCTTAGAATCCGTGAAACGTGGTTACAACCACTGCTGCGCCGGCACGCCTGCACGCAAGTCGACCAGATCGTCCATCAACCCAACACGCTGCTTTAGCAACTCGGCGCGTGCCGATCTGTCGACCGCGGGACTGGAAAGCGCCATATCCAACCGAGCGACTCTGTCCTCGATCGCCGTAATGCGCCCCGCGTCGCGAACGTTCATGACTCGTTGGCGATCTGGGAGGGTTGCATTGACTTCGTCAAGCACCGCGGATCGCGCAATTAACTGTGACAAGTCACTAAGCTCGCTAGTGACGCGGGACGCATTCGGTGAATCAGAGGCGAGAATCTCGGTGCCGGAATCGGTGGACGCCATCCATCTAGGAAGCGCTACAAAGGCCGCCGCCACCCCGACCAGTAACATCGCTGCCAGCCCCCAGTGACGCGTGGCAGACCGCGTTGGCGCAGCCGTGCCGAGACTGATCTCATCTAACCGCGCAAGAAGATCAGCGTCAGGCTCCAGCAACGGCAACTCGCGCAGCTGGTTCGCCATCATTTCGTTATCCGCATCGTTCATGTCGCCACCTCAACTCGCCACCGGCCGCAGTGCCCTGGGCGAGGATTCCTCAATTTGCTCGTGCCACGCGCGAAGCGCCGCCCGCGCGCGAGATAAACTTGATTTCGAAAAGCTCACGCTGCGACCCGTCGCCGCAGCGATTTCCTTGTGCGTCCAACCTTCGACATCATGTAGCCAAACCACTGTTCGCTGGACTTCTGGCAGCGCTTGCAGTGCCGCCGCCAGGTCGTGTTCAACGGCATGAGACGCGGCAAGATTCGTCGCGTCCGCCACATCGGTGGGTTCCGGCAATGCGCTCACGCGTCGACTCCATGCCTGCCGGCGATGCATCAAGCAGCGACTCACCGCGATATGGCGAATCCACGTCGCGAGGCTCGACTCCGCACGGAAATGCTGCAGACCGCGAATGACCTCAACGAACGTCTCCTGAGTCAGATCATCTGCCAGCGATCGGTCGCCAGTGATCCGGAAGCACAGTGTCAGCACCGCGGGCGCAAATCGCCGACAGATTTCCGACATTGCGCGACGGTCCCCTTTTTGGGCTCGACGTAGCGTGACTTCATCAATTTCAATGCCGCGAAAGGTGCTCATGTTTGCTTAGATGCCAGCCCTACCGAAAAGGTCGCACTGATGTAGAAAAAATTTTCGCACTTCGAGGGCTTCTATCGTGCGCGCTTTGCGCTAGAATTGCGCGACGTACTGCCAGAGTGGTGGAATTGGTAGACACGAGGGATTCAAAATCCCTTGCTAGCAATAGCGTGTCGGTTCGAGTCCGACCTCTGGTACCACATCCCCCAACGGGACATTCGCCGTGTGCAGTCTGGTCTCGGTCAAGGCGAGCACAACATGAATTTCTGTTCCAACTGCGGACATAAGGTCGAGCGGGCCGTGCCCGAGGGCGATACCCACGAGCGGTGGGTTTGTCCGAACTGCGGGATGATCCACTACCAAAATCCGAAGATTGTCGTGGGCTGTGTGCCGGAGCGCGATGGCAAGATCTTGCTCTGCAAGCGCGCGATCGAGCCTCGCCATGGCTATTGGACTGTGCCTGCAGGTTTCATGGAGCTCCAAGAATCCATGGCCGAAGGCGCGGCGCGCGAAACTCAGGAAGAAGCCATGGCCGAGGTCGAGATTCACCGGCTGTTTGCTGCGGTAGATGTCCCGCATGCCGGCCAGGTACACGTTTTCTTCACCGCCTCGCTCATCTCCGATTTCGCACCAGGACCCGAGAGCCTCGACTGCAAAATGGTCACACCCGATGAGATCCCCTGGGACGAAATCGCGTTTCCCAGCGGCACGTTCGCACTGCGCAAGTGGGTTGAAGACGGCGGTCAGGATCGGGGCGTGCACCTGCACACGGCCGAGCGCAGGATCTATCAAACCGCTTAGGTTCGCGCTACGCTTTACCCATTAAGCATTGGAGTTTCGCTGAAGTATGACCTTTGTTGTCACCCAATCTTGCATTAAATGCAAATACACCGATTGCGTCGAGGTATGCCCGGTCGACTGCTTCCATGAAGGCCCAAATTTCCTGGTCATCGATCCGGATGAGTGCATCGACTGCACGCTGTGTGAGCCCGAATGTCCGGTCGAGGCAATTTATTCTGAGGACGAGATCCCGGCAGGCCAGGAAGAGTTTCTGGAACTGAATGCGGAGCTCTCAGCGCAATGGCCTGTGATCACCGAAGCAAAGGAACCACCCGAGGATGCCGACGACTGGAAGGAAGTCGACGACAAACTCGAGCATCTGGAACGCTAGCGGTCGCCGCTATCGCTGGCCGGACCTTCGATTTCCGACAATAGCTCCGCAGCCGGTAAGTAACCGCTAATCAGCGTGCCGTCTTCCAGCACGATCGCTGGCGTACCGGACAAGCCAATACCCAATCCGGCTTGGAAGTGATCGTTGATCGCGCTGGCATCGCATTCCGCTGACGGCAGCGTTTGATCATTCTTCGCACGGGTCATAGCGTCCCGCTGATCCGAGGCGCACCACACTTCTTCCGCCTTTTCCCAGGACCGCGTATTCGGTCCGCTGCGTGGGTACATCAAGTAGCGCACCGCGATTCCGGCGTCATTGTAGCTGGCGATCTCGCGGTGGAGCTTGCGGCAGAACGTGCAATCGATATCCGTGAAAACCGTGACCATGTGCTTCGCGTCTCGTGGCGCGAATACGATGCCCTCGACGTCGAGGCCAGACATGAAGTCCCGACGGCCGGTCGCGATGCTTTGCTCGGTGATGTTGACGTCGGTTTCTAAGTCGATGACGTTACCTTGGACCAGATACCTGCCGTCGGTTGATATGTACGCAACAAGCACGCCCTGTTGAATCTCGAACATGCCTGGGACATCCGAGCGTTTCACGCTCTCGGGCGCGATCCGCGGGAATCGCTCGTGGACGAGCGCCTGAACCGCTTTCAGTTCGGTTTCGGTTGGGGCTGAGTCGGCCTGGACGACCGTCGCGGTGGCGGCAGCGATCCACGCCACACACATTAAGAGTGCTTTCATACTGATTGAGCTCCGAGGTACTCGCATGAGCAAATGATCCCATGTTGCCGCCGGCGGCGACAAGTTGGTGGACAATCTATCAGGACCTTGGTTCAACCGAGAATATTACGGGCCGATCGCCCACTCTCGCCTCACCCGCGCGGGTGATGCCTCTCGTGCAACTCTTTCATCCGCTCACGAGCAACGTGCGTGTAGATCTGCGTCGTCGACAAATCGCTGTGACCAAGCAACATTTGGACAACGCGCAAATCCGCGCCGTGGTTGAGCAAGTGTGTTGCAAATGCATGTCGCAGAGAATGCGGCGATAGCCCATCGGGAATATTCGCTTTCTGAGCATAGCGCTTGATGATGTGCCAGAACGCCTGACGCGTCATACGATCACCGCGCCGGGTTGGGAACAGATACTCGGTCTGACGCTCGAGTAGAATTTCGAGCCGCGGCCCCTCGATAAAGTCCTGCAGCCAGCGCTGAGATTCCTCGCCAAGAGGGATGAGTCGCTCGCGGTCGCCTTTTCCAACGATCCGCAGCACGCCCTGGTTCAAGTTGACCTGGGACTGTTTCAAACTAATCAGTTCCGTGACGCGCAAACCGGTCGCGTAGAGCAACTCCAGCATCGCACGGTCGCGGTGACCCAATGGCTCAGAAACATTCGGCGCAGCTAAGAGCGCTTCGACCTCATCTTCGGTCAGAGTCTTAGGCAAGCTGCGCCCGATTCGAGGCATCGCGATGTCCACAGTCGGATCGTCTTCGCGCACACCCTCGGCCGTCAAATAACGGAAGAAACGGCGAAAACTCGACAGCTGACGTGCCGTCGAACGCGGCTTTGCGCCCTCTTCAACCCGCCAGTTGATGAAGCCGAGCAAGTTATCTTTCGTCGCACGCTCAACCGCAACATCGGACTGCTGCAGCCATTTCGCTAAAGACATGAGGTCAGCACGGTATGCACCGAGCGTGTTTTTCGACAGGCCGCGTTCCATCCAGATCGCATCGAGAAACTTATCGATGATCTGTTCGGCCGCCGCCAATTTGCCGCCGCTGCCACTCTCGTCGTTTGTCGCCATCAAAGCCATCTGTATACTGCGTGTCCTGGTGTCATATCACCGGAGTTTCTGGTTGGAACCAACGCCCGTCCGCCATAAGGCTCGCGGCCCACAGCGCAGAGTATTCACAGCACTCCCTCCGACTGCCGTGACCACGGTCACAGAAACCCAAGAGCGTTAACATAAAGTGATCGGCGTCACAAAAATGAGTGTGATCCTCAACACAGTTTTCGGCATTTTCTTCTGGTTGGTGTTTCTGACCTGTGCCGTTGTGTGTCTTTCGCTAGTCATTGTTCTGCCGAAACTGAGCTGGCGGCAGTACGCAGCTCGCGCTTGCGCGCGCGCCGTGTTCGTTCTCACCGGCACTCGACCTCGCCGCACTGGCTGGAATCTTCTGCCTGCAGGCCCGTGTGTTGTCGTCGCTAACCATGCAAGCTACTTGGACGGGGTCCTGCTGTTTGCGTATCTACCGAATGGGTTTTCGTTCGTCATCAAAGATGAGATGCAACATGTGCCGGTGGCCGGCTTCGTGCTCCGCCGGATCGGGCAGTTCTTTGTCGAAAGAGAGCACGTGCAACGCAGCGCACGCTCTACCCGACAAGTGATACGAGCCGCCGAAAAAGGTCGGCCGATCGGCTTCTTTCCGGAAGGCACGTTTACGGAAGTGCCCGGATTGCGCCGGTTCCGCAAAGGCGCCTTTGCGGTGGCACGCTCTGTTGGACTGCCGGTGGTACCTCTCGTGATCCAAGGGACTCGCCAGATCCTACCCGCGGATCGTTGGCTGCCGCATCCCGGTCGGATCGCAGTTGACGTGTTGCCCATCGTCGATGCACATGCGGTCGCGAGCCGCCCGGCGGAGCAATTGATGACCGAAGTCCGCAACGCCATCGCCACCGGTCTTGATGAACCCGATCTGCTGGATCGGGCACTGGAGTCGTAGCGCGAACGTCTCGGCGCAATAGAGGCTGCTGCAACGCGTCACAGGTTGATACAATGGCGGGCTCCCACCTGAGTCGAGGAACTCTGATGAATCCTGATGACATCGTCATTGCAGCCGCCAAACGAACCCCGATTGGCGCCTTTCAGGGGGCGCTTTCCGGCGCGTCTGCGCCGGAGTTATCCGCTGCTGCAACACGTGCGGCGATAACCGGCTCCGGCGTCGATCCCGAAACGATCAACGAATCGATCCTCGGGTGCGTTCTGCCCGCCGGCCTCGGCCAAGCGCCGGCCCGCCAGGCAACGTTGGGCGCAGGCCTGCCCAGGCACAGCGGCGCCACGACCATCAATAAAGTCTGCGGTTCGGGAATGAAGGCCGTCATGATGGCAGCCGACATGATCCGCGCCGGTAGCGCCACCCGAATGGCTGCCGGTGGCATGGAATCCATGACCAACGCCCCCTACGTCATGCCGAAGGCTCGAGCGGGTTATCGGATGGGACACCAGGAAATACTGGATCATATGTTCTTCGATGGCCTGCAAAACCCCTACGATGGCAACATGATGGGTGTGTTCGCCGAACGGACCGCGCAAAAATACGGTTTCAGCCGAGAAGCGCAGGACGCGTTTGCCATCGAGTCGCTTGAGCGGGCCTTGGCAGCACAAGCCAATGGCGCATTTGACGCGGAGATTGCGCCCGTCGTCGTAAAACATCGCAAAGGCGAAACCACCGTTAGAGTCGATGAGGAGCCGGGCCGCTCCGACCCCGCACGCATTCCGACGCTGAGGCCTGCGTTTGACAAAGCGGGCACCGTGACCGCAGCAAGCTCATCGTCGATTTCGGACGGCGCTGCAAGCCTCGTGCTGATGACCGCAAGTGACGCGCAAACCGCCGGCATCGACCCACTCGCGCGGATTGTGGCGCACAGCGGATTCGCGCATGAGCCCGAGTGGTTCACGACAGCGCCGGTGTTTGCGATCAAAGCGCTGCAAGATCGGCTGGGTTGGGATGCCGCCTCGGTTGACCTGTATGAAATTAATGAAGCGTTCGCCTGTGTGACGATGGCTGCCATCCAAGACCTCGGCCTTGAACGCGATAGAGTGAACGTCAATGGCGGCGCATGCGCTCTGGGTCATCCGATCGGCGCCAGCGGCGCGAGAATTTTGGTGACACTGATCCATGCGCTGCGACAGCGAGGTGGCAAGCGCGGTATCGCCTCCTTATGTCTCGGTGGCGGCGAGGCTGTCGCGATCGCGGTAGAGACGATGTAATCCATTTGCGAGAACAATAGGAAGACACAATGCAATTAGAACACGCAAAAGCGGTCGTTACAGGCGGTGCGTCCGGACTGGGGCTCGCGACGGCCAAGGCGATCGTCGACGCTGGGGGCAGCGCTACGCTACTCGACATTAACGATGATGCCGGCCAGGCAGCGGCCGCTAAACTCGGCGGCACGACCCGCTATATCAGGACTGACGTTAGCAACGAATCGGAAGTCAAACATGCAATGACGCAAGCTGCGGAATCGATGGGTGGTATAACCTTCGCAGTAAACTGCGCTGGCATCGTCGCGCCGGGTCGCGTGTTAGGCCGCGATGGACCGATGGCGAGTGATTATTTCGCGCGTACAGTGCAAGTGAATCTTGTCGGCTCATTCAATGTTGCGAAAGAAGCGGCCAACTTGATGCAACACAACACACCCGAAGCAGATGGCGAGCGTGGCGTCGTAGTCAATACTGCGTCGGTTGCGGCATTCGAAGGACAGATCGGCCAAGCGGGCTACTCAGCGTCGAAAGGCGGCGTTGTCGGGATGACGCTACCCATGGCAAGAGAACTCGCCCGCTTCGGCATCCGAGTGATGACGATTGCACCTGGCATTTTCATGACACCGATGATGGCGAGCCTTCCAGAAGCCACGCAACAATCGCTAGCAGAGCAAATTCCGTTTCCACCGCGATTGGGGACGGCCGAGGAGTACGCGAGCCTCGCGAGTTACATTTACACGAACACGATGCTCAATGGTGAGACAATCCGTTTGGACGGCGCCATTCGCATGCAACCGAAGTAAAGACACGGCGACGCGCCTTGAAGGCGCGTCGCCTGCTGTACTCGGACGGACTACATTCCCGAGTAGTTCGGCCCTCCGCCGCCTTCGGGCACCGTCCATTGGATGTTTTGCGCCGGATCTTTGATATCACAGGTTTTGCAATGCACGCAGTTTTGCGCATTGATCTGAAACCGAGTCTCTCCACCCTCTTCCACAAACTCGTACACGCCTGCAGGACAGTAGCGTTGCGAAGGTCCGGCGAATTTTGCGAGATGATGTGCCACCGGCATCTGCGCATCTTGAAGTTGCAGATGAACCGGTTGATCCTCTTCGTGGTTGGTACTCGATAGGAACACCGAAGACAACTTGTCGAAGCTGATCTTGCCGTCCGGTTTCGGGTACACGATTGGTTTGCAGTCTGCAGCAGGTTTCAACGCTGCGTGATCGGGTGTTCGATTGCGCAATGTCAACGGCAAGCGACCGCGAAAAATATTCTGGTCCAAGAATATGAAGGCGGAACCCAGGAACCGTCCAAACTTATGCTGAGCAGGACCAAAATTCCGCGCTTGCTTGAGCTCTTGCATGACCCAAGAGTCATTAACAGCTTGCTCGTACTGCGCCAGTTCGGCGTCGCATTGCGCCCCGTTGCTCAGCGCATCGAATACCGTATCACCTGCCAACATGCCTGTCTTGATCGCGGTGTGTGATCCCTTAATCTTCGCGTTGTTTAGGTAGCCAGCTTCACAGCCGACCAGCAACCCGCCGGGAAACGTCACCTTGGGTAAGCTCTGAAAACCACCTTTGTTGACCGCGCGGGCGCCATACGAAATACGCTGTCCACCTTCGAGATACTGGCGAATCTTTGGGTGCTGCTTCCAGCGCTGAAATTCGTCAAACGGACTCAAATAGGGATTGGTGTAGTCGAGTGCGATAATGTAGCCGAGATACACTTGGTTGTTATCGGCATGGTAGAGGAACCCGCCACCTTCTGTGTCACTCGGCAGCGGCCAACCGAGCGTGTGCACCACAACACCCGGCTCATGTTTGTCTGGATCGATCTCCCAGACTTCCTTTAGCCCGATACCGTAGTGTTGCGGGTCCGAGGCGTCGTCCAGATTGAATCGACCGATCAGCTCTTTACCCAAACTGCCTCGACAACCTTCCGCAAAAATCGTCTGGCGCCCGATCAGCTCATAGCCGGGCTCATGGCTAGGCTTTTCGCTGCCATCTCTGGCAACACCCATGTCACCCGTGGCGACACCACGCACATGGCCATCGTCGTCATACAAAACCTCAGCAGCCGCGTAACCCGGAAAAAGATTCACGCCCAGCTCCTCGGCCTGTTCCGCCATCCATCCGACAAGCCTGCCAAGGCTGATGACGTAGTTACCTTCGTTGTGCAACGAACGAGGTACGAACAAATTCGGCACGCGTGTCGCCTTATCCTCACTCGTCATGTAGTACACGTCGTCCCGCGTAACGGCTGTCTTGACAGGGGCTCCTCGTTCTTTCCAATCGGGGAACAACTCGGACAATCCGCGTGGCTCAAACACGTTGCCGGACAGAATGTGTGCGCCGAACTCAGCACCTTTCTCCACAACCACAACCGACAGCTCCTCACCGGCTTCGTTGGCGCGGCGCTGAACCTGGATTGCGGCGGCGAGTCCCGCGGGGCCCCCTCCGACGACGACTACATCAAACTCCATGGATTCACGTTCGGTTGTCATGGACGCTTCACACTCCTAAATTCTTGGGCGGGAGCGATGTTACCATTCGGGCGCTGTGCGCGGGCGCCCCATGCGACCGTCATCGCGAGCGGATACCCCGACGAACACAGACAGACCATGGACAACTTGACCACGCTGCAGCGTTACCAAAACGCTTTACAGGCCAACAGCTGGACCGAAGACCCGGCGCAGCTGCGCGTCATCCAGGCACTGGACGCGATCGGCGCAGCGGTGGCGTCACAGAAACCGACCGGTTGGCGTTTCTGGGAGAAGCGCAGCCATATCCGAGGGTTGTACATCTGGGGCAGCGTCGGCCGCGGCAAGACGTTTCTAATGGACTTGTTTGCCGCGTCGTTATCGACGGAGCACGTTCAGCGGAAGCATTTTCACCGATTTATGTCGGACGTGCATGATGCGTTAGCCGCGCTCAAACACCAGTCGGATCCACTCAAAGCCGTCGCCGACAAACTCACCGCCGAGTCTTCCGTGCTTTGCCTCGATGAAATGCATGTCAACGACATTGGGGATGCGATGATTCTTGGGCGACTGTTTGAGCATTTATTCGACCTAGGCGTATGCCTCATCACTACATCGAACGTTCCTCCAGATGGCTTGTACAAGGACGGTTTGCAGCGCGCCAGATTCCTTCCTGCGATTGCCTTGCTAAACGAAAATTGCGAGGTCTTGGAGCTTGTTGGCGGCCACGACTACCGCCTCGAGGTGCTGGGGGCCGGCGATACCTATTTTGTGAGTGAAGATGCATGCCGAGACTGGGCCAAAGAGCGGTTCACGGCGCTGACCAGCGGGGCATCGCTCTCGGAACAATCCATCGAAGTGCTCGGTCGGCAGATCGAAACCGAGGGCCGAGCGCCGGCTCTGGCCTGGTTCAGTTTCCAAGCGCTCTGCCAAACCGCGCGCAGTCAACTGGATTACATTTCGCTCGCCAAGCGGCATCACACCATCATCTTGAGTTGCGTGCCGATGCTCAGGACCGAGGATGACAACGCGGCGCGGCGTTTCATCAACTTGGTCGACGAGTTCTACGACCGACAGGTTAACCTCCTAATCAGCGCGGCCGCACCGATCAACGAACTCTATGCAGGCGACAAACTCGCGTTCGAATTTCAGCGTACGGCGAGCCGATTGACGCAGATGCAGTCGCGCGAATATCACGCCGCCCCGCACCGACCTTAATCGACTGGGCAGACACCGAACGACACGGTACGATGGCAGCGGAACGAATGGAGGACACGCTATGACGGAATCACCGTCGAATCGGCCCGCACTGGCTCTAGAGGATTTTCTTCCCTACCGGCTGTCGATACTGTCGAATACGGTCAGCGGAACGATCGCATCCGCGTACGATCGCCGATTCAATCTGTCGATCCCCGAATGGCGCGTTATGGCCGTTGTCGCACGCAGTCCTGGATTGTCTGCAGCACAAGTGGCCGCGCGGACGTTGATGGACAAGGTCGCGGTTTCCCGCGCGGTTGCCAAACTCCTAAAACAAGGAAGAATCACGCGCGAGTTTGCCGACCAGGATAAGCGGCGGTCCATTTTGAACCTGTCGGCGGATGGGCGCGAAGTTTACGAGATGGTCGTTCCGATGGCGCTAAAACTCGAGGCGGATCTGCTCGAGGGCTTCACGACCGAAGAAATCGAAACGCTCAACTTGTTGCTTGATCGTATGCTCGCACGCATGCGCATGCTCGGCGCGCCAGAAGTCTAGTTCGTCGGAGACGACAGCGAATCGGCATGCAACGCGGTGCGCACCGCGATCAGCTCCTCGAAAAACTCCTGATCTAACGCCCTGCGCAGGAACGACACACCAGACGAGCCGCCACTGCCGGGGCGGTGACCAATGATCCGTTCCACCGTCTTCAAGTGGCGAAAACGCCAAAACTGAAAATTGTTGGCGATGTCGACGAGTGTCTCGCACACTTCGTATGCGTCCCAGTGTTCGCGTGTATTTCGGTAGATGCGCAACAAAACACGGACGACCCCATCGTCCACGCCTCGCGGCTCTGAAAAGTCCCGATCCAACACAGATTCCGGGACACTATGTCCGCATCGTGCGAGCCACGATAAGAACTCGTCAAACACCCCTGGCCGATCCAACGCCTCACTCAGTCGCGCGTGCCATTCCGGTCGATGTTCATAGACTTTCAGCATTTTCCGGTTCCGCACGCCAAGCAAAATTTCCAGCATCCGGTACTGCGGAGATTGAAACCCCGATGCGTTACCGAACACATGCCGAAACTCGGCGTATTCGCTCGGCGTCAATGTGTCCAGTACGCCCCACTGGTTGTGCAGTTGTTGCTGTACCTTCTTGGCACGGGCCAGGCACTTCGACGCACGCTTTAAGCGACCCTGGCGCATGAAGTCCATCGCCGCTTCAAACTCGTGGATTAGGAGCTTCATCCACAGCTCGGCCACCTGGTGTTGCACGATAAAGAGCATCTCATCGTGATGCGCCGGGTCACTCAGTGGTGTTTGGCTACTGAGAAGCTGCTCGAGTTGAAGATATGCTGAATAGTTCTCTCGTCGAGACAGGTCGGTGTGGATCCCGCGTTCCATTTCACGCTGCGTCACGGTCGCCCTCCTAACTGAGATCGCGGCAACCGCAAATGGTAAAGCAAAGACGGCACCGAACAAGTCTCACCTGTCGCATCCGTAGGGTATAATCCGGCGCGACACGGGGCGGGCCGCACATTGGGTGCCCGGAGGATGGCAATGCCGAGAAAGGACCGACGGCGCGGGGACCGTCATGAGGAGCTGCTGAGCCAGATCACATCAGCCGTTCCAGAGTCGACACCATTCGCTGATCGCAGAGTATTGCGACGATTCATCGGCGAGTACTACCGAAATCTCAGTCTTGACGATGTCACAGCATTTTCAGTTGAAGACCTCGCCTCGGCCGCACTCGCTCATGCGAAGCAGGGGCGAACGCGCAAACCGGGCGAGCACAAACTGCGAGTCTACAACCCAACGCTCAAGCGTGATGGCTGGGAAAGCCCGAACACGATCGTGGAGTTGGTGCATGACAATATGCCGTTCCTTGTCGACTCGCTGAGCATGACGTTGGACCGAGAGGGAGCGTCGATCCGCCTCACTGTTCACCCGTTGATTCGGTGCATCCGCACGCCAAGTGGGCGCCTGAAGGACATCAAACCTCGGAGTGCCAAGCAAGGCACTGTCGACTCTTTCATTCGACTCGAGATTCGCCGAGAGTCGCGCCCAGAACGACTTCGCCATTTGAACGCCGAACTTGAGAAAACGCTGACGGATGTGCGCGCTGCGGTACGTGACTGGCAACCGATGAAAGACCGCATGCAAGCGGTGATCGAACATATCGAGGCACAGGATCAAGCGGACCCAGATCGCAAACGCGAAAGCCTCGAACTACTGCGCTGGCTGGCCGCTGAGCGCTTCACGTTTCTCGGCTACCGCCAATACCGCCTCACGAAGAAAAAAGGCGCGCTGACTTTATCGCCGATCCGCGGGTCTGCGCTCGGCCTCAACACTGTCGGCGATCGACGCGGTAGCACTCACGCACTGTCGCCAGCGATGCAACGTTATCGCAGATCGAGCGAATTACTGCTCATTACCAAAGCGAATTCCCGCTCGACGGTTCATCGCCCAAGCTACCTCGACTACATCGGCATCAAAGCGTTCGATAAAGACGGCAATGCTGTCGGCGAACACCGGTTTATCGGTTTGTTCACCTCGCAGACCTATAGTGAGCCGGTTGGTCAAATCCCGTTGGTGAGAGAGAAGATCGCCGAGATTCTTGAGCGGGCCGGTCTCGACCCAACTGGCCATCGCGGCAAGGCGCTCATTCACATCTTGAACAACTACCCGCGCGACGAATTGTTTCAAGCCAGCGTCGCCGATCTTGCTCGAACCACAACCGGTGTACTCAATCTGCAAGAGCGACGGCGCGTCAAACTTTTCATGCGCCGTGACACGTTCCGCAGATTCTACTCGTGTCTCGTGTTCATCCCACGCGAGAAGTACAACACGGAGGTTCGTGAACGCACCGAATCAATATTGAGAGATGCACTGCAAGGCGACACGGTCGAGTCTCATGTGCAACTGTCCGACTCCGCGCTCGCGCGGGTACATCTGCTGGTCTATGCGGATAGCCGCGCAGCGAACAAGGTGTCATTGAGGCAAATTGAGCAGCGCATCGCCGAGGCTGTGGTGACATGGCGCGACAAATTGCGCGACGCTTTGATCGACCGATTCGGGGAAGAAAACGGCGCCGAGACGTTCGACCAATACGGCAAGATATTCCCATTGGCCTATGAGGAAGACGCCACAATCGAGCAGGCGGTCAATGACCTCGCCTTCGTCGAACGCCAACTTGGTTCGAGCCCGCAAGAGGAAGACAACTATCAACTCGAAGTGAGGCCGGATGGATCGCTCCGATTCGTAGTGCTGCGCTTCGACCAGCAGTTGGCGTTGTCGGATGCACTACCTCTCTTAGAGAACCTCGGGATGCGTGTTCTTACAGAACGTCCTTACCAACTGAGACTCGCGGCCCGCCGAGCTTGGCTGCAAGACTTTGAACTCCAGCCGACGACGCAGACGTCGAAACAACAGCTGCGACGCGCCAAAGACAATCTCATACTGAGTTTTCATGGTCAGCTCGTTGGTTCGGTCGAACGAGACCGATACAACCTTCTGATCGCGCTCGCAGGCCTGGACAATGCGCGCCTGAATGTCCTGCGCTCTTACGCGACCTACCTGTTACAGATTGGCCTTCCCTTTCGGCAGCGCTATCTCGAAGAAATTTTTGCAGAGTACGCCGATGTTGTCGGATTGACGCTCAGTTGGTTCGACGCTCGATTCAACCCAGACCGACGCCGAACCCAGCGTACGGTCCGCGACATCGAGAAGAAGATTCGCGCCGGTATCGCTGAAGCCGTGAGTCTCGATGCGGATCGCGCCCTACGCGCGCTGTTCAGTGCCATGCGCGCAACGCAACGGACCAACGTTTACACAGGCACAATCGATCTTTATGAACAGGCTTTCGCCTTTAAGATCGACACTGCGCGCATCGATGAGGCGCCACTACCACGACCGGCACACGAAATCTTCGTGTACTCCCCGCGCGTCGCAGGAGTCCACCTACGGGCGGGCAGCGTAGCTCGCGGTGGATTGCGGTGGTCTGATCGGCGAGATGACTTCCGCACTGAAGTGTTGGGCTTGATGAAAGCGCAAACGGTAAAAAACACGGTGATCGTGCCAACCGGCGCCAAGGGTGGTTTCTATCCAAAACAACTACCGGATGGAGACCGGAACGCAATTCTTGATGAGGCCATTGCTTGTTACTCCATCTTTATTCGCGCCTTACTCTCGGTGACAGACAACCTGATCGATGGAGAAACTGTCACACCGGACCGCGTTGTCAGGTATGACGATCCGGACCCTTATCTAGTCGTCGCCGCAGACAAAGGCACCGCCACGTTCTCTGACATTGCGAACGGTATCGCGGTCGAACATGGGTTCTGGCTCGGCGATGCGTTTGCTTCTGGCGGTAGCGCCGGCTACGACCACAAGAAGATGGCAATCACGGCGCGCGGCGCGTGGGAGGCTGTTAAGCGGCATTTCCGTGAGATAGGCACCGACACCCAGACCGATCCGTTCACGGTTGCGGCAATTGGCGATATGTCGGGGGACGTATTCGGCAACGGAATGCTCCTCTCGCCCACCATTAGACTGCAAGCGGCGTTCAATCACCGTCACATCTTCATCGACCCTGACCCTGACATTGACACGAGCTTTGCAGAGCGCCAGCGGTTGTTTGATTTGCCCCGTTCAGGCTGGAACGACTACGACACTTCGTTGCTGTCCGAAGGCGGTGGCGTGTTTGATCGAAACGTCAAGTCGATTGCCTTGTCCGAGCCTGCCCGAAAATTGCTGGACTTGAGTGAACCACACCCGTCCCCACTCGAGGTTATCCAAGCCATTTTGCGCATGCGCGTAGATCTGCTTTGGAATGGCGGCATTGGCACCTATGTCAAAGCGAGTTTCGAATCTCACGCCGATGCCGGCGACCGGCAGAATGATAGTGTGCGTGTTGACGCCACGGAGCTGCGCTGCAAAGTCGTTGGTGAAGGCGGCAACTTGGGTCTCACTCAATTGGCACGGGTCGAGTATTCCCAACACGGCGGGCGCATCAATACCGACTTTATTGACAATTCTGCTGGCGTCGACAGCTCGGACCGCGAGGTCAACATCAAGATTCTGTTGGCACGAGTTGCAGAGTCGAAGAGCCTACCCGCAACGCGTCGAAACCATTTGCTCGCCAAAATGACGGATGAAGTGGCGGCCCTGGTTCTGCGCAACAACTATCTGCAAACGCAGGCCATCAGCATGATGGAAGCACGAGCGGCGGAACGCCTGAGTGAGCATCGGTCAATCATCCAAGCGCTGCAAAAGCGCGGTCTGTTGAATCGTCGATTGGAGGGTCTGCCAGACGACGAGACACTAGACGCTCGCGCGCGCGATGAGCGCGGCTTCACGCGTCCCGAACTCTCTGTGTTGTTGAGTTACGCGAAACTTGATCTATACGGTCAGTTGAGTGCCAGCAGTCTGGACCTTGGCTCGCACGAGAGCGAGGAACTCACGCACTATTTTCCAACGCCGCTGCAGACCTCGTACGGCGATTTTATGCCGCAACACCGTTTAGCGAGGGAGATCGTTACAACGTTGTTGACCAACAGCTTGGTCAACCGAATGGGGCCCGCCTTCGCCATTCGAGCACAGCAGGAAACCGGCAGTACGATAGAGAACGTCGCGCAGAGCTACGTGATTGCGCGCGACATGACAGACGCGCGACAAATTTGGGCCGATATCGAGCGCCTGGACACGCGCATCCCGACCAATATTCAATACTCAATGATGTATGAGGTGGCTCGGAAGCTCCGCCATGCGTGTTATTGGATTCTCCGAAACTGCGCGAGTGCGATTGATGTCGACGAACAGATTGGTTTGATGTCGGAACCGGTACAGTCGATTCTGCGCTCGCTGCCGGATCTAATGAGCAAGTCAGAGCGAACCAAATTGTCGCGGAATGTGAAGCAACATTTGCGCATGGGCGTCCCGGAACGCCTCGCAAAGAAAGTCAGCGCACTCGGCTACGTAACCGACGCGTTAGAGTCGGTAAGAATTGCGACAGAGACTGGCTGTAGCACAAGCGGCATGGCGCAGACCTACTTCGCGATTGGCGAGCAGCTGTCGATTGACTGGATACGCAGCGCTATCGACCGACTGCCAGTGCAAGGCATCTGGGAAGCGCGCGCCCGCGGTACACTCCGAGAGCGCGCAATGGGTACGCAGAGAGCTTTGGCAGGGCAAGTGTTCACGGTCAATAAATGTCGCGACCCCGAGTCAGGCATTCGTAAATTGATCGCAACCAATTCGGCGCGATTTGATCGTGTCGCGGATTTGCTAACGCAAATGCAAGAGATGGGCAGCGATGACTTTGCCTCACTGACCGTCGCAGTCAACGAGATCGCGACACTGGTCAACGAAGGGACAGGATAGGGACACTACGGTCTCAACAACCTTTGCGAGCCACAACACACTATCAAGCTGGAGCACGAGAATGCCTGGAAAACTCATACTGTGCCGACATGGCCAAAGCGAGTGGAATCTTAAGAATCTGTTCACAGGATGGACCGACGTCGACTTAACTGAAAAAGGCGTCGCCGAGGCCAAAGCTGCTGGCAAATTGCTAACCGATAGTGGTTTCGACTTCGACGTGGCCTACACCTCTGTTCTGAAACGAGCGATTCGTACGCTGTGGTTCATGCTGGAGGAAATGGATCGAGTCTGGTTGCCAGTGCATCGCGACTGGCGTTTGAACGAACGTCACTACGGTGCGCTCCAAGGCCTTAACAAAGCAGAGACCGCGGAGAAGTACGGCGACGAACAGGTGCATATCTGGCGCCGCTCGTATGACATCACCCCACCCGCCCTTGACCAGGACGATGAACGTCATCCGCGCTTTGACAGGCGCTATGCGGGGATCGATGCCCTACCGGAAACCGAATCGCTGGCGTTGACGCTCGTGCGCGTGGCGGAGATTTGGCAAGCCCGTATCGCACCCGACCTCAAGAGCGGTAAGAACGTGCTGATTGCGGCCCATGGCAATAGCTTGAGAGCGCTTGTGAAGATGTTGGACGGTGTGTCCGAGCAGGACATTACTGGGTTTAACATTCCGACAGGCGTGCCTATCGAGTACCGTCTGAATGACGACCTCAGTCCGATTTCCCGTGAGTTTCTTGGCGATGCCGACGCGATCGCTGCCGCAGCCCACGCCGTCGCGAATCAGGGCAAATCGACATGAGGTACGCGCTCGACGACGCGGCACCTGAGTTGATCGGTGACAACCAATGGATCGCCGACAGCGCGGCCGTCATTGGCAAAGTGACGTTGCACGATTCTGCCAGCGTCTGGTTTGGCAGCGTTTTGCGCGGTGATATGGAACAGATCACGATCGGTGCGCGATCGAACGTGCAAGACCACAGCGTTTTGCATACCGACTTCGGCTTTCCATTGACCCTTGGAACGGGTGTCACCATCGGCCACCAAGCGATGTTGCACGGCTGCACGATCGGCGACTACGCACTGATCGGTATCGGCGCGACTGTACTCAATGGCGCTGTGATCGGATCAGAATCGCTGGTCGGTGCCCATACGCTGGTGACAGAAGGCAAACAGTTTCCAGATGGCGTCCTCATTATGGGAACGCCGGCCAAAGTGATTCGTGAGCTCAGCGACGAAGAGCGGGCACAGCTGCGACTCAGCGCCGACCACTACGTCGCGAACGCAAGGCGCTTCGCGACTCAGCTAAAGGCCGTATCGGACTAACCCTATTTCTGCTCTGCGGGGTGACTCGACTGACTTCGTGAATCATCCCAAACGCGCACCACGCCTTCCTGAGCAGTGCTGGCCGCGAGAATTCCATCAGGGCGATAGATGCGCCCACGCGCGAATCCCCTGCCGCTACTCGCGTTAGGGCTGTCCATCACGTAGAGAAACCACTCGTCGACTCGCAGCGGTCTATGAAACCACAACGCATGGTCCAAACTCGCCATCTGAACCTGACCCGTACCGTATCGCAGTCCATGTGGGAGCGCACTGGTGCCTAGCAACTCGTAATCCGACACATACGCGAGCATCGCTCTGTGCAAATTGGCATCGTCAGGAAGCTGATCGACTGCTCTCACCCATACATGTTTGTACGGCTCGCGCTCTTCACGTGCGACGAACGCAGGGGGCTCGACGGGCCGAAACTCAAACGGCCTTTCCTCCGTGACAAAACGCCGCATCTTCGCTGGCAGCAGTTCACCGACATCCCGTGCGATATCTCTCGCGTCGACAAGACTCTCGGGGTCGGGCACATCCGGCATGTCAAACTGATGCGAAAGGCCCTCTTCTGGGCGCTGAAAAGAAGCGGCCATGTTGAGAATCGGCCGGCCATGCTGAATCGCGACCACCCGTCTGACCGAAAAGCTGCGCCCGTCGCGTTGGCGATCAACCTCGTAGACGATCGGCGCTTCCATGTCGCCCCGGCGCAAAAAATACGCGTGCAGGGAGTTCGCACACCGATCGTCATCGACGGTCCGCTGTGCTGCCGACAAGGCCTGTCCGAGTACCTGCCCGCCAAACACTTGCTCACTACCGATATCGCGACTCTCGCCTCGGAAGATATTCGCTTCGATGCGCTCAAGCGTTAGCAAATGACACAGGTCTTCGAGCACCGGATCCATCGCACACTCCATCTTTAGAATCGCGACATTAGACCACATGGCGCACCAATAGACCCCACCGGCCGCAGCCGGTATCCTCCGAGCACCATTGTTCGGTTGAGAGCAGCCTAGTGAAAAGAACCATTGCCGACCGCCTCGCGATGATCGCGAAATTCGAAACCATCAGTGCCGTTCTGATTTTGCTGATCGCAGGTCCCGGGCATCGATTTGGTCTGATTCCGACGAAGTTTGCCGTTCTCATGAGCCTGGGTGCCTTGATACTTGGTGCTGTTGCATTGCTGTGCGCCATACTCGCGCTCGTTCTACCGACCATGCGTCGCAGAACGGCGATGCTTGCAGGGTGCGTTCTCATCAGCGGTGCACTGACGGCGACTCTGGTCTCCTGGGTGATAAAAGGCGCATCCGTCCCACAGATCCATGACATCACCACGGATGTCGGCAATCCGCCGCAATTCGATATTCTCGCCGGTGCCCGCGCTGGCGCCGCCAACCCGGACGCCTACCCTGGAGAGGCCTTTGCGAAACAGCAGCTAGAGGCTTATCCCGACATTCAGCCGTTGGTCGTTCCGGGTAATGACGCAGCACGTGTGCTCGATGCTGCCGAAGCGGCGGCGGTCGCTCAGGGCTGGCAGGCCGTGGTCCGTCAGGATGGCAGTCAGCAAATAGAAGCCACCGACGTGACGTTCTGGTATGGCTACAAAGACGACATCATCATTCGCGTGTCCCAAGGCAACGCGGGCGTCATTGTGGACGTGCGGTCCAAGTCTCGAGTCGGCCAAAGCGACCTAGGTACAAACGCGCAGAGAATCCGCGATTACTTGGCGACTCTAAAAGCTAGCCTTGGGGTCAGCTAGCGGCGCAAAGACACGCGCCCGATCAAAATATCCCGATACATCACCCAGTCGCCGGCTAGGCTGTATAACGGAAACTTAAACGTGGCGGGCTTGTTGTTCTCAAACGCGAAGTGTCCGAGCCAAGCAAACCCGTAACCCATTACCGGCGTCGCCAGCAGCCACCAAGGATTGGCCGTTGCGAGCGTGAGCACAAACAAAGCGATGACCCCGGTCGTGCCGACGAAATGCAGTCGACGACAGTTCACGTCAGCGTGCTCGGCAAGGTAATACGGGTAAAACTCACCGAAGCTGGAAAACTCAAGCGGTTGCTCTGCAGACCCACTCATGTCTGTTGTACCGTGCCGCCATCGACGACAATGCCGGTGCCGGTAACGTAGGCGGCGTCGTCGCTCGCCAAAAACAAGGCCACGCGAGCCACGTCCAACGGCTCACCCAGACGACCCATGGAACAACCCGCAATGTATTGGTCTCGCAACTCCGGGTTCTGCCGAAACGCGGGACGCGTCATGTTAGTCATGATCGCACCCGGCTGGATGTAATTCACCGTGATGCCGTGTTTACCCACTTCACCAGCAAGGGATTTCGTGAGGCCAGCAACCGCATGCTTTGACGCTGCATAAGCAGACAGATAACGCCCGCCCATAAACGAATAAATGGACCCGAGATTGATAATCCGGCCCGCCGGACTGCGCTTCAACAACGGAATGGCCGTGCGCGACAGCCGGAACACCGGGCGCAGATTATTCGCCATGATGTGATCCCACTGCGCATCCGAGCTTTTCTCAACACTCTGCATATCGCTAATTCCGGCGTTGTTCACGAGAATGTCGAGCCCGCCGAGGTCAGCGTCAATCAGTTCGACCATCCGCTCCGGTGCAGCTTCTTCCGATACATCCAGCACATACCCGGTGACGTTAGGCACGCCTTTGAATCGTTCTTCGATGCCTGAGTCCGGCAGGTCAACACCAACAACGCTAGCGCCATGTTGGGCAAATACCCGAGCGATCGCCTCACCGATACCGGTCGCCGCGCCTGTGACCACTGCGCGCATCTGATGCAATCTTTGCTTCTCTTCCACTAGTCCGTTTCCTTATCTCTTCCTGAGCGAAGCAACATGATCGCTCCCGCGCTGCTGACGAGTCCAACTACAGTGCCGATGCCGGCATGCACCTGTCGCCCCGTTTCAAAACCTGCCCACCAAACGGATTGCCCGAGAGCCAAAGCGCCTATTACCAGAAGCAATAATGGCAGTGCTCGAATTTGGCTCATGGGTTCGCGGCTCCCAGACTAATCTGCGGTCGGCAAGACGTAATCTGAAAATTGCTCACGCAAGGTGGTTTTCTTAATCTTGCCAGTCGCAGTATGCGGAAGCTCGTCGACGAACACCACATCGTCAGGAGTCCACCATTTGGCGATTTTGCCGTCTAGGTAACCGAGCACACCATCTTTGTCCAGATCGCTGCCCTCCTGCTTGACGACAACCATCAACGGACGTTCCGTCCATTTCGGATGTGCGACCCCAATGACCGCCGCCTCAGCGACATCCGGATGGCCCATCGCTGTATTTTCCAGATCGATCGAACTGATCCACTCCCCGCCGGATTTGATGACGTCTTTGGTTCGGTCGGTAATCGCCATAAAGCCATCTGGATCGATCGTCGCAACGTCACCGGTATCGAACCAACCGGCATCGGCGTGCGCCTCACTGCCGCCTTCCAGCTTGAAGTAATCACTGCAAATCCAGGGCCCGCGAACCCGCAGTGCGCCGAACGCTTTGCCGTCCCAAGGCAGCGCCTCACCCTGATCGTCGACGATTTTCATTTGCACGCCGTAGATGCCACGACCCGCTTTCGCTTGTATCTTGACTTGCTCATCAGCGGCTAGATCCGCGTGCTTGGGCAACAACTTGTTCACGACGCCCAACGGACTCATTTCTGTCATGCCCCAACCTTGGTGCACAACAACATCGTGTTCGTCACGGAACGCCTCGATCATCGAAGCCGGCACAGCCGCACCACCAACGACTGTTCTTTGCAGGTGGTTCAGCTTTAACCCCTGCTTACGCGCATAGTCCAGCAACGCCAACCAGACGGTCGGCACACCCAAAGCCAAAGTGACGCCCTCACCTTCAAGCAGGTTATAAAGCGTCTCCCCGTCACCCATTTTCGGACCCGGCATCACAAGCTTCGAACCCACCATCGGCGCGCAATAGGGGATACCCCAAGCGTTGACGTGGAACAGCGGCACCACCGGCAACACAACATCGGATCGAGAAACGTTTAGCGCGTCCGGCATCAATCCGCAGATCGCGTGCAAGACCGTTGAACGATGCGAATACAGCACGCCTTTCGGGTTGCCCGTCGTGCCGGATGTGTAACACAGCGCCGAGGCGGTGTTCTCGTCAAACTCGGGCCAATCGTAGTCAGCGGAAGCAGCGCCAATCCATGACTCGTAGCTTTGCACCGGATAGTCGGTTTCCGGCAAACCATCATCACCGCACATCACGATGATGTGCTCTAAGCATTCCACCTTGTCGCGAATGGCAGCTACCAGCGGCAGAAACATCGGGTCAATCAACAGCACACGATCTTCGGCGTGATTGATGATGTAGATCAGCTGCTCTGGGAACAGCCTCGGATTAATGGTATGACAGACGAATCCTGCCCCGGAAATGCCGTAGTAGGCTTCCATATGCCGATAGTCATTCCACGCCAGCGTCGCCACCCGGTCGCCCCGCGCCAACCCTAGGGACTCGAGTGCATTCGCGACCCGCTTAGCCCGGCCGAAACACTCCGCGTAGGTGTAACAATGCCGCGGGTTATCCGCCGTCACCGAAACAATCTCGGATCCGGCATGGAACGTCACTGCGTGCTCCGCAATGCTCGAGATCAGTAGTGGCTGATCCATCATCAATCCGCGCATGGCTCCCCCCTAGGTCGTAAACGCTTATTGGATTTCTAAAGTGTGCATGAAAGCCTCGATTTGAACCAGCCCGCGCTAGCTGCCGGATCGGAGCGTTTCGGCCAAATCCTCAAGCTCCGTCCATCGCGTCAGTAGTCGCTCGTAGTCAGACTCCTTCGCGGCCAAATCATCGAGAACGGGTTGGACGACATCCTCGAAGTGCTGTTCGTAAAATCCGTCGGCTGCGGTTTGTTCACGAAGCGCCTCGATACTCGACTCGAGCGCCGCGATCGCATCCGGCAGCGAATCAAGTTCCCGCTGATCTTTGTAACTTAACTTCGTCGCTTTGCGCGGAGTTCGACTTTGATGATTAGCGGCTGAACCGCTATCGCGACCGGGTCGATCATTGACCGCCAGCTTGCGACCCTGCCGCAGCCAATCCGAGAAATTACCGACGAACCGCTCAACGGTGCCCCCCTGCTCGAACACCAGGGTGCTGGTCACCACGTTATCTAGAAACTGGCGATCATGACTCACGACCAATAACGTCCCGGTGTATCCCGCCAGTTGCTGCTCGAGTACCTGCAAGGTTTCAACGTCCAGGTCGTTGGTCGGCTCATCCAACACCAGAAGGTTGCTAGGACGGCTTAACAGGCGCGCCAGAACCACACGATTTTTCTCGCCACCAGATAGTGCCGATACCGGCGACAGAATACGTTTCGCGGAAAACAAAAAGCCGCGGAGATAGCCAACGACATGACGTGGTTTGCCGTTCAGCATGATGTAATCATTGCCTTCGCCGACGACCTCGGCAATCGTCTTGTTGCCATCGAGTTCCCGACGCAGTTGGTCGAAGTAGCCGATCTCGAGATTGGTTCCGTGCTTCACCGTGCCGCTGTGTGGTTCGAGTTCGCCCAGAATCAACTTTAGTAGCGTGCTCTTTCCAACGCCGTTGTTACCAACCAAACCGATCCGATCGCCCCGCTGGATGACCATACTGAGCTTATCGATCAGAAGACTTCCGCCATAACCGAAGCTCACGTTGTGTAGTTGTACCGCCTTGCGGCCCGAAGGATCCGACGATTCGATATGGACAC
This sequence comes from Pseudomonadota bacterium, assembly GCA_038533155.1. Classification (GTDB taxonomy): domain Bacteria; phylum Pseudomonadota; class Gammaproteobacteria; order Steroidobacterales; family Woeseiaceae; genus CALBPI01. The sequence goes on along the minus strand of JBCAZH010000002.1, from coordinate 86,071 downwards.
GAGCGGTCTGTGCGCGCTTACGTCGGCTATCCGCCGTCTCGCGCATGGCGTGCAAGGCGCGGACTCGACCTTCATTGCGCGTTCGTCGTGCCTTGATGCCTTGGCGAATCCAAGCCTCCTCTTCAGCAAGTCGCTTATCGAACTTGGCGTTGTGCTCATCCTCTTCTTGCCAAGCTTGTTGGCGATCTGCGAGATACTGCTGAAAGTCGCCAGGCCAACTGACTAGCTTGCCTCGATCAATATCCACGATCCGAGTGGCAAGCTTTTGGAGGAATGCGCGATCGTGAGTCACGAACACAACGCTGCCCGAGAAAGTCAGCAAGCGCTGCTCCAGCCATTCGATCGTATTGATATCGAGATGGTTGGTCGGCTCATCCAACAGAAGGACGTCGGGATTCAGCACAAGCGCCCGCGCGAGCGCGACGCGTCGACGCCAGCCACCGGACAGCAGCTTAAGTGGCGTATCACCCGGTAAACCAAGCTCGCTGACCGTCCGTTCGACCCGTCGCTCCAAATCCCACGCGCCACGCGCGTCCAGTTCGCTTTGGATACCTTCGAGCTCTTTGCTGCCCGTCGCTGCCGGATCGGAAGACAAACGTTCGAACCGGGTTCGAAGCGCTTCAAGCTCACCGAGCGCCTGCCCGACGTATTGAGACGCGGTCAGCTCCGTCGCTGGCGGCAGTGATTGAGGTAGCTCGGCGACGACCAATCCCTCGGTACGAACAACCTCACCGCTATCCGGAATCAGCGCACCGGAGATCAGCTTGAGCGTGGTGGACTTACCGGCGCCGTTGCGGCCCACCACACAGACGCGTTCTCCCGCCTCAAGCGCAAAATCTGCAGACTCAAGAATCGGGTCCGCACCGAACTCTACGCGGATATCATCAAAACGGAGTAGCGCCATGCGGCGCAGTATACTGCGTACGTCGCACTGATTTGGTGTGCGGGGAGAAATTGATATGAAAGTCGCACTCGCGCAGATTGCGCCGGTATTGCTGGACCGCGAAGCAACCGAAGCACGGATTCTAGATGCTATGTCGGCAGCCAAAGGCGCGCATTTGATTGTTTTCGGCGAAGGCCTGCTGCCGGGATATCCTTTCTGGGTCGAACGCACCGATGGCGCGAGATTCGACTCCGCCCGACAAAAGGACTGGTACGCACGTTACTTGCGCGCCGCCATTGATATTGAGTCTGGCGGTTTGAAGAGCATTCAGGAACGGGCCGCATCTTTAAATCTCGCGGTATACCTCGGAATCATGGAACGGCCACAGCACCGCGGTGGGCACAGCCTTTACGCCTCTCTCGTGTACATCGATGCGCATGGTGAGATCGCGAGTGTGCATCGCAAACTGATGCCAACGTACGAGGAGCGGTTGGTTTGGTCGCCGGGTGACGGCGCAGGATTGGTTGCCCACGATCTCGGCGATTTTCGAGTCGGGGGATTAAACTGCTGGGAAAACTGGATGCCACTGGCGCGGGCCGCGCTGTACGCACAGGGCGTGAATCTTCACATTGCCGTATGGCCAGGCAATCGGGTCAACACCGAATGGATCACCCGATTCATCGCGCGTGAATCAAGAAGCTATGTGGTATCCGTTTCTGGGCTAATGCGGCGCGAGGATCTCGCCTCGTCCTCGACACCAGATGAGACGTGGCATGGTGATGTGACGCTCGCTAATGGTGGGTCATGTGTCGCGGCGCCGGACGGCGACTGGCTGCTCGAGCCGATAGTCAATGAGTCGGGCGTATTCACCGTTGACCTCGATCTGGCTCGAGTCTTGGAGGAACGACAAAACTTCGATCCAAGTGGGCACTATGCGAGACCGGATGTGTTGGCACTCAGCGTGAACCGTCAACGGCTCGCGGCAGCGCAGTTCTCCGATGACCCGGTTTCCACCGATCTAGAGAGCGGGTGACCATGTCGGTAGCTGCGACGTCGAACCGCACGGCTGCTCACCGCGCGAGTCTCAGATTTATCGATTGCTTAGTGCCATCGCTGGTCACGGCTGGACAGTATGCGCTAAGCCTGCAAGGCCGCCTTCGGCACCGTGCCGAACCCAAGACAGGGGACGCTTGGCAATCCGCTTTGACGGACGCGGACATTGGCGTACAGCAGTTTATCGAAGCGGTTGTGCTGGCCAAGCTGCCGGGTTGGGACTTTTACGGCGAGGAACACGCGGCGACAAGCAACACCCCGTACTTTCCTACAGGTGCTGATGCTTGTGTCATGCTCGATCCGATCAACGGCACGCGCCTGTACCGCGACAACAGCCCTTGGTTCGACTTGCTGGTCTCGCTGCGTTGGCGTGGGTCAATCATTGCAACGCTGAGCTATCATCCCGCGTTGTCGCGCCTCTATGGCAGCAGCTTGTTCGCGCCAAGTTTTGTACTCACAGGCGCCGATTTGCGCAACGCCGAACCCCTCGAGGTCGTCACACAAGAAGCTGCGCCGCTCGGCGTCTACCAATGTCCTCCGAGACTGATCGATGCGGTCGCGGCGATCCAACCCATTTTCGATTTCAGCGCAGACTATGATCCTTCTGATTCACGCTGCGCACTGAACAGCCTTTTTACCGGTCAACTCAGTGGTTATCTGATGCTCGACTGCGCGCTGCTGGATGTTGGCGCGACCGCGTTCGCCGTTACCCGTTTAGGGGGAAAAGCAACCCGTCCGGACGGAACCTCTCTGAACGCGTTCGACCAATTTGATCCCGAAAGAAGGGCCGATCTTTTGGTCACCCGAACGCCCGCCCTGCATGAAGCACTGGTCGAGTCCATTCAACGCAGCGGTGCATACGGCTAGTGTCTACGAGGACTCGCTGAGAAAATACAACCCGATGGTGTCGGCCGTACAGGCCGGCTTGCGCGCGCCCTTCAATTCGATGGCGTGTTCGCTGACCAGATATAAGGCGCCGGCCCGTTTACGCGCTTGCGCAATCCGGGTCCGAATACGAACCGCTTCGCCGGCACAAACCATCGCCGAAAAACGCACCTTATTGCAGCCGAAATTGATCGTGCGCTCAAGATTCTGAAATTCCACAAACTCGCTGGTCAGTTTTGGGATAAGAGCGAGTGTCAGATAGCCGTGAGCGATCGTCTTGCCTCCCGGTAACTCTTTGGCTGCACGCTCAGGATCGACATGGATCCACTGGTTGTCCCCCGTCGCCTCTGCGAACAGATCGATGTCCCGCTGCGTGACCTCGTACCAACTGGAAACGCCGATTTCCTGACCCACGAGGGCTACGGCATCGGCAACTGATGCTATCTTGACCAAACTGACAACCTACGAATAGAACGCCGTGGAGCGTGCACCATGCACGAGATCGCGGCCAACCTCAAAGAATGGCAAGCGTGGAGTCCCGCACAACCGAGCTATGGAGCGTCATTCTGGCCGCCGGCGCCGGAACGAGGATGCCATCAATCAAGCCGCTGACAGCCATCGGCGGTCGCCCGATGATCGAGTACGCCCTTCGGCTAGGTCGAGCGAGCAGCAATCGAAACTGCCTCGTCGTGAGTGGCGCCCACTTTGAGTCGACATGGCGGATAACGGCGGAGTTCGACTGCGCGATGGTCCACAATCCGCAATGGGCTCTAGGTATGGGCGCCAGCATCGCGCAAGGCGTCGCGGCATTACCTTCGAGCGCCACTCATGTATTGATTTTGCTTATCGATCAACCTCTGATCCGTGTTGACGATTTGTCGGCTGTAGTCGCCGCGTCTCGTGACCAACCCGAGTCGATCATCGTGAGCGCGTTCGGCAACACGGCAGGTCCGCCGGTGGTGTTTCCCAGGAGAACGTTCCCGGCGCTCAAACAACTGACCGGGGACCAGGGGGCGAAAACGGTCGTCCAACAAGACGGGCATGTCACCCGCGTCTCACTACCGGCTGCGCAATGGGATGTCGACGATGCGCACGCATTGGCGCACGTACGATCGAAGCTATGAGGTTGCTGTGTGCTTATGCGTGTGACCGTGCGACGCGCAACGCTCGCAGTTAACCCAGCCTGAGTCACCGTCGACGTAGTGTTCTTTCTTCCAGATAGGCAGCTCGATTTTCATGCGATCGATAATCTCGCGACACGCGACGAACGCTTCATCGCGGTGGCGTGCTGCGACGCCGACCCAGACCGCGCAATCCCCCAACTCCAACAGCCCTTCACGGTGCACAGCGAATGCATCGACGACGCCGTGGGCAGCACATGCTTCGGCGATAATCCGTTCACCTTCACTGATAGCAAGCGGATGATAGACCTCGTACTCAAGTCGCTGCACTTCGCGTCCATCATTGTGATTTCGAACCCAGCCTTCAAACACTACGAACCCACCGGCTCGCACATCGGCCATGTCTGCGCGTAACCCCTGTGGGTCGATCGACACGTCGGAAATTACCATGCGTGACATCCGCTACCCTCCAGCCACCGGTGGAAACAACAGAACGCGATCTCCGTCGGCGATGTTATCGTCCCAATCCGCCATCGCGCCGTTGATCGCAACCTTGCAATGCCCTCGTGGGTCGTCGGTGCCGTGACGATGTTCGAGCTCTTTGAACAGCTCTACCGCGGTCGTCGCTGTGGTTTGCACCGCCTCTTCGGCACAGCCCGCACGTTCTCGGAACAGTGCAAAATATTCAACAGCCACTTGTTTCATGAGATCGCTCCAGTCCAGGCATCGCGGTCCTGAGGTGTGTTCATGTTGGCAACAACGTCCGCGGATGGCGCAGGTACCAGTGCGGCGCCCGCATTGATTAATAACTTGCGCGCGCATCGACGACCCGCATCCAAGGACGCCACAACGGGAGCACTCAGTGCTGGCCGCCAGATGGCGCATAGTGGTTCTGGCAAATCGGAGTCTGGCGAAGTCAGTGAGACCGCCGGCGCTTCTGGTATATCCCGCGCGGCATCGACCAACCACTGAATCCCCTCGCGCGACAATCCCGGCATATCACAGGCGAGCACCAACCAATCTGCAGTCGGATCTGACTCAAACGCTGCCAAGATACCGGCCAGCGGGCCTTCGCCAGGTCGAGTATCTGGCAACGGGTTCAGCCCAGCGCGCAATGGATCGTTCATTTGATCCGGTCGCACGCTCACTCGGCACACCTCACAAAACTCAGACGCCAAAACAAATGTGCGGGCAATCAGCGATTGTCCGTCGATTTCAATCCCGGCCTTATCGCTGCCCATGCGACGGCTGTGTCCACCGGCCAAAATTAGTGCGTTCAATCGTTGACTACTCACGGCGGAAGTCTCGCTTGCCACCGGTCTTGGAAACGAGATGCGTCTCGCGTATTTCTATATCGTGAGAGCAGGCTTTGCACATGTCATAAACAGTCAACGCGGCGACGGTGGCGGCTGTCAATGCCTCCATCTCGACACCGGTTTTGTGAACAACCCGGCAAGTCGCGGAGATGGACACTACATTCTCATCCAAGGTCAAATCGACATCGCATCCGGTCAAACCCAGGGGATGGCAAAAAGGAATAAGCTCGTGGGTCCGCTTCGCTGCCATCACGCCAGCGATCGACGCAGTCGAGAACACCGAACCTTTTTTGCTCACCAACTCGCCCGCATCATTCAATAACGCGGCAATGACCGAATCCGGCAGAAAAACGCTCGTATGCGCGGTCGCGGTGCGCTCCGTCACGGTCTTATTCGTGACGTCAACCATGGTCGGTCGACCATCGGCATCGAGATGCGAGAGTGAGTTATCCGCCGACACGATACATCTCCACCTTCGGCAGCAAAGGCTGCTCACTCATTGCGCGTTGTTCGCTATACCGATCTTCGCGTCGTCGCCAGACCCGACTGATCATGTTGGCAATCTCCTCGTCCGTCGCACCTCGGCGCAATGGTTCGAGGAACCGCGTGCCTTGCGTCGCAAAAAGACATGTGTAAAGGGTCCCGTCGGCGGCAAGCCGAGCGCGATGGCAATCGCCACAAAACGGCGCAGTGACTGAGGATATAAAACCGATTTCGCCGCCACCATCGTTGTAGCGGTAGCGTCGCGCGACTTCGCCGCGGTAGTTGGGCTCCAGTGCGCTAACCGGCCACCGATGAGCGATTTCTTGTAGCAATTCTTCGGACGGGACGACCTCATCTCGTCGCCATCCATTCCGATTGCCAACGTCCATGTACTCGATCATTCGAACGACATGCGGCGAGTGGCGAAAGTGTTCCAGCAAGTCCAACACACTGCCGTCGTTCACACCGCGCTGCACAACAGTGTTGATTTTAAGTACGAATCCCGCCGCTTCTGCAGCGGCGATGCCGTCCATCACGGTTGCGAGGTCCCCGCGTCCGCCACTCATTGATGCAAACGTCTCAGGATCAATAGAGTCCAAGCTGAGCGTCACGCGCTTGAGTCCGGCATCCCGTAAGGCCTGCGCCCGAGGCGCGAGCAACTGCCCATTGGTCGTCAGCGCGAGGTCTTGAACGCCCTCTATTTCAGCGAGGCGACTCACGAGTTCGACAATCTGCTTATCCAAGAGCGGCTCGCCCCCGGTCAGGCGAAGTTTGTTGACACCGAGGCCTACCATGATCTTCGCAAACCGCACGATCTCGTCATGACTCAACCGTGCGCTGCGTGCCAAAAACGCGTAGTCGTCACCAAACTTACTGCTCGGCATGCAATACGGGCATCGATAGTTGCATCGGTCGATCAACGAAATACGTAGGTCTCGGATCGGTCTGCTAAAACGATCCTGAGGCGTCGCATTGTCGACATCTTGTGTCATTTGGCCTCTTTAAAGCCTACCCCCGGTTCTTGGATTATACCGATTTGCGCGCTGTTGTGCGGCGCAGCATTCCCTCCTATACTCGGGCGTCGGATGGGGGGCGCATCCGCGGCTAACGGTTCATCATTCCGGCCGAATTCCCGCTCCATTCCCGCGCCCTGCGGCCTTTCTGGACATAACTATGGATCTCAGTTTTTCTGCCGAAGATCTCGCTTTCCGCGAACAAGTTCGTGAATTTTTTACGAACCATTATCCCGAGGATATTCGGGAGAAAATGGATAACAACGTGCGGTTGGATAAAGACGATTTTGTCCGCTGGCAGAAAATTCTCCACAAACACGGTTATATGGCAGTCAACTGGCCTGTGGAATACGGTGGAACCGGATGGACACCGGTGCAGAAGTACTTGTTCGCTACGGAGATGGCAGAAGCCAACGCCCCCGATGTTGTGCCGTTCGGTGTCAACATGGTGGGCCCTGTGATCTACACCTTCGGCAACGAGGCGCAAAAAGCGCGTTTCTTGCCAGACATTCTGCAGAGTAATGTTTGGTGGTGTCAGGGTTATTCGGAACCCGGCGCAGGATCGGACCTCGCATCGTTGAAGACGCTCGCCGAGCGCGACGGCGACCACTACGTGATCAATGGCACCAAGACTTGGACGACGCTTGGGCAGCACGCCGATTGGATTTTCGTTCTTGCTCGCACCAATACAGACGTGGCCCGCCGCCAGGAGGGCATCAGCTTCATCTTGTGCGATATGAAGACCGAGGGAATTTCGGTCCGACCGATTATCACTATTGAGGGTGGACACGAAGTCAACGAGGTTCACTTCGAGAACGTTCGCGTACCGGTTGAAAACTTAGTCGGAGAAGAAGGTAAAGGCTGGACATACGGCAAGGTTCTGCTCCAACACGAGCGAACCAACATCGCTGCTGTCGCCCGTTCGAAATTCAAACTCAAGAAGCTTAAGAAACTCGCAGCCAGCGAACGGTTCGGTGCTCGCCCACTGATCGAGTCGCCAGGATTCCGACAGAAGGTTTTACGCACGGAAATCGAACTCAAGGCGCTTGAGTTTACCGATCTGCGTACGCTCGCTGCAGTGGCTACTGGCAAAGCACCTGGGCCTGAGAGTTCCATCCTGAAAATCAAGGGGACCGAGATCCAGCAACAGTTAACCAACCTGTTCATGGAAGCGGCAGGCTACTACGCACTACCGTATGTCCCGGAACAGTACAGCTCAGATTTCGATGGCGCGTCACGACTCGTTGATGGGACGGAGCCGACGAGTGCCCTGCACTACTTCAACTACCGCAAGACATCGATCTACGGCGGTTCGAACGAAATTCAAAAGAACATCATCGCCAAGCACGTGCTCGGACTGTAGGAATTAGACGCCATGGATTTTTCAATCACCGAAGATCAGGCGATGCTGCAAGACAGCGTCGCGAAGTTTATTCAAAACGACTATGACTTTGAGGCGCGTCAGACTGCTGCCGCTTCCGACCTAGGATTCTCCCGCGAACGTTGGACCGAGTTCGCCGAACTCGGTTGGGCCGCCGTGCCTTTCGGCGAAGATGATGGCGGACTCGATGGTGGTCCGATCGAATTGATGCTGCTGATGGAAGAGTTCGGTAAAGGCCTCGTCATTGAGCCTTACTTACCTTGCGTTGTACTCGCGGGCGGCGTTTTGAAACGGCTCGCCAACGACGACCAGAAAGCCCAGTGGATGGCACCGCTCATCGACGGATCCAAGCTTGGGGCGTTGGCCAATGTCGAAAGACAAGCCCGGTTCGATCTTGCGAATACTCAAACTACCGCGACCAAAGACGGCGATGAATACGTCATCTCAGGGCACAAGTGTGTCGTCCTGAACGGTGGCGCCGCCGACACGCTGGTCGTCAGCGCTAGAACCAGTGGCGACTTCGACGATCGGGAGGGCATCAGCCTGTTCGTCGTCGATGCCAACGCGCAAGGGATTAGCCGAACGAGCTATCCCACCGTCGATGCGCGACAAGCCGCAGATATCCAGTTCAACCAGGTTCGTGTATCGGAAAGCCAGTTGCTCGGTGAAGTCGGTGCCGGCTTTGGTGCGCTTGCGACGACTGTCAATACAGCGACGATCTGTGTTTGTGCAGAAGCGGTCGGCATTATGCAAATGCTGAACTACAAGACTCTGGAATACACCAAATCGCGCGTGCAATTCGGTGTGCCGATCGCGAGCTTTCAGTCTTTGCAACACCGCATGGTTGAGATGTTCATGATTGCGGAGCAAACCCGGTCATTGCTGCTGCATGCTGTAATGGCGCAATACGAAGATGATACGGCCGCAGCAGATTCGGCGGTTCGGGCGCTGAAAATCTATGTCGGCACTGAAGGTCGAAAACTCGGCGAAGAAGCTGTGCAACTACACGGTGGTATGGGCGTCAGTTGGGAGCTCGATGTTGCGCATTACTTCAAACGACTCACGATGATCGACACGCTGTTCGGCAATGCCGATCATCACGCTGAGCATTTCGACGTCTGAGCGACGATGACTCGCGAGCGTCAGGTTTCGGCAGCTAGCTCAGCCATTGCCTGACGCTCGAGTTTCGCCCAAGAATCACGAAGCGTCACGATTCGATTGAACACGGGTGGCGTCTCCACCGCCCCTTCGCGAACAAAGAAACCCAAACGTTCAAACTGCACCGGCGTAAACGGTGCGAGCTCGGTGAGACCTGGCTCGAGGCGCGCATCGGCGACCTTCAAAGAATCTGGGTTTAACGTACCCGCAAAGTCATCTTGCGATGCGGGCGTGGGTACGCTGAACAGTCGATCATAGAGGTTGACCCTGGCTGACGCCGCATGGTCCGCCGAGACCCAGTGGATCGTGCCTTTGACTTTCCTATCGTTGCCACTGCCGCTGCGTGTCTCGGGATCAAGACTGCAGCGCAACTCAGTAACTTCGCCGTTCCCGTCTTTGATCACCTCATCGCAACGGATGATGTAGGCATACCGCAACCGAACTTCCCCGCCTGGCTTCAAGCGGAAGAACTTTCTTGGTGCTTCTTCCATGAAGTCATCACGCTCAATCCAAAGTGTCTTGGAGAACGGAATTTCGCGTGAACCTTGCGATTCGTCGTTCGGGTGATTCTGAGCGGTCATCCACTCGGTTTCGCCCTCAGGGTAATTGGTAATCACGAGCTTCAATGGGTCCAGTACGGCCATACGACGCGGGACATCCGCGAGCTCATCGCGCACGGCGGCCTCCAACATACCAAGCTCCAAAAGCTTGGCCTTCTTGGTCACGCCGGCCTGGCGACAGAATCGTGTCACCGCGCTTGCCGGATAACCTCGCCGACGCAGTCCCGCGATAGTCGGCATGCGAGGGTCATCCCAACCCTCCACATGACCATTGACGACCAACTCATTCAAGCGGCGCTTACTGGTCACCATGTAGGCTACCTGCAGTCGCGAGAACTCGATTTGTCGCGGTGGGTAATCATGCGCAACACGCGCGACTAACCACTCGTACAATGGCCGATGATCCTCAAACTCCAACGTGCATAGACTATGTGTGATGCCCTCAAAGACGTCACACAAAGTATGCGCGAAATCGTACATGGGATAGATCGGCCACTCGTTACCCGTCCGTTGGTGCTCGGCATGCCGAATTCGGTACAGCGTCGGATCGCGCAAGTTGATGTTCGGTGAGGACATGTCAATCTTCGCGCGAAGGACATGAGCGCCATCCTCGAACTCACCGGCGCGCATCGCACGAAACAACGCGAGGTTCTCTTCGACCGATCGGTCCCGATGTGGGCTGTCGACGCCCGGTGATGTCAACGTGCCACGCCGTTCGCGGATCTCATCAGCCGACTGACTGTCGACGTATGCATCGCCGCTCTCGATCAAGGTTAATGCGACAGCATACAGGCGCTCGAAATAATCGGAAGCGTGTGTCAGTCCGGCTTGCCACTCGTAGCCAAGCCAAGCCACATCGTCGCGAATCGCATCGGCGTACAGTTGCTTTTCCTTGCTGGGGTTCGTGTCGTCGAACCGCAAGTAGGTTTTGCCGCCGTACTCATTCGCGACGCCGAAATTTAGCGCGATGGACAGTGCATGACCGATGTGCAAAAACCCGTTCGGCTCTGGCGGAAAACGCGTCATTAATCCATTCGGCAATCGCGCTGCAGACACGTCTGCGGCGATAATCTGGCGAATGAAATCAAGGCCAACGGATGCGGCCGAATCGTCCTGGGAACTCATGATCAGTGTAGTGGTAGGTGCTTAAATCAGGCGGTTAATTGTACGTCAGTTTGATGCAGCTGGCTGCAAGTTCCCTTGCTGGCACTTTGCACAGACCCCCTGCACTTCGAGCACATGCTCCTCGGCAGCAAATCCCACCTCATCGGCTAAAGACTCGATTTGTCCACGAATCTTGTCGACGCCCAGCTCGTGCACATTGCGGCAACTGCGGCAAATGAGAAATGCACTCTCGTGCTTGTGCGCCGGGGCGTTGCAACCCACGTAGGCATTGAGGGAATCCAGTCGATGAACCAGTCCCGCCTGAATCAAGAAGTCCAACGCGCGATAAACGGTCGGCGGAGATGGGCTATGCCCCTGTTTCGTCAACGCATCAAGTAGATCGTACGCGCCCACCGGCTCGTGTCCCTGCCAGACTAGTTCGAGAACGACACGGCGAAGTGGGGTTAAACGCAATCCTCGATCGCGACAAACTGCTTCCGCCTGCTCCAACGCGTTTTCGACACAAACCTGATGATCATGCGTATCGTCAGCCATACCATCCGCGCCCCGTAAATATGAGGCTATAAGCATAGTCTGCAGGCCACGGCTTGGCTACAATATTGCGCTTTCCTGCACTCACTTGTGCGCGTTCGACCTGAAGATCACTGAATCACTATGCCTAGAATTACGCTTCCCGATGGATCCGCACGGGACTATGAACAACCGGTGACCCCGCTTGCGGTGGCAGAGGACATCAGCCGCTCCCTGGCCAAAGCGGCCGTGGCGGCAACGGTCGACGGGGTGTCATTCGATCTGTCCCGCACTGTCGATGCGGATGCATCCATAGCGATCGTCACACGGGACAGCGAGGATGGCTTGGAAGTGCTGCGTCACGACGCCGCGCATGTGCTGGCGCAGGCGGTCAAGGAGCTGTTCCCGGAAACGCAGGTCACTATCGGTCCAGCGATCGAAAACGGCTTCTATTACGATTTTGCTCGCGAGACACCGTTCAACGAAGAAGACCTCGAAGTCATCGAGCAACGGATGCATGAGATCGTCGCGCGGGATGACACCGTCATTCGCGAGGTGTGGACGCGCAACGACGCCGTGGCGTTTTTCCGCGAACAAGGCGAGGAATACAAAGCCAAACTGATCGAGCGAATCCCTGAGGACGAGACCATCACGTTGTACCGTCAAGGTGACTTTATCGACCTGTGCCGCGGCCCGCACTTGCCCTCAACCGGTCGATTAGGCACTGCGTTCAAGCTCATGCGTGTGTCAGGCGCGTATTGGGAAGGCGATTCGAGCAACGAAATGTTGCAACGCATCTACGGAACAGCGTGGGCGAACGATAAGCAATTGCGCCAGTACCTGCGCCGCCTCGAAGAAGCAGAGAAGCGCGATCACCGCAAACTGGGGCGTCAGATGGACTTGTTCCACTTCCAAGAGGAAGCGCCCGGCGCCGTGTTCTGGCATCCACGCGGTTGGACGTTGTTCCAACGCCTGATCGACTACATGCGCGATAAGCAACGCGAGGCCGGCTATCGAGAAATCCACACGCCTGGGGTCATGGACCGGAAACTCTGGGAAGCATCAGGACATTGGGACTCGTTCGGCGAACACATGTATACGACCGAAACCGAAGACGGTCGTGTCTACGCACTGAAACCAATGAACTGTCCGGGCGCGGTCCAAGTGTTCAAACAGGGCATCACCAGCTATCGCGAACTCCCTGTACGCCTCGCCGAATTCGGCAAAGTGCATCGCTACGAACCTTCGGGTGCGCTGCACGGTATGCTCAGGGTACGTGCGTTTACCCAGGACGATGCGCATGTGTTCTGCACGATGGAACAAATCACCGCTGAGTCTGTTGCGATCTGCGACCTCATCCTGAGTATCTACAGGGATTTTGGATTCGAGGATGTGCGGATCAAATTTGCGGACCGGCCGGAAGTCCGAGTTGGCGAAGACGCGGTCTGGGACGCCTCCGAACGCGCACTCGTTGCAGCACTGGACGCAAGCGGTCTCGAGTACACGCATAATCCGGGTGAAGGCGCTTTCTACGGACCCAAACTAGAGTTCGTGCTGCGGGATGCAATTGGTCGCGATTGGCAATGCGGGACCTTACAGGTCGATCTGAACCTGCCGGGCCGGCTCGGGGCGAGCTATGTCGGTGAAGACGGCGAACGTCACGTCCCGGTGATGCTACACAGAGCCATGTTTGGTTCGTTGGAGCGCTTCACCGGGATTTTGCTTGAGCACTACGCGGGCAACTTGCCGCTTTGGCTTGCGCCGCTACAAGTCATCGTTGCGACGATCACGTCGGACGCTGATGCCTACGCCGTTGAACTCACGAACCGCCTGCGAAAAGCCGGCATTGAAGCCGAGTCGGACCTCAGAAATGAGAAAATCGGCTACAAAGTGCGGGAGCATAGTTTGGCAAAGGTTCCAGTGATCCTCGCCGTCGGTAAGCGCGAGGTCGAAAACGGCGAAGTTGCCGTACGGCGATTAGGCAGCAAGGGACAAAAGGTTCAGGATGCTGAAACGTGCATAGAGATGCTCTTGGAAGAGATCGTTTCGCGCGAAACACCCGAGACTGATTCAGCCTAACACCGCATTTTCGAAGCAAATGTGCACCTGAGCACATAGGTTATGTGGAATCGGTCACAGTTTCGCTTACCGAGCGCTAGCGTGGGCTGCCTCGGCCCGTGAGTCTTCTTATACTGTTAAGTGAGGGAGACTGCTCAGCCACATGGGGTGGCGGAAATCTCCCGTGAGGCCAACGATGGTGGATCGTTTTAAAACCCAGGTGATGTTCTTGCACCCAGAGCCGGCGCTCATGGAGCCCTGTGCTAGCCGCCTCGGGGATGAGTTTTCTGTGCACATGGCTGCATCAGGGACCGAAGCCTTAACCACGCTTGGAATCACACCGATAGACATTATCGTGTCGGCCCAGGACCTTCCCGGCATGACCGGACAGGAGGCGCTAAAAGAGGCGAAAAAGCGCTCTCCGGATACCCGTTCGATATTGGTTGCATCTCAGCATATGACCGATGCAGACCGTGCGGCACTGGTTAACGTTCGCCATTTGAACCAGGTACTTCGCGCTGAAAGCTCTCCAGAGGAAATTTGCGCTGCGATCCACGCGACCTTACGCGGGGAGAAGGTCTCATCTTTTGCGATACCGGCCAATGACTCCTCACCGGGGCTGAATAGCCAAAGTACGGGAGCCACCGGCAGTTTCGCCGTAGACATGGACGCCACAGGGTCGTTCCAGGACCTGAGCGATATCCCAGTCATCGAACCGGGAAATAACGTCGATGTCACCGCGCACGCAATTAGTCACGTCGAAATCGTCGTGCTCACCAACGATGCGAGCTTTCTTAAGACGATCCGAGCAGCGGCAGGCACCAGCCATGTCGTCAATCATGCGCCGAATCTACAAGAGGCAATCGATATCGCACGTGAAGGTGCCGCGGGGGTACTGATTACAGACGCTGCGGTCGCTGTCAAAGACGTCAAGACGATCACCGCCCAACTACGCAAACACATCCCGTCTCTTGTCACAATCGTCGCCGGACGCCGAGAAGACGGCGAGAAGATGATGGGCCTGATCAGTGATGGTCTGGTCTATCGGTTCCTACTGAAGCCTGTGAGCCCCGGCCGATCTAGGCTTGCCATTGAAGCTTCCGCGAAGAAACACCTCACGCTGAATGCGACGGACGTACCGCTGTCACCGACAGAAGTTCAAGAGAAGATGACCGAGACGGGCATCATCAAAGGTGTGACATTCGATTCCGGTTTGTTCCGGACAACAGACGTTCGACAAACCGGCATCGATGCGCCGGAGTTGGACGATGAGCTGGAACCTTCTTTACTCAGCGGCCTTCGCAATGTTCCACCCATCGTCTGGGCAATCGGTGGCATTGCCGCTATCGGTGCGGCGGTCCTTCTTAGCGGTGGGTCCGACGAGCCGGCCGAGAGCACACCCGCTCAGCCGGTTGCGCAAATAGAGGCACCAACCTCAGAGCCGGAGCCAGCGCCAGTTAAAGATCCGGTTGTTGCGGCATCGGAGTCGCTCGCTGCCGGAGATGCCGCGCGACGCGAAGGAAAGCTCGTGCTACCCGCAGATGATAATGCAGTGTTGCATTACGCAACCGCTGCCCGATTGCAACGCTCTGACCCGTTACCGCGAGCGCGCTTAGACGCGGTGCTGGAAGACGTGTTTACGCAGGTCGAGCGCGAGTTTCTCGCCGACAATCTGGATCAAGTGTCGGATGTGCTCGCGGTTTTGAACACGCATGTCCCGAGTCATCCACGTCTCGCATTCCTAAACCGTGAGTTAGGCAAAGAACTCTCGCGACGAGAGTTTTCGGAAATCGAACGAGATCTCATCAACGGTGATCTGAACGCGGCCGAACGTCGACTCCAGGCTTTGGAGCGCTCAGGGAATGTGGACACGGCGCTGATAGAGTCGACACGCGCCCGCCTCGATGAGCTACGTACCGCTCGGGAGGCGGCCAGCATCAGCGCGACATCTGAAGTGCCACCAACGCCTCGCGCTGCGCCGGTCGAAGCGCCTCGTAGCGCGTCGACGGATCGTCCCGAGACAGCACCTACTACATCAGCCTCGGCTCCGCAGACTGCATCGGTGGCCGAGCCTACTCGACCTGACGTCAGCGGCCTGATCGAAAGAGCCAATCTCCGTTTGAGTGAAGGCAACCTCGTGACGCCAGCAGGCGATAGCGCGCGCGACTATTTTGCAGCCGCTTTGGCACAAGATCCTGACAACGCATTGGCGGAACAAGGATTGACGTTTGTAGCGTCGGGCCTGGTATCCAGGGCAACCGACGCGGTGGCGCAGGGGGATGCGAACCTGGCAAGTCAATTGATCGCTCAGGCCGAAGTGGCAGGCGCCGATGCAAACACCGTCCGTGAGTTAAGAGCGTCACTTTCCGAGCAGCAAACGCCACCGCCTTCGGCTTCGACTGTTGTGGACACCGTTGCAGAAACCGCGGACCCGAACCCTAGCGAAACTGCTACCACACCCGAACCCGAGTCGTTCGATTTAGTACGGATTTCCGCTGGGCCACCCGCCTATCCGAGAAGCGCTCAAAGACGCGGCCAAACCGGTTGGGTCGATCTCAGGTTCACGGTAAACGCGGATGGCTCGACTAGCGACATTGTTGTCGTGGAAAGCGAGCCAGGTCGAGTATTCGATCGAGCGGCCATAGCTGCCGTTGAAAAATGGCGTTACGAGCCGCTCGAGACCAGCGACCCGACAGCGACGGCAACCGATCGCGTGAAACTCGAATTCAATCTATCGGAATAACCCGATGATCGGGTTGCCCGGTTAGCAACCCTTTGCTCGCGAATACGGCATGTAAATGCGCGACGATTGAGAGCGCAATGCTCGCAGGCTCTCGCCCTCCCAGTCGAAGACCTACCGGGCCATACAGCACGTCACCCAGCGCTTCGGCGCCTTGGGCACCTTCAACTAGCTTGTCTCGCCGATGCGTCGGCCCCAAGAGACCGATATACGACCAATGCTTGTGCTTGGCAATGCTCGAAAGATAGGCGACATCGGTCTCCAAATGGTGACTCATGATCAACGCGGCGTCGAAACGAGTCAGGTCCACGTGTTCTCCCATCTGTTCGGCAGGTGCGTGCACCACGCGACACGGCTTTTCGCTGAGCGCCATCGCGTAATGCTCGCGATGCTCGGCAACGACGGCCGTCCATCCCATCGAAGCGAGAAGATCGAGAAGCGGCAATACGTCAGCCCCTCCTCCGGCGATCAACACCGCAGGTGCCGTTACGATCATCCATCGGCCATGCAACGACGCGTCTGACTCATTCCAACTCAACGATGCTGGGCCGATCGACTGGTCCGTCAGCGCCCAAGTGAGTTTCGATATCGTCCCACCCAGCATCACGTGTGAATCGAGCCCTTCAAAATACCGGCGGGATACTTCATCCAGCAATTCCGCAAACGGACCGTCCACCGACTGCAGCAAGATACTTAGACTACCCTCGCATCCCGCTCCCATACCCCAGAGCACATCCTCCTCGCCGCCAAGTTCGTAGTGAACAACCGCCGCGCCGCCTTCGCGACACACTTGCTCGGCGCGCAGAGCCAAATCGCCCTCGACGCACCCGCCCGACAGGAGTCCCTGAAACTCGCCGGAGCTTCTGATGAGCATGAAATCTCCCGGTTTCGCATACGTAGAACCTCGCGTTTCGACGACCACGGCAACGACCATTTGGGCATTCTGTGCCTGCCATTGTTGGTACCGTTCGAAAACCTGATTCTTATGACGCACGTGACCTCCGAGTTGCACCGGCGAACCCTGATGCGCATGATACCGCGCACGCACAAGAGGTTCCCGAAATGGCGACAACAAGACTGCACGGTTATTACCGAAGCTCCACCACCTACCGAACACGAATTGCAATGAACCTAAAGGGCCTGCCCTTCGAAGCAATCGATGTTCGACTGGATCTAGGCGCCCACCGTCAGGCGGACTTCTTGGCCGAGAACCCGATGGGCGCGGTCCCTGTCGTTGAAATCGACGGTATGAAGTTGCTGCAATCACCGGCGATTCTCGACTACCTCGAAGAAACCTACCCGGAACCTTTGCTGCTGCCCAGCGACGTGAGACAACGCCAAAGGGTTCGGGAGTTAAGTGCGCTGATCGCCTGCGATATTCACCCCATTAACAACCTAAGGGTTCTGAAACATCTTGGCGCGACCTATGGTGCGAATCAGGAACAGATCGCGCAATGGAACCGGCACTGGATGTCGATCGGCTTCGACGGATTCCAGACACTGCTCGAGGAAACACCGCGCCAATCCGGCTATTGTGTCGGTGAGCAAATCACGTTGGCGGAAGTCTACCTTCTGCCACAGGTCTACAACGCACGCCGATTTGACTTGGACCTGTCGGCCTACCCACTGATCGAAGAAATCGAGGCGCACTGCCTCACGTTGTCAGCGTTCAAAGACGCCCACCCAGACCGCTTCAAGCCGGTCGACTAAACGGGATCGTCCGCTCGCGCAAGATCTCCGGGCAGATGCACGCCCGCGCGATAGAAATGCCAGAGACTCCAAAGCGGGATCACGTTCAGAAGCAACAGCGCGTAACGCATGCTGTCTGTGCCGAAACGTGGCTCGAGAAAATCGGAGAGCTCACCGACTGATGAAGGTCCCAGGCCGAGACCAATAATGTTGATGATCAGCAACAGCACCGCTGCCGCAACGCCTCGCATGCGTAGATTTGCAAGACTTTGAGTTTGCGCAAAGCTCGTCGCTTGATAGAAATTACTCAACGCTGCGGGCACCACGAAAATGGCCAACGCCACGTAAGCGCTATCGACAAGATACACGGCAATCGAGAATGGCAGCGTGATTAGTCCAGCGACAACGACTGTCCACAACTTCCACCGCGCATCGGCCAAACCGAATCGATCCGATGCGTAGCCGCCGAAAAATATTCCGGCTCCGCCAGAAATGCCGAGAATCAGTCCCAGCCACAATCCGATATCCCCGATCGGCATGGCGTGTGTACGCGCCAAAAAAGACGGGAACCAAATCACGACACCGTATCCGGAAAAAGCCGACAGTGCGGCCCCGAACGCCAAATGAAGAAAAGAGCGCCGGCGCATCAAGAATCGGAACGTGTCGAAAACACTGGGCCGACCCTCAGCCGTTTCGCGCGACTCTGAATGTCCGCGTGGCGGCTCCCAAACGGTAAAGCGAAAAATCAACGCGAGTAATACCCCGGGGATACCGACGATTAAGAACGCATTTCGCCATCCGTAGAGCTCGTCGAGCTTGCCGCCGATAAAAAGGCCAAACATGATGCCGAACGAGATTCCGAGCGAATACACACCGAGGGCCGTGGCTCTTTGCTTGGGCGGAAAGTAATCTGAAATCAGACTGTGCGCTGGCGGGCTACAACCCGCTTCGCCGACACCGACCCCCATCCGAGCTAAACCCAGCTGAACAAAGTTCTGTGCAGTACCGCAAAGCGCCGTCATTGCACTCCACACTGTCAACGATACGGCGATAAGATTACGCCGGTTTCCACGGTCAGCGATGATCGCGATCGGAATACCGAGCGTTGCGTAGAACACCGCAAAGAAGGTGCCTGCGAGGTACCCGGCTTGCGCATCGCTGATCAGCAACTCGTCTTGGATTGATGGCAACAGAATCGAAATGATCTGGCGATCAATGAAGTTCAGCGTGTAGACAACGGTAAGAATACCGAGCGCGTAGTATGCCCGCGGATCTACCCGCCCTGAATCCTGAGCCATGCCGTCCCCCGAGCGACGCGTTCGAAGATCCCGATACTACGCATATCGGCCCTACCTTGGCCAGTCAGCCGGCTTTGGCTTGCCGCGAAGCCCGCTTCCGATCCGACTCGCCGAGGAGCTTTTTCCTCAGACGGATACTTTTCGGGGTGACCTCGACGAGTTCATCATCGTCGATGAACTCAAGCGCCTGCTCCAGCGACATCTTGACCGGCGGCGTTAACAACAAGTTCTCGTCGGATCCCGCCGCACGAATGTTCGTCAGCTGCTTTGCTTTCGTCGGGTTCACAACCAAGTCGTTGCCGCGGCTATGAATGCCGACGAGCATGCCTTCGTAGACCTCTGCGCCGTGGTCAATGAACAACCGCCCTCGCTCCTGCAGGTTGAACAATGCATATGCCAGTGCTTTCCCCGCTACGTTGGAGATCAAGACACCGTTGTTGCGCTGTCCCAATGGTTGTTCCAATTTTGGTCCGTAGGCGTCGAAGACGTGATAGATCAGTCCCGTGCCTGCCGTTGCGCTGAGATACTCGGTCCGAAAGCCAATGAGTCCACGGGACGGAATACGATACTCCAATCGATTTCGACCTCGCTGCTCCGCCGTCATCGATAGCAACTCGCCCTTGCGCTCAGCGAGGCGAGTCATCACCGCACCTTGATAGTCTTCATCGAAATCGACGGTGAGCAACTCATAGGGCTCCAGCGTCTCACCATCACGCTCGATCTCTATCACTTCAGGCCGGGACACTGCCAGCTCGTAACCCTCGCGTCGCATTGTCTCGATCAGCACCGACAGATGAAGTTCCCCGCGGCCTGACACTTTGAACTTATCAGGATCATCCAAAGTCTCGACGCGCAACGCGACATTGTGTTTGAGTTCCTGATCCAGTCGCTCGCGAATCTGCCGACTGGTCAGATATTTGCCTTCACGGCCGGACATCGGTGATTGATTGACCTGAAACGTCATACTGATAGTCGGCTCGTCCACCGAAAGGGCAGGCAGGGCGTCAGGCTCACCGCGCGGGCATAGCGTGTCAGAAATCGATAGCGGGTCAACGCCGCTGAATGCCACGATATCGCCCGCTGCTGCCCGGTCGACCCGCACCCGTTCGAGTCCGTGAAACCCGTAGAGCTCGAGAATGCGTGCATTGCGTTGCGCGCCATCGGCACCCACCACGGTCAGACCCGTGTTCGGCAAGACTTCGCCGCGGCTCACTCGACCGATGCCGATCACCCCGACATACGGATCGTAATCCAGACTCGACACCTGTAGCTGCAATGCACCGGCAGGATCGACATCGGGTGCCGGCACATGACGGGTAATCGCATCGAACAGCGGTTGCATGTCACCAGAGCGGACCTGATCGTCTTCACTCGCGTAGCCAGCGAGGCCACTCGCGTAAATGACCGGAAAATCAAGCTGTGTGTCCGTCGCCCCAAGGCGGTCGAACAAATCGAAAGTCTGGTCCAACACCCAGTCCGGGCGCGCGCCATCACGATCGATTTTGTTGATCACGACCAGCGGCGTAAACCCACGAGCGAACGCCTTCGCGGTCACAAAGCGCGTTTGCGGCATCGGTCCTTCGACGGCGTCCACCAGCAACAGCACGCTGTCGACCATGGACAGCACACGCTCAACTTCCCCTCCGAAGTCCGCGTGCCCTGGTGTATCCACGATGTTGATTCGCCAGTCGTGCCACTGGATGGCGGTATTTTTCGACAGAATAGTAATGCCGCGCTCTTTCTCGAGATCGTTCGAGTCCATGATCCGGTCAGGCGCGTCCGCACGCGCATCCAATGTGCCGGATTGGCTCAGCAATTGGTCGACCAAAGTCGTCTTTCCATGGTCGACGTGCGCAATGATCGCGATATTGCGCAGCTTCTCAGGCATTGTCATGCGTGTTTCCTAAAACGAACAAGGCGTAGCGCTGGTCCGACAATCCAAATCTGTCGGGCCGATCGCTAAGGCGTCAGGGCGCCTCGGATCTGCGGCGCCTCTTTGAAAGGGCCCATCGACCGAAATGCTTTGGGCACTGCCCATGGTCCAACTACGGTCGGAAATGTTGTGCCCCATCGATTGGAGCAATTGGATAGTATCCGGACTGAACCCAGGCTCCAAGAACAATCGATCCGGCAACCACTGATGATGGAACCGAGGTGCTGCGACCGCGTCCAAAACCGACATCTGATGATCCACCACGTTGACAATCACCTGCAACACGGTCGTGATGATCCGACTGCCACCCGGCGAACCCGTAATCAGCACTGGCTCTCCATCTTTCAAAATCAGCGTCGGTGTCATCGACGATAAAGGACGCTTGCCAGGTGCGATAGCATTCGCTTCCCCTCCGATCAGCCCATAGCCGTTTGGAGACCCAGGTTTCGCCGAGAAGTCGTCCATCTCGTTGTTCAGCAAGATGCCGGTTCCCGGCGCCGTGATGCCGGATCCGTAGGAGAAATTCAGCGTGTAGGTATTCACAACGGCGTTCCCGCTCGCATCCATCACGCCATAGTGTGTCGTATCCGGGCTCTCGTAACCCTGGTTGACCCCAGGCGCAACATCACTGGAATCGCGTGCTCGTCGAATATCGATATCACCCGAGATTTTGCGCGCGTACGCCTTACTCATCAGCCAATCGATATCGGCGGTGTGATAATCCGGATCACCAAGATGCAGACTCCGATCCGCATACGCGGTGCGCATTGCCTCCGTCATCAGGTGAATTGTCTTGGCACTGCCAAAACCCAATGCTCCGATGTCATGCTGCTCCAGCACGTTCAACATCTGGATCAGCAAGACGCCACCTGAACTCGGTGGGGGCATCGACACGATTTCGAAGTCGCGGTAACTGCCGCGCACCGGTTCACGAATCGCAACTTCGTAATCGGCAAAATCCTGCATTGTGATCAGGCCGCCGTTATCGCGCATGTCGTCCACAATACGTTGACCGATTTCGCCGCGGTACATTGCGTCTGGCCCGAGGTCGGACAGTTGCTGCAAAGACCACGCGAGATCCGGCTGACGCAAGATCTCTCCGGGTCGGTAAGACGATCCGTCGGGTTTGTAGAACACCCGAAGCGTCTCCGGATGCGCGCCTAGCGATTCCCTCCGCCGGGACAAAGCCGTCGACAGATCATTGCTGACCCGAATCCCGTCTCGGGCAAGCTCAATAGCCGGCGCGAGGACGTCTTCCCACGACAACGTGCCGTATTCGGTCAGCGCGTAGTGCATTCCAGCGACAGTGCCGGGCACGCCGACCGAGCGGTAACTGTAACGTGCTTCCTTGTCGTCGGCATCGCCATCATCGTCAAGAAACATGTCTCGACTCGCCGCCGCTGGTGCGCGTTCTCGGTAGTCGATTGCAACCGTTGTCCCCAACTCGGCATCGTAGACCATCATGAACCCGCCGCCGCCGATGTTCCCAGCTCGCGGCAGTGTCACTGCTAGTGCCAATCCAACCGCAACAGCCGCATCGACGGCATTGCCGCCTTCCGCAAGAACGGCGGCACCGACCTCCGCGGCGATGGCATTCTGAACAGCGACCATACCGCGTGTATCAACCGCCGGATGCTGCCGAGCGCTGTAGTCAATGATCGAAGGCGGTGCCGATTGACTCCATACGGTCAATGGTAAAAGCGCGCAGAGTGCCGCGAACCAACCACGAGCGACACGGCGCAACGACGCGGTTTGATCTTCAGAGATGATCATTCGCTCGCGACTTTGACAATTTGTTTGCCAAGATTTCCACCTTTCAACATGCTGATGAACGCCGATGGCGCCGCAGCCAAACCGTCGGCTACAGTCTCCTGGTAGGTCAGCTGGCCCGTTTCCAAGAGCCGCTGAGCCAACGCAGCCCATTTGCCGGCAGCGTCCGGATAGTTGCTGACGATGAACCCTTGCAAGGAGACATTGCGTCCAATCAACTGCGTCATGCCACGCGGCCCAGGCGGCATCTCTCCGCGCTCCGCGTTGTAGTCGGCGATCATGCCGCACAATGCGATACGACCAAACACTGCCATGTTGCTGATTGCGGCTTCGAACTGTGGTCCACCGACGTTCTCGAACACGACGTCAATACCGCGAGGAAAGTGCTGCCTAAGTACTTGACGCAGATCGGACTGGTCGCGGTAGTTAAATGCCGCAGAGAAGCCCAGGGTTTCGGTCAAATGCTGCACCTTCGAATCGCTACCCGCGCTGCCGACGACGAAACAACCCATCGATCGAGCGATCTGCCCCACCACGGAACCGACCGCCCCTGCCGCTGCGTTGACGAATACGGTCTCACCCGGCTGACAACGCGCCACCTCGATCAAGCCAACGTAGGCGGTCATTCCAGGCATACCCAAAATCCCGAGATGCCAGGAGAGCGGCGCTTTGGTCTTAGGCAGTTTTCTCAAACCCTCCGGAGCCGCCACGGAGTATTCTGACCAAGGCAGCATGCCGACGACCAAATCGCCTTTCGACCAACCCTCGGCGTGACTCTCGATAACTTCCGCGACACCGCCGCCGACAATGGGCTCGTCGATTTGAAACGGTGGTACATAGCTCTTCACATCGTTCATTCGACCGCGCATATACGGGTCGACCGACAGGAAATGGTGGCGCAATAAAAGCTGCCCCTCACCCGCATCGGGAACACCAGTGGTTTGCAGCGCGAAGTGTTCCTCGCTGACCCATCCGTCCGGCCGACCGGCTAAAACGATCTGTTGCTGCGTTTGACTCATGACTGTTTCCTGCGGTGATTTCAGCGCGCCAGTATACTGCACCGCACTAGAGAATTTGGTAGCAAAACGGTGCTTTCAGCCTCCTTGATTCTGTTGCTTTGCGCTGGAGCCTGCGCCGGCATTCTCGCCGGTTTGCTTGGAATCGGCGGCGGTATCGTCCTGGTACCTGTACTGCTGTGGTGGTTATCGAGCCAGGCCGTAGATGCAAACGTGGTCAACCATATTGCGATTGCGACGGCATTGGCGACGATGCTTGGAACCGCGCCCGCCTCGGCTTTCGCCCACTACCGACACGGTGCAGTCGATCTCGCGCGGATTCGGCGATGGGCGTTACCTGTAATGCTCGGCGCGGGCATCGGCGCCGTCTTGGCCCGTTGGATTCCGGGCGATTGGCTTCGCTCGCTGTTCGCAGTGCTGGCATTGACGGTGGGATTTGGCATGTCGCTTGGGCGAAAACCCGTCTGGCAGCTCGCGAACCATAGAGACGGCCCGGCCCTAGCCAGCGGCATCGGCTTGTTGTCCTCATGGCTCGGTATTGGAGGCGGCAGCTTTTTCGTTCCGGCGCTAACCCAATTTGGTATTCCACTTCGCACCGCAATCGGCACCTCTTCAGGACTAGGATTAGCGATCGCGCTGCCGGCGACAGTCGGTTACATCGCCGCCGGATGGCCCGTTGAAGGTAGGCCACACGGCACGTTGGGATTCGTGCATGTGGTTGCCGCATTGGTACTGGCCAGTAGCGCTGCCGCATTGGCCCCCATCGGTGCGAAGATTGCGCACCACGCGCCCGTGACCTGGCTCCGACGCCTTTTTGGGGTGTTTTTGCTTATCGTCGGTATTCGGCTTTTGGTAGGAATATTCCGCGGATAGTCGTTCGATAACCGGACGTACGCTGGTAAACTTAGGGGTTATTCGCGTGGGGACAGGCCGCGATTTTCTACTAACGGGCGTGACGACAGCGTTTTACCGCACTTCGCAGTGATAAATTCCGCGCGAACGAGGTCCAATGATTCAGGCGATCCAAATGGGGTCGCACAACCCCGGGGGCAGTCGATGGGCATTGTCACACTATTGTCATATTTCACATCCACCGTATCGACCGGTGACCACCGACTATGAGAGTCGCCGGGAGAACTGTATGACGCTGAATTCAACCAGCAGCCTGCCCAATCAGTTGGCAATTGCGCGCCCTCAAGAAGCGTTGTCTGCCGCGGTAGCGCAACGACTAGGGCGTTACAACTTACGGCTCGCGCGTACCGAAGCCGACGCGCAAGCGCTGTACCGCCTTCGGTTTGAAGTGTTTAACCTCGAGCTCAACGAGGGCCTCGCCGCCTCCTATCAGACGGGTCTGGACCAAGACCGACATGATCAGTTTTGTCACCACCTTTTGGTGGAAGACAGCAAGAGTGGCGAAGTCGTCGGTACCTACCGACTTCAGACCTACGCGATGGCTCGGCTCGGACCGGGCTTCTATTCACAAGCGGAATTCGACCTAAATGCACTCGGTATCGAGGTACTGGACGATGCGGTTGAGTTAGGCCGCGCCTGTATCGACGAAAATCACCGCAATTCGCGCGTCTTGTTTTTGCTGTGGCGCGGGCTTGCCGCCTACATGGTGGCATCACAAAAGCGCTTCTTCTTTGGTTGCTGTTCTCTGACCAGCACTCACGGCGCTGATGGGCATGCACTTTACGCTTCTTTGGTCGATTCGGGGCATGTCAGCTCGAAGTATCGGGCCCCGGTCCAGCAGGCGTATCGATGCCCGAACGAAGGTGACGCGAGCGCTGATGTCAAGATCCCGAAACTCATGCGCCTGTATCTGACTTACGGCGCGACAATCGTTAGCGCCCCAGCACTAGATCAGGAGTTCAAGACGATCGACTACCTCGCCTTGTTCGATATGCAGGGTTTGACCGACGTTCAACGCGAGGTGTTTCTGGCACCACGCTAGAGACAGGTAGCCCGGTTTGAGTAGCACAACGAGCAGTTTTTCGCCTTGGCGCCGCGTCGTTGCCGTGTTGCGTCTGTTTAGCCTCGTCTTCGTTACACTGGTCGTCGCAGTCACGCTTTTCGTTGGCCGTCTCATACTCTCACCATGGCCTTCGCAAAAGCGACGCTGGCGCATCGTGCATTTCAATGTATGGGCACGAGTTTGCGTATTCGTCATTGGCGGGCGGACCGAGTGGCACGGTCAAGCGCCTGAGCCACCGTTCTTTATGGCGAGCAATCACCTTAGCTACCTCGATATCGTGGTTCTTGCGCAACGCCTGCCGGCGGTATTTGTGTCGAAAGCGGACGTCAAACACTGGCCCGTGATCGGTTGGCTGACGCGGCTTGCGGATACCCTCTACATCAACCGAGAGCGGCGACGCGACATCCCTCGCGCAAACGAGACTATTCGAGAGGCCTTGCGACGTGGCGATGGCGTAGTGCTGTTTCCCGAAGGCACGAGCTCAGAGTCAGACTTTGTCCTGCCCGTGCGGCCACCTTTGCTCGAGGTTGCTGCAAGCGATGCGTACCCCGTGCATACCGTAGCCGTGCACTTCGAGACCCGCGACGGCGACCCTCACGCCCACCGTGCGATTTGCTACTACGGCGATATGTCGTTCGCGCCGCATGTGTGGAAGCTACTGCACTTGCGCGGTTTCACCGCGGTCATTCGATTTGCGAACGAAACGCAACAGTCGTCAAAGAGGAAAGCCTTGGCGCAGTTGGTGCGTTCTAGCATCCATTCACTCCAAACACACAATTCCCCGGCGATGACAGATTCAAAGCCTGTGGAAACCGAAAATCACTACCAACACGACAGTCAATTGCATCATGAACATGAAAGCCATCTTAAGCGCGCTGTGCGCTGACAACATCAGCGCGCTCCAACGCTTGCGCGCAGTCATCGCCCAGCTGAACGCTGCTCAGTACACGGCAGCGGTAACACCATGCGATAGCGGTATTGGTGCACACGTCCGGCATATTCTCGACCATTACGACGCGCTTTGGGTGGGCATCGAATCCGGCCACATCAACTACGACGCAAGAGAACGCGACCGCAGCACCGAAGTCGACCGAGATGCAGCGAATCAGCGTATCGATCAACAGATACAAAAGCTGCACGACCTGGCCGAGCAGCCGTTGTCGACCGACCTAACGGTGTGCATGGACTGCGGCTCACAGTTGAGCACGCAAATCGCGGCGCCGACATCTTTGGCGCGCGAACTGCAGTTTCTCGTGAGTCACACAGTGCACCATGATGCGCTGATCGCTGCAGCCGCAAAGCAACTGTCGATCATCATCTCTGCAGATTTCGGTGTCGCGCCTTCGACACTTCGGCACGCGACCGCTAATTGAGATCCGGCATGCGCCGGTGGCTGTGGATTTGGCTAGCGCTCCTGGTCGCATCCAACGTATGGCGCCTCACGACATCCGAACCTCCGAAACTCGATGACGGTCAGTTCATCGTCGAAGTCGCGGAGCGGGATGGCGATGCGCTGACCGGTCGCCGTGTTCAAATTGCACTACGCGC
The DNA here is from genome assembly GCA_038533155.1 of Pseudomonadota bacterium. Classification (GTDB taxonomy): domain Bacteria; phylum Pseudomonadota; class Gammaproteobacteria; order Steroidobacterales; family Woeseiaceae; genus CALBPI01. The sequence goes on along the minus strand of JBCAZH010000002.1, from coordinate 58,556 downwards.
GTTTGGAGATCCCAACCGACCAACCGTGCTGGTATTGCACGGCACACCCATGCCCTCGCCCGCCATGATCCGCTTGGCGAAACTGCTGCAAGACGACTATCGCGTACTGGTACCAGATCTACCAGGCTTTGGTCGTTCGACGCTTTCTTTGCCGGACTACTCGAGCATCACCCACGGGCACTATGCGCAAGCCCTACTCGAAGCGTTGGAGACTCCCGCCGCACACGTGATCGGGTACAGCCAAGGCGGAGCGCCGGCGATCGTACTCGCAGCGGAATATCCCGAACGCGTGCGCAGTTTGACCTTGCTTGCCGCGATCGGCGTACAGGAACTCGAACTGTTTGGCAGTTACACCGTCAACCACGCCGTGTACGCCGGGCAACTTGCGCTCATCACGGCGACTGAATGGCTGTTGCCCCACTTCGGTTACCTGGACGGCGCAATTCTTGGCCGTGGGTACGCGCGCAACCTGACAGACACGGACCAGCGTCTGCTTCGTCCACTCCTTGAAAGCATTACCCCACCAACACTGATCGTGCATGGCCGCGAAGACGGCCTGGTACCGTTCGAGGCAGCGGAGGAGCACAGCCGGCTCGTGCCACATAGCGTCCTCGTATCACTCGATGCAGGTCACGAGATCGGTTACGGCACGCCCGAGATAGCACTGCCCGCGTTGATAGCCTTTCTCGCTGATGTCGATAGCGGTCGTGCGATGGTTCGCAACACCGCTTCCGCGGAGCGTCTTGCGATGGCCGCGGCGCCCTACGAAATTGGCGACCGCTCACCGTTGCAAGGCGGCGCGCTTGTGGTGCTTCTGTTAGCGATTGTTGTTGCAGCCTACGTCAGCGAGGACCTGACTTGCATCGCATCAGGGTTGTTGGTGGCGCAAGGAATTCTCTCGCTGCCGCTCGCAATCGCGGCATGCCTCGTAGGACTCTTTACGAGCGATGTCGCGCTGTTCTTCGTGGGGCGCTGGTTTGGCGCACCGGCATTACAACGGCTGATCAGTACGTCCGCGACAGCCCGCGCAACACAATGGCTTGAGACGCGAGGCCCACTGGTCATTATCATCAGCCGGTTTACACCGGGCACACGACTACCGACCTATCTCGTCGCCGGCGCATTGCAGATGCCAACGCTTTTATTCGTCAGTTACTTCGCCATCGCGACCGCAATATGGACGCCGATTCTCGTGTCGCTAGCGGCGAGCTACGGCGCAGTCGCCGAACAATGGTTCAACGATTATGCGGAGTCGGCGCTCTGGCTTTTCGTCGGCGGCCTTGTCGTGTTGTGGCTGCTCGTGCGTATCGTACCGCCGTTGTTCACGCGACAAGGTAGACGCATGGCGCTTGGCCGCTGGCGTCGGATAACCAAATTCGAGTACTGGCCGCGCTGGGCATTCTATGCACCGGTCGTCTTGTTCAACGTCGGACTTGCGGTTCGATACCGCTCACTCACGACGTTCACTCTGGCGAATCCGGCAATGCCGCTCGGCGGACTGACCGGCGAATCAAAAACGGCAATACTCAATGCGTTGGCCCCCTCTGGATGCGTCGCCGATTTCTTCGCGGTGCAAGCTGAACGCCGTAGCAGCGCGCCAGCACAGATTGCTGCGTGGCTTGAAGAGACCCGCAACAACTACCCAGTGGTTTTGAAACCGGATGTCGGCGAGAGAGGGCGGGATGTTCGTATCGCTCACAGCGCAGCCGATGTTACGGACTACCTGCGCGAAGCGACAGGCACCATCATCGTTCAGGCGATGGCGCAAGGTGAGGAGTTCGGCATCTTGTATCGTCGCTATCCCGACGAGGCCGAAGGGGTAATCACGTCAATCGCGCACAAGGGCCACACGACGGTCTTAGGTGATGGACGGTCAACACTGCAGGAACTGATTCTCAATGATGACCGTGCAGTCAACATGGCCCCCTATTTTCTTGAAGCGCATGCCGATCGGCTCGGTACTGTTGCCGCAGCAGGCCAAACCATCCGTTTGAATTCCATTGGTACGCATAGTCGGGGCAGCATATTCACCGACGAGCGCAGACTCGCGACGGATGCACTGCGGATCAAACTGGACGAGGTCACTGCCCACTTTGAGGGTTTCTTTTTGGGTCGGTTTGATCTGTTCGCTGTCGACAGAGAAGGTTTGAGCGCCGGTGAACACCTATCGATTATCGAGCTCAACGGGCTGGCGTCCGAACCCGCCCATATTTACCACCCGGGCGCTTCGTTGAGGTCAGGGTTGCGAGCGACGTGTCAACACTGGAAATCAGCGTGGGCCATAGGCGAGCAGGTCAAACAGCGTGGGGCTAAAGCACCGAGTCCACTTCAAGTGATCAGAGAGTTGCGCGCGCTATGGCGATCGGGATAGTCGGGATATCTGCTACCATGCGGTCATGCTGAGAACGCTATCACTCGTCGCGCTTGTGCTGGTCGGCAGTGCGCATGCAGATGCGACAGTCGTGTCGCTGTTAACGGAGTATCAACGATCATCCGGAGTTCCGGTTGCGGGTCTCGACGAGGCGACACTGTCTCGGTTGCTGACCGGCGAGGTTGTCTATCGAAAAGTTTCGGTCGCGACACCATCAGCCGAGGGAGACTCTACCTCGCTGCGTGTCATTGGCTATCGGCTCATTCACGAGCCGCGGGAGCCACTTTGGTTAGCCGCCTTGGCATTCGACGCCGGTTACACCTCCCGCCTTACAGAAAAGCTCGTGGAAACCAACGACACAGGCGGTGGCGATTGGTATCAGCATCTCGACATGCCTTGGCCGTTGAAAGATCGTCACTGGCTGATCCGAACACAGAAGACCACCGAGCTTGCCAACTCCAGCAGCGGACGGCTGTGGGAGCACCAATGGTCGCTCGTCCCCGATGCAAGAACGCGGATCCTGGAACTCTTCGAGTCGGGTCCGATAGGCGGGGTGACCGAACAGAAAGCTGCCAAGTCCGTCGAACTCCCTCTGAACAATGGCGCTTGGGTAATGGGACAGATCGACGAAGACCGCACACTGGTGATCGTGCATGCCACGGTGGACCTTGGGGGCATCGTGCCCGATAGTCTCGTGGCTCGCCAAACGAGAAAGAACCTCATTCGGATGCTCGGAAAGATTGAAGTCGATGCACCGGAAGCTTGGTCAAATTACACCGAGCAGTACCTCATTTATCGCGGCGATGGTTCGTTGATCGTCCCGCGTGCATCCGACAACGCAGAAGTGGGGTGAGCCGCGCAGATGGCGAACAAGATTCCGATTGAACGCGTTGCGCAAAACCTCGGTATTGGTCGCCTAGAGCGCCACATCTTCTTGTGCGTTGATCCCGAAACACCCAAGTGTTGCGATCTCGAACAGGGACGCGAATCCTGGCAATTCCTTAAACGCCGACTGCGCGAACTCGGGCTCGACACGAGTGCCAAGGTCTACCGTTCCAAAGCGGGTTGTCTTCGACTCTGCCAACAAGGGCCAATCGCCGTCGTCTATCCCGAGGGTATCTGGTATCGAAACTGCACGCCGGAAGCGCTGGAACGGATCATCCAATCGCATCTGATCAACGGCGAACCGGTACAAGAGCTAGTTGTCGCTACTGGTCCTCTAAACGCAGCAACTTAGCTTCAGGACGACTGCGGCGCCAGCAACCAACGCTGTGCCAACCAGGCTAGGAATAGTGCGAACAGGGTCCAGGGCAATATGACCTCCCGCGCTACTGGTCGGTAAAACGATGACACGGATCTGCCGGCACCTGCCCCGGTACCCATCCGTGCGGTCATATCGTAAGCCTCACTCGCCCTGCGACTCGCCACTTGCGAACTGGCAACGAAGTATCGCTCAACAAAATGCGCTCCGGCCGAAAAACGATACCATCCGGTTTGCTGAGGCCAGACCCAAGCGCAGGACTCTCCCGGTCGCAAAGCAAAAGGCTCTAGCATCAATTCGGTTTGCGACTCATCGGGTGCACGCATCACGACGTTAAGCGTTGGCTGGGCTGCTCCCGCCAGGCACACGCGATGGCGCTCAAAGACCGCTGCATGTTCGGGAAATACCTGGATCGCTGGGCCTTCTAGCGGTTTCGCCAAGCCGTCCAACATCTTCGACCACAGTGCGGCGTAACGTGCAGCACCGGATGCACCATGAAGCCGGAAGGAATCGCTGATGATTGATACCGCTAGACGCTGGTCGTGTCGCTGGCCAACGATGGGTCGATCAGAGAGATCGCGCTTTTTGGCATGCCAATGTGTCTCGTCGAACTGCACATTCATCCGTGTCAAACCTGACGCCAGATCGGCGGCGCTTTCGGGAATCTGATAGATCAAAGGCGTTGCCTGGCCAGCGTCGGCGACACCAGGTAGATACTGCAGCCCTTTGATATCATCCGGGTCTTGAATCAGGACAAGCACGCCGTGACTTCGTGCGCGTAACGTCAGCACGCGCCGTCGCTCTTCGTCACTCAGCGCGGCAAGTGCGGCGCCGTCAAGAATCACGAGATCTTGTTGGTCGAGCAACGTTTCCGACACACTGTCGAGATTGACTTCCGATCGATTCAGGAATCGAGTGAGATACCTTTGCGTGCTGATCTTCGAACGAAGGGCAACGCTCGCTCCAAGTTCTTCCAACCAGTTGACCAAGAACCGCCACTCGAAACTCGACGTATTCTGCACTACCAGAACATTAAGAGTCGGAGCGGCAGTTGCCTGCACACCAAACAAAGCCCGCTGAACCTCAGCGTCTCCGCGCATCAGGCGAATCGCAAACTCATGCCGCCCAACCGTGAGCGACGGAATCACGACGTCATTGGACTCTGTCACTACTGCGGATCGTGCCAATGGTTCGTCGCCCCCTTGCCGCAGCAACTCCAAAGACAAGTCGTTCGACCAACCCGCCACCTTCACCCGCAGCAATGACTCCCTGCCCGCAATGGTCTGGGGAGCAACCTCGATAGCGGACACGGAAGTACTGGGGGTTTGTAGATCGACGGAGACCGTTGACTGCCCTTGGCGTTCGAACCACTCAAACGCGGTGAGTCCATAACCTACAACCTCAAGGTCGTTCGGCAACGATCGTCCGACCTGTCGTAATTGCATTGAGTGATTCCGAGGGGGGGCCTGGTCTCCTACCAATGCCGTTGGCATCACCCACGCGTTGTCTGACGGCGCGTCTTCACCCTGCCACCCAGCGGTGACCAACAAGCCCTCCTGTCGCACTACCGAAGTCGACGGCGGAAACAACAGAGTCACTACTGCCACCACCGCACACCCTTGAACCGGCCACCAAACCCACTGGGCACGCGGACTGAGTCGTCGAGCGCCGACGAACGCGGTCAACAGTCCAAAAAACACAATCCCGACGACGAACGGCCAACTCCCGTCGTTGAAGGCGTCGGCGAACCAACGACTAATCACTAACCGGTCGTCCATCGTCGAACCACGTCTCAATCCTCGGTGCGCGGCGCGGTGCTGCGCTAGGCATTGGCGCCATCTTGCGCCACAACTGCGTCAGTCGATCACCGCAATGGCCACAGCTCGGGTCTTCGCGCCAGGTTTTCAACACAGCCAACGAATCGCGTAGATCTCTCTCGACATTGGCGTCCTGGCTTACATCCACCTGCCGAAGACGGCGTTCGAGCCAATCGAGCGCAACGTTGGATCGATCTCTGTCAAAGCCCGAAGACGCGAGGTAATTGAACGCGTCGACGGGCGGGCGTAGCACTTCACTCTCGTGCACCACCAACTCGCGGGTCGACGGAATGTCGTCCAACTCACCATTGAGACGCCGCGCTTCATCGACCGGCGTAATCGGGACGCCGACACGTCTGACGAATTTTCGGGAGCGCCGCTGGATTCGTTTGATCAATGCTAAGGCACGGTACTGGTGCGGCAAGCTCGAACTTGGGTCGTGCTGTAGCAAGAAACCTTCTGCCCGCCACATCGCTGACAACGCCTGACGCAACAGTCGACGGGTTTCCGGATCAAACACAGTCGCCTGCTCCTCTTGATCATGAAAATGCGCATACGGGGCGATGGCTGCCATGACATCACCAAACTCGCGTTGCTGGGGCGTCGTGAAATCGGCCGCGCCATGATCATGACCATCACCTGGGTAATGCTCTACGCCACCTAGAACGCGTGCACCCGCGGCGGGCTCACCAGACGCCTCCTCGCCCATGAAAGCCCCGTATCGAAATCGCAAAGCCCGCTCATCAAAAGCGAGACCTTGCGCGCGTCCGGCAAATTCTTGGTCCGACAAAGTATCTCGCGTATCGAGCAGGGCTTCACTGTCGATGATGATCTGCCGTTGACTTCGAAAAAGCTCAGGTTCGATATTGACAACTTGGTTATCGAGGACGATGTCGGCACTAGTCGCATCCTTTTGCCAGCGCACGATCAACGACGCACTCGCGGTTGTCTGAGGTGAATCTGGTCGATTGTCATCGACCTCATACGTCACATAGAGCTCGCGGCCCGGCGCAGCGCCCAATGCCTTCAGATCGAGTTCCGTAGAGATCGGCAGTGTATCAGCCAGTCGGGCTGCCATATCAATGGTCTTGCGCTCGAAATCGACTTGTTCACCATCGCCTTCAGCACTGTTCACAACCGCGCGAAGGCCTTTCAGCCCGTAGTCGTCGGCAAACGCTAGTGCAACAGCTAACTTCGGATCGCTTCGCTCATCGAGTGTAAAAATCCTCTGAGTCGGTTGAAGGATCGTAATCTCAGGAGGTGCATCCGGCAGGACGACCAATCGGTGTGAGGCGACGCCGTCGAAAACGAACCTCTTGTCGTCCAGCATTAAAGCGTAGTTCCCGGCTCGCGCTTTGATCCAATCGCTTTGCCAATACCCGTCAGGTGCCGGGAACATGGGCACGGTTTGCTGGTCCGAAAAGGCCAGCGAAATACGATCCACATCGCCCGACACGCGAACCGTCCAACGAACGAACGAGTATTCCAAAATGTCGGCGCTTAACCCCTCGTGACGGTGCGCTGCAAGTCGGGTGTATGAATGGCGTCGTTCATCCAGTTGGGCTTGGAGAATCGATGGTCCAACCGGATTGATGATCGCCGACGGCGCTGTGTCGAAACGGTGGATTACCCACGGCAGGTTCACAAGCACCGCTACGCTCACCAATGACAACGCTGCCGTTCGATGCCACGCGCCTTCCGGTGGTTGCAGCTTTCCCCGCGCCAATAGCGCTTCCAGCTCTCGCTCGACGCGAGCGCGTTGTGATTTCGCAACGCTGGTCAGCCCTTCAGGTGACCGAAGTGTCAACCCTGCACTGTCTTGAAGCTCTTGGAAGCTACGGTCGAAGTGCGCCGCGAGCCGGGCTGGCGTCGGGTACACCCGCCTGCGCGCCCATCCAATGAGTAACAAACTTAGGAAGCTGGCGAAAACGGCATAACCGACTACCGTACTGAGCGGGTGTTCAAAAAGTTGGACCGCGACGCCCGTCGCCACCCCTGACGGGACACTCAGCCAAACGTTCCGTAGCCACCACTGCACCCGCCACTGTCGGCCCACTTGCTGCAAAGCCTGCTTTCGCATCACGACTGCAACGCCCTCGCCGCAATGAGTCTTTCGACAGCAAACAACAAAGCAATCCAAGCCCATAGCGCATCAGGTTGATCTGATGGAGCGTCATTGCCGCCCTGGTCATAGATATCCTCGATCACCTGGGTTATCGGTTCAATCGGAGCACCAGACGGAGGCAAATACGACTCAAAATAGATGAGGGCTGTCCACAGCATCACCGCAAGTTCATGGTCACTCACAGTGTCGGCGTTCATCACGTGCTGCCATCCTGGACCGCCAGACGCCGGCGTATCGATCGCAACCCCAAACGGCAAATTCGGCAGACTGGTTTCGCCCCACCAAATCAATGGATGAGTCACCGACTCCCCGGTCGTCTGCCACCGAACTGTGGATTGATCGAGCAATCCATTCGATTGCCAAAGGTCGACTACCCGTTCCAACCGCGACCTACGCTCAGCGTCGTCCACGACTACCGTCAATAGACGCGGCCAATCCGCTTTATCGATCTTCACTGGTATGACGTCCCATTCGATCACTCGCTTCGTGATCGGTGCGCGCAACGGCCAATCGCGCGCATCAAACTCGCCCACAACCCGCAGCGTAATGTCGCTTGGCAGACGCTGATCCAAGGCAAGAAGGTGGTTCACCCAGTCAGTCGAGTCAGGCAACTGCGTAACGTCGGACAGGTTCGCGTCCAACCATTTTGGGCTGTCGTACCAGTCTGACAGAGTATCAACGACCTCCGCCGCTGTACCCGGAATGATGACAGTCAACTCAGGTGCGCGAATCTGCAGGGCATCACCCGTGAAGATTCGACTCATCGCTAACGCTACCGCGGCGAGTAGTATCAGACGTGTGAGCAGTAAAACGGGTTCGTGAAGACGCGAAAGACTGAGACGAGGTCGTGCACGATCCCCGAATAGCCGAAGCGTTGCCACCTCTAACGTCCGCCGACTCGACCGGAACAACCAATGCACACCCACTGTCGCGAGCATGGCTAAAACAACCAAAGCCATCGACCATGCAGGCATCACATGCTCTCTGTGGCCACCAGCAGCCGCTTCCGGCCTGAAAGGGAATCGGACAAAATCGCGTGAAGCGTTTCGTCTAAAGCTTGATCCGTCCCCGTACGAACGAACCGTGCGCCGGTTTGCACTCGGCGATGACGACACGCTTTGAGCAGTTGTCGGAATCGGCGTTGATAGTCTCGCGCTTCGCTCGATGCATCAAACCAACGACTCGCACCGCTTTCGCAATCGAGGACACGATACTGTCCGCGCGTCGGCGGATCGACCTCTTGGGGCAGTAAAATTTGAGTACTGGTGACGGCGCAACCGCGAGCGCTGAGCTGCGTCAACACAGACTCCATTCCATCGTCTGCACTCAAATGGTCGCTGAACGAAAACACCGCACTGCGGTTAGGCACGAAACTCATCGCCTCACTCGCCGCCGGGCCGGCGGGCCATTCGCCGCCTGGCTCAATCGCATCCAACGTACGCACAAATCGTTCCAGTTGAGCGCGTCCGCCAGCCGCGGGCAAAACCGATGGCGAGACGTTTAACCCAACCAGTACCAAGTCATGGTGTTGCTCAACGGCAAGCCACGCCAATGCACCCAACATTCTGGTTGCAAACACCCATCGACTCACCCCTTGATCGTCCCGCATCCCCATCGACCCGCTAAGATCGACGACAAGTGCTACGGTAAGGCGCCCCTCACTCTGCGATTCTCGCACCAAGAGTCGGTCGCTGCGTCCGTAGACACGCCAATCCACACGGCGCAGATCATCGCCCGGCTGGAATGCCCGGTACTGAGAAAACTCAACCCCTGAATCGCGCTTAACACTTCGATGCGTCGCGTGAATCGCATTGTCCACCTGCAAACCAGGTGTCAACGCATAGCTCATCAATCGATGCCGAAGATCTGCCTTCGGCAGACACTTCAACTGAGCGTCACTTAGCGCTGCCATCCGCAACCGCCGTCAGCGGATCTGCCGGCTCAGGAAAGGCCTGGAGTAAATCAGCGATCACCGAGTCGGCCTCGTAATGCTCTGTCTGCGCGTGATAGTTCAGAATCAGTCGATGACGCAAAACCGATGGCGCCACCGCGTGCAAGTCGGCCACGGTTACCGACAAACGACCGTTCAGCATCGCTCGCGCCTTGGCACAAACAACCAACGCTTGACCGGCGCGCGGACCCGCGCCCCAGCGCACCCATTCAGTAATCGAACTCGGCGCCGTCGGATCGTCCGGGCGTGTCGCTCGAATAAGCTGCGCGGTATACCGAAGCAGTTCCGTACTGATCGGCACCTCGCGGACCAACGCACGCGCGCGCATTACGGCATCTCGGTCCATCACCGGTTCGGCTGTCATCGATTCCGTTCCGGTGGTTCGCTCTAAAATCTCGATCTCTTGTTCCAAATCCGGATAGTCGATTCTGACTTGTAAAAGAAATCGGTCTAGCTGCGCCTCGGGTAGCGGATAGGTGCCGGCTTGCTCCAACGGGTTTTGCGTGGCCATCACAAAAAACGGCTGCGGCAAACTGTGCTGCTGACCGCTCCATGTCACCGAACCTTCGCCCATCGCCTCAAGCAAAGCGGCTTGGGTTCGCGGCGGCGTTCGATTGATCTCGTCAGCGAGTAACAGCGAATGAAAGACGGGTCCAGGCTGAAATTCGAAGCGACGACCTCCGTCGCCTTCTACCAACAGCTCGCTGCCAATGATGTCCGCGGGCATTAAATCGGGTGTGAATTGGATGCGACCGAACGGCAAGTCCAGCGCGACGCCGAGCGTACGTAACAATAGGGTCTTACCAAGACCCGGGACACCTTCCAGCAAACAGTGCCCACCAGATATCAGCGCGATCAGCAAGTCGTCCACCACCGATTGCTGACCCACAATCACCCGCGCCACACTGCGTCGCACTTCGCCGAGACCCGCCAGCGTTTGATCTATTTCCTGATGCTGAGTCATCGACTAGTAATTCAACGCGTACATCACGATGTTCACGCCGAACCGCGTGTTATCTGTCGCGAGAAAACGCTTGTTGCGGTAATCGTAGTCCCACTCGCAACCATAGTCCTTGTTGCTGTAGAGGACAGCTGTGCGGCCGTTGACTTCAATGCCGCGGAGGTAATCATGTACCAAATCGTCGCCCCAGCCGTTCAACTCAAAACTGGTTGTCGGCGGTCCGTCGAAATCGAAGAAACTGCTGTAGACCGGATGCGAGTCGGGTAACTTCCGGAGGCAATCCTTACCGAACAACTGCTCCATTTGCCGCGTAAAACTGGTCGCGAACAACGCATCAATGTCGTGATTGCAATCGTCAACAAACACAAACCCACCGCGATTGACGTAGTTCACGAAATTCTCGCGCTCCTGATCGTTGAACTCGACGAGTTTGTGACCAGACAGGTAACAAAACGGAGACTCGAGTATTGCTGCATCCGCGAGCGATACGATCCGCTCCTCTGGGTCAACTCGAAGTGTCGTGTACTCGATCAACGAATTCAAAAGATTCGAAGGCATTCTCTCATCGACGAACCAGTTGCCGGACTCATATTGAATGCGGGTAAAAAAGAAGTCGAAGCCCTGCGCAAGAACGTGAGTCGGCAAGGCAGCCAGCGCCGAAGCGCTGACCGCCTGACTCACGAAGTCTCGTCGTGTTAGCCTCGCCCGCGTCACACTGCGTCAGACAGACTAGAGAATGTGAACTCGCGAATGCGCATGGACGGCATCATAACGGGGAAACCAAACAGATTGACTCGTTGGCTCTGGCCAAGATCATCGAGATTGTTCAGCATGATCACGGGGCTATCGTTGAACCTGAAGTTCTTGACGGGATACTTGATCTCCCCATCTTCAATGTAGAAAGTGCCATCGCGCGTCAATCCGGTGTAGAGCTGAGTCTGTGGGTCCAGCGCACGGATGTACCAAAGACGCGAAACAAGAATTCCTCGCTCCGTGTTCTTGATCAATTCAGCCTGCGATTGATCGCCCCCCACCATAATCAAATTGGTCGGCTGCGGCACCGGAGCAACATCTTCTTTGTCCGCCCAGTAGCGATCGTAGAACAGATTCTCAACGACACCGTCTTTAATGATGCTCAGACGACTGATCGGCTCTCCCGTGCTACTCCAAGTCGCCGTTGGAACCCGCGCATCCAAAGGATCACCGTAAGCGGTCACCCGCTCATCGAACACCTGTTCGCCAATCCGGGATCCACCGCCTTTCTTGGTGAGGAAGCTTCTCCCCTCGTCCGCCTGGCGCGCACCGAAAGCGAAGAACATTCGACCAATAATCTGCGCCGCAGCGTCGGGCTCAAGAATCACCGTGTACTTACCCGGTTCGAGCGCTTTCGCTTCGCGGGACATCAGCGCCTTCTGTAGCGCGACATCCGAGGTTGCCGCCGTATCCACTCGGCTGACGTCATTGTCGTCGCTCGATGCCCATCCCGAACCCGTGCCATCGTTGGTGCGAACGGTCACCGTGAAGTTCACGTTGGTCTCCGTGTGATACGCGAAGAGGCCTTCGCTGTTCATCATCGCGCTGAACGACGCGCTGTCGTTAAGGAACCCCGCCGCTGTCGCTCCTTGTTTCTTCGAAGGGCCGATACTGGCCGCAGCGGCCTCGGCGCGATAGGTCGGATCGATATCGGCGGTCTTATTTACAAACGCACGGCTCTCATCATACTTCTGCGGTCGGAGCACCGGCATGAATTCGGGAGATTCGGGCGCAAGCCTTGCGGTCTCCTCGGCGCGTGCCACAACCTTGGCCAAAGAGTCATCGTCAAACTCATTGATGGTGGCCGTTCCGACCTTCTTGCCGAAATTGCACTGTACCGCGAGGTCGACACTTCGCGTCTCGCCCGCCGTCGAAACACTGTTACGAGCGTATCGAATATTGCCTTCCACAGAGCCATCTAGATTGGCTTCACAACCATCCGCCTTAGAGAAAGTAACCACTTTCTCCAAAATTGCGCGGGCATCGTCACGTGTCATGATTGTCATTGCTATTTCTCTCTATCTGTTACGGCAACTCAGCCCAACTTACGGGCTGTATTGATCACGTTGACATCGTCGAAACGCGTCGTCGCGCAACCATGCGATACCGCGCTTACCTGCGAAGGTTGTCCCTTGCCATCGAAGAAAGAACCACCCAACCGATAGTCCCGCTCATCGCAAATCGCTGAGCAAGAATTCCAAAACTCCTGAGTGTTGGACTGATACGCGACATCTTCGATTTGCTGCGTAATCTCGCCGTCTTTGATCTCGTAGAACAACTGACCACCGAACTGGAAGTTGTAGCGCTGCTGATCGATCGAGTATGAACCGCGGCCGATGATGTAGATGCCATCTTCAACGTCGGCAATCATGTCGTTGACCGACAGACGCTCTTTGCCAGGTGCCAAAGATACGTTGGGCATGCGCTGGAATTGAACCGAATCCCAACTATCTGCGTAGCAGCACCCATGAGACTCTTTCTCGTTGACGATATGGGCCTGATCTCGGATCGCCTGGTAATTGACCAGGATCCCATCCTTGACGAGATCCCATTTCTTGGTCTTCACGCCCTCGTCATCAAAACCAACCGCACCCAGAGAATTCGGTTGGATCTTGTCGGCAAATAGATTCACTAGCTTGGAGCCATACTCAAAATCACCACTTTCCCACTTGTCCAGAGTGGCAAAACTGGTTCCGGCATAGTTCGCTTCGTAGCCAAGCACACGATCCAATTCGAGCGGATGGCCGACCGACTCATGAATCGTCAGCATCAAATGCGTCGGATCGAGTACCAAGCTGTACTTGCCGGGCTTAACGGAAGGCGCGCTCAACTTCGCTTTAGCCTGTTCAGCCGCAAGCTTGGCATCCTCCTGCATGTCGTAGCTGTAGCGGTAACGCGTTGTGACACCGGGAATTTTCTCGGACGAAGTCCCTTCGAAATACTCCCAACCCATACCCATTGGATCGGACAGACCATTACGTGTCCGGAATTTGCCCGTTTCCTTATCCACTGCGGTGACACTCATTGGCGCCCACACGCGATGCACGTCTTGATCGATGAACGACCCGTCCGTCGACGCGAAGTACTTCTGTTCATTCACCAAGTAGAACGTGGAATTCACGAAGTCAGCGCCATTATCCAGTGCCGCTGCGTTCACCGACATCAGCAAGTCCACTTTGTCGGCAATGGGCACTTCCATAGCATTGCGCTTGATCGGTGTCCGCCAGCTGACCTCCCCGACGCCTTTTACGGGCGCGAGCTTCACAGGTTCGGTTTGATAGACAGCGTTCGCTTTCGCGATCGCCACTGCAGTTTGAGCGGCCTCGGCCACCGCGGCCGGCGTCAAACTGGAGGTCGCGGCGAAGCCCCAAGTGTCCTTCGCGAGCACGCGAATGCCCACCCCAACCGATTCCGTGTTGACGATGTTTTGCACTTTCAATTCGCGGGTTACGACGAACTGATTCAGATACCGGCCCACGCGCACATCCGCGTAAGTTGCACCGGCTGTCTTGGCAGCCTTCAGCGCCTCTTCTGCAAGCATCTGCTGGGCCGCGGCATTTGCTGGCTTAAGCAACTCCTCCGCCGCAACTGTAGTGCCCGAGATCGGGAGTGCAATGGTGCCCGCACCAACGCCCGCGACCTTCAAAAATTTGCGTCGATCCATCAAAAACCCCCTGAGGCTTGGTCGGGCGGCTGCCCTACGACTGGAACATCCCCTCGAATCTAAAGCATGCCGAATAGGGATGCCACTCGCATAGCAGCGGCGTGCGCGCGTCACCCGACTGCAGAATTGCCGAAGTCGCCTCCGATAAATATCTGTTTTTGATAGATTTAATGTGATTGGTACCAGAACCGCAGCCACCAAGAGTGCCGGAAAGCTCACATCGCCGACGGCATCCTCGCTCGGCGCTTCATCCCGTTCGGCGTCGCGAGCAGCGCTGCGCCCGGATGCAAATTGCGCCAACTCCGTGCAAGATGGCGCGTCTTTGACTGTGGGCCAAGGTATGACTCGCCACACGACCATTCAGATCCGAAATCAGTATCTCAATTTTTCGGCTGCGCACTTCACCATCTTTTCGGCGACGGAGCGCGAACGGCTACACGGGCATAACTTCGCCGTCAGAGCGAACATCACCGCGGCTGTCGGCAATGACGGCTTGTGTTTCGACTACAACGTCATGAAAAAGAAATTACGAGCGTTGTGCGATGGTCTGGACGAGTACCTTCTGCTCCCCAATCATTCGCCCTACCTTGAAGTCAGCTGTAGCGAGGACGGACGATCGATCATCGCCAAGTTTGCCGATGAAGAAATGACATTTCTCGCCGCAGATACACAAGTCCTCCCGCTCGCGAATATCACCGCCGAAGAGTTGTCGTATCACTTGCTCAGTCAGTTGATCGACGGCGATCTAGCGGCGCGTTACGAGATTTCGGACGTCGAGGTTTTCGTCGGCTCCGGCGAAGGGCAATCCGCCAGCACTCGTTGGAACATCACTGAGGGATTTTTATGAGTAAGGCAGCGGTGATTACTGGCGCGAGCGCGGGAATTGGGTATGCCACCGCGAACCGGCTCGTCGCCTCTGGTTATTCGGTAATCAACCTCTCACGACGACCCGCGAACATCGAAGGGGTCGAATCGATTGCCGTTGACCTTTGCCAACCGGTAAGCGCCAGCGTAGTGAAACGTTTGACGCAAAGCCTTTCGATGGCCGATCAATCGACCATCATCCATTGCGCGGGATTGTTAGGAAGCGATCACGCTACCAGCGTGGAACGTGACGCCATCGAGCGTTCGCTGGCCGTCAACATTACTGCGCCTGCAGTGTTAAACCAGCAACTCATTCCCGCTCTAAAGGCGGGCTCTTCGATCGTCTTTGTCGGCAGCACTCTAGGCGACAAAGCAGTCCAAGGCGCGTTTAGCTACGTGACGAGCAAACACGCGGTGAACGGGATGATGCGCGCGACATGCCAAGACTTGATCGGCACCGGAATCCACACCGCGGTGGTTAGCCCGGGTTTCACTGACACGGAAATGCTTCGCGATCACGTCGGCAATGATCAATCCATCCTTGACGCTCTGGCCGAGAACGTGACGATGGGTCGATTGATCACACCCAACGAAATCGCGAGCGCGATACAGTTTTGTGTCGAAAACCCAGTGATCAACGGCAGCGTCATACACGCCAACCTGGGGCAAATCGAGCGCTAGACGGCTAAGGCGACAACGGCCGGAGTACAACGATCTCTGCCTGTGCCGGGTTGGCCGTGTCGATCAGCACCACACGAATGATTTCGGCGGGCAGCAGCGTGAGCTCCAGCGGTCCGGCCAAGACAACATCTGTGCTGGAGTCAGTCACGACGACATCGAGCGTCTCCGGCGGCAGCGTCACCGGATCTACAGGCGTCAGCCCGGGCAGGTTCCCTGCTCGCGGGTTGTCTGTCTCGAGTGTTTCATCTTCCTCAATCAGGTAAAAATCAACACGCGCTGTATCCAAAATCGCGTTGTACAAGCCAAACTGAGTTGCGTCGAAGAATGGCCGCCGACCAATCTGAAACTGCACGAATGCTGTGTTGTCTTCCGACTGTCGTCCGACGAAAAGGCCCAACGCATTTCGCCCGTTCAGGAACGAGTACTCCTCCTGTTCGAGGACCACGCCAACATTGCCTGCCGGCGTGAATGTCAGCTCGAGCGTGCCGAGGTCGTCGCCTTCAGGAATCTCAATCGGTGGGGTTATGGCGCCAACGGCGAGATCCGCGACTAGCGGTGTCGTCAGATCGCTGGTCCGGTAAATGTCGATCGCCCCTGAAGCAGGCGATGCATTCGAGAACTGGACGGTTGGCAAAGCACGATCGTCCACGACGAACACGCCGCCACCGATGCTCTCACCGGAGACGCTCAAGACGTAATCGCCATTCACTTCATTCGCACTATCGAGCAGCGTCACCAGCAAAGTATCCTGCGCCGCGAGCGTCGTAGCCTCCGACCTCATCAGAATGGTGGTCGGATCGCCCGCAGGCGTCACAACAAACTCCGATAGTTGCCCTTCAATCTCGATGACTGAGGTCGAGGTCGTTGGTGCAACGTTCGTGGCCAGCGGCGTACTCGCCGCCGGATCAAACCCTTCCTCGCCGAGGTAGATGTCGATAGCACCCGCCTGCGTGGAGAAATTTGCAAACCACAGCTCTAAAACCGTGTCTGCCGCATCAAATACCCGGATGGGTGCGTCGAGCACAGTAATCTGTGGCGCGGCAGCGGTCCCGTGCAACACGAACGTGTAGGACGTGTTCACCGCAATGGCGACCTCAGTGGACGCCAAACGGGTCGTCTCGCGAGTCTGACCACTGGTGTAGTCAAAATTGAAATCGTAAGTTAACGCGTCGAATTCGGCCGTAGCGGTGGCCGACAAGTAATTGATCGGGTCTTGCGTTCGTGTCTCCTCGATCAAAAACGTCGCGGCGCTGAGCTCAGGTAGCGCATGCAATCCGCGGATCGTGCCGCGACCATCCGCTTCGTCGGGCGTATCTGTGCAACCGGTGGCAAAAAAGGCTACGGCCAACGTCCCCAAGATTAACGGACGGCGCACTGTAAAGTTCAAACGCATGAGTGACTCAAACTGCTGGTTTAGGACATCCGACCTATGATACCACCGACAGTTCCGTGCACCACGACATAACCCAACGATGACGGGTCAACGTACGGTGATTTAGGTACAATACCGGGATGCCTGATTCGACTGTGAAACCGCATGCGGCCCCCGCTGAGGCCTATCGCTGCGCCCTTGGCCAATTCCCCACTGGGGTGTGCCTTGTGAGCGCTCGTGGCCTCGACGCTGACCCCGATCCGTTTGCAATTACCGTAAGTTCCTTCGTATCAGTCTCTCTCGAGCCGCCGCTGGTTTCCTGGTGCTTGCAACACGACTCATCGAGCTTTCCGTTGTGGGCCGCCACGGAGCGGTTCGCGATTAGCGTGCTGACCGCGCACCAGCAACATCTGTGTGACCATTTTGCGCAACGCGGCAACCACATCATCGGCGACTTACCGCACTTTGTGACCTCTCCCGAGGGGAACCCATGGGTGCGGAACGCCTGCGCCAACTTCGACGCCGAGGTGTCTGCTCGGTTCGACGCTGGCGATCATGAAATTATCGTCGCCAAGGTGTGCCATTTCGAATCGAATCCCGACCGTTCTCCCCTGATCTACCACCAAGGTCGCGTGCGTGCATCGTCGTGATGTGCTTCGCCTGATTGCAGTCGGCGGGCTAGCTGCCGCGTCGGGCTGCGGTGCGCGCCGTCCGGCAGTCTCCGCCACGTCCATCGCAGACCTTGATTGCATCGACCAAAACGATTTGATTGTCACGGGTGCCATTTCGAAATCTGAAGCGGTGGCCTCAGCGTTGGAGCGTATCGATTCAATCAACGACCAATTGAATGCCGTCATCACGCGAGACGACGAACGAGCGCTTGAGCGCGCCCGCGTTGCTACCGGCGCACTGGCAGGCGTCCCATACTTGCTTAAAGATCTTAATGCTTACCGCGACATGCGCACGACGATGGGCTCAGCGTTGTTCCGCGATCATGTGCCCGATTCGCAGTCACCCTACACCGACCGGATCGATGCAGCCGGCTTGGTAGTACTTGGAAAAACCAATACGCCTGAGTTCGGAATTCTCCCTGCGACCGCACCGAAGCTGCATGGTCCGACGCGCAATCCTTGGAATACAAAACATACGCCGGGTGGTTCGAGCGGAGGCGCTGCCGCGGCAGTTGCAGCGCGGATGGTACCGGCTGCCCAAGCGAGCGATGGTGGTGGGTCGATCAGAATTCCGGCCGCCTTGTGCGGCCTGTTCGGCCTTAAGCCTTCGGCAGGTCGATTTCCGGACCAGGGTTACCGCAATCGCGCATGGCCAATCTCCATCAAACATGCGATCACACGCTCAGTCCGTGACAGTGCGTTGATTCTCGCGCTGACCGAAAACACAGAAGGCGGCCCATTATTGCCGGTCGGCTTTGTCACACCGGAAGCCCCAAAGCGTCTACGCATCGCGGTAAGTACCTCTACCCATAGCGGCCCCGCGACACAAGACGTTTCAACCGCTGTTTTGCGTGTCGCAGAAACTCTGCGACAACGCGGTCACGACATCGAGGCCGTCGAGAAAACACCTCACCATGACCCAGACTTCAACCGGCATATCAGCGCGCTTTGGGGACATGGCGTATTCGGCATCGTGCAGCAGGTTGAAGCCGACAGTGGTATCGATGCAGAAAACACTGGCCTACTGGAACCCGCGACGATTACGTTGGCAAGGCGCTTCGCGGCATTGCCCGGCGACGCACTACAATCCGCATTGGATTACTTCAGCATTTTTCAAAAGGAAACTGCCGACTTTTTCGACACCTATGATGCCTGGCTTTCCCCAGTGACCCACTCTGTCGCACCGCGGGTTGGATACATGGATCCCGCGATGGATTTCGACACACTGACCGACCGCGTTACCGAGTTCGCGCGTTTTACGGCACATCACAACGTTGCTGGAACCCCGGCAATGTCGGTTCCCGCAGGCCGTTCGAGTAACGGTCTACCGATCGGTGTGCAGCTCGCTGCGAAGGTGGGAGACGACGCCCTCTTACTACAGTTGGCATACCAGCTCGAAGAAATGAATCCGTGGGCGCAAGAGTTACCGCCTGTTCACGCATGACCTAGAACTATGGATTATTCGAAACCGACCAACATCACGAAGCTGAAACGTCCACAGAAGACGTTGGAGTATCGACGCGGCTGGCGAAGGCTAAGCCTTCGGTATGGCGATGCCATGCTCGCCATCGAATCGCGTCTGGGAAGGCAACAACGCATCGAGCGACATGATCTTTTATTGCTGAATCCGCTGTTCGTGTTTGAGGCATACGATCTGTCGGTTCTGACCGAACCCCTGAAGCGCTGCTTGGTCACGATCGTTCTAGCGGCGATCGTACAGTTCTCAGCATTCAGCGACGATCTACCTTTGCTCGCACCGATGCTGTTGTTGTTGGCGATTTACTGGCTCGCCAACATGCTGAGCCTTTGGCGAGACAACGGACCGCGAACGGTTATCTGTGATACCAGCGGAAACACCGTGGTTGAGATTCCGCATGACAGCACGGATGAGACGACGCGATTAAGCTTCGAATCGGGGCTGCGGAAAAATATAGAAACTCGTGACGCTCGCTGGCACAACGGCGAGCTATAGAACAATCGGAGGGACATGAGATGTCTGCAAACCACAGCGCTGGCCAGCGCTTCCGAGAGGCGCTCGAGCGCGAAACGCCATTACAAATCGCCGGGACTATCAACGCGTACTCGGCGATGATGGCAACGGCAACCGGGTTCAACGCGATTTACCTATCCGGCGCAGGCGTCGCGAATGCCAGTTACGGTCTACCGGATCTAGGGATGACCTCTCTCGACAATGTACTCGAAGATGCGCGGCGAATTACCGGCGCTACACACACGCCGCTTCTGGTCGATGTCGACACAGGCTGGGGCGGTGCATTCAACATTGCGAGAATGGTAAAGGAGATGATCGCCGCAGGCGTCGGCGCCGTTCACCTCGAGGACCAAGTCGGACAAAAACGCTGCGGTCATCGACCGAACAAGGCACTGGTTAGCGCGGGAGAGATGACCGACCGAATCAAGTCTGCTGTAGATGCTAGAACCGATGAGAACTTCTTTATCATGGCGCGCACCGATGCGTTGGCGGTCGAAGGAATGGAGCCGA
>JBCAZH010000002.1:0-38185 GCA_038533155.1 Pseudomonadota bacterium | reverse complement strand
AACTTCTTTATCATGGCGCGCACCGATGCGTTGGCGGTCGAAGGAATGGAGCCGATGTTGGAACGCATCCAGCGCTACCAGGAAGCGGGCGCTGACGGCATCTTTGCCGAAGCCATGACAGACATCGAATTGTACCGGCGCGTCACCGAGACCGTCCAAATCCCGGTGCTGGCAAATCTGACGGAGTTCGGCATGACCCCGCTTTACACCGTAGATGCGCTGCGCGAAGTCGGTATTCGTATGGCGCTCTACCCATTGTCCGCGTTTCGTGCGATGAATGCTGCCGCCCTCGCGATGTTTCGCGAGATTCGCGACCAAGGCACGCAGCAAGCTCGCGTGGCGCACATGCAGACTCGCGAAGAACTCTATGAATTTTTGGACTACCACGCGTTCGAGCAAAAACTCGACGCGCTGTTCGGCGCCGAATCAGGCTCGAACGACTGACTAAAAGTTACGCAACATTGAAAGAGCAGAACTATGGTTGACAAAAAACTGAGTGGCGCCGGTCTTCGCGGCCAAAGCGCTGGAGAAACGCGTCTTTGCACCGTCGGTAAAAGCGGCAGTGGACTGACCTATTGCGGTTACGACATTAGTGAACTCGCCGAACACTCGACTTTTGAAGAAGTGGCGTGGCTTTTGTTTCATGGCGAACTGCCTAGCGCGCTTGAGCTAGAGGAATATCGCAAGACGCTATCGACGATGCGATCGCTTCCGGCCGCGCTCCGTGAAGTCCTGGAACGAATCCCAGCTGATGCGCATCCGATGGATGTGATGAGAACCGGCTGTTCAATGTTGGGCAACCTTGAGGGCGAGGCGGACTTCAGTCAGCAACAGCAGGTTTCCGATCGGCTACTCGCTGCGTTGCCGGGCATCATTACTTACTGGTACCGATACTCGCACGACGGTGTTCGTATCGACACGGACGTGGAAGCTGACAATATCGCCGCCCATTTTTTGACGCTGCTGCATGGAAAGAAACCAGATGCTCTGCACCAACGCGTCATGGACGTATCGCTCATTCTCTACGCCGAACATGAGTTCAACGCATCAACGTTCACCGCCCGTGTCTGCGCATCGACTCTGTCCGATATGCACTCGTGCGTCACAGGCGCTATCGGGTCGCTACGTGGCCCACTCCATGGCGGTGCCAACGAGGCGGCGATGGAGTTGATCGATAGCTTCGAGTCTGTCGATGCGGCAGAACGCGGTATTCTCAAGATGCTCGCGCGAAAAGACAAAATCATGGGATTCGGTCATGCCGTGTACCGCGAAAGCGATCCGCGCAATGCGCTGATCAAGCGCTGGTCGAAAGAATTGTCCGACAGTGTCGGTGACGAGAAGCTGTTCGCCATTTCGGAAGCGATAGAGCGCCTGATGTGGCAAGAGAAAAAGCTGTTTCCCAATGCAGACTTCTTTCACGCATCAGCCTATCGCTTCATGAACATACCGACCAAGCTGTTCACGCCAATCTTCGTGATGTCACGAACGAGTGGCTGGAGCGCTCACGTGATGGAGCAGCGCAGCAATAATCGAATCATTCGCCCAAGCGCGGACTACATCGGTGCGGACGCTCGGCCTTACGTGCCGCTGTCCGAACGTCCGAACTAAACCGAACTGAGTAACAGGAACCCACCACAATGAGCAATCGTGTAGAAACCAACGTTCGTCCCGAACCGGACCAGGAGTTGGTCGCTATCGCCGACTACGTCGCGAACCACACCATCGACAGCGAACTGGCCTACTCCACCGCCCGTCACTGCTTGATGGATACGTTAGGCTGCGGCTTTCTTGCCTTATCGTTCCCAGAATGCGCGAAACACATGGGACCGATAGTGCCCGGCACTGTGGTGCCTAATGGCGCGCGAGTTCCCGGCACGCAACATGTCCTAGATCCGGTTAAGGCCGCCTGGGATATCGGCTGCATGATCCGCTGGCTCGATTTCAACGATACATGGCTTGCCGCCGAATGGGGCCACCCGTCCGACAACCTTGGCGGCATTCTTGCGGTCGCAGATTTCCTGAGCCGACAGCGAGTCGCTGCCGGGGAATCGCCACTCACGATGCGCGATGTGCTGACCGCCATGATCAAGGCCCATGAGATCCAAGGCGTACTCGCCCTCGACAATAGCTTTAACCGTGTGGGTCTCGATCATGTGCTCTTGGTTCGCGTTGCTTCCACCGCAGTGGTCACCAAAATGCTCGGCGGATCGCGCGATCAGATCATCGACGCGCTATCCCATGCTTGGGTGGATGGATCGAGCCTGCGCACCTACCGACATGCACCTAACGCAGGACCCCGAAAATCCTGGGCCGCCGGCGACGCAACGAGCCGGGCTGTCCGCTTGGCGATGTTGGTGATGAAGGGCGAGATCGGCTATCCCAGTGTACTGACGGCACCCACCTGGGGATTTTACGATGTGTCGTTCAAAGGCAAGTCATTCTCCTTCCAGCGGCCCTTCGATAGCTATGTGATGGAACAAGTGCTGTTCAAGATTTCGTTCCCAGCCGAGTTCCACGCGCAAACTGCGGTTGAAGCCGCAGTGCAACTACATCCGTCGGTACGAGATCGTCTCGACGAGATCGATCGAATCGTCATCACAACTCACGAATCTGCCATTCGAATCATTTCCAAAGAAGGACAGTTGAACAACCCTGCGGATCGCGATCATTGCCTCCAGTACATGGCCGCGATCGGATTGCTTAAAGGCAATTTGGTCGCAGAAGACTACGAGGATGACGTTGCCAGTGATCCCCGCGTGGACGCCTTGCGCGCTCAAATGATCATCGAAGAGGACGAGCGCTACAGTCGCGAGTATCACGAGCCCGATAAGCGCTCGATCGCCAATGCGATGCAAGTGTTCTTCAAAGATGGATCGCACACCGACCGAATCGAAATTGAGTATCCGATCGGTCACAAACGACGCAGAGAGGAAGGTATCCCGGTACTTGAGGCGAAGTTTGCAAGTAACCTCGCCTCTCGATTCCCAAGCGCACAGACCGAACGGATTGTCGCGTTGTGCAATGATCAGCAAGCACTAGAGGCAACACCGGTCAACGAGTTCGTTGATTTGCTGATCATCTGAGTCAGCTGGTTTTTCAAGTGGCCGCTTGTTGGTAGCGTTCCAGCAAGCGGCGCTTGTACAGCTTGCCGTTATCATGCCGCGGTAGCGCGGGATCAAAGTCGATCGAGCGCGGTATTTTTATGTGTGACATTCTTTCGCGCAGATACTCGGTGAGCCGTTGTTTCAGCGCGTCGTCTCCGCTGACGCCTTTGGCGGGCTGCACAACGGCATGTACGCGCTCACCAAACTCAGCGTCTGGTAGACCAAAGACCGCTGCGTCCGCAACTTCCGCATGCGTAATCAGCGCGTTTTCGATCTCTTGCGGGTATACGTTCACGCCACCGGTGATGATCATGTAGTGCTTGCGATCGGTGAGAAACAAGAACCCGTCGTCATCAACGTACCCGACATCGCCAACGGTAGCCCAGCCGTCACTGGTGAACGAACCGGCCGTCTTTTCTGGCTCTTTGTAATACTGGAAAGGCTGATCGTTGGCGGAAAAGTACACACCGCCAACCGCGCCGCTCGGCAATTCCTCTCCCGAGTCATCGAGTATTTTGACCTCACATCCGACGGGCTGCCCCACCGACCCAGGGTGCGCTAGCCAGTTCGCAGAATCGATCGCTGTGAACCCGGCGCCTTCGGTCGACGCATAGTATTCGAACAGGCGAGGCCCCCACCATTCGATCATCTGGCGCTTTACCTCGACGGGGCACGGCGCCGCCGCGTGTATCGCAATCTTTTGCGTCGACAAATCGAACTGATTGCGCACAGATTCCGGCAACTTCAGCATCCGCACAAACATAATGGGCACCCACTGGCTATGCGTGACGGCATAACGCTCGATCGCCTCTAACGCCTTCTCCGGATCGAAGCGCTCCATAACAACACTTGTGCCTCCTAGAGCCATGGAGATCGTATTAAAGGCCAGTGGCGCGGCGTGATAGAGCGGTGCCGGAGAGAGGTAGACAGATTCTGGCCCAATGCCGAAATTGCTGACCAACGCAAGCGCAACCTTCGAGTGCTCTGTGATCGGAGAACCTGGTGGCCGCGCAACGAGAACGCCTTTTGGGAGTCCTGTAGTACCCGATGAGTACAGCATTTGCGTGCCGCCCTCCTCGTCGTCGACGGGTCCAGTGGATAGGTCGGCAATCGCGTCCTCCAACGACTCGAAGCCCGGGATTTGAGCTCTCAACATGTACGCAAACTCGAGCGATTCGGTCGACTCGCGGACTTCCTTCGCGACGCCTTTCATGTAGTCACTCGTAACCAGTAGCCTTGCACCGGAATTTTGGAGAATGTAGGCGACTTCCTCGTTCAACAAGTGGGTACTGATCGGCGTGTACACCAACCCGGTGCGCTGCGCGGCCCAGACCAGTGGCATGAAGTCGATACAATTCTCAAGAAAGATCGCGATGTGATCTTGCGGCTGCAGACCCAACTTGCGGAACAATTGCGCATACTGGTTAGACCGAGCATCTAACTCGGCATAGGTCATTACTTCGCCCGAGCCAGCCATAATGATTGCCGGATGATCTGGACGCGCTGCTGCGTGCACACTCGGATGCATGGTCTTGTCCCCCCAACCTGTTCCGTAACGATATAATGTTGGAGCGTCGCGACAGGCGCAAGTTGTTCCGAAACGAGAACCCTCACTATGGCTGCTGCCGCTGAATACCTTCAATACACCGAAATCGACCCTCCGTCCCCGGGTGAGAGTGTGCGCCTGGCGGATCAACTCGATTGGGTGCGGATGCCGCTGCCGTTCATGCTCGGGCACATTAATCTTTGGATGCTCGGCGACAAGGGCGAGACCACGATTGTGGATACGGGACTCAACGGCGACGAAACCCAGACACATTGGAAGCGTCTTCTAGAAGACCGCCATCTGAACTCCGTCATCGTCACACACATGCATCCAGACCACGTCGGTAGTGCCGGTTGGTTGGTTGAGAAATATGATGCCCCACTGTACATGTCCCGCGCTGAGTATCTGATGTGTCGGGTGCTGGTCGCAGATACCGGCAAGCCGGCGCCAGAAGCGGGCGTTGAGTTCTATCGCCGTGCTGGTTTTGATGAGAGTGCGCTGCAGCGTTACCGAGACAAATTCGGCATCTTTGGTAAAGCCGTCTATCGAATGCCCGACGCTTATCGACGAATCTACGGTGGAGACCGCTTCGAAATCGGAGACGCCGAATGGCGAGCGATCGAGACCAGCGGTCATTGTCCTGAGCATATTTCGCTACTTGATGAAAAGCGCAACCTGTTTATCGCAGGCGACCAACTGTTACCGACGATTTCGTCAAACGTCAGCGTGTGGCCAACAGAACCCGAGGCTGACCCACTCGGCCACTGGCTGCACAGTTGTCGAAAACTGATCGACCTACTTGACGATGACACGCTCGTGCTGCCGTCTCACGGTAAACCGTTCAAAGGTGCTCCAGCGAGACTCCAAGCGTTGATCGATGAACATGATGAGAACTTGCAAGGGCTTCAAGCACTCTGCAAAACACCGAAACGTGTCGTCGATACGTTCGAGTTGCTGTTCCGCAGCCGCATCAATGAGGGCAACCTGATCATGGCGACCGGCGAAGCGCGGGCGCACTTGAACTATTTGGTTGACCGAGATGTTATGGCGGTTTCGCGAGATGACAATGGTGTGGATTGGTTCGAGACTCGCATATCTGACTAGGGTTTGCGCGAACGATGTGACTCTTGCCGAGCGTTCAATTGGTGGGTGACCCGGATTTTTGTATCGTCGGTTTCGGTATTGCCGGCGCTACGTTGGCCCTGGCGCTCGACCGCCACGACGCACGCTTGAGAATTTGTGATGCAAATCTTGACGGCGCATCGAGTCGAGTTGCTGCCGGATTAATTACGCCGGTTACGGGCAAGAACCTGAAGCCACAGTCCGATTTCGAGTTACTGCGGCAAAAGGCTGTTGACGTTTACCGCTCCCTGGAAAAAGAAACTGGGAAACGGTTCTTCTTCGAACGATCCGCTCTTCGCGTCTTGTCGGAGCACAAAGAAATAAGCGCGTACGAGAAAGCGAACGCCGATAGCTTGCTCCGACGTTATCTGCGGCCCACATCCTTCGGTACTTGGCCTGGTGTTCGCGATACGGGCATGCCGATGGAGATGGTCCGTGCAGCTCGGTTGGACACACAGACCTTTTTGGCTGCCGCTCGGCACTACCTTGAGGCTAAGCACACGTTTGCTGGTGACGTCGTTGAAACGAGCAACGTACCGACGGTGTGGTGCTGCGGTTATCGTGAATACGAGACGAACCGTGTTCCACTGTTGACATGGCGCCCCGCCAAGGGCGAGATACTCAAACTCGACATCGACTCCCAACCGTTCGCCGGCACCGTGCACGCGAATGGCCTATGGATCACGCCCACCGCCGGAACGACTGCACTCGCGGGCGCTACCTACAGCTGGGACGTACTCGACGGCACTCCGACGCAAAGCGCGAGAGCGTCTCTTGTTGAGCGACTGCATTTGACCCTAAGCTCGAACTTTCGAGTCCTCGACCACTTTGCGGGTGTACGACCGATTGTTGCCGGACGAAAACCGGTGATCGGTCCTGTAGATGCCTCCCCATCGCAATGGCTATTCAACGGTCTCGGTTCGAAAGGTGCGCTGTTCGCGCCGTCTGTCGCCCAGCAACTGGCTGATCATCTAGTCAACGGTGCATCAATCTCCAGCGACTACGAGCTGAAACAGCGGACGAGTCCGCCATGAAGTTAACCACCGCAGCGCATAACATCGTTCGGCAACATATTCCTGCCGGTGGTTTCGCGATCGATGCGACGGCTGGCAACGGACATGACACGTTGTTTCTCGCAACTTGCGTTGGACCTGAAGGTCACGTGTTCGCATTTGATACTCAACACCACGCCATTGCGAACACACGTCAGAGGGTGACAGGAGCTCACCTCGATACCAGAGTGACTCTGATTTGCGCATCACATACTGAACTCGTTGAACGGTTGCCGCCCGACTGCCGTCAGCGGGTCAGCGCTGTGATGTTCAACCTCGGCTACCTTCCGGGGGGTGACAAAGCCGTCACGACGCAACTCGACTCAACCCTTGTCGCACTGGAGGCAGCAATGCAGATTCTGAGTGACAACGGCGTTCTGAGCGTGATGGCGTATCGAGGTCACGCCGGTGGCATTTCTGAATTCGCGGGCGTCGCCAGTTGGGTGAGCGCACAACAGGCACGCTACGGATTGATCGCCCACCAGGAGAGCCCAAATGGTGGGCCCGCCTGGTGGTTGTTGTCGCGTTAAGCCGCGTCTTGCCGCTTTTTGTCGACGCTCTTCGGTTTCCTAGCGCGTGGGTCCAAACCAATCGACCGGGCAATGATCTCACGCATGATCTCCGAAGAGCCCGCATAGATTCGGGAAATACGCGCATCCGTATACATGCGCGAGATTTTGTACTCGTCCATGTAACCGGCACCTCCATGAAGCTGGACGCAAGCATCCATAACCCGACCTTCGAGCTCACTGCCATACAGTTTGATTTGCGCAGCGAGTTCGGCTGTTAGCTGACCTTTGTTGTGTTCTTCAACACAGCGATCTAAAAACACCTGTGCGAGATCGATTTCGGTCCGCATGTCAGCCATCTTGAACCGCGTGTTCTGAAAGTCTGCAATCGCTTGACCGAAGGCTTTTCTCTCCTTGATAAACTCCATCGTGATATCGAAGGCGTGCTGTGCGGCCGCCACGTAACCGGCAGCGCCTAACAAGCGCTCCTCCGCCAGGAACTGCATCAAGTAGTAGAAGCCGCGTGTCGGGTCGCCAAGCACGTTCTCTTTCGGGATCTTTACGTCGTTGAAAAACAGCTCGGCGGTATCCTGCGCGCTAAGCCCCATCTTTTTGAGATTCCGACCACGCTCGAAACCTTCCATTCCGCGCTCAACAACGAACAGCCCTAAACCATGTGACGAATCGGGCACTGTCCTGGCAGCGACCAACACGAGATCCGCGTTGATGCCATTTGAAATGTACGTCTTCGACCCATTGAGTACCCAGTGATCCCCTGCATCGACGGCGCGAGTCTTCATGCCGGCGACATCGCTACCAGCTCCAGGCTCGGTCATGGCAATCGCGAGAATACTCTCTCCGGATACGCACTTCGGTAGCCAACGCATCTTTTGCGCCTCTGTCCCCAGCTCGCCGATGTACGGTGCGACCAGTCTGGAGTGCAGCGTCATAAAAAAACCTGGGTCACCATGCTTGGTCAGCTCTTCGATGACGATCTGCTCATAACGAAAATCGCTGACACCCGCACCACCGTATTTCTCGTCTGCCCACATCAACAGCAGACCTTGTTCACCGGCCTTTCTAAAGGCTTCCCGGTCAACAATACCCTCGTCGCGCCAGCGCTCGGTATGCGGGCCGATTTCGTTGATCATGAACTGCCGAACAGCGTCACGAAACATCTCGTGGTCTTCGGTGTAACAGTTACGCTCCATAGTCATTCCCCGTCTTGGCCAACCCCGCGACATCGATCGCGGACTGCATTAATTTCCTTTAAAGATCGCCTTGCGTTTCTCGAAAAACGCGGCGACACCTTCCACATTGTCTTCGGACCCAACAAGCCCGGTTTGAATCTCCGCCTCGAGATCGAACGTCGAACTCCAGCTTCCCGCCTCCGCGTGACGCATCGCACGTTTGGTCGCCTTGATCGACAAAGGTGCACGGTCGGCAAGTGTTGCCGCCCAACCCTGCGCCTCGTCGAGGACCTGCGCATCATCGACGACTCGATTCACCAGCCCCCACTCGAGGCAACGCTTCGCATCGATCCGCTCCGCTTCCACCGCAAGCTGAAACGCTCGTTTGTAACCCAGCGCTTTCTGTAGGAACCAGTTTGCACCACCATCGGGCACAAGCGATATCGTCGAAAACGGCGCAAGCAAAAACGCGTTCTCCCCCATCACCGCAAGATCCGCCGCCAAAGCGAACGACATGCCGATACCAGCGGCCGCCCCGTTCACCGCGGCGATCACCGGTTTCGGCATCGTAACGATTTCGTTGAAAGCGGGCCGATATTCGCGCTGTAGCTGCGCCTCTACGGTTTTGTCCTCAGGGAAACCAGCCGTCAAATCCGCCCCCGCCGAAAACGCACGACCCTCACCGGTAAGTACCACGGCGCGGACTGAGTTGTCGCTCGAAGCCTGGCTCAGCGCTTCGGTGAGTTCGACCCGGAGCGCCTGATTAAAGCTATTCATTGCGTCAGGACGATCTAGCGTGATCGTTGCAACCGCACCGTCCACGGCATAACGAACCACTGATGTTTGTGTGCTCATTTCGCTCACCTCAGGCCGCAGAGCGCGCCTGAGTTGTCTCTTCCGCGTAGAAACCGCGTCCTTCTTTCGCTCTCTGTCGCAAGCTGTCCGGAACAGCGAACCGCTCGCCGTAAGCCGCAGCCATCCGGTCACACTCGTCAACGAAGGTCTGCAGTCCAACGGTCTCGATCAGCGACAGTGTCCCACCGGTGTAAGGTGGAAAACCCCAACCGAGAATCGAGCCAATGTCACCGTCAGCGGGATGTGTGAGCACCCCTTCGTCCAGACAACGCACCGTGTCCAATGCCTGCACGTAGAGCAAACGCTTTTTCACCTCATCCGGCGTTGGCTGCGGATCCAGCGGTGGGTAAACATCGTTCAACCCCGGCCACAGGTGCTTCTTGCCACCCTCTGGATACTCGTAGAACCCAGCACCGAATCGCTTCCCTTTGCGATCGAGCTCTTCAACGAACCGTTCGATAACGGGCGCTGCGGTGTTCGGTTTGTAGTCATCACCCAAAGCCACCGCAGTCGCCTTCGCGACGTGGTATCCCAGCTCCAGCGTCACCTCGTCCATCACAGCAAGGGGTCCTACGGCCATGCCAGCGTGCTTCGCCACATTCTCGATCAACGCAGGGCTTATGCCCTCGGCGAGCATCGTCATGCCCTCGTTGGTATACGTTCCAAATACGCGCGAGGTATAGAAGCCACGGCTGTCATTGACAACGATCGGTGTTTTGCGAATTTGTTGGATGTAGTCAAGCGCCACTGCCGTTGCGCGGTCGCCGGTCTTCTCCCCCAAGATCACTTCGACCAACGGCATCTTATCGACCGGCGAGAAGAAGTGGATGCCGATAAATTGTTCGGGGCGAGATGATGCTTCCGCCAAACCGGTAATCGGCAGTGTCGACGTATTGGAAGCGAAAATCGCATCCGATGGAATGACAGCTTCGGTCTTTTGCGTGACGTCCGCTTTGATCCCTTTGTCTTCGAACACCGCTTCGATCACAAGCTCACAACCCTCGAGCGATGCATAATCGTCGGTGGTCACGATGCGCTCCAAGATCGCCTCCGCTTGCTCCGGCTTCATCTTCCCACGATCGATACGTTTTTGGAGCAGCGCGCGAGAGTAGTCTTTCCCTTTCTCGGCGGCATCGCGATCGCGATCAAGAAGGACGACCTGCATCCCGGCGTACGCCGATACGTACGCGATACCCGCACCCATCATGCCCGCACCCAGCATTCCAAGTTTGGTCACTTGGGTTTTCTCGACACCTTGCGGACGTCGGACCAACTTGTCGGCTGCACCTTTGTTGATGAACAACGTCCGCGTCATGTTGCGCGAGACCGGATCCATCAACAAAGTCACGAAGTACTTCGACTCGATGTCGAGACCTGCATCGATCGGCAGCACCGTACCCTCGTAGACACACGACAGGATTGCGATCGGTGCCGGATAGTTGTGATTGGTCTCCTTTGCGATCAAGGCACTGCCGACCATCAGCGTCTGAATCGAACCTGGATGCATCAACCCGGCGCCACCCGGAACTTTGAAGCCTTTCTTATCCCAGGGCTGAACGGGATCTCCCGACTCAATGATCCATTGCTTGGCTGCCCGCACACAATCTTCCGGTGCGACCACCGCGTGCACAATGCCTTGCTCCAAGGCTGCCTTAGGTTTGAGGTGTTTACCTTGTGTCATCAGTTGCAGCGCTGGTTGTTGGCCAATCAGTCGCGGCAAACGTTGCGTGCCGCCACCGCCTGGTAGCAAACCAACCTGAACTTCTGGAAGACCCAAAACCGACTTCGGATTGTCGGCTGCCACCCGGTAATGACATGCCAAACAAATCTCCAGCCCACCGCCCAACGCAGTGCCGTTGATCGCAGCGGCCACAGGTTTGCCGCAGGTCTCGAGACGCCGCAAGATTTGTTGGAATGCTCGCGCATACTCATATTTTTCGGCAGCGGATCGACCGTCCTCGAACGCGTTCACCATCGACATCAAGTCGGCCCCCGCGACGAAAGAGGATTTGCCAGATGTGATCACTGCGCCTTTGATCGCCTCATCTGCAGAGATGCGTTCGATACTCTCGCTGAGGTCCGCCTGCAGCTCTGGCGTCAGAACATTCATCGAACGCTCAGCTACGTCAATTGTCAGCAACGCAATTCCGTCGCCATCCACTTCAAAACGAATAGTTTGCATGTCGTTGTCCTTAGGTCGCGGTAGCGCTAGATGCGTTCGATGATCGTGGCCGTGCCCATGCCACCGCCAACGCACAAATTGATCAAAGCCGTCGACTGATCGCGGCGCTCGAGTTCATCCAAAACGGTGCCGAAAATCATCGCCCCAGTCGCGCCGAGAGGGTGCCCCATAGCAATTGCACCGCCGTTGACGTTGATTCGGTCATGATCGATGTCCAGTTGCTGCATAAACAACAGAACAACCGACGCGAACGCTTCGTTAAGTTCGAACAAATCAATATCGCTCGTCGTCATGCCGCAGCGTTTTAGCACTTTCTCAGCAGACGGTGCAGGCCCAGTGAGCATGATCGTCGGCTCTGTGCCAATCGACGCAAAGCCACGAATGCGCGCCCTAGGTTTCAGACCCAGAGCCTCTCCGATGTCTTTGTTGCCAATTAACACGCCAGCAGCACCATCCACGATACCGCTCGAGTTGCCGCCCGTATGCACGTGGTTGATCGCTTCGACCTCCGGATATCGTTGCAAGGCGACCGCATCGAAACCCGCTTGCTCCCCGGGAATCACAAACGCAGGGTTCAGATTTGCAAGATCCGCTTTGGTCGTGCCAGGTCGCATATGCTCGTCGCGATCGAGCACGGTCATTCCCAAACGATCCACTACGGGGATCACAGAATTGTTGAAAAAGCCCTGCTCCCAAGCGCCGGCGGCACGCGATTGACTCTCGACGGCATAGCTGTCGACGTCGTCTCGCGAAAAGCCATACTTGGAGGCAATCAAGTCCGCGCTGATGCCCTGTGGCGCGAAGTAGGTGTCGTAAGCCACCCGAGGGTCTGCAGCCATCGCGCCGGAGTCCGAGCCCATTGGGACGCGCGACATGCACTCGACACCGCCACCGATGGCGAGATCGGATTGGCCCGCCATGACCTGCGATGCGGCGGTGTTGATCGCCTCAAGGCCCGACGCGCAGAACCGGTTCAGCTGTTTGCCCGGAACGTTCTGCGCATAGCCTGCTGTCAGCACGCTCACGCGCGCGATGTTTGCGCCTTGTTCGCCGACTGGCGATACGCATCCCAAAACCACGTCATCAAGATAGCTGGTATCTAGCTCGTTGCGATCCCGCAACGATGCCAGCATTTGCGAGGTCAGCTCGACCGGCGTAATCGGGTGGAGTGAACCACTTGCCTTACCGCGGCCCCGCGGTGTGCGTACATGGTCATAGACAAAGGCATCAGCCATGGAAAATCTCCTGTCGGTGATCAAGCCGCCAGCCGCTCGCGCAGCGTACGGATAAAGTCTTTGTGGATCCGGGTGAAATTGATGTCGCCCGGGTTTAGTAGCCAAATGTAGGTCAGGCCAGCAATGTGTGCCACGTACTGTGCGGCGACAGCACGGGCGTCAACATCCGATCGAATGGCGCCAGAAGCAAGGCCATCTTCCACCCAGCGCTCGGCGTCAGCGACCTGACGCGAGAATGCCTGTTTTGCCAGCCCTCTCACATCGGAATTGGGTCCCGCGCCGCCATAATACAGGATGTGCAGGACCCGGATTTCTTGCGGAAACCGATTGACGAATTCATGAAAAGCGGTAGCGGCCCCGCACAACGCCTCGATGCCTGTGGCACCGCCAACAGCAGCGTGCAAGAAGTCGGACCAATGGCGTTGAATTGTGCTGGAAACTTCTTGAAACAAGCCGGCTTTTGAGCCGAATCGGTACGTAGCAAGCCCTCGGCTATAACCGGCACGTTCGCCGATCGCTGCCAAAGTGGTACCGTCCATGCCCCGCTCTAGAATCAACGCCATCGCTGCCTCGAGCAACGCCTTGTCCGACGCTGCGACGCGCTCGGCTTGCGTTTTCGAGGTCGTGCTCGCCGTCTCGACTGCAGATTTGCTGGAGGTCAATGAATGCTCACATCACCCGAACCGGCGGTCATGCTGACCTGAATAATACTTGTTGTCAACAAGCAAGTGACTTAACATCGACTTAAGGAACAGCGACGGAGCGACCATGTCTGAACAAGCCATGCAACCCGGCGGCCCTGCCATGCGCGCAAGCGATGATGTCATGCACATCCCTGGCGAGGACGGCGTGCCTTTTTTTGGGCTCGCGCGCGAGTTTCTGACGGATCCGCGCAGCATGGCCCACCGAATGCGCGACACTTACGGGCCGGTTTACCGCATCCGTTTCCTCGGTCAAAGAACGGTCACCCTCAGTGGCGCCGACGCATTGCAATTAGTCCTGCAGGACCGAGACAAGAACTTCTCGAGCGCTAAGGGCTGGGATCATTCCATCGGTCGGCTGTTCGCGCGAGGACTGATGTTGATGGACTTCGACGAACACCGCCTCCATCGGCGCATCATGCAAGCCGCGTTCAAGCGAGATGCACTGGTGCATTACATGAAAGCGATGCATGACGTTTCGCGGCAGCACCTCGCGGCGTGGCGTGACGCCCGGAATTTTCGGTTTTACCCAGCCATCAAACAGTTGACGCTCGACAACGCTGCGGTGGCATTCCTCGGCATAGAACTCGACGAGCGAGCAAACGCGCTTAACCAAGACTTCATTGATACGGTGGCGGCATCATTGGCTGTGGTTCGAGTCCCCGTGCCAGGACTTGCGCTATGGAGAGGTCTGAGAGCCCGGGGTCGGCTGGGCCAGTTTTTCGAGTCCCGCATTCCGGAACGTCGTGCGAGCGATATGCAGGACACGTTTACTCGTCTGTGCCAAACGGTCGATGAAGAAGGACAGCGTTACAGCGACGCAGATATCATCAACCATATGATTTTCTTGATGATGGCCGCCCACGACACAGTCACGAGTTCTCTCACGACGGCTGCCCACGCTTTAGCGTCTTACCCTGAGTGGCAGGATCGACTCCGTGCAGAAGCTGAACAGTTTGGCGATGATCCAATCAGCTATGAACAATTGGACCAGTTGTCAGACAGCGAGATGCTCTTTAACGAGGCGCTGCGACTCTGGGGCCCGGTACCTTACATACCGCGCCGCAGCGTCAGAGAATTTGAGTTTCTGGGTCACCGCATTCCTGCGAACGTGCAGGTTGGCGTATCCCCCGATGGTGCACACTACGACCCACAGATTTGGAGTCACCCAGACCGCTTCGATCCCGATCGCTTTTCGTCAGAGCGAGCGGAGCATCGCCAGCATCCGTTTGCCTTTGCACCCTACGGCGGCGGTGCACACAAGTGCATTGGTATGCACTTCGCGCAAATTTTGGCAAAGGTGTTCTTGCGCGATCTCGTCAATCATTTCGACTTGGCGCTGCCGGCAGGTCACCAACTGCGTATGCAACAAGTACCAATACCTAAACCCGTCGATGGGCTGCCGTTAAAACTGACGCCGCGGCGCTAACTAACGCGAGAACGGTCGCGGTCGCGTAGCCGAAACACGCACTGCGCCTGAGCACAGATTTGCGCCTCTCGTTCTTCCCCGAGCGAAGGATCGAGTATGTGTGACTCGGTAAACGCCGTCGAACTGGTCCGACGGACCACACGGCCTTCGGCAACTAATATTGCGCCGGTAACCGCACGAATAAAACTCGTGGATTGACTGACCGTAATCGACACCCGTTGCTGATCCGAACCTGCATGCGCGCAGAATGCGCCAGCGATATCCAGCAGGCTCATAATGATGCCACCGTGGGCCATCCCCAGCGTGTTGGTGTGCTGCTTCGACAGCGGCATTTCAATACGAACAAAGTCACGCTCCGACGCAGCCACTCGAAATCCGAGGAAGTCGAGGTAAGTTCCTTCGTAGTCGGGAATTCCAAGAGCACTCAGCGATCCGGGCTCGGTCATGACAAGAAGTCCTTCAACCGTTCATTGGTATCGCGAATGTCATATTGAGTGTCCGACTCAAGCGCGAGCCCTTCGTCCAGGGGCAAGCCTTCAGATCGTCGCCACAGATCCTTGTAGGCAGCAATCACATCCGCACTGTTACCGAGTATGGCCTCGATCTGTTGATCGACCAACGCGTCTAATTCCGACGCCGGGCAGACGCCATTAACCAGCCCCCAATCGTGAGCTTTCGTCGCCGAAAATGAGCGCGCCGTCAGTGCGAGGTAACGTGCTCGCGCATAGCCGATCCGGCGCGGCAACCTTTGCGACATACCCCAAGTCGGTCGCACCCCCCATTTCGCATGAGTATCACCGAGCTTCGCCTCATCTGCCGCAAACAAAAGGTCACAACCCAGCGCCAACTCCAGCGCACCGGTAAAACAGTGACCATTCAATTTTCCGATCACGACTTGCGGCATCCGACTCATGCAACTTAATGCCCGCCTAGCGGGCACATCAAGAATATCTCCGACCATGCCCCCCGTCAGGGTCCTGCCACCCAACGACTTCAAATCGACGCCTGCGGAGAACGCCCTGCCCGAACCTGTGATGACGACGACTCGCAATGCATCATCGACCGACGCCGCCTCAAGCCCGTCTGCCAGCTGCGTGAGCATTTCGGGTGTGATGGCGTTGAGCGCATCCGGTCGATTGAGCGTCAGTGTGAGTACCTCACCGTCTCTTTGAGCAAGCAGGTGTGGCTCGGACTTCAAATCATTGCTCATAAGTTCTACATGTTGCGACGGTATTCACCGCCAACCGCATAAAGAGCCTCGGAGATTTGACCGAGCGAACTGACTTGAACCGCGCGCATCAACGCACCAAACACATTGTCGCGATCTCGCGCCGCTTGTTGTAACTCCGTAAGCGCCGACTCGGTCTGTTCTGCAGCGTTGGCTTGAAAAGCCCGAACCGATCGGATTTGCTGCAGCTTCTCATCATCGGTGGAACGGATGAGTTCCAGCTCATGAATCTCATCCTCCTGCCCCTCTGGTGGCAAAAACGTATTGACACCAATCAAAGGAAGACTGCCGTCATGCTTCTTACTTTCGTAGTAAAGACTCTCTTCCTGAATCTTGCCGCGTTGATACATCGTATCCATCGCACCGAGGACACCACCGCGCTCCGAGATGCGCTCGAACTCTTGGTAGACCGCCTCCTCCACAAGGTCGGTTAGCGCGTCGACGATAAACGATCCTTGCCACGGGTTCTCGCAGAAGTTGAGACCCAGCTCTCGGTTGATAATGAGCTGGATCGCGACAGCGCGCCTTACCGACTGCTCGGTCGGCGTTGTGATCGCCTCATCAAACGCATTGGTATGCAGCGAGTTGCAGTTATCGAACAACGCGTACATCGCCTGCAGCGTGGTACGAATATCGTTAAAGCTGATTTCCTGCGCGTGCAAACTCCGCCCTGAGGTTTGGATGTGATACTTCATCATCTGGCTGCGAGAACTCGCACCGTAGCGCTCGCGCATCGCACGGGCCCAGATGCGCCGTGCAACCCGACCGATCACGGTGTACTCCGGATCCATTCCATTCGAGAAAAAGAACGACAGGTTCGGCGCAAAATCATCGATGTCCATGCCGCGTGCGAGGTAGTACTCGACGATGGTGAATCCATTCGACAACGTAAACGCCAACTGGGAGATCGGGTTAGCTCCGGCCTCAGCAATGTGATAGCCACTGATCGACACGCTGTAGTAGTTGCGAACTTTGTGATCGATAAAGAACTGCTGAACATCGCCCATCATTTTCATGGCGAACTCGGTCGAGAAGATGCAGGTGTTTTGCGCTTGGTCTTCTTTGAGGATATCCGCTTGGACCGTCCCACGAACCGTCTTCAGCGTCTCCGCTCTAATCTGGTCGTAGGTTTGAGCATCGACCACCTCGTGCCCTGGAATTCCGAGCAAACGAAGACCTAGACCATTGTGACCCTCGGGTATATCACCTGCATAGGCCGGCTTCTGGCGATCCGCAAACCACTCGTTGATCCGTTGATTCGCGACGTCCCATCCACCGACCGCATCGAGATGTTTCTCAACTTGCTGATCGATCGCCGTATTCATAAAGAACGCCAGAATGATCGGAGCAGGACCATTGATCGTCATCGACACCGACGTCGTAGGCGCACAGAGGTCGAAGCCAGAGTACAGCTTCTTCATATCGTCGACCGTCGCAATCGATACGCCGGAGTTACCCACCTTACCGAATATATCCGGTCGCTCATGCGGGTCCTCGCCGTACAACGTCACAGAGTCAAACGCGGTAGACAATCTCGAAGCTGGTTGTCCTTTCGACAGAAAATGAAACCGTCGATTGGTGCGCTCAGGCGTACCCTCGCCCGCGAACATCCGAATCGGGTCCTCCCCGGTACGACGATACGGATACACGCCACCAGTGTACGGATAGGCACCCGGCAAATTCTCTCGCATCAAAAACCGAAGTTGCTCGCCCCAATGCTCCGTCCGCGGCGGCGCGATCTTCGGTACACGCTGGTGACTCAGTGTTTCCCGATAATTATCGCCGGTGATGATCTTTCCGCGCACCGAGTATTGAAACTGATCGTCCATCACTCCTTGTCGTCGCGCCGGCCACTCATCGAGCAATTGCAACGCCTCGCCACTGAGATCTCCTATCGCCTCCTGGTAGCGTTGCCGCAAAGTGAGTAGCGTCGCATCGCCTTCCCCGGTCAATGCCTCGGGAGCAAAGCGCTCGCGGGGTCGCGGCAGGTGCGGGTCCTCAAGCGCCTTTAATGACTCGTAGTAATGCTGAGCGGCGCTGGCACGCTCCGCTTGTCGTTCTACCGACGAGTTAATTGCCCTTCCCTGTTCTGCGATCTCCGCGAGATACCGTTGGCGGGCGCCTGGAATCAACGCCATCGCACGAGACTCTTTATTGGTAACACTGATCGCAGGTTTCCAACGCTCCGCATCCAAGTGCAGTTTCTCGGACAATCGCTGGCACAACTGATTGAACATCCACGTGAGCCCAGGATCGTTAAACTGACTCGCGATGCTCGGATATACCGGCACATCCTCGTCGGGCAGTTGGAAAGCCAATCGATTTCGCTTCCACTGCTTGCGGATATCCCTCAATGCATCCTCGGCCCCGCGCTTGTCATACTTGTTCAGCACGACGAGGTCAGCGAAGTCCAACATATCGATTTTCTCGAGCTGGCTCGCGGCGCCGTAGTCGGATGTCATGACGTACATCGCGAAGTCGACAAGATCGACAATTTGGCTATCGCTTTGGCCGATACCCGCGGTCTCTACAATCACCAAATCGAAACCGGAGTGACGCAGGAAGGCGACAATGTCGCCCAACATTTCGCTGGTGGCTAAGTGCTGACGCCGGGTCGCGATTGAGCGCATAAACAGGTTCGGATGGCGCAACGTATTCATGCGGATACGATCGCCGAGCAACGCGCCACCAGTGCGGCGCCGGGTTGGGTCGACAGCCACGACCGCAATCCGCCGATCAGGAAAATACTGAGTGAAGCGATTTAACAGCTCGTCCGTCACACTCGATTTGCCAGCACCCCCCGTGCCTGTGATTCCGAGCACCGGAACTGAGCCTGATAAGGACCATGTCTTTCTGAGTTTCGCCAGCTCATCATCGTCAAACCGCTGCTGCTCAATCGCCGAGATCATCGCCGCCAGACCCGCCATTTCGCCATCAGGTTCCGGTGTGGCAATCCGTTGTTGCCTAGCGGTCCGGGTTTTCTCGATCAGGTCCTCGATCATTGCATCGAGGCCCATATTCATCCCATCGTTCGGGTGGTAAATCCGTGCAACACCGTAATCCATGAGGTCGGAAATCTCGTCGGGCGTGATGGTACCGCCACCGCCGCCGAACACTTGGATGTGCGATGCACCGTGTTCGGCAAGCATATCCACCATGTATCGGAAGTACTCATTGTGGCCGCCCTGGTAAGAGCTGATTGCAATACCGTCCGCGTCCTCT
The DNA here is from genome assembly GCA_038533155.1 of Pseudomonadota bacterium. Lineage (GTDB taxonomy): Bacteria > Pseudomonadota > Gammaproteobacteria > Steroidobacterales > Woeseiaceae > CALBPI01. The sequence continues at coordinate 18,810 of JBCAZH010000002.1, read as the reverse complement.
TGGATAGCAGCTCTTACCACATCCGCAACGCTGCGATTGTGGCCAAGATGAATAACCTCGGCACCTTTGCTTTGGATCAACCGCCGCATAATGTTAATCGCAGCATCGTGACCGTCGAACAACGACGCAGCAGTGACAAATCTTAGCGGTACCGAGTTCTGATCTTTCGCGGCAGCGCTAGCCTGGCTGGCGACAACGCTCATGCGCACCTCCGGGGTCTGGAGAAAAGAAAAACGGGCCGGCTGGTTGGCCGTTTTAATCTGCATTAAAATACGGAACGATGGTAACAGATTCAACTAAGCCCAGTACGCCAGCATTTGGCGATAAGCGCGAATTGCTGCTGCGCGCCGCCGCTCGATGCTTTAACGAAAAAGGCTATAGCGGTACATCGCTCAAAGACGTCAGCGCGCATCTCGGCCTGACCGATGCGGCGATCTACTACTACATCGATGGCAAACAACAACTCGTTTACGAGTGCTATAAGCGCGCGGCCGCCATCGGCAAACTGGCACTGGACGACGCTATCGAGGCCGGCGGTACTGGACTGGAGGTGGCTACCTCCTATGTGCAACGCCATGTTGCCGCGCACTGCGGCGAGGCCGGACCGATCGCCATAATGAGTGAGATCCCCTCTTTGCGACCAGATGACCGAGAGCATATTCTTCAACTATCTCGGGAACATAGCGCAAAATTCGAGAAAATACTTGATCAGGGAATTGGCGATGGCAGCATTCATGACTGTGATGTGAGGATGACGGGCAACGCAATCATGGGCGCGATCAACTGGATCCCGAAGTGGTTTCATGGCGACGGGGAGACGGCCGCCAGGGTCGTGCGCACCTTCCCACAGTATTTGATGCGTGGCCTCATTCCATGAAATTGATCCTGCGCCTGTCCATCGTTCTGGCTGGTTTGGTGACATCGTCGGCCTGGTGCCAATCGATACAGGTTCCGGACAGTGATGGCTCCGGTCAGGGTCTACCGCTCTGGGAAATCGGCGCGGGCGTCGGCGGTGCTTTTACACCCGATTATCCAAGTGCCGCATCGGAAACCGCTCGCGGATTGCCACTTCCGGTGGTGATCTATCGCGGAGATTTCTTGCGCATTGGCGATGGCAGCGTCGCCTCAGGACGCCTGTTCCAGGACGACCGCTTCGAGTTAGATGTCAGCTTAAACGGTTCCTTCGACGCCGAGAGCGATGACGTCGCTGCACGCGCGGGCATGCCGGACCTTGGGTTTGTCTTCGAAGTGGGACCCGAGCTCGAGGTGCAGCTAGCACAATGGAATGATGGGATGCGCCGACTGAAGCTCGAGTTGCCGGTTCGCGCTGCGTTCTCTTTCGACGATGACGGGCTGCGCGATCGTGGATTCGTCACGAGCCCGGAGATTCAATACGAGCACGAGTTCGCCGATCGTCAGTTCGAATGGTCCGTCAGTTTGTCATCGTCTTTCGCAACACGCAGATTGCAGTCCTACTTTTTCGATGTGCCACCAGAGTTCGCGAATGCTTCGCGCGATGCATTCGAAGCATCTGGCGGCTATCTGCAAACGCGCGTCGGGTTTGGATTTCAGTGGCGCGGCGATGGACGCTTTGCGGCAGCCGGCATCAGCTACGCACTGTTGAACGGCAGCGCAAACGAAAACTCCCCGCTATTCGAACAGGATTACGGCGTCAGCGTTGGCGTGATCTTTGTCCAAAGACTCTGGCAGAGCAAAAAACGCGTCAAACCGCGTCGGTCAACGTCGCCATCGAAAACTCAGGATCGCTGAATTCCGGCGCACGTTTTTGCAGGTTGGCCATCACCGCCTCTTTTTGATTGGCGGACTTCAACATCGCCCATTGCATCTGCGCCTCAAGCTTGAGCGCTTCTTCCGGCGACGCGTCTGGCGCCGCGTCCAGTAGCCCCTTAATCGCCCGAACTGCATCCGGAGATCGCGCAGCGATAGCGGTCGCGAGTTCATGCGCACGCGCCAGAGGATCACCGGTAACGTCCGTCAACAACCCCAGCTCGCGTGCTTGATCTGCGACGACAATTTCTGACGTCCAGCTGAGCTGCTTTAGAACGTCTCTACGGACGACGCCGCGAAGCACGGCGGTCATTCCCATGTCAGGCACAAGCCCCCACTTGCTTTCCATAATCGACAACCGCGCATCGGGTGCTCCGATTCGAAGATCTGCACCTGATGCGATTTGAAACCCGCCACCAAAACAGATTCCCTCGATTACTGCGATAACGGGAGTTGGCATGGAATGCCAAACCCATACGGGGTGCTGAAAACGATTCGCAGGCGTGCCATGTAGACCTTGGAACGCCTGAGTGGGGAAGTCACTCAGCGCATTCGCGCCCATACCTGAAACGTCGAGACCGGCGCTGAAGTTGCCGCCTGCACCTCGCAAGATGATCGCCCGCACGTCGGTGCGCGCTGCCAGAGCGTTGCCTGTATCACTGATCGCATCAAACATCTCAGGATCCAGTGCATTCAGTTTCTCGGGTCGATTTAGTGTGACTGTCGCGACATGGTCAGCCACTTCGACAAGTACTCGATCACTCATTTGGTGTCTCCTGGACTTATGCGCGGGTATTATAGCGGCATGGGACGGGAATCTAAGTGAAAGGTGCCAAACCGCATGGGTAGAGTGACACTGTTAGCCTCACTGTTGATCGTTGCTCTGGCCGGTTGCGCGCCGGTCACGCAGTCCACAGCGCCGGTGATTGAGTCGGGCTCTGGCGAGGAAAAAGTGGTTGTTGAGCTCGGCCCTGCGGAGGGGAGTGAGCGTTTCGCCATCGTGCCGGCCAACAGCCGCATCACCGTGCTCACCTTCCGCTCCGGTCCCATGGCCCGACTGGGACACAATCATGTGATCACAAGCTCCGGTCTCACCGGCACTGTCTGGGTAGCGCCCGAACTTGAGCAAACGCTCGCCCGAGTGGTGCTCCCCGTGGATTCACTGGTTGTCGACGACGAAGCAGCAAGATCTAAAGAAGGTGAGGAATTCTCCGCGCCAGTTCCAGAAAAAGACCGCATCGCGACCCGCAGTAACATGCTCGGCGAAGCACTGCTGAACGAATCCAGCCATTCATTCGTTCGCGCCACCTGCGGCGCGCTCGATCTAGAATCCGACCCAACTACCGCTCTCTGCGATGTGTCGATCGCCGGAAAGACGTTGGCGTTGCGCATGCCGATCGTTTTCCAGCAAGATGACAATCAGCTGTCAGTCAGCGGCGAGTTCACCGTGACTCATGAACAACTAGGACTCACACCGTTTTCCGCGGCAGGCGGTGCAGTGCGTGTCGCCGACGGTATGACGTTGCGCTACGAGATCAACGCACAACGGCTGTCTCGCGCGCGAGACTAACCGACAGATTCAGACCACCAATCGGCAGAATCCGTTGTCGAGTACGACCGCATCTCGTGCGTCGACTCGGCACTGAAACGACACCTCCTCGCCTTCCTGCCACATCAGTGTCGTTATCAACTCACCGGGGTAAACCGGACCACTGAAACGCGCATTGAACTCGCCGATCAGCGTGTGATCGAACTCGCAAATCGTTTCAAGGATAGCGCGACATGCGAATCCGTAGGTGCACAGCCCGTGCAGAATCGGTCGCGCGAAACCCGCCACACGAGCAGCATCTGTCCGCACATGCAGCGGATTGTGGTCACCATTGATTCGAAACAACAGCGCCTGCTCTGGGCGGGTTGGCGATCGATGCGTCAAATCTGGCGATCGGTCCGGAATCGCGTGCGGCTCCGGCAATGGGTCCTTCGGCCCATCAAATCCGCCGTCTCCACGCGCGAACAGCGTCGAGCCTAGCGTGAACAACGGCGAACCATCCGATGCCCTTCTAACATCGGTGCGTGTCACCAAAACCGCCGCCCGATTGACGCCTTTATCATGCACGCGGTCGATAGCGAAATCCGCAAGCAAATCCTCGGATGCCCGCAGCGGTCGATGCAGTCGCAAAAACTGCTCGGCATGCAACATCTGTTCGTACTGCCAACCATAGTCCTGCTCAAACACGTTGACCGCCATTACGGTAGCCATGCTGGGCAAGGCGCGTTGGGAAGCACCCGCCAGCAAATATTCAAGCTCGGCTGCGTTGTCTGGACTACGACCGAAACCCACGCTCAACGCATACCAACCAGACTGTTCCGCGCGCCAGCTAAACGGCAGGTCTTTTCTGGCCAGTGAATTCAGTCTGTCAGCGTCGAGCGGCACAGCTAGCCTGTTGCGCCAGCTTCTTGTGCAAACCGCCAACCGGTTTCCGCCAACGGTCTAACCCCCGCAATTGCGCTCGCGGCATGGGCACTGGCCGCGGTCCCATCACGCACACGACCGGCGATCCCCTGCAAGATTGCGGCAATTCGGAAGAAATTGAATGCCGAATAGAAATCGCGATTGGAGATCCCGTCACGGCCCGTACGCTCGCAATACGCGTCGACGTAGGCGCGCTCGCTCGGTATACCCAACGACTCGACATCCCGTCCGACCAGTCCGCTGGAACCAATACCAATGTCCGGCATTTGCCACACCATCAAGTGGTAGGTGAAGTCGGCCAACGGATGACCAATGGTGGATAGCTCCCAATCGAGAACTGCAGCTACGCGATGCTCAGCCGAATGGAACACCATATTGTCCAGTCGATAATCGCCATGGACGATGCTCTCCGATTGGTCCTCCGGCACATTGGCACCTAACCAATCAATCAGCTTGTTCATCGGCTCGATGGTTTCCGTCTCGGACGCGATGTACTGCTTCGACCAGCGTGAAATTTGGCGCTCAAAATAGTTGCCGGCCTTGCCATAGTCTTCCAGACCCAGCGCACGAAAATCGAGGCTATGTAGCTTCGCGATCGTTCGATTCATGGAATCGTAGACCTCGCCCCGCCCCGCCTTGTCTAGCTGCGGTAGATTCGGTTCCCAATAGATTGGACCGTCAACACAGTCCATCACGTAGAACATCGTGCCGATGACTTCCGGGTCCTCACACAGCAGGTAAGGCCTTGCGACCGGAAAATCGACATCGTGTAGCGCCTTGATGACTCGATACTCTCTGTCTACCGCATGTGCCGACGGCAGCAACTTCCCCGGCGGCTTCCGACGCAAAACGTAAGCGTGCGAGGGCGTCTCGATTTTATAGGTCGGATTGGATTGCCCGCCCTTGAACTGCGAGACCGTCATCGGCCCTTCGAAGCCGCGGATGCTATCCCCGAGATACTCCTGCAACCGCGACTCGTCGATACGATGTGCTTCGCGGACTGGTCGCGTCCCGCTATTTTGTTCTTGCCGACTCACAGCTTTCCCCGTCTGTCTCGTTCCGCCGATCGAGCGTGCTACTGCTTGAATTCAGCCGCGCACACCGTGGCTACGCACGCCATTTGCGCAACGTCGCCAATGCGCCTCGAGCGACGACCGACGCATCGCCTGCAGCAGACGCGTCCGCCACACCTGGCGCAAGAGAGCTCGCCATTTTTTTGCCCAGTTCGACACCCCATTGATCGAAACTGTTGATGCCAAATATTACACCCTCAACAAATACCTTGTGCTCGTACAACGCGATCAACTGGCCCAAGGTATGCGCGTTTAACTGCTTAAAGAGCAAGAGACTGCTCGGCCGATTCCCGCCGTGCACCTTATGCCGACTCAATTCGCTCGCTTCTTGTCGACTCATCCCGCGGGCGATCAACTCAGCATAAGCCTGAGCCTCGCTGTAGCCGAACGCCAACGCATCCGCTTGGGCGACGCAATTGGCTATCGCAAGATCCTGTTGCACTTGCGACGCGCCGGACGAGCGCGCCGGCAGAATAAAGTCTGCGGGGCAAATACGAGTCCCCTGATGAAGCAACTGATAGAACGAATGTTGCGCGTTCGATCCTGGCTCTCCCCAAATCACGGCGCCGGTACCGGTTCTGACAGGTCGGCCATCGCGTCGCACTGATTTGCCGTTGCTTTCCATCTGCAGTTGCTGAAGATACGCAGGGAAACGCGCAAGCCGATGATCATACGGCAAGATCGCATGGGTCTCGGCACCGAGAAAGTGACTGTTCCATACTGCGACCAGCGCCATCAGTACCGGTACATTCTCGGCTAAGGGTGCCGACTGAAAGTGCCGGTCCATGACCCGCGCGCCCTTGAGTAGCTCGCGGAACGTCGCACTCCCAACCGCCAACGCGATAGACAGGCCAACTGCCGACCACAATGAGTAACGTCCACCAACCCAATCCCAGAAACCGAAGCGTCGGTCGGATTTGATTCCGAAGGCATCCATCGCAGCGTGGTTGGTCGAGGCCGCGGCAAAATGATCAGCGACGGCGCACTCCCCCAAAGACTGACTGACCCAATCCCGTGCTGCCTGGGCATTGGTCATTGTCTCAAGCGTCGTAAACGTTTTTGAACAAACCACGATCAGCGTTCTGCTCGGATCCAGTGTCTTCGTCAGATCCGCCAGTTGTGTGCCATCGACGTTGGAAACGCAGTGCAGATTCAGTCCGCTCCCGACGTGCGCCAACGCCGTACCAGCCATATCTATTCCGAGATCCGACCCCCCGATACCGATGTTGATGACGTCGGTGAATGCCCGCCCAGAGACACCAGTATGTTCGCCAGCGATCACCGAATCGACGAACTTGAGCATGCCGCGAAGCACCGACTGAACGCCTCGCGCCTGATCGGCTAACGGGTGATCTCGCCCGACACGGCCTGCCCGCAATAACGTGTGCAGCACCGCACGATCTTCCGTGTTGTTGATCGTTTGTCCGGCAAACATAGCATCGCGAATCGGCTCGACTTTTGCTTGCTTTGCGAGGGACACCAAACTTCGCAGAGTTCCGGCACGAAGACGCTGACGAGAAAAATCAAGGACGATATCCGCAGCTCGCGCGGTGCAACGTTCATATCGCTGCCGATCGGATTTGACCAGACTCGCAATATCCAACTGACGCATTTTCTTCGCTTCCGAAGTCAACTGCGACCAAGCAGGTAGATCGAGCGGATACCTCGCGCTCAAGGCTGGTTGAGAGGTCATGTTTTGTAGTACTCCCGATACCAATCGACGAAGTTCTTCACGCCAACTTCAATCGGTGTGGCCGGTTTGTAATCCACATCAGCAATAAGGTCTTCAACATCGGCATACGTGTCGGGAACATCGCCGGGCTGCAAGGGCAGCAAATTCATATCGGCCTTCTTTCCAACCGCCGACTCGATCACTTCGATATACCGCAGCAGCTCGACCGGTTGGTTATTGCCAATGTTGTAAATGCGGTAGGGCACTCGGCTAGTCCCCGGATCCGGTTGCATCGGGTCCCAAGACTCGTTTGGCGTTGCGACATGATCCAAAGTCCGCACCACCCCTTCGACAATGTCGTCGACGTAGGTGAAATCCCGACGGTGGTGACCATGGTTGAACACGTTGATTTGCTTGCCCTCAAGAATGTTCTTGGTAAACAAGAACAGCGCCATATCTGGGCGACCGTAAGGGCCGTACACGGTAAAAAACCGGAGTCCGGTCGTTGGCAGATCATAGAGATTGGAATACGAGTGCGCCATCAATTCATTGGCCTTCTTCGTAGCACCATACAGAGCCAACGGGTGATCGACGTTGTCGTGAATCGAGAACGGCATGTTCGTATTCGCGCCATAGACGCTGCTCGAAGACGCATAGACTAGGTGCTCAATCTTATGGTGTCGGCACCCTTCCAAAATATGCAATGTACCGACAATGTTACTGTCGATGTAGGTGTGCGGATTTTCAATCGAATACCGAACACCCGCTTGAGCCGCTAAGTGAACGACTCGTTGGATATCATGTTTTTCGAAGACCGCTTCGATCGCGGCACGATCCTCCAGAGCGACACGTTCAAAGGAAAAACGGGAATACTCACGTAGCATTCTCAGTCGATCTTCTTTGAGGGTTGGATCGTAGTAATCGTTGACGCAATCGAGACCAATGACAGTGTCACCGCGATCCAACAAATAACGCGAAGTAAAGTAGCCGATGAACCCGGCGGCCCCAGTGACGAGTACTTTCAAAGTCAGTCCCTCCCCGGACTAAAGACGTTCGTCGCTCGCGTCCTCCGACAGCAAGTACTTGATGTCGTAGATTACACCGCTCTTTTTGCAGAGTTGGCGAATCTTCTCCGCGCCCCACTCACGAAACTGCCGGTGCGCGACGGCGATGATGACTGCGTCGTAGCTCCCCGGATCGGGATTATCGATCAAATCGAGACCATACTCTGCTTTGGACTCATCGGAATCGGCCCACGGGTCGCAAACATCGATATCGACACCAAAACTCTTGAGTTCTGAGATCAGATCGACAACTTTGGTGTTCCGAACGTCGGGGCAATCTTCTTTGAAGGTCAATCCCAGTACGAGTGCTCTCGCGCCTTTCGGCTGCATCTCTCGGGAGATCATCAATTTGATGATTCTGCCAGCGACATACAGCGCCATATTGTCGTTGATTCGGCGCCCCGCCAGGATCATCTCCGGGTGATACCCAAGTTCGACCGCTTTGTGGGTGAGGTAATAGGGATCAACGCCAATGCAGTGGCCACCAACCATTCCGGGTCGGAATGGCAAGAAATTCCACTTCGTTCCGGCTGCCTTCAAAACATCCTCAGTATCGATACCCACCCGATCGAATATCATCGCCAGCTCGTTCACCAACGCAATATTGACATCCCTCTGCGTGTTCTCGATCACTTTGGCGGCTTCCGCAACCTTAATCGATGCGGCTCTATAGGTTCCGGCAGAGATAATTTGCGAGTACAGGTTATCGACAAACTCAGCTGCCTCATCGGTCGACCCCGAAGTCACCTTCAGAATATCCGGTAGTCGATGAGACTTATCGCCTGGGTTAATTCGCTCGGGACTATATCCGACGAAGAAATCCTCGTTCAATTTCAGTCCGGACTCAGACTCAAGGAACGGCACACAGAACTCTTCGGTGGCGCCTGGATACACTGTTGACTCATACACCACGAAATCGCCGGGCTTCAATAGACTTCCGAGCGCCTGACTCGCGGAACGCAGTGGCCCCAGTATCGGACGGTTGTTTCGGCCAACGGGCGTCGGGACGGTAACGATGTAGACGTTGGCGTCCGCGATCTCTTGAGGATCATCGGTAAACGTCAAATGGGTGGCTGCTGCCAACAACTCTGGCTCCACCTCCAGGGTGCTGTCGTTACCCTCACGCAGCTCTTCGACACGTTCGGGCTTAAGGTCGAACCCGACTGTCGGAAACTGCTTACCGAACTCCACGGCGAGTGGGAGCCCGACATAACCCAGACCAACGATCCCCAGTCGGACCTCTTCAAGACGACGCATTGTTTGCCCCGATACGATTTATAGTAGGTAGATCACCGCCAAGAAGCCGGTGATGCTCATTGTAATCGTATACGGCAATGCCATGTAAACCATCCGCCCGTAGGATAGTCGTATTAACGGGGCGAGTGCTGACGTCAACAAGAACAAAAATGCCGCCTGACCGTTCGGTGTTGCGACGCTCGGGATGTTCGTGCCGGTGTTGATGGCAACGATCAGCAAGTCAAACTGCGCTCGGTCGATAATCGACGCATTTAGTGCAGCCTCGACTTGACCCACATAAACGGTCGCAACGAATACGTTGTCACTGATCATCGACAGCACGCCATTGGCGACGTAGAACAGTACCGCCTGAACACGGCCCTCGTAGTTCAATAGACTGTCGGTGATCGGCGAGAACAGGTGCTGTTCTTCGATAACGCCAACGACAGCGAAAAACACGACGAGCAGCGCGGTAAATGGCAGCGCCTCTTCGAACGCATGGCCAAGTTGATGTTCTTCAATGACACCATTAAACGCCGTGGCCAGCACAATAATGCCGAGACCGATGATTCCCGGGGTAGCCACGTGAGTGAGCAGCGCGATGACCAGCAAGACCGCCACAATCCCCTGCACGATAAGTTTCGCAATGTCGTTTTTCGTCCGCTTTTCCGTTTCCTCGCGATCAAAGTCCTCGAGGACCTCACGCACGCTTTGCGGAAGCTGCGCGCCGTAGCTAAACCACCGGAGTTTCTCAAGTAACAGACAGGTAATAAGACCCACCACCAACACCGGCATCGACACCGGCGCCACGCGGATGAAAAATTCCGCGAATCCCCAGCCGGCCTTCTCCGCCAGCAATAGGTTTTGTGGCTCCCCGACCAACGTGGTCACGCCACCCAAAGCCGTTCCTACCGCACCGTGCATCATCAAGCTGCGGAGGAAACTGCGAAACTGCTCAAGGTCGGCGCGTCGTTCGTCCGCCACGCTGCCATCATCGTTTCGGTCGTAGATGTGATCGTCCATTTTCGGGTTACTCACGCACTTGTGATACACCCCATAGAAACCCACTGCGACCGCGATGATCACTGCAGTAACAGTCAACGCGTCCAAAAACGCGCTCAAGACCGCGGCCATCGCACTGAACAGCAGCGAGAGCAAAGCTTTAGACCGAACCCTCAAGAGAATTTTTGTAAAAACAAACAGCAGCATGTTTTTCAGGAAGTAAACGCCTGCGACCATGAACATCAGCAACAGGATCACTTCCAGATTCTTCTCGATCTCATGCAGCACCGTATAAGGCGTCGCCAATCCGATGATCAACGCCTCGATAGCCAGCAGCCCTCCGGGCTGCAGCGGATAGCACTTCAGCGCCATTGCCAGCGTAAAAATGAATTCAAGAATGAGCGCCCAGCCCGTTACAAATGGGCCTGCGACGACGAGTAAGATCGGATTGAGAACCAAAAATCCGATAATCGTGGTCTTGTACCAAGTGGGTGTGTTACCCAAAAAATTGGCGCGAAAAGCCTGACCCAGGGTGGTAACCATAAAGCTGCTTCCTTCAACAACCGGCGTGCGCGATCAGTTGCGCCGCATGGGGCGCGATTGTAAAGGAAGCGGCCGTAACGTGCAGTTATTTAGCCAGTTTTTGATTTTTTTGCCAGACTGGCGCGCCACCGCAAGCTTTACCCACACGATCCATGAGCAATTCGTGGGCGGCCAGCTCTTCCGCGCTCGGTATTTTCAGCGGCGTTTTGAGTGCTGGCAACGGTCGACTCTCAGAGATCGCACCGCCCGCAGCAGCGTGCGACACGTCGGATTCAGAATCTTCGAACAACGCGTTCTGACCGCCGGTCATCAGCAAATACACGTCGCCGAGCAATCGAGCATCCAACAGCGCGCCATGCAACTCGCGACCCGAGTTATCGACTTGGTAGCGTTTGCACAATGCGTCAAGGCTGTTGCGCGCCCCGGGGTGCTGCTCGCGCGCTAACACCAGCGTGTCCAGGATCGGGCAGAGGTCGAGTAGTCGCTGGCGCTTGTGACTCATTCGTCGCAATTCATGCTCCAGGAACCCCACATCGAAAGGCGCGTTGTGAATCACCAATTCCGCGCCGACGATAAACTCCAAGAATTCGTCCGCGATCTCAGGGAATCGAGGCTGGTCAGCAAGATCCTCGTTAGTGATCCCATGCACAGCTATTGCGCCATCGTCGATGCGGCGATCCGGGTTCAGGTAGCGATGCCAAGTATTGCCGGTCACGCGGCGATTTATGATCTCGACGCAGCCGATTTCGATAATCCGATGATCGTCCGCTGGCTCCAAACCTGTAGTCTCTGTATCTAGAACAATTTGACGTTTCGATTCTTGCGTCATTCGATCGCCTGTTCCAATCCGTCATTCGCGAGCGAATCGGCTCGTTCATTACCCGGTATGCCCGCGTGGCCTTTGACCCAGTGCCACTCAATAACATGACGCTGCGCAGCGCTGTCCAATGCTTCCCACAAATCCTGGTTCTTGACCGGCTTCTTGGCCGCTGTTTTCCAACCCCTCGCCTTCCAACCACTCAGCCATTTGGTGATCCCTTCGCGGACGTAAACGGAATCTGTGTACAAATCCACGTCACACGCACGTCGCAACGCATTCAGTGCTTCGATCGCCGCTCGCAATTCCATGCGATTGTTGGTGGTCTCGGGTTCGCCGCCGCACAGCTCACGCTCATGCTCACCTGACTGAAGCAATGCGCCCCAGCCGCCCGGTCCTGGGTTGCCTCTGCAGGCACCATCGGTATAGATCGTAACGCGCGTGGGCATTAGCTTGGTGTTGGATCCTGATCACCCGGTCGTTTGCGGAGTCGGGCGACGGGGCGCAGACCGGTGTCCGAAACACTGCCGCCGACCACCTGTGCTCGTGTGCGCCAACTGGGCCGTAACGGTGTCATTGCAGCGACCCGCTTGCGAGCCGTGATCAGCTGACACGCAGCAAATTCCGGCCACCACCGTTGACCAATCGCCTCCCACCGCGAGGATATCGGACTGCCCAACCCGCGGACCGGCCAGCGGAAAAAGAACCTCTGATAGTCGTCGACCCGCATGTTCAACAACGCGAGCCAGTCTTTCAGATTTCGCTCCCCGTGCAGCCGTTTCGCACCGTTTGGATATCCACCGGGCGTCAACAGATTCCTCAACCCCCAAGCGCCGAATGGCTTGAACGCCAGAATCACGAGTTTGCCTTCGCTTCGAAGCACGCGGTGGGCTTCGCGCAGGACGTCATGCGGCCGGTCGGAAAAATCCAGAGTATGCGGCATCACCAAGGCATCAACACTGCTCGTAGCGAACGGCAGGCGCCAAAACTCGGCCGCCACGTCACCGCCCTCGCCCGGCCCGAACACCGTGGTCGCCGATTGGGTCCGAACGAGTGGTTTCACACCTTCGCGGCTACCCCACCGACCGATTTGCAACAAATGCTCGCCAAACACCCCTTCCAGAGTGGCCCTAAGTCGATCATTCTCAGCAGCCAACAACGCGTCGCCAATCGGGCTCTGCAGCCAGTCAGGCAAGGACGCAAGTTGTTCGTTATCCGTGGCCATTGGTCGACACTAGCGCGGCCTGGGGGCAAAGGGAAGTATCACCTTGCAAAGGTGTGACGCATCGGTAGCATCGGGGTGTTGTGTGCCGAAAACTGCGCGAGCGTGCTGATGAGATCATCTGTCCTGGTCCTTGTTTTGATCCCAATGTCGGTATTCGCGGGTTCACTCGCCCCTGAAGACCATATGTGGTCCTCAATAGTGTCGGACCCGCCGTTGACTTTAGAAACACAGTTGGCCCACCCGCAGGGCCTGGGCTCTTACCTCGCCTCGTCGCCGGATGTCGAAACATCTGAACCACGAACGCCAGCGCCAACCGACCTTTTGGTTCGACTGAGAAATGGCTTCACGATGCCGATCGCGGCGGAGTCCAGAACCGATGCTCAGCGCAACTGGTATTTGCGCCATCCCGAGTATTTAAATCGCGTGTTCGATCGATCGAGACCGTACCTACACTTTATTGTTGGCGAGATAGAGCGCCGCGGTATGCCTCTGGAGCTCGCGCTGTTGCCGATTGTTGAAAGCGCGTTCGACCCATTCGCTTATTCGCACGGACGTGCTGCGGGCCTGTGGCAGATTATCCCAGGTACCGGCAGACGTTTCGGTTTAGACCAGAACTGGTGGTATGACGGGCGCCGCGACGTGATCGCCTCCACGCGGGCTGCGCTCGACTATCTCGAGTTTCTGGCCAAACGATACGATGGCGACTATGAGCTAGCCGTCGCCGCCTACAACTCTGGCGAAGGTACGGTGGATCGGGCGATCCGGCGGAATCGCAAAGCCGGCAAGCCGACGACATTTTGGGATTTGAAGCTGCCGCGAGAAACGTCGAGCTACGTCCCGAAGCTACTGGCACTGGCCGATATCGTTGGGCGCCCGGATCGTTTCGAATTGTCGTTGCCGATCATCCAGGACGAACCACAGCTCGCTGTTGTGGATACAGGCGGACAAATCGACTTGGCCTTGGCGGCCGATTTGGCGGCAGTCGATATCGATACGCTGTACCGACTCAATCCAGGCTACAACCAGTGGGCAACAGCGCCGGACGGACCGCACACACTGGTCGTTCCGATTACCCAAGAAGCCATGTTCGGTGAAGCACTGGCCGCGCTGCCCAACAATGAGCGAATGCGTTGGCAGCGTCACAAAATCCGCGAAGGTCAGTCGTTGTCGGAAATCGCCGAGCAGTACGGCGTGACCGTCAAGACCCTGCAACAAACTAACCAGCTACGCGGCACCATGATACGGGCCGGTCAACATCTGTTGGTCCCGACCGCCAGCGCACCGAGAGACAGCTATGCGCTGAGCGCTTCTGCGCGATTGTCGCGACAGCAAAATAAGGCGCGTCAGGGGGTTCGCGTTGAACATCGCGTTCAGTCTGGCGAAAGTTTCTGGACGATCGCGCGCAAGTATTCTGTCGGCACAAGAGCGTTGGCGAGCTGGAACAACATGGCCCCCCGAGACACGCTGGCTGTAGGCAAAACGCTCGTGGTGTGGACCGAAACGCCCGGCAGCGCGCCAGCACGTCAAACGACAACGACCCGCAAGGTCTTCTACACCGTCAGAAACGGAGACTCGCTCGCTAGAATCGCCGGTCGCTTCCGGGTACGCGTGAAAGATCTGGTCAAATGGAACGACCTCGACATCAACCAGTATTTGCGCCCTGGCCAGAAGTTGAAGATGTTCGTTGACGTCACCCGACAGTCCAGCTAGCTCCGCCCAAACTGGTACACTCCTGCGATCGAATTTGCGGGGTAAATACGTTATGGGTTTTATGCAGGGCAAACGCGCGTTGATTGTCGGACTTGCCAGCAAGCGATCGATCGCATACGGCATCGCGAGCGCAATGGCGCGGGAAGGCGCAGAACTGGCTTTGACCTATCAGAACGATAAGCTCGGGCCGCGCGTTCGTGACATGGCCGCTGAGTTTGGCTCGGAGCTCACAGCCGAAATGGATGTGGCGAGTGATACGAGCATCGACTCGGCCTTCAACACTATCGGAAACGCTTGGGACACGGGCTTCGATATCGTCGTTCATTCGGTCGGGTTCGCACCGCGCGATCAGCTCGCGGGCGGATTCACAGATTGCGTCACACGCGAAGGATTCCAAATCGCTCACGATATCTCGGCCTACTCGTTCGCGGCGCTTGCTAAAGCGGCAAAGCCGCACATGAAAGATCGCGATGGCGCGCTTCTAACTTTGAGCTATCTCGGTGCTGTACGAGCGATTCCAAACTACAACGTGATGGGCCTTGCAAAAGCGAGTCTAGAGGCGAGCGTGCGTTTTCTGGCCGCCGACCTGGGACCAGAGGGGATCAGAGTCAATGGGATCTCTGCCGGCCCGATCAAGACGCTGGCCGCGTCCGGAGTTGGAGGTATTCGCAAGATGCTCGCCCATGCGGAAGAGACCTCACCGATCCGTCGCAATGTCTCCATTATGGATGTCGGCAATACAGCGGCGTTTCTGTGCTCTGACCTTGCTGCCGGTATCACCGGTGAGATCATCTACGTGGACGGTGGCTACAGCCACATCGGCATGTCGCTCGACTAGCGCGATAGGCGCCCGTTAAAGCGGGCCGTCTTCCGGCCGGATGGCGGCCTGCGGTGCACTCGACACCGTGGTCGCCTCGCCTTCCAACCGCGCCACAATTGTGGCGCAGCAAGAGTCCCCAAACACGTTGACTGCAGTTCGCGCCATGTCCAGTACTCGGTCAAACACGAGCAACACACCGATCGCTTCAACCGGCAAGCCGATCGCTTCGAGTATCACGGCAATCGCAACCAACGACGCATGCGGGACGCCAGCAACACCAATCGACGTTAGCAGCGCGATGATCACAATCGACAGCTGCACCGAAAACCCGAGCTCGAGCCCATACGCCTGCGCCAGAAACATAGCGGCAGTGCACTCGTAGAGCGCCGTTCCATTCATGTTTACCGTTGCCCCGAGCGGCAAGACGAAGGACGACACGCGGCGCGAGACGCCAACGCGATTCTCCACGCAATCCATCGTAACCGGCAACGTCCCCGAAGATGATGCCGTCGAGAATGCGGTCAGCAGCGCAGGACTCATCTTTCCGAGCATTGCATAAGGGCGCAATCCGACCAACCGCATGATGAACGGCAACGTTAGGAACGTATGGAACGCCAACGCGCCGATTACGACAGCAGAGAAGGTCAACAGCACCGCTAACAATCGGTCGGAGCCCTCCAGACCCACCTGAGCGACAGTCTCAGCAACTAGGCCGAACACACCAATCGGAGCAAGACGCATCACGAACTCTGTGATGCTGGTCATGATCCGAAACACACCATCCCAGAAATTGAACATGGGCTCGCGGTGGGAGTCCGGCAATTTGGTCATGAAAAAGCCGAACAGCAACGCGAAGAAAATCAATCCGAGCAGCTGTCCATTATCCGTAGCTGCCGCAAAAATGTTGGGCGGCACCATTCGCAGAATCACCCCTGCAAAGTCGCCCGCGCCTTTCCCTTCTACTTTGTCTTTAACATCGCCCGCGTCTTCCGTTAGCGCGAGAATGTCGCGTACCGGCTCGCCGTTTGCGTCGTAACCAGGCCCAACTAAGTTGACAAGAAAAAGCCCCACCAAGATCGCGAGCATGGTCGTCGTGGCATAGAACATGACGGTCTTGCCGCCAAGCCGACCTAGGCTGCCGGAATCGCCAATGCCAGCGACACCGACAACGATCGATGCAGTGACCAAGGGCACGATGATCATCTTCAACGCATTGAGGAACAGTGTTCCTACGAAGTCGAATAGGTCAATAAACCTGACGTTTCCGAACAGCGCCGTCTGATCGCCAACGATTCCGCCGACGACCGCCGCCAACACTATGGCGAGCAGAATTTGCCAATGCAGTTCGAGTTTACGCATCGGGTTTAGGGTGCCGCTTGTTGTTCGATTTGCAGTAGTGGGCCGATTTCAACATCCGCCGATTCGCGCAACTCCCGAGTCATTGCATCGAGTTGTAATGCAGCTCGCTGTTGCGCCAACTGACGTCGTGTTGCATCGAGCAACGGCTGTTCAAGCACAGATGGATCGCCTGGGACAACTTGTGTCAATCGATAGATGACAAACCCGGACCCTGGAGCAGCAACGTTACCCGTATGGGGTTCCGAGGCGTTGTTGGGCGTGGGTGCAGCAAAAACAGCTGCGGCTAACGCCGCGGGAATCTCCGCATCGCTGCGACCCACAAGCCGCTTCGGATAGCTTGTTGCGGCACTGTTCACAGTGAGCGCCTCGAAACTAATCGTAGGATCGGTTGCCAAGACGCTCGCGAGTTGAGCGCCGCGCTCGTCCGCTACCGCTTGCGCCGCTTGATCGACCAGCAATTCTCGAATCTGGCCCTCAACATTTGCGATTGGCTGACGACCCGCTGCCACACGATTTTTAACCCGCAGCACTACAGTCGCATCTTCGTATTGCACAAGACGGAGGTTTTCGTCTGCAGCCGCTGCCCCGTCGGCAAACAATGCATCTCGAATCTCCGCAACCTCACCAAATGGCTGTTGGCGACTCTCGTGGTAACCCTCGAAGCTCTGCAATGTCAATCCAGTATCAGAGACAATCTGATCCAAGGAAGCGCCTTCAAACTCAAGGTCGCTAACCTGGCCTTGCAGACCGAACAAGCGATCATCGACGAGCGTCTCACGAAAACGATCGGCGACCTCATCGCGGACATCATCCAAGGTGGCATCGCCGCCGCCACGAACGTCCTCAAGACGAAGGATATGCAATCCAAACTCGCTTCGGACAACCCCACTGACTTGGCCTGGTTCCAGCGCGTACACCGCATCCTCAACAGGACCAACGAAATCACCGGGTCGGACCCAACCGAGGTCACCGCCCTGCCGGGCGCTGCCAGCGTCTATTGAAAACGCTTCCGCGAGTTCGGCAAAGTCGGCACCGGCCTCAAGTTGGCTCAACAGATCCAAGGCTTGGGCGTTCGCTGCCTCCGCATCGTCTCCGACTGCCAGCAGGATTTGACTCGCGCGACGCTCTTCGGGAGCGACGTACTCATCCGACACGCCGTCAAAAAACGACTGCAGTGCTTCGTCAGTGACTGTGATTAAACCTGCAGCAGCTTCGCGGTCGACAACGACGTAGTCAATGTCCACCGTTTCAGGTGTTCTGTAACGGTCGGGATTACCCTCGAAGTACGCCACCACATCGGCTTCGGTCACCGTGACATCTTCTTTAAACGAATCCGGACTAATCACGACGTACTCGACTTCGCGTTGTTCATCCCGTAATTCGATGAACTCACGGATTTCCGCCGGTGTGACAAATTCCGTCTGAAGCATCGTGCCAACGAATTGCTGGGATGCCAGCACGCGGCGTAAATTATTCTCATACACTGCAGGCGTAAAACCGTTGTCGCGCAGGACGGTTCGATACGCATCGGAATCGAACTGTCCGTCTACCTGGAACCCAGGCACCGCGGCGATGAACTCGCGCAATTGGACGTCGGACACCGCGAAACCCTGGTCGGCGAGATGCTGCTGAATTGTGCGTGCCTGGATCACCTGTTCGACCGCCTGGCTGCGAAGCTGATCCAAGAAGAATGCGGGGATCTGTTGGTCACCAAACTGACGCAACAGGGATTGGTATTCGCGATCAAATTCTTGGATTGGAATTTCCTCGCCGTTTACCCGGGCCGCAAATTGCTTTGGGGTCAGTGTGTAGTTAAGGCCTGTGCCTGCGAGCAACAATAGAATGATTGCAAGTACGACTTTGCCAGTGGTGCCGATGAAGGTTTCGCGAATATCCTGCAGCATCGTGTTTCGTTTCCGGCTTCTCTAAAAGTTCCAACAAAAAAAAAGCCGCCTGTCATACAGGCGGCTGTCGTTCAATGGCGGAGTGGACGGGACTCGAACCCGCGACCCCCGGCGTGACAGGCCG
>JBCAZH010000001.1:31471-177261 GCA_038533155.1 Pseudomonadota bacterium | reverse complement strand
GTAAAGTGAGGATGATCCGAGCCAGAGGATCCTCCAACGTCCTGAGAATACCAATCCCAATGGCCAGAGAGCTTTAGTGTGCTCTTGGCAGCCGGAGGAGTATTAGAAACACAGCCGGAAGTGGCCAGTAGGATAGTGCTAGTCACCAATAAACTTGATGCAACTCGCAATATTGAATACATATTTCTTGCCTTTCTGGTTCATACTTGGTCAACCCGGCCTACCTCGTGAAGTGTGAGTAGGCCGCCCAATATGAGGGGTGACGCAAGGCGCCACTTTCTTGCAGCACACTCAATTGCATTTCGCGTAGTGCTTCGGCAGCGTTCTCCGCATTCAATGCATAAGCCTCGTAGAACCTTCCAACCAAAACTGCCGATGCGCGATCAGAAACTCTCCAATGCGTGGCGATAACGTTCTCAGCACCGTTGTAGAGCGCGGCGCGCACCAAGCCATGGATCCCGTCCCCCGGAATCAACTCGCCGACGCTCGTTTCGCAAGCGCTCAGAAATGCCAGGCGCTTTGCGCTCGGTGCGAACCCATAGATTTGAGCCACTCGCAGCAAAGACGATTCGTCGGTTCCGAACTGCACATTGGCGTGGTCCGGCGCTTCCGATGCAGGACTCGCATGCGCAGAAATGTGCAAAATCTCGTGGTCTTTGGCAATCGAGCCGCTTATCGCTCGGACCGCCTCAGAGCCGACTCGTGTCAGGACCTTCGCTGCCGGCAAGTTCGCAGCAATGGCTTGCCCTTCAGCAGCCGAAGCCGGCAGAGCCGGATCGTTTGTTCCGAGGAACAAAACACGCGGTTGCTTTTTTTCTACATACGGAGCTTTTGTCTCCAGCAACGGCTGCAGCCCCAACAGCATTGTTATGCTGGCTTGTTCTACGAGGTAAGAGATCTTGCCATCCCGACGATACGGCAGAGCCGCGAAAGGAAACGCTCCTAGCGCATCGTCCGCAACGATAGCGAGACGCGAGTGATTCGGATCTAAGTTCGGAGGCAACAGAAACTCCGATGCGTAGCGCAAAAGCAAAAGAACTCCAAACTCTCGTTCCGCACCTCGTTCTGACATCGCATCGTTGATGCTGTCAACAACACCTCTCACCTCTGCACGACCCGGAATTTCCCAACTGCTCACCGAGCCGCTTGTGATGTACCAGGCAATTCCAAACTCCGAGCCGATGAAGTAGTAGATGACACCTTGATCCTCGGGCAGAGCGCGTTGCAGGTCGATTAAGTCCACGGCTTCCGTTCTTTCAAACGAACGCAATCGACTGTCATCGGAACGAGCCTTCGCGATCGCCATATCCTGTCGGACTGCAGACTCGGTAATCTCGAATTGTTCATCCATGAGATCGCCGGACAGCGACCACGGATGCGTAGCCTCAACCACTTCAAAGACGCCTGACTCAGCGAGGATTCGCGTAAATGAAGTCGCATGAGCGCGTTGCGCTAAGGCTAGCGCAGCGTTCTGTGTTTCGGCGTCTGCCTTGCTTGACCAGAGGCGTCGCAAATAGTCCTCAATGATCGGATATTCATACTGACCGAAATGCGTCGACAACCAGGGGTTAGACACAGACTGGCGCGCCGCGTCGACGTCCTCCAAAGCGCTGTCTAGCAACTGGAATCGTTCAACGTCATCTTTCGCTACGGCCGCTAGCGATTGCTTTGCACGAGCTCGAACCATGAGGTTGTCATCCGCAGTAACTGCCGCGGCGCTCACCCGCACAAGTTCGATCTGATCTTCCACCCATTCCGACGGCAATCGACTGAAGAGCAATGCCGCCTGATGCCTGATGTTGGGAGCGTCTGCCAACTCTGAATGTACCAAGCTGCGTTCGATGTGCTTACGCGCCAACTCAAAGCTTTTGGTCTCGACCAAGTCCCTGGCGAGTTCTAGGTTCGCTGTAGCGCGGCGGCGATCATCGCCCGACTTCTTGAGCGCTTCGGTGTGCAATTCGATCGCTCGTTCAAGATCACCTTCCAATCCTCGCGTGCGATAGTCTTCGCCAAGCTGCAGCAGCGCGAGTATAAATGCTCGCCCCTCGTTGATTTGCCTTCGCAGATCGACGATTTCCTCCTGAATTGCGATAGCACGGCTGACATTCCCAACTGAACGGTAAATCGATGCGACGTTGGACAATAGCCAGATTTGATCGTTGCTTGCCCCCTCGGGCATCAGCGTCTCATCGACCTCGCTGAGCACCAGCAACGCATCGTTCGGGAGACCGTAGCCTTGGAGTGCACTCGCCTTATTGATCGAAAAAATAACCTGAAGCGAACGATTTTGATCGCCCGGCAATATCGACAGTGCCTCATCGTACAGCGCGATGGCACTCAGGAAATTTCGCTCGCGCTCACGAACATGCGCGATGTTGCCGATCGACTGCGCAATTCGAAAGTCGGCACCAGCCTCCTCGTATTCAGCAATCGCCTTGCGCCAATACGCCACGGCGCCTTTCAAATCTGACTTATAGAGTGCGAGTAACCCCAGATTGTTCGTGATAGTTCCCGAATGAAAGGCATCGCCAACGGCGACATACTCGGCATGAGACTGTTGCAGCAGTTGTTCTGCCTCTTGATACGCGGTATCCCCCTGCTCCATCAAGATCGCACCCATCAGCGCGTCGACGGCGATCCGCATATCAGATTGCTCAACAACAATTTCCCGACTTCTGAGCGCGTTCAGATGTTTAATCGCAGCTTCAAGCTCAAGAAGCCAGTAATTTTGAAAACTTAGTCTATACAGAATTTCCGTTTCAACCTGCGATCCTGGCTCTGCTTCCGCGAGCGCTTGTTCGAGGTATTTGATAGTTTCCCGGCGCGATGCATTGTCGAGCTTTTCACCGAAACGTCCCGCAGCGGTCAGCGAGTCATAAAGCGGCACCTGCGCGTCGGAAAGCGGCACCATCCGTAACTTATATTTGCCGGAGAATCGACCTTGCTGGTTAGGCGCAGAAAGCTCGACTTCGACAGAGCCCGCGGCGGCGACTTCAAACGCCAGGTACTCGCTGCCGAATCGCTCCACTAGCGATTGCACCGTCGTCCCTGTGACCGCATTACCCGCAACGGTCAGCGTCACGTCTACTCCACTTTGCGTGACTGTCGCCAGATACCATCCCGGGGTCAGCTCTGGCGTATCGATACTGACCCCGCCACCGCTGGTCAAGGTGCCCGAGACTTCAAAGGCATGGCTTTTTTGAATCAGAACTGCAGACACAAGAATCAGAAATGGTGCCCACTTTCGAAACACGGCTCAGTCCTTATGGAGTGCTTTTACATCAAAGCGGAACGTGAATTGCTCTTGCCCGCCAGCCGAGGCCGTCGCCTCGTAAGCCCCAGGCGGCAACGCGCTGGTTGGCACGAGGAACACAAGATCGCCGATACCCTGAACCGGGACAGCTTCGAGATCGAAACCTGCGGTCGCACCATCCGCGCTTTTTATCAAAACAGCGAACTCAGTCGCCTCCGGCAACGTCAGCTCCAGGACTATGACTGCAGTGGCCATGTCGTAGTCGAGCATGACAACAGTCGCCGTCTCCTCCGACGATCGGAGCGGTGAGATACGAGCGATGACGCTGCGTTCCAGTGCCGAACTCCCGGTCACGGCGACCTCACGTAATTGGCGGATTTCCGTGGATTGGCGGAACGTCACGACGGACAACCCGATCGCAGCAACCAATCCTGCGGCGGCGGCCCATTTCCACGCCGCAGATTGTTGAGGTTCTTCGGCTCGCTCTGCCCGCTTGAGCCCTTCGCGCATTACCCAAGCGGTTTCCAAGTGGTCGAGAAGCACGTCATCATCCATGTATTTCTCTTCAAACGACGCCGCTTCCGCTTCCGACATGCGCCCGCTGAGATACTTTGTGACCAAATCGTCCATATGCTGGGAGTCGGGCGTGCTCATACGGACGCCCTCGTGGAAACTTCGGTAGTGATCAAGTGATGCGAAATCTCGAAATCTTGCACCGAAGCCTTCGAAAACCCTGGCGACAACAAACAGAACAAGATCAGAACGCTCGCTCGCCCCATCATGTCGCTAAGCTCTTGTTCATCGTAGTGTTGAGATGCGATCGTTCTGAGTCGCGTTCGCGCTCGGTGAAGAACACTGTCGAGTTGCGTCGGCGATAAATCCCAGCGGTCGCAGATCGCCGCTCGATCCTCATCATGCAGAAATAGGCGAATCAACACGTCGCGATCACGCTCGACTCTTAGCTGAGACAACAAGAGATCGACGATCGAGCCCAACTGCGAACACTTTAGGTCCTCAAGGATCGATATCGATTTGTTGTCCGGGAATGGATCGCCGTCTTGTGGATCAACCGGCGTGGTGTCACGGCGCGCCTCTTTGCGGCGCCACGCGATCAGCATGTTTCGCGCGGTGCTTCGAACGTAGCCGTTAAGTGCAGAGGGCTCGCGAATCTCACCCGCGCGGGCCGCGACGATGACCTTCAATAAGGTGTCGTGTACGAGGTCCGACGCCAACTCCGGATCGCCCGACTCCCGAGTTAGAAAAAACAACGTCCCGCGCCGGTAGCGTTCATATAGGACAGTCTCCGCCGCATTGTCCCCCTGGACGATGCGCGAACACAGCTCACTCGCTGATATGTCCTTATGCTCTGTTGTTGTCACTTATTGAGCACCCGGGGTTCCCTTTCCCTCCGCTGGCAGTATAACAGCGAGGTTAAGTGGGTCTAGGACCCCGCATTGGACATGAATCAGTTCGATCCAATCACGCAAAGCATTCCGAAGCGGTTGGCCGGACAGAAAAACGGTTGCTGGAGAGATCTACGCGACCCCCAAAGACTCACGTTGAGAATGGCGGACTCGAACCTCCAAGATCCTACTTCGCAACCTTTTGATTCACATGCGCGAAATCACTGCCGCTCAAAAGGAGCTTTTACGCTCGCTACCACTACTTGAAACACAGTTGAGTTGTTAGAAGTCCCGTCCAGTCGAATCTAACCTCACTATTTCAGACCTCTCTGCCGACTTTCGTCGCTTCCCATAACGAGAACACTTTAAGACGCCAGATCGACTGGCCAAGGATCTTGTTATGAAGCACCGCCGACACCTTTCCGTTATCGCTCTTTTGACGCTTTTTCTCACCGCTTGCGGCGGTGGTGGCGGCGGTGGCGAGTCCGCACCGCCAGACTCCGGTGGCGGTAGCTCGGGCGGTGGAGGCTCGGGGGGCGGTGGCTCCGGTGGCGGTTCCACAGGCACCGACCCCGACGTGTTTTTCGCCGGTTTACCCACCTGGGAGGACTTCGCGCCCAAAGCGCTAGAGGTTGCCAACGAGGGTGTGGAGGTTGTCGACGACGCGGTCGATCCGGTCGTTGAGGAAATCACGGACCCGAACAACAACCTCAAGGTTTGCACGACCGAGAAAGTCGATTTTTACGATACGCCCGAGGAGTACGTCATGTTCTCCCCACCGACCA
Organism: Pseudomonadota bacterium; assembly: GCA_038533155.1. Classification (GTDB taxonomy): domain Bacteria; phylum Pseudomonadota; class Gammaproteobacteria; order Steroidobacterales; family Woeseiaceae; genus CALBPI01. The sequence goes on along the minus strand of JBCAZH010000001.1, from coordinate 171,820 downwards.
ATGTGCTCTACCCGGGCGCGCTCGTGGTGGGCGAATCCTTGCGTGATGGGGCGACGGCCGGCGACATCCTGCCGATCAATGTCGCCCAGCGCACACCCGTCACCGTGACGATCGCAGCCTGCAACATCGCGAACAATTTCCGTGAGGTGCAACCGACACTGGCCGCAGTCAACAGCGCCGTGGCCGACATCATCTCCGAGGCGGAGCGACTCAACGCAGACTGCATCAACGCCCAGGGCAACCTGCGCGTGGAAACCTACCGCAATGAGCGGCAGCGGGCATTGCGCGCTGGCTTCTCCGGTCGCTACTTCGGCTTCTCGGGCAGTGCGTCCGGCAGTTTCTCTCAGCAGGGCAGCGAAAACTCTGTGGCAGCCGTATTCCGCGAGACGTTGTACACGGTCGACATCTCAGCGCCGCAAACGCCTGCCGGCTGGTTCAGCGAGGACTTCACGCCCGAGTTGCTTCAGGAGCAAATCGATATCGGCACGATGGGCCCCGACAACGTCCCCGCCTACGTCGCGCGGGTGACCTACGGCCGCATTCTGACGTCCACCATGACCTCGACGTTCAGTGAGGAGGAGATGCGGGCGGCGTTTGAGTTCAAGTACAACTTCCCGGGTGGCAATGTAATGGGCGACGCGGCCGCACGCTCGCAGACCATCCGAGAGCAGTCGCGACTGACGCTGTCTTATCTCGGCGGCTCCGCCGAGGCGACCACGGCCATGCTGCAATCGAACGACTGGACTCAGTACTTCGGGGTACCCGTTACCGCCGCTGATGCCGTGCCGATCTCGTTTGAGATCCGCAGCGTCAGCGACAACGTCCCGGCAGTCGTTCAGGAACTGACCTCTTACAACCGCACGACGTGCTTTGACAAGCTCGGCGGCGACGAAACGTTCACGTTCTCGAATGAGCTGACGTTCGACCCTGAGTTCAGTGCCACGGGGCAAGCCGTCGCCGTTGGTGATCTGGATGGTCGCGACGGTGACGACATTGTCTGGGCGGCGACTGGCTCGGCGGCGCGCGGCGAGATTGCGGTGGCCTTCGCCAACGGTGACGGCACGTTCGAAGCACTGACGCTCGGCGAGCATACGGCGGCCAATGGCGAGCTCGGGGATTTCACGTTGCAACTTCTCGACGTCGACGGCGACACACGCGACGACATCGTCATCAATCTTGTGCGTGACGACCGAAACGTGGCTTTCGTGGTTTTCGTCAAGGATAACGGTGCCGACCGGGAGTTCGTCTATTCAGCGCCACAGGTACTCTCCACGTCCGGCCGATGGCAGGACCACTCGCCCATGGCTGGGCAGATGGACGGTCAGCATGGCGCAGATCTCGTGTTCAACAATGTCCCGAACAGCTCCCGCGTGAATGCGACGTTTACGGCATACGCCGTGGACACAAGCGTCGCTGGATTCAATCTCGAGACTGATGCGCTGTTTGAGCCACTCGAATATTTCGAGATCGAACAAAACTTCGGGGCCTACGGGTTTACCTACATCGACGACTTCAATGGCGACGGCTTCGATGACCTGGCCTGGCAGATTCTCAGCTCGACCGACAATCGCCGCTGGTTCGCGTTGGGCTCACCGGGTGGTCTGACGGGCGTTCGCTTCCAGGACCGCCGAGGCGACTGGCGGCGCTACACGTCCGTCGCTGGCGATGTCACCGGGGATGGGTTGGCCGACATTGTCGAACCCCGCGTGCTCGGCGCCTGGCCGTCGTTCGCCATCTATATCGGCGAAGGCTCTGGCGTTGGTGCCACACGAGTTGGCGACGTGCTGGATCCGCACGCCTTTAAGATTCGCAGCCGCGATCCTGAAGATGTGGCGATTCGCGATCTGTTTGGTCCACCGGCCAATGCCGGCGATCCGAACGGCTTCGCCGCGTGGTCGTCGGATGTGTACCTCGCTGATGTGGATGGCAACGGCACCAAAGACCTGTTGATCAACGACAAAGGTTACGGCAACAACCTGTCGAACTCGATCGGTGTCGGTCTGGCGAGTCCGTCCAGCTCCGAGTTCACGTTCGTGCGCGTCGCACAGACGCTGGCGCCGGCCGAGGACTGGTCGCAGTACGTTGTTCGTGTTGGCGATTTCAACAACGACGACCGCGACGATGTCCTCTGGATCTCGAGCGCCGCGACGAACAGCGTCTACCTGGCGTTGGCGAAGGGAGACTGAGCGATGAGCCGCGGGTCGGTTGCAGGAGTGGCCGGCCCGCGGTGCCTCGCGTTCGCCCCTACGGTGATCAACAGCCGTCAGCACGCCACTCATCGGACAGCCACGCTATGACGGGATCAAAGGCCCGCCTGTCTTTCACACAACCGGCAAGAACTCCGACACGGTCAGCTCGGCAAGGTGCCGGGTTAACTCATCGCACGACGCAGCCAAGTCTTGGCAAACTTCAGATCGGCCACCAAGGCCGTTCTGGAGACGCCAAGTTCCTCAGCGGTTTGCTCGTAGGTCAGGCCACCAAAGTAGATGAGCTCGACGGCCTGCGCCAGCGCCGGGTCGTGTGCCGCGAGCTGAGTCAGTGCATCGTCGAGCTCGAGCACGTCACTGAAATCATCGTCGCTGCCGAGCCCTGTCTTCAGCGTCACGGCGACCTGATCGCCACCGCGCTTGATGCGTTGCTTGCCTCGCGCGTGATCGACGAGCGTGCGCCGCATAATGCGCGCAGCCAATGCAAAGAAATGCTGACGGTCTTGTACATCGGCGCTGGCATCGAGCAGCTCAAGGTAGGCTTCGTTGACGAGCGCCGTGGGTTGCAAGGTGTGACCGGCGCGCTCGCCAGCCATAAGCCGGGTGGCGATACGACGCAGTTCATCGTAGACCACGGCCGAGAGTCGCTCGTACGCAGACGAACTGCCTCGCCGCCAATCCGCCAACAACTGCGTCACAGAAGATTGATCGATAGCCCGTCTCCCCGTCGGCAGCAAAGCGCCAAACTCATCCAAAGAATACCTTACACTGAATGCCGAACGACAAGGAACGCAACATGGCGACCGCCCACTGGTCTAATCTGAAGCGACTATTTGCGGAGCTGAGCGACCTCCCCGAGCCAACCTGTGCCGCCCGCCTTACCGAGATCAAAACGCAAGACCCCGACGTCGCCACAGAGCTGGCAGAGCTGTTGACGATCTTTCGACAGCCAGACGAGTCATTGACCGACGCCATTCATCGCGCGACAACCGATCTCGACGAACCAGGAACTGATCTCATGATGGGCCGCACGCTGGGCGCGTATCGCATCACCGGTCACGTGGCACGCGGTGGCATGGGTGACGTTTATGTCGCGGAACGCACTGACGGCACGTTTTCTCAACGCGTCGCCATCAAATTGATCCGCGCTCGGATCTCCACGCGCGACGACGTGCTGAGATTTCAGGCCGAGCGCGACATCCTCGCTCGACTGGAACATCCCGGCATCGCTAGGATCCTGGACGGCGGCAACACCGACGATGGTGGCGCCTATCTCGTTATGGAGTACATCGACGGCGAGTCGATCGACCACTATTGCGACGCGAACGCACTCAGCTTGGAATCGCGGCTCGCATTGTTCGCGCAAATCTGTGACGCGGTTCAGTTCGCCCACCAGAACCTCGTCGTGCACCGCGACATCAAACCGTCGAATGTTCTGGTCACCGACAATGGCACGATCAAACTGATCGACTTCGGTATCGCCAAGGACCTCAACGATCCAGAGTACGTCGAGGACGATGTGACCGTGCTCGACGAAAGGGTCATGACCCCGGACTACGCGAGCCCCGAACAAATTCTTGGTAAGCCGGTCACCACGAGCAGCGACATTTACTCGTTGGGTGTTCTGCTCTATCGCCTGACCACGGGTCGTCAGCCCTACTCGATGAAGGGTCTCAGACCTGCCGAACGCGAACGCCTGCTCTCAGAAACCGAACCACCGAAGCCCAGTACGACGGCATCCCAGAGGTTGGACGTTGACGCAACAGCCTCACGAGGCCCCATCGAACCCGCCAGACTGCGCGGTGATCTCGACGCGATCGTGCTCACGGCGATGCACAAGGAGCCACAGTCTCGTTACGCGTCAGTGCAGCCGTTGGTGGACGACATCCATGCGTATCTTGAACAGCGACCCGTCTCTGCGCGTGGCCGGACGTTTGGCTACTTGGCTCGGACCTTTCTGCGCCGCCACCGCCTCGCCTCCGGCGTTGCGGTCGGACTCATCGTAGCCGTGATCGGCGCTGGCATCTTTCACACGCGCGCAGTTAACGCCGAACGGGATCGCGCGCAGCTCGAAGCCCGCAAGGCCGAGGAAGTCGCGGCGTTCATGACCGAGATTTTCGCGGCACCGAATCCGTTTGTCTCCGGCGCGAACGTCAGTGCCCTCGACGTTGTCAACGCGGGCGCCGAGCGTGTGGCGTCGGAGCTTGGCGACCAACCCGAGGTGCGCGCTGCGCTGCTCAACGAGCTAGGTACCGTCTACGGCACCCTGGGCGAATACGACAAGGCACTGGCACTCCACCAGCAAGCCTACGACCTGCACACCAGTCTCGGAGATCAACCCGGCATGATCCGGAGTCTCCGCGGTCTGGGCGATCAAAAGCTGGCGATGCGTCAGCACCCGGAGAGCATTGCCTATTTCGAGCAAGGCGAAGCGCTGGCACGAACATCGCTGCCAGACAGCGGCCCGGCGCTCGTGGATATGCTCTACAAGCTCTCGGACGCTCACCTCAGTAGCGGTGATTTTCAGCGCGCCGGCGAGTACGCCCGCGCCTCACTGGATCTGCATCTGGAGATCGGGCTGCCTCAGGACGCCGTGTACGGCGCACGACTGCAGAAGCTCGCCGACTCGTTGCAACGCTATGGCCAGTTCGACGAAGCCGAGCGTATCGCGCGTGAGTCACTGGAGGTCATCACGGCGCACAGCGATGGGAATACGGGAAACCGCCTCGAAGCACTCACACTGCTAGGTGCGATCCTCGTGGAATTGAATCGCTTCGATGACGCAGAGCCGCTGTTTATCGAACAGATCAATGCCGAGGCAGATGTGTTCGGCCCCGATAACCCGATGCTCGACAACTCGATGGTTCAGCTCGGGCGCCTGTACCGGAAATCGGACCAGTTCACCGAAGCAGAGTACTGGCTCAAGCGTGCGGTGGAACATTCGTCTCGCACGCGCGGTCGCCGAGTGTTTGATACCGCGTACGATCTCAACGAGTACAGCATGCTGCTGCACCTAAAAGGTGACTTGGCCGCGGCCGAGAACGGATTCACCGAAGCGCTCGACATCTACGAAGAAGTGCTCGATCCTAAGGATCCCTACATCGCCGCGCTTGAGGCGGCGTACACGCGGCTACTGATTGATCTCGAGCGACCCGAGCAAGCACTCGCGCATGCCGAGCATGCGGCAGAGATTACCGCGGTGTCGCTGCCCGAGGGGCACTGGTTGCACGCGAATTCTCTCGGTGCCGTTGGCCTGGCGCGGCAGGCGCTTGGGCAAAACGATGCGGCCGTGACGCTGCTGGATGAGGCCTTTCAGCAGCTCAGTCAGCAGCGGCCTGGGCTCCGGAATACCGTGCTCGTTGGCGACGGGTTGGCGCAGACGTTGGTGGCCCTGGGTCGGCGTGATGAGGCGGAGGTTGTTCTGACGGCCGTTGCGGCGCAGCGTAGTGCTGTGCCGTAGTCAGATTTCGTCGCTTACCGAATGGTGAGTAGCCACCGAGTGTCAGTCACCGCTCACGATCGGTATCCACCACCGCACGACCATTTCACTCATGGGCTTGAAGGGTATCGGGAAGTAAGCGGCGATATCCGGTTTGCTGCCGTCCCGCTCGAAACCGGTGGATGAGAACCAATCCCCGTAGATGTAGCGATTAGTGCGCACAGACGTCTTGTAGGTGCACACGAACTCCGCGTAGGTCGATGCAGGAACCGAGCGCACATCAAATCCGCTGCAATCCATACCATCCACAGCTTCCAGCCCGAGCACATCAATGAACTCATCGCGACGCCCCGTCTCTTTGGGGAAGTAGGCGGACATCATGGGTGCGTTGACGACCGGACCGGGCAAGCCGCCGTTCAGGCGGTAGAGATCTTGGTATTCCGGCGATGCGACATAGGATTTCCAGAACTGTCGACCATCGCTAACGAACTCGTCGAAGTGAAAGTGCGTCGCTTTGCCCACGATAGAGAGTTCCGGTTTCTTGACGATTTTGTAGTCCATGCTGTCTCCTTCTCCCGAGGTCGGAAAGCTGGCCCGGCTGACCAGTCTGGGTGAGTTAGTTCGGGTTCGTACCGCGCTGGGGTTGACCCGATGAAATGTCCGAAACGCGCGAGTGAAGGCGTTTTGGGACTCATAGCCAAACCGCACGGCGATGTCGGTGATGCTGTCGTCGCTGCTCAGAATCTGAACGGCAGCCAAGGTGAGTCGGCGCTGTCTGATGTACTCCGCGCAAGTCAGTCCGAAGTTCGCATGGAACATTCGATGGAAGTGGAACTTCGAGCAGCACGCGACGTTCGCGACATCCGCAAGACCCAGAGCGCCTTCGATGTTCGCCTCTATGTATTCGATCGCCGCATTCATTCGACTCGGCCAATGTGCTTTCGGGATATTCATAACGTGAGGGCATGGTAGCCAGGCAGGCTCAGAGTCGTCTCACCTTTTCTTGCTCTTTTCTGACCGATCACCAGTCTTTTGTCGCTTTACCCGATAGACACCATCGATATCGGAGTAACGACATGAGAATGACGCGCACTTTGACGACGGCCGCGGTAACGGTCGCCCTGGCCGCCTGCGGCGGTGGCGGCGGTGGCGGCGGAGGATCGACAACCATTGCACCACCGCCCGTAGACACGACGCCGCCCACTCTGAGTACGACCACTCCCGCCGATGGCGCCGGACCGGTGAGCATCGTAGTCAATCCCAGCGCGACCTTCTCCGAACCACTGGACGCCGCATCGGTCACCGACACAACCGTCCAGCTCACCTCCGAAACTGGCATTCGCGTGCGCGGCACCGTGGTCTTAAATGCGAACGGCACCGAGGTCAACTTCGAGTCCGATGAACCGCTTGACCAGGGGACGGAGTACACACTACACATCGACGCGGTACGAGACGTGGCCAACAATGCTGCGGCGCCGGTTAGTGTGTCTTTCCGCACCTTCATTTCGCCGTTGACGCGCCGGGTGGACTTCTTTGACGGCGTTGCAGTCGCACAGATCGATTACGAGAACGAAGCCAATGGTCGGCTGTTCCGCCTTATTCGCCGCGCCGATGCCGGCCTTGATGGCCTCTGGCAAACCGACGATGAGACGCCGCGAAACTACACTGAATACTCGCGCGACGCAGTCGGTCGAACTATTGAGACGCGATTCTTCGATAACCCTGGCGTCGACGGTACGTGGTTCAATGCGGATGACGTAATTTCCTCGCGACGAACCGTGGTATTCGGTGCTGACGGCTCCACCGAGCGCTCCATTGATTGGCTTTCTGGCGACGATGGTCTGTTCAATACCGACGACGATGTGCCGCGTCGTTACACCGACATAACCTACAACGCGTTCGGTGACGTCTTGACGCGAGCATCATTCGGCGGACCGGGACCCGATGATCTGTGGCTGACGGACGATGATGAGTTTCAGAATGCTGTTGATGTCTTCGAATACGACGAGACCGGTTTTTTTGTGCAACTGACCTCAGCCGATCCGGGCCCTGATCGAGCGGTCGGTACCGATGACGATATCGTCGAGTCCAACGATGCTGCGCGACGAAATGATGACTTGATGCGGATCGAGCGTATTCAATACAACGATGCGGGCGACGATGGAGTCTGGTTTACGGATGACGACCTCATTCGGTCTTATAGTCTCGAACCCTTCGATGGCGAGGGCCGCCCGACGGGTTTAATTCGCGGGCAAGGCCCCGGCCTCGACGGCATCTGGTTGACCAACGATGACGAGATTCGGTCACCGTTTACACGCACAGTCTATAACGACACCGATCCTGCGCAGACCATCTTGACGACATTCAGCTATAGCGACGTGGGCCCGGACGGTGAACCGCTGACGGGCGATGACGAACTTGCCAGCATTCGAATCGAAACTGTCGCCGCTAAGGACTTAAGCCTAATGATCGAAAGCTACAGCAGCCCGGGTGATGACGGCGTCTGGCAGACCGCGGATGATTTGCTCAGCGCGCTGCAGGTGACCGAGCGGGATGCTGATCTGAATATTCTCCGCGTGCGATCGTTCAGGAACGCGGGACCGGACGGTGTGCCGTTGACGCCCGATGATGAGCCAGGGTCGGAGTCATCGTATGGGCCAGCGCAGTAGGAGTGGCGCTATTCGCCGTCAACACAGGATGCGGGGACGGTGAGAGCGGACGCCGCTCTCACACATCGCTGTGCTCTTCGGCACTAGGGCACCTGCTGAGCGTCGAACCAGTGGTTTTCTCAGACCCCCTTGCCGATAAACAAAAAAGCCCCTTCCTAGGGGCTTTTTTTGAATGGTGACCAGGGGCGGACCGATTCGCGAAGCGAATCAGCGACAGTCTTTGCGAAGCAAAGCTGCCCAAAGGGTGAGAATCGGCCCAAGCCGATTCGAATCAATCGAACCAAGTTTGGATGCAGCGAGCTAGATGGGCTGCTACCGAAAAGGGTAGAGACTATTGTCGGTGTAAGTACGCCCTTCGCTTGCTCGCAAAAAAGCCCGCTTGGAGCGGGCTTTCTTTCAAATGGTGGCCAGGGGCGGAATCGAACCACCGACACGCGGATTTTCAATCCGCTGCTCTACCAACTGAGCTACCTGGCCTTATTGTCTGTCGTCTACCTTCTTCGGGCTGTGGAGTAAGCGGACTTTCAGTCCTTGCCTACCCTGTCGCTACGCGACCCCGCTACCTGGCCTTATTGTCTATAGTCTGCCTGCGTCGGGGTGATTAGGTGTCGCTACGCGATCCCGCCCTCTGACAGCCAACCAAGTGGCCGCGTATTACAACCGTGTGACCTCGCAGAGTCAATAGCGGTGGAGCTTTCCGCTAAAAACCGAGCCTCCCCCGGACAGCCCCAAAAAAATATTCAGCCAAGTGTCGTAATCGGTGCCGCCCGTTCGTCAACTATCATGTAACCCACAAGAAAGGAGCAAGACCGTGGAATATGTGATGTTGATCTACAACTCAGAAGAGCGTTGGGAAGCCCTGTCCGAGGCAGAGCAAGGCAAGATCATGGAATCGCACTACGCGATCATGGAGCAATCGGCCAAAGACGGCACCTACAAAGGCGGCAGCCGGTTGATGGACGTCGTTTCAGCGACCACCGTCCGCAATCACGGCGGCAAAGTCTCGATCACGGACGGCCCGTTCGCCGAGACCAAGGAACAGCTCGGCGGCTTCTACGTCTTCGAGTGCGACTCGATCGATCAGGTGATCGCCTACGCGTCCATGCTGCCGCATGACGATGTCGGCTCGGTCGAAATCCGGCCGGTCTTTGCGGAACCGCTCGAGTGAGTAGTCCCGGTGCAGCGCTCAAAGCCGCCCGTCCCAGGGCAGTGGCGGCGCTGCGCCGGTTTTCCGGAGACCTGGATGCTGCCGAGGACGCGTTCCAGGACGCCGCCGAACAGGCGCTCAGGAAATGGCCCGAGCAAGGCGTCCCCGACAACCCGACCGGCTGGCTCATTCAGGTCGGTCGCAACCGCTTGATCGACGGTGCACGCCGAGGACGCTTTCAAACCGCACTCGACGAAGACCCGGCAGCAGCGTCGGAAGATGACGAAATCAAACGCATCGATGATGACGTGCTGCGCCTGATCTACACCTGCTGTCACCCGGCGTTGTCGGAGGAAGCACAGGTCGCTCTGACGCTGAAGATCATCGCGGGCCTGTCCACGAACGACTTGGCGTTGGCGTTTCTGACGCCGGTACGAACGATGGAACAGCGCCTCGCGCGGGCAAAAAAGAAGATTCGCGAAGCCGGCATTCCGTTCGCGATCCCCGCCGAGCGCGATTTGCCCGAGCGGCTCGATGCGGTGCTGGCCACGCTCTATCTGATCTTCAACCAGGGATACAGCGCACGCAAAGATTCCGTGGCGGATCCCAGAACTTGCGAGGAAGCGATTTGGCTTACCCGTTTGGTGCGACGGTTAAACCCAAGCCACGAGGAAACGGCAGGCCTGCTCGCGTTAATGTTGCTGCAGCATGCAAGGCACCGCGCCCGCGTCGAAAAAGACACCTTGATCGCGCTCGATCAGCAGGACCGCAGCCTATGGCGCACCGACTTGCTAACCGAGGGCACGACCTTAATTAAGGTGACTCTGGCACGCCGCAAGCCTGGGCCGTACCAAACTCAGGCCGCCATCGCCGCAATCCACGGCGAGGCGACCACCGCCGAAGACACGGACTGGCGGCAAATCGCGTTGCTCTATCAGATTCTCGAGGAACAACTTCCAAACCCTGTTGTGACCCTGAATCGCGCCGTCGCGATGCTGCACGCGGGCGATGCCGAGGCGGCGAATGCGCTACTGGAACAACTTGAATCGAAGCATCCGGATCGCATGCTGACCTACGTGCCGTTCCTGACCGCCCGGGCGCATGCGCTCGACGGTCTGGCCAAATCTCACCCGCAACGAGCATCGGAATACCTGAAAAAAGCAATCGAGTTTTCCGAAAACGACCAGGAGCAGCGGTTCTTAGTTGAGCAACGCACGCGTTTTCGCTCGAAGTGAACCAGATGCGGCACGGAACACCACACTGACCATAATACTCTGTGGCTGGTCAACCGCGACCAGATGCAAGATCTTGTGGGATACGCTAGCCTGCGGCGACACAACCATACAAATAACCGCTCCAAGGATGTGCGTACTGTGAAGCGTCTTTTAGCCGGCACAGCCGGATTTCTGTTGTCTTTGTTTTTCACAACCGGGTTGGCCCACGCCGAGACCGAAGAACTGGTGCCTGCCCGCGCTTTGATCAAGCCATCTCCATACGAGCGATTTGTGGTGAGCCCGGACGGCCAGAACATGGTGCACACGGTTCGGATCGCCGACCAGACTTACCTGCAGTTCACAGACCTATCTAACATGTCCCTGAACGACGCGTTGAACCTTGGTAGCGTCGATCTGAACGACCTTCGCTGGATTGACGGCAATACGTTGCTGTTGGTGTTGGACGGCACCTTGCTCACACTCGAAGCCGGCAGCACCGAGGCGCGATCAATCGCTACGATGCTGGTTGGAGACAATCGAAGATTTCGGTCGCTCCAACACCTTCGCCGTTCCCTAAACTACTGGCAGTTAGTTGACATGCTGCCCGCCCTGGAGGATGTCGTGCTACTCGGCGCGACAGACATCGACCGTCGAACATCCTTGTACCGAGTCAATACGCTGACCGGTGAGATGACACTGATCATTGACGATAGCGATCTCGATGCGAACTACTGGTACACCGATATCACCGGCACTCCGGCAATGGGACTCCGCTTCAAAGATGACGGAACGCAGTTGCACTACATTCGTGACCCGGAGACCGGCAAGTGGATCCGCCACGACAAGATGCACAAGGACAGTCAAATCAAACTGGATTTTGACGGCACCCGTTATCTTGCACCTCGTGCCGAAGCACTCATGTATGGCGCGAACGCGCGCTCACTCTACATCGCCGATAACCGCGATTCAGACCGCTACCGGATCGTGGAGTACGATCCGATCGCTGGTGAGATCATCCGGACGGTCTATGAAGACGAGCAATACGATGTGCACACCCCCGGCAACCCCAGCCGCCTATTCCGCGGCCCGAACGGCGATGTGACAGGGCTTGCCTACCTACGCGACCGGATGACGACCGTATGGCTGAGCGAAGCAGGCTTGGCGCTGGAACAAGCCATCGATGCGAAGGTGGACGAGCCGTATTTCTACGTAATTGATGTCTCGGAAGCTCAAGACGTCGCGTTGGTAGCCGCGATCGATGCGACCGGACGAGAACGCGTATACATCTATCGAGCGAAAACGGACGATCTGATTCTGCACACGATCGACAACGAAGAACTCGATGCCTATGACCTCCCCGAGACACAGACGGTCCACTACGCAGCTCGCGATGGTCACGAAATCGAAGCCTACTTGACGCTGCCGGAAACAACCGGCACCTCAAGGCCGCCGCTAATCGTGATGCCGCATGGCGGTCCGTTCGCCCGATCTGTAGCGACTGAAAACACGCACGCGCAGTACTTTGCGAGTCGTGGTTACGCGGTCATCGACCCAAACTTCCGTGGATCGATCGGCTTCGGCAAAGACCACCTGTCGCAAGGGTTTGGGGAACTGGGCGGCACGATGATCGACGACATTGTGGACGCGGTCGACTGGGCTATTGCGAAGGGCTACGCCGATTCTGAAAATGTGTTTATCGTCGGCTCAAGCTACGGCGGCTATGCAGCGTTGATGTCCGCGATTCGCTATCCGGAGAAGTTCAGTGGTCTGGTGGCAAGTGCTTCGGTGACTGACCTGGCCGCACAGATCAAGAGTTTGAAAAAGAAAGGAAGCCGATTCGGATACGAGTTCTGGCAAGAAGTCGCTGGCGACTCCAGAAAAAAAGCCCTGCGGGCGGTATCCCCGCTCTATCAGATCGACAACCTGACGGTGCCGCATTTGCTATTCCACGGCGCGAGGGATCGCATCGTCGATGTGGAGCAAACCGAACGTTTGGAAGAAGCACTGCTCGACAGCGGACGCGATGCGAACGTCAAGATCCTCGCAAACACAGGGCATACATTCGGCCAGACATCAGATCACCTTTACTATCTTGAGGAAACGCTGGAACAACTCGAGAAGTGGCGTACGACATCCGCAAGCGGGGGAGACCGATGATGGCGCGTTTGATTGCCTTAGTTTGCCTGTGTCTGTGGACGACCTGTGCGGACGCGCAAACGCCACTGCCCGGGCTCAGCAACTTCACCGACCGGGATCGCTACAGCAAGATTCGAATGTCACCGGACGGACAGGCGTTGGTTTACTTCCGCTACAACTCGGTCGCGAAGAAAAACATGATCGAGTTTGCTGACGCGGCCACGGGCAAGATCCTGAGCTTTATCCCAGCTCGGAACTTTGTGCCCAACGAGCTTGAGTGGATTGATAACCGACGCGCGGTCACATTCGGCGGGGGCCGTTTGTATAGCCTTTCACTGGACGGCAGCGAGCTGCAACCGTTGCTAACCGATGCATTCGCGAAAGACGAGCGGCGCTTCGACCGCAGCGTGTTCCAGAGGCGACTCGACTTTTGGTGGTTTATCGGTCCGATTCCGGGCGACGACGAGCATGTGCTTATCGGGTCTCGGAATAAGAAAGAGCAAATGCGGATTCACCGTATGAATCTATTCAGCGGCCGAATTCGAGATATCGTCGACGGTGGCGAAGTGCGCGCACACGACTGGTACCTCAACAGCCAGGGTATGCCGGTCGTCGGTGTACGCGAAGACAAACGCGACAGCACCTATTTGATTCGCCAGGGCGATCAATGGAAAGAACACGACAAAATCCACGCTGACGGCGCCGTTCAACTCGACCACACGACCGATATTCGTAGCGGCTCAGCACGGATCGTCATGGCGCTCGACAACGATCGAGATGTGCTTCTGTCCGTTCGAGGCGCAGACGGCATTTTTGACCTGGTCGTGTACGACGTCGTAGCCGGGCAGGTGAAGACAGAATTCCACGATGAGGATCGATACTCACTGCGCTGGCGGATGAACAATCTGAACGTGGTCCGTGACAGCACAGACGGTCGGATCGCAGCAATCCACTACGTGGCACTGGACAACGAGACTATCACTCACCACGAGGACTTGCTCGCAGCGATTCGGTTGTTGCGACGCGACTATCCGGAAAACAGTTTCACACCGGTTGCTGGCAGCAGTGCGGCGAATCGGTGGTTGTTTAACGTGCACGATCGCGCGCTGGGCAGCCAATTTGTGTCTGTCGAACCCGCCGCTGAGACCACAACGGTCGTTTTCAATGAGAATCCGAGCGACACCAGTGAACGTCTGCCCACGTTCGGTGCATTTCGAGTTCCATCACGCGACGGGTACGAGATGGATACTTACCTCTGGACACCACAGGCAGAAGTGACCCGCAAACCACCCATTCTTTTGGTTCGGCATGGCTCCGGATCACGGCATGTGCCTCGCTACGACATTGACGCGCTCTACCTGGCCTCGCGCGGACACCCGGTTGTCGTGACCAACCCGCGTGGCGTGATGGGCTATGGTCTGTCTCTCCGCAGGGCGGGCCTTGAGAACCAACAGGATGTCCTGATCAACGACTTGGTCGATGCGGCGGAATGGGCACGAACCCATGTTGGAACCGATTCAGGCGCCGTTTACGCATTCGGGATTGGGCTTGGGGCACATTCCGCATTCACCACGGCGATCCGATCGTCTGACACATTCGCAGCAATCTCGGGCTACAGCATGCCCGTCGACCTGATGGCCTATCGCAAATACTTGGATAAAGAGTCCTACTACGCAGGCCTCGAGTACCTCGACTTGTCTGGAGCTGGCAGCAAGAGCGTCAAAAAAGCATTGCAAGCGCTCTCGCCTCTTGAGTCCGTGAAATCGCTCTCCGTGCCGACTTTTGCGTTTCACTCTGCGCGCAGCGAGGTAACCTCCAGTGACGATTTCGACCGATTCGCGAAAGCCGGTGAGCGCGCAAGCGACGCCTTCGATCACAGCGTCATTGCCGAGCGTTTGACCGGCTTCGAGGATCCCGGCGTTCGCGAGCGCTACCTGGAATTGGTCCTGCGGTTCTTCGACCGGCACGGCTCAACAAGCGCGACCGAGTAGTTCAATCACCGATAAAAATGCGCATTGTGCGCTGACAGCGTTGTCTTGCCGACCACTAGGTAAGAAACAATTCGACCAAATAACGCCAATTTTTAGCGAATCTATCAATTTCGCCAATTTAATGTGACAAAACGGCACGCCCAGTTTTCTTAACATCATATCTATGGCTAGACTGAAGTTCGTCACGCAGGGATAGGCGAACGGTCATTCAAGCGCCGACGCAATGACGCGTCGGCAAAGTGTGTCGGTGATCGATGAGAAGCAGTGCGAGAGTCTCGACTCCTGGATTCCCTGTGGTTTCCGATGAGTTGCGTGAAAACCCCGTCTTGCGAGCGGCCGCCCAGATCTTTCTGGAGCGAGGATTTCGTGCCACTGGGCTGCAGGACATCGCGGATGCTGCGGGCGTCAGTTACGCCGAGATCGCCGATCGATATGGCAACCGAGAGACGATCTTTCGCTTGATCGTCGATGCCGAAGTCCACGCGATGCGCATGCCATTTGTTGAAGCGATCCCGACTTTTGAAACCGCGCTCGACGCTGCGCGTTTCGCCGCGGAACGCCAGCACCTGCTGATGACACGCACCATCCTTCCGCGGTTGGCGCATCTGATTATGGTCGAGACCGAACACGTCCCTGAGATCGCAGATACGCTCCTGACAAACGACGGAAAAGAAATGTCTCAAGCCGTCGGCGAGGCCTCCATGCGCGCATTGATCATGCGAGGTCTAATCCGTGCGGACACCAACGTGCCATTTGCCGTACGACAGTTCTACGGCATGCTTAATCAGGCCTTTAACCACGAACACATCATCACGGGAAAACCGATTCCAGACCTGCACGAATACATGGAAGACTGCGTGCAATGGTTCGTGTCGAGATACGGTGTCTCGCTTTGACCTTTTGCGGCTCGCTCTCTACCCTTAACCACTAAGCTTAAGGGGATATTTATGGCAGCCGTGATCGGCGCCAAATCGACAGCGCCCGCGTCGCTGAGTGAGCGTTTCCGGGAAGTACGAGCTCGCTCTGTTCAGATTGCGAGCTGGCTACAGCCAGAGGACTGCGTCGTGCAATCCATGCCTGACGTCAGCCCGACCAAATGGCACCTCGCCCATGTCACCTGGTTTTTCGAACAGTTCGTTCTGTTGCCGAGTGCTGCGAACTACCAAGCCTATGACGAACAGTTTCTGTATCTGTTCAATAGCTATTACCAAAGCGCCGGTGCGATGCACGCACGTCCCGAGCGCGGTTTGTTATCGCGCCCAACCTTGGCCGAGGTCCTGAGTTATCGCGAGCACGTCGATGCCGCCATGCACAGGTTGCTGGAGGGCGGCATTACGGAATCCTTGCGTTCGGTCGTGACGCTCGGGCTTGAGCACGAGCGCCAACACCAAGAGCTCGCGCTCACTGACATCAAGCACGTGTTGTCATGTAACCCGCTGGGCCCCGCGATGCGCGACGATCTTGTGATCCACAAAGCGATTGCGATGCCGAGGCCGAGCTTCACATCACACACAGGCGGTATTACTGAGATCGGCGCATCCGTCGACTCCGAGGCATTCTGCTACGACAACGAAACACCGACCCACGACGTGCTACTTCGGGACTTCGCCATCGCCGATAGTCTCGTCACCAATCGAGAGTTCCGACATTTCATTGATGACAGTGGCTACACGACGTCATCTCTGTGGCTTTCGGATGGCTGGACCGCCGTGCAAACCCACGGTTGGTGCGCGCCGCTGTACTGGAATCTCGATACCGAAACCGAATTCACGTTAGGTGGCGAGCGCGATATCGACCTCGACGCCCCCGTATCGCATATTAGTTTCTACGAGGCGGATGCGTTCGCGCGATGGGCTGGCGCACGACTCCCAAGCGAAGCCGAGTGGGAAGTCGCCGCCCGCCAACATTCTGTTGACGGCAATACGTTCGAGTCCGATTGCTGGCATCCGATGCCAGGCGCGCACGGCCAATGGTTCGGCGATGTCTGGGAGTGGACCGCCTGCTCGTATGCACCGTACCCCGGCTTTCGTCCTTTAGAAGGATCGCTGGGTGAGTACAACGGCAAGTTCATGTGCAACCAGATGGTTGTGCGTGGCGGATCCTGCGTGACGGCCGCCGACCATTTGCGCCCCACCTATCGCAGCTTTTTTTATCCCGACGCTCGCTGGCAATTCCTCGGATTGCGTTTGGCACGCGACATTTGAGACAAGGACACTCATGGACAACACCGCGCCGATAAGCGAACCGCAAACTGACCGCAGGGATGACGACCTCGCGGAGCTAATCGCCGGGTTGTCGCTGCCGCAGAAGACCATTTCTCCGAAATATTTCTACGACGAGTACGGCTCCGAACTGTTTGAGCAAATCACTCGCCAGCCGGAGTACTACCCCACGCGCACTGAGCTGACGATTCTTCGAATGCACATCGACGAAATCAGTCACGCGATTGGTGATCGGGTGTCGTTGATCGAGTTCGGCGCAGGCGCGAGCGTTAAGGTTCGTTTGTTGCTCGATCACGCGCCAGGCATCGACGTGTTTGTTCCTGTCGATATCTCGGGTGACCACCTCGCACTTGCCGCCCAAGAACTCGCTGACGACTATCCGAACATCGAAGTATTGCCGGTCGCAGCCGACTTCACCCGACCGTTTGATCTGCCGTCGCCGAAGCGCGTACCGAAACGAAACGTTGTGTTTTTTCCAGGCTCGACGATCGGCAACTTCGCGCCTGACGATGCCGAAGCACTCATGAATACGATGCGGGCGGTCGCGAAAACGGGTGGTGGGCTATTGATTGGCGTGGACCTAAAGAAGGACGCGGGGGTTTTGGAGCGCGCCTACAACGATGCGGAAGGCATCACAGCCGAATTCAATCTCAACATGCTGACGCATCTCAATCGCGTGTATGGCAGCGACTTTGACCGGGAACAGTTCCTGCACCGCGCGATCTACAACGAGCGACACGGACGAATCGAAATGCACTTGGTCAGCACGCAAGCGCAGACGGTGACCCTCGGCGAGCAGCAGTTTCGATTTTTGCCAGGCGAGTACATCCTGACCGAGTGCTCCTACAAGTACACGCTCGATGAGTTCGCAAGCTTGGCGGAGCGCACGGGCTTCCGTGTTACCCAAGTCTGGACCGATGTTGCGAAGCACTTCTCGTTGCAGTTTCTCGACGTTAGCGACGATTGATCTCGGGCACCTCAGTCGCGCAGTTCGCTACGCGCATTGACTGACTTGGCATGAGTCAACCCATCAGCAAGACGCTGTCGCGATTTTTAGCAGTCGGGTTGATCGGGTTCATCGTAGATCTCGTTGGCCTGCAAAGCATGCTCTACTTCGGACTCGACGCGGTCACCGCCCGCGTCGTCTCGTTTCCCATCGCGGTGGTCGTTACGTGGCTGCTGCATCGTCGCTATACGTTCTCGCACCGACGTTCAAACAAGCGCACCCGCGAACTGACACGATACTTGTCCGGTCAGCTGCTCAGTAATTTACTCGGGTTCGCTGCCTACACCTGGCTGGTGCTTCACTTGACGACATTCGCCGAAAATCCCGTTATGGCACTGATCGTCTCGTCGGCGATCGGCGCCGCGACCAACTATTTAGTGAGTCACTTTGTCGTGTTCAATGGCTCTGGGCAATCGAACGATTCGGACTAGTCGTCCGATTCCGACACGAATGCATCGGGCACTTCAGACCCCTCTCCGAAGAAAAACTTCTCCATCTCTCCCTCGATGAATTTTCTGGCTTCGGGCTCAATCGGAGTCAATCGATACTCGTTGATCAAGATCGTTTGGTGACCGAGCCACCGCTGCCAACCCGCTTTCGATACGTTGGCGAGAATTCGCTCACCAAGCTCACCCGGGTACGGCTGCCAATCGAGCGCCTCGCCCGCTTCACCGGTAATGACACACTGCACCGTTTTCATGCCTGACTCTCCCAAAGACTGCGAGTGAATTGTAACGACTCAACGATCTTCTCAACAGGGCGCGGAACGCCAACCGTCGACAGCTCGTCGCGCGCAAACCAGCGTGTAGCATCACTATCCGCGACTTCATTTCCGCTCTGCGCGATCCGCCAAGGCTGAATGTGCAAATCGAAATGGGTGAACTTGTGCGTGAGCGGCGGCAAACGCTCAGCACCGCTCGGCACATCACTATCCAAGTCGGATTCGATGAAAGACCAAAGACCACCCCAAATACCTTCGGCAGGTCGGCGCGCGAGTAGCAATGCGCTGTCGCTCTGTCGCATGTGCACGAGCATATGCACGTGCCGTTGTGGCTTAGCCTTCTTGGGCTTCTTGCCTGGGTAATCAGTGACGGTTGAAGTCGCGAACGCTTGGCAGGTGTCAGCCACCGGGCAGGCCTCGCAGTTGGGGCGTGAGCGCGTGCATAGCGTGGCGCCAAGGTCCATGATGCCTTGCGTGTAGTCGGCAACGCGATCATGAGGGGTGTAGCGCTCAGACGCGGCCCACAGCGCATTCGCAACTTGGGTTTTGCCGGGCCAGCCCGCAATCGCCTCATACCGCGCCAGCACGCGCTTAACATTGCCATCGAGGATCGCATGCCGCTGACCGTCCGCTTGCGCCAGGATTGCACCGGCGGTTGAGCGTCCGATGCCCGGCAGAGCAACCAGCTCATCGAAGGTATCGGGTAGCTGCCCGCCAAACCGTTCGCAAGCGATCACCGCCGCTTTGTGCAGATTGCGCGCGCGTGCGTAGTAGCCAAGCCCCGACCAGAGGGCCAACACATCGTCGAGCGGTGCATCGGCCAACGATCTCAGCTCAGGGAAGCGGTCCACAAACTTTGAGAAATAGCCGACGACCGTCGTGACTTGAGTTTGCTGCAGCATAATCTCCGATACCCAGACGCGATAGCGCGTCCGCGGATGCTGCCAAGGCAGATCGTTACGGCCATATTCGTCGAACCAGGCGAGTAATCGTTCCGAGAAGGCTGCGGTCATTCGGCCAGCCATTCCTCGCAACCCACCGCGTGCTCGGCATCGACAGCGAGTCCGCGAGCGCGAAACGTGGCTTCGTCGGCTTCCGACGCCTGCGCGAAACTCTCGATTCGGTCGATCGCGTCACGCCCTCCGTTCCGAAGCCGCTTCTTGAGCACATACGGTCCGATCAGCGGTGGAATAAAAAAGTCAGGTTCCATGACGATCGCGTAGTGAACCTCAGTACCACCATCAACCGCATGCAGTTGCCACGTTGCGTCGCTGGAATGGAAGTCAGAGACATCAGGGTCGGCGACAGCGCGTATGCAGTGGACGCCGAGATTCGTGAGCACTTCGGTGCGCTCCATCGTCTGACAATAGAACCAGACACAACCTTCGACGCGTGTGTAAACCTTCGGCGGCGCATCGTCCTCGAGCTCGAGGTAGTGCGCCTCATCGTAGATGCTCGACAAGCGCTCGAACGCATCATAGTCGGTCAATACATCGAACACGCTCTCGACCGGCGCATCAATCCAAGTGACGGATGTCATTGCGTAGACGCCATCGTCGTGCGAGACATCGATACTTCGAAGCTCAGCGCCGTACACGCTGAGCGGCAGTAGGGCGAGCAACCCGGTGAGCGCGAATTTTCGGCTAGAACAGATCACGCAAACGCTTCTTCAGGGCGTCTTCGATGTCCTCTTCTTCCTCCTCCTCGCCCTCTTCATCGGTCATTTCTTCGCCGAGGCCCAACCGATCCAGCAGGCGATTGCGCAGTCGGTCTTTCTCTTCATCCAGTTTCTGCTCGACCGCATCGCGCACCATACGATCAAAATCCGGCCGAATCGTCGGTGCTGCCATATCGCCGGTAATGGCAAGTGGGATCACCGCCTCAGTGTATTCATCCAATTCCTCAGCCGACGCCCCCTCCAGAAAGTCAGGGCGTTCGAGCACTCGCGCATCGAGGTCGTAGTCGATGCTGCCCTCACCGAGGTTCACGCTGCCGTTGCCGGTCAGCTGCAGGAACGGCAACTCTGCGAAAAGGTCATCGTTGGTTGCAACGCCATCACGGACGACGGCCGTGCCGCTGATCGAGGAAAACTCGGTTCGTGCCTCAGTCGGCGCCGGCGGCGGTGTGGACTGTTTAAACAGGGCTCTGGCTCGGCGAATCTCATACCAAAGATCGGTGCCCCGCAAAGCGCCATCCGAAAGCGCAATTGCCACATTGCCGTCGAGCGACGAACGGATGTCAGCCAGCGTGATCCCGGAGCCGGCCAACGCAAAGTTACCGTTCAACCGACCTTCAACGTTGTCCTGATCGAACAACAGTTTCGCCATAGTGCCGAGGTTGAGATCGTTGACCTGTTCATCCAACGATAGTCGAGGTGTTACGCCGCTAGCGTCGATACGAACGTCACCCTCGTAACTGCCCTCCAACACTGTCGCGCGGAGCGGTTGCAGTTGCGCTTTGCTGTCCTTAACGGTCAAACCAAGGTCGAGCGACTCGAACGGCAGGTCGCCGAGCACCAGGCGCCCGAACCGCAGCCGGCCAGCAGCCTCCATACCTTGAATCAGATCGACTGGCAGCGCGGTCTCGGCGAGCGCATCCCCGGCATCATCCGCCACGGCTTCGTCATCTGCTGGCGGCAAATAGCGATCGAGCACCATGCTGTCGCCGACCAGGTCGAAACGCAGCCCCATATTGGCGAAGTTGATCACCGATACCGCACCCGTGAGTTCGGTCTCATCAACCGTCAACGTCAGGTCCCGGAGTCCTGCCGCTTCGAACGTTGCATCAAATTCCGACTGAAAGCTCACGGACTGCAACGCGTCCGGATCCGCCGTCACCGGCGCATCGATGCCAAACCGTGGCAACACAGCTGCCGGCGCGAATGGCTCAACCTCCATGCGCCCGGAGATATCGAACGGCGCCGCAGGGCCACTGCCCGATGCTGACAACAACATCGACAGCTCACCCAAACCGATTCGGGACGCAGCAATATTCAGCGTGTTGTTCGCAAAATCGAGCACGATCGAATCGCTTTGCAACGAAAACGGCGCGGGAGATGCCAGGTCCTCGTTAGATACAGTCCCGCTAAGATCGAGATCGACGAATCGAAGCACCTCGCCTTCTGCTGTCTTCTGGATTGACGACTCAAATTCCGCTTGCACTCGCAACGCACCAGGGTCGGCGCTCGCCACGAACGCCATCTTGAGATCCAACGGCTCGGTCAAGTCGTCACCGTTCAGCTCCAGATCTAAATCCTCGAGCCGATATACTGTCTCGCTGCTGCCATCCTCGTAGGTCACCGACGCATCGCGTATCAGCAGGCCACCGAAACTGACGTCGATCTCGGTCGCCTCGTCGTCGGTCGGGAGCTCCGCCGGGTCGTCGCTCGAGTCGTCCGAGACCACCGGCGCATCCGACTCAGGAGGTGCCTCGCTGGCCTCCAATAAATCCGACCAGTTGTTCATGCCATCCCCGCGGACCGCGAGATTGACGGTCAAACCGATGACTTCGATCGTCTGAATTTTGAGCTTACGGCGAGTCAGCGGCATGAAGTCGATACCGGCGGCGACGCGCTGCAACTTCAGCATCGGCTCGGGACCGAACGCCGGTGCATTGCCGACGGTGACATCCTCGGTCGTAATCGCAAGCCGCGGGAACACGCTCAGCGACAAGTCCCCATCAAGACTGACCTCACGGCCGGTCTCTTCGGTCAGCACTTGAGCGATTTCATCGCGGTACTGGTTCACATCGAACAGGAAATAGACCGCGAGGATGGCCAATACGACGAGGCCGATCACCAGGCCGCCCAGGACCAGGACAAATTTAAGTATGGAGCGCATACCCGTTAGGGTAGCAAAGGCGGGAAAAGTTCGCGCCCGTGGGAACGGGCGCGCGGGGTTTATTCAGTGCAGAGGTCGATGTCGCCGTTGACGGTTTCCACCTCGATTCGGCCATTGCCGTCACCGTGGTCGAAGTTCAGTACCCGCCCCGGTCCGTAGCGGCTGACCCGCTTAGGCTTAGGGCCAAAGCAGTTATCGATGCTCCCATTCAGCGTCGAGATATCAACCCGGCCGCCCCAGTTGGCTTGCATCGTTAGCATGACATCGCCACTGACCGCCTCAGCATCAACGTCGGCGCTCGCCGACAGGGACTTCGTCAAGTCGATATCGCCGGACGTCACACCTGCGGTGACTCGATCGAACATGCAGTCCTCAGCGTCGATGCTACCGCTCACGGTGGTCGCTCGGAGTTCGCCGGACAGTCCTGTCATGTTGATGTCGCCGCTGACGGTTTCCAGGCCATTCCAGGCGCTGATGTTGTGACCACGCACATCGATATCACCACTGGTTGTGACTACCTTCAGCTTGCCGCCGAAAGACTCGGCGTCGATGTCGCCACTGACAGTATTTAGGTAGAGCTTGCCTTGTACATTTTCGACCTCGACATCGGAGCTAACACCCTCGGCATGCAGCGTCGTGTCCGTCGGCACCTCGACGTACAGCGTCGTGCCGCCGCCGTTCCAGCTCGTGCGTCGTGATTTCTTTTTGTACACGACCTCGATCGTGACACGGCCATCGCGTTCTTGAACGTCCAACCGCTCCACAGCGTCCACCAGCTTGGCTTTGATTTTCACTTCGCCCAAGCCGTCGCCGTTCACCTCGATATCACCACGGGCGTTGATCACGTGGACTTCCGGGTTCGCACCCACCTGAAGCTTGCGAGTGATGGTCTCGCCGGCCATGGCCGGTGCGCTAAGCGCAAGACCCAAGACTCCGCTGAGAATTAGATGTTTCATGTTGTTGTCCTCACACGATCGACAGTTTTCGCACTCTCGGTGACCGTCGAAACGATGGCCATTTCCTGCCGATAAGCAATTTGCAGCAACTGCTGCAATTGTACATTGTCCGGCTCTTGTTCAATCGCTGCGTTGATCTCAGCGATCGACTCCCGAATGATTCTCAAGTTCCCAAGGATCACACCTCGTGTCGCCGGCGACAGATCTTGCAGCCGATCCGCAAGCTGCTCCATGGACTGCTCGCGTACACGCAGAAACTCAGCATCGAATCCGGCGTAGCGCAAGACCTCGGGATCCGCATCGGGAAGCAGTTCCTGATACGGCGTCACTGTTTCTGCGACCACGGGTGGCGTGTCACCTTCGGGAAACAGCAGCATGCCGATCAGCAAAGATGTTGCAAAAACGCTCGCGGCTAGCCGCCACTGCCAGAAAGACGATTCCGGCTGGATCGCGCGATCAATTTCCGGCCATAAATCCCGCTCGGGCTTGATATCCCGAGCCAGATCGGCGATCGCAGCATCCAATTTGTCAAAGTTCGGTTCACTCATGATCCTATCTCTCGCCCGGCCTAACCGAGCTGTGCCGCCAGCAATTGGCGCGCTCTGTGCAAGTGTGCCTTGCAGGTGCCGACCGCTACATCGAGCGTTTCGGCCACTTGTTCGTGTGTGTATCCATACACCCCGGCCAGTACGAACACCTGGCGGGCGCGATCCGGAAGCCCGGCGATCGCTCGCTCGAGGTCCGGCATATCATGATCATCCACGCTGACATTGTCGTCGTCGGGCGTCACAAGCCGCAGTCTTTCCGCTTCACGCTTGTTCTTGCGCATCCGCGTCAAAACGACGTTGACCGCAATTCGGTGCAGCCAACTTGAGAACGCGCTGTCACCTCGAAACAAGTTGAGCTTGCTCCAGGCCTGAATGAACGCATCCTGGGTCGCGTCCTCCGCTTCCGCTGGATTTGCGGTCATCCGCAAGCACAGCGCATAAATCTGTCCGCAATGGCGGTTGTAGAGCTGCTCATACGCGGGCCGATCACCCGCCGCCGCTCGCGCTACGAGATCGGCCGGGTCCACCGCCATCTCAGTTCCGCTAGCTCTGGCCTGTGTGCTCATCGAGAGCAGCATATCCTATCCTTTGCGCGTCGGCCGGTGGGGCGACCACACGGCAGTTTGTCTTGGTTTGGAACTAAGACGACGTCCATACGCAAAGCGTTTAGATGCAACGGCATTTTTTCGGCGTGTTCTGATATCATCGCGCAAACCGGTCTGGGACTGAGACAACATGCGCCGACACAGCATGACGCGCCGATGATCGAAGTACAAAGCGATCACCGCCTCCGCTTGCTATACATCGGGGAGACTTCCGTTCCGGCTCGCACCGCTCTGCGAGCCATCAGTGGCCTCGACGCCGTCGAGACAGTCGCTGAGCTGACCGACCCCGAACTCCTCTCGCAGCACCTCGCCGCTTGGCAGCCAGACCTGGTTTTGGTCGACGTCGGCATCTCCGAATCGTCCGCCGAGCGATATCGTTCCGCCAAACTGATGCAATTGCTGGAGTCGTTTCCGACGCTGGCATTGACGAGTGCGGAACGCGAACAACGCGGCATCCGCGCGGTGCTGCATGGCGCACAACACTATTTGGTCATCGATAACGGGTTGCCGGAGAACAGTCTGCGCTCAGCGATCGATCAATGTCGCAAGCACCACGATTTCACCAGCACCATCAACGGTAGAAGCGAGTTACTGGCGATGCTGGTCGAAGGGCTGCCCGACGGCGCCCTACTCTGCGATCGAGACGGTCGAATCATCCGATCCAATGCCGCTGCCCGCGGACTGTTGGGGCTGGCGCGAGAGCATCAACCTGCGCTGGCCTGGAGCCGTACGTTCTGCGCCTGGGATGCCGCCAGCGGTGATGAGTTGGCGCAGGCCGATCGTCCGGTCTCGCGCGCTGCCCGCGGTGATCGATTCACCGAACAGCGTTTCCGCCATCGCGATGAGCATGGCGCAGAGCTCGTGTTGTCCGTGAGCGGTCATGGCTTGTACAACGGCGGCGACGCACTGCTCGGCGGAATTCTGTTGTTTCGCGATGTGACCGACGAGTTCCAGCTCGCATCGGAACTCGCCGGCAACGCGCTGTTTGATCCGACAACCGGGATCGCGAATCGGCATCTGTTCACCGAACAGCTGCAGCAAGCCATTGCTCGCGCTAAGCGGAGTCAAAGAACGCTGGGTGTTCTGTGTATCGATCTCGACCGATTCCAAACAGTCAATGAGTCGCTAGGCCACGATGCCGGCGATTTGCTGCTGGATGCGGTGGCGGAACGCCTCCAAGTTTTGCTGCGGCAGGGAGACATGCTCGCGCAGTGGGGTGGCGATCGGTTCATGGTGTGCGTTGAGAATTTGTCCAGCCCGCGTGACGCGGCAGCCATCGCACAGAAAGTCATTCGAGGACTCGCAGAGCGGTTCGAGTGCAGCGGCAGCGAAATCTACATCGGCGCGTCGATTGGCATCGCGCTGTATCCCGAGGCCGGCGAAGACGAACAGTCTTTGATCGATGCGGCGAATCAGGGCCTCGCTGAGGCCAAACGACAAGGCGGCGCTCGCCTGCAGTTTTTTGCCGAATCCTCGCATGCGGTTGGCAATGCTGCAGAACTCGAATTGGGCATACGGCATGCTTTGCTGCGCCGCGAGTTGACCCTGCGCTACCAGCCGCGCGTGGGTTTGAACGATGGACGACTGATGGGGCTCGAGGCGTTGTTGCGCTGGCAACACCCGCGGTTCGGACTCCTGCCACCCGCGCGCTTTTTGTCGCTGCTTGAATCGAGCGGCCTGATTCACTCAGTCGGCGAATGGGTCATCCGAACGGTATGCGCACAGCTCCACGCGTGGCAGCAGCGCTACCCAGTGCCGGACTTGACCGTCACAATCAATCTTTCGCCGCTGCAACTCGAAGACGGACGCTTGGCGGACGTGGTCGGCAGCGCGATCGCAGACTATCACCTCGATCCGGGTTGCCTCGAGTTCGAGCTCGGTGATGGTGCCGACAGTCTGCGTCGGCCGAAATCGCTCGAATCCTTACAAGCCCTGCGCGCACTCGGCGTCGGCGTCTCACTCGATCATTTTGGCACCCACGACATTTCGTTCGCGGCCCTCGACAGCACAATGATCAGCAACTTTGTGCTGCATCAATCACTAGTGCGCGATCTGGCGGACAACGAAACGCACCAACGAATTGTGCGTGCCGCCATCGCGATGGCCGACGGTCTACAGATCGAAGTCGCTGCGGAGGGTGTCGAGACGCAGGACCAGCTCGAGTTCTTGCGAACGCATCAGTGCACGGCTGCGCAGGGATTTTTCATTAGTCGCCCGATGTCGCGGCAGAAAGTCGACGCATTACTGCACACCGAATCGCTCGGGCACAAACTGCTCTCGCAACACAGCGCTGCCTGAGTCGGCGGTATGCCGTATCGGGAAATTCAGAGCTTTGTGCGCCGCCCTGGCCGATTGACGCCGGCGCAAAAGCGCGCGTTAACGGAGCTTGCCCCTCGATTCTGTATCGCGCCAGACACAGCACCGATTGATCCGGATATCACTTTCTCACGTCGCGCGCCGTTGATGGTCGAGATCGGTTTTGGCAACGGTGACAGTTTGACGGAACTCGCCGCGAGCATGCCGGATTGGAATGTCATCGGCATCGAAGTACACGAGCCCGGCGTGGGCCATTGCTTGCTGAAAGCAGAATCGCATGGCCTGGAGCACTTCAAGATCATCGCCCAAGACGCGATCATCGTACTGCGGGAGCGGCTGGGTGCGGGGAGCGTTTCGAGACTGAACCTGTACTTCCCGGACCCGTGGCCGAAGAAACGCCATCACAAGCGACGAATTGTGAATCCGCCGTTTATGGAGTTGGCGCATCATGCACTCAGCCACGACGGTGCGCTGCACATTGCGACCGACTGGGCGCCATACGCCGAGCACATCGACGAAGTCCTCGCAGCAGACGATCGTTTCGATGTTGCGCTACGTCGCACACACGTCGGCGATGCTCCGCACGTCCGTCCGCCGACCAAATTCGAGCAACGCGGACTGCGCCTTGGGCACCAGATTGTGGACTGGGAAATTCGCCGCTCGAGCTAGGCCTGGAAGAAGACGGTGATGACACCGTCGACGACGTACTGAACCGCAAGCGCCACGAGTACGACACCAAGCAATCGACTGATGACATTGGCGCCCGTTTCACCAAGCACGCGCATGATCGGCGTGGTTAATAGCATCAACACCAGCGCGATCAGCAACACCAACATCGCCATCGCCATGAGGCCGAAGAACTCGAGCCAGTTGTCGCCCAACTCGACGAGCAACAGCAGCAGGGTCGCAAGCGAGCCTGGACCGGCAATCAAAGGAAACGCCAGCGGGAATACCGAAATGTCCTCGCGATACCGCGCCTCATCTTGTTCTCGCACGGTGGTCGAGCGCAAACCCGACTGGCGCGCGAATACCATGTCGACCGCCATCAGGAATAAAAGCAGTCCGCCGGCAATCTTGAACGAAGCGACACTGATTCCAAGCGTCTCCAACAGCCGCTGTCCGGCGAGCGCGAACACCCAGAAAATAATGGTCGACAGGACGACCGACTTGACCGCCATCGTGCGTCGATAGCTTGGATCGCCACCGCGCGTCAGCGCACCGAAAATCGGCACGAGCGTGATCGGCTCGATCACCACAAACAAAACCACGAAGTGTCGAATAAGCTGTTCAACCACCGGAGTACCCTCGGCTGCTGGGCAAGAATGCGCGCAGTATAGGGCCGCGCAGTGGTGAATCCAATGACGTTAAGCGGCGTTTCCGTCGGATGTTGTACCGGCGACAGGGGTTGGCCTGAATCGCGGCATCGCGACGAGACAGGCAAGCACTATTGACGGGATTCCAGTAATTGCCGCGTAGGTGAAAAACCCGACCCAACCGGCCCAATCGGCGTCCCGCATTGGTGAGGTCATATAGTCCGCGAATACGCCGGCCCAACCGGCCCACTCCTGAACGTTACCTGAGTATTTCGCGAGAAATTTACCGAGAAGGACGCTCAGCGAACTGAACAACGCGTACTGGGTGGCGGTAAACGAACGATTCGTCAAGCTCGCAAGGTATGCGATCAGCACCGTGCCGGAAAAACCCTGCGCGAAGTTGTCACCGCTAATGGTCACCGCTAGTGCGGAAACTTCAGGGCCTTGAAACGCCAAATAGATGAAACCCAGGTTAGTGGCGGCGATCAATACACTCGCGACGATCAAGCTGCGGTAGATGCCGAGCCTAAGGACCGCAACCCCGCCCGCGGCGATACCGACGAGTGACACGATGGTGCCATAAACCTTAGCGACACCAGCAACTTGAGACTTGGTAAATCCAATGTCCAGATAGAACGGATTCGCCAATACGCCCAACACGTAATCGCTGACGCGATAAAACAAGATGTAGTACAAAATTAGTCGTGCTGCTGGGCCTGCACGCTCAAAGAAATCGAGAAACGGGTCGAGCAGCGCAACGCGGATTCGCGTCGACCATCGTTCTATCGGTTTCCGGGGAGCGCGCTTGGGTTCTGGCGAGAACAACACTGCGGTCACGCCAACACCCATCAACACTGCCATGCTCAGGTACGCGATCGTCCAGCTCTGCGTATCCGCCAGTAGCAACGCCCCTGCAGTGGACGCAATCAGCGCAATCCGATAGCCGTATTGATACGCGGCCGCCAGTAGACCTTGCATATCCGCATGGTCAGACTCAATCCGATACGCATCGATGATGATGTCTTGTGTCGCTGACAGCAGAGCAACCGCGATGGCGGACAGCGTGAAGGGTAGCAGCGCCTGCGACGGGTTGGTGAAGGCCATGCTGACGAGGCCAAGTGCGATGCTAATTTGCGCCACCACGAGCCAGGCGCGGCGGCGACCGAGCCACCGGGTTAGCACCGGCACATCGACAGCATCGATCAAAGGCGCCCAGAGGTACTTAAAGGAATACGCGAAACCGATCCATGCGAACGTGGAGATTGTGCTGCGCGCGATGCTCGCATCTTCGAGCCACGCAGTCAGGGTTGCGTAAACGAGCGGAAACGGAAGCCCGCTCGAGAACCCAAGAAAAAAGTTCGTGACAACCGTTGGCCGTAGCCACTTCGGTCGACCGTCAGATCGCGTAATCGTAGTCAACGGTAAACGGTGCGTGATCGGAGAATCGCTCGTCGCGATAGATGTCAGTCGCTAGAACTTTGCCAGCCAGTCCTGGCGTCGTGACCTGGTAGTCAATGCGCCATCCTGTATTGTTCGCCCAGGCCTGCCCCCGGTTGGACCACCAAGTATATTGATGCGGCTCTTGCTCCAGCTCGCGGAACGTGTCGACGTATTTCGTGGGTCCGAACAACTGATCCATCCAAGCCCGCTCTTCAGGCAAGAAGCCAGAGTTCTTCTGGTTGCTTCGCCAATTGCGAATATCGTCTTTCGTATGTGCGATGTTGAAGTCACCGCAGATCACATACTCGCGACGACGACGCTTCAGGTTTTTCAGGTGAGTGTGGAATTGTTCCAACACCTCCATCTTGAACGCCTGGCGTACGTCTCCTGACGTGCCCGATGGAAGATAGACCGAAGCGACGGCGATGCCGGGTAGCTGAACTTCGACATAGCGACCTTCGTTGTCGATCGCCTCGATACCCAGACCGCGCACGACTTTGTCCGGTTTGTGCTTGGAGTAGATCGCAACCCCGCTGTAGCCTTTTTTCTCCGCATCGACGTAGACGCAGTGATAGCCGTCAGGCCAGAAGACCGGGTCTTCAAGTTGGTGAACCTGCGCCTTGGTCTCTTGGATGCAGACGACATCGGCGCGTTGTTGTGCGAGCCAGTTAAACATCCCTTTGCGTGCAGATGCGCGGATGCCGTTGGCATTGAGTGTGATGATTCGGAACATGGGAGCGGCGTCGAAAAATGGCATACTATCAAACTTGAGAGTAATGGCGCTGAAGGGGATCTGTGACCGACTCTACTCAGGAATTTGTCGCCATGGCACGTGCGGCCGGCGCGCTGAAGTTTGGCGAGTTCACTTTGAAGTCGGGCCGCGTCAGTCCGTACTTTTTCAACGCAGGCGCGCTCTCCGGCGGACGAGCAGCTGCAGCATTGGCTCGCGGCTACGCCGACCTTATCCACCAACACTACCCAGACTGCGACGTCATTTTCGGCCCGGCGTACAAGGGTATTCCGCTGGCTGCCCTCGCCGCAGCAGCGCTCTCCGATCGACACGGTGTCGACATCCCCTACGCGTTCAATCGCAAAGAAGCTAAAGATCACGGCGAAGGTGGCAACATCGTTGGTGGCCCGCTGCAAGGCAAAGTCGTGATCATCGACGACGTCATTACAGCCGGCACCGCAATTCGCGAGAGCGTTGACATGATTCGTGCCGCAGGCGCAAAAGTCGCTGGCATCGTCATTGCCCTCGACCGTCGCGAGCGCGGCACCGGCGAACGCTCCGCTGTACAGGAGGTCGAACAATCACTGGACGTGACAGTCAACGCGCTTGCGACCTTAGACGATCTCGTGACAGTTCTGGAGCAAGAGGGTGCGGACGCGCAAACTTTGAGCGCGGTTAAGGATTATCGGACCAAATACGGTGTTTCTTGATATTGAGAGGCCAATAAATCGTGACGCAGCTCTCTGAAGGTGCGGTGCGATTAGGTAAAATCTTGAATATGCGTGGGATGAGTGTTTCTGTTTTGGCGTTGAGCGTTGCGCTCATCGCAGCGCCAGCGTTGGCGGCACCTGAGCGACAGCAGCTTTACCGCTGGGTCGACGAGAATGGTGTGGTTCATTTTGGCGACTCCATCCCTGCAGAATACGCCGAGCAAGAAAAGCAGGTTCTGAACGAACGCGGCGTCACAATCGGACGAATTGCCGGCAAAGCGACCGAAGAAGAGTTGGCTGCGATGGCGGCTGAAGAGGTCGCGAAAGCCGAAGTTGAGCGCGCCCGTCGTGCAGATCGCGCACTGCTCGCGACCTATCTGTCGGTGGGTGAAATCGAGCGACACCGTGATCGACGCGTCGAACTGTTGGAAGCCCAGTCGAAAGTGTCGCAGTTGTATCTGACCAATCTGCGCAAACGGCTGGTGACTTTGCTCGATGATGCGGCGCGCTTTAAGCCGTACAACATTGACCCTGATGCGCCGATGATTCGACCCGCGCTAGCCAACGACATCAAAGAAACCAAAGATCGGATCATTCGATACGAGTCACGTCTGGCTGACCACAAACGCAGCGCCGACGCACTACGTGCGGAATTTCAGGTTGCGATCGACCGTTACACCGAGTTAACCGTATCGCGTTAGTCTCGGCCTGAGTGGCCGAATCCACCAGCACCGCGCTCGCTGTCCTCGAACGCATCCACGATCTTCAGCTCCGCTTGCACGACAGGCACGATCACCATCTGAGCAATCCGTTCGCCCACTTCGATCGTGTACGCCGTGCTGCCCCGATTCCACATCGACACATACAGCTGACCTTGGTAGTCAGAGTCGATCAAGCCCGTCAAATTACCCAGCACCAGACCATGTTTGTGGCCGAGGCCCGAGCGCGGCAGCAACACCGCCGCGAAATTCGGATCGCCGACGTAGACCGCCATGCCACTCGGCACGAGATGTGTTTCGCCAGGCGCGACAGTCAGCGGCTCGTCGATGCACGCGCGGATGTCCATTCCCGCGGAGCCGTCGGTGGCGTACTCCGGCAACGGGATACTGCTGCCAATTCGCGGATCCAGAATTTTGACCTGTAACTTCATGACGAACCTGATGCCTTGTATCGCTCGGCGATGCAGTCGATTAGACCTCGCGCCAAGGTTTGTTTTGACTGCTGGGAAAACGGACGTTCGCCGCCATCCCACAATGCGGTAGCAGCATTCTGGTCACGGTCAAACGCGAGATTTCGCCCGACCTGATTCGCAATGACCATATCGAGTTTTTTGCGCGCCATTTTGCCGCGCGCGTTTTCCAGTACCGACTGAGTTTCTGCAGCGAAACCAACCGTAAACGGTCGATCGTCGCGGGCGGCGACGCCGGCAAGGATGTCTGGATTGCGAGTGAGCTCAAGGGTCATCGTCTCATCGGTCTTTTTGATCTTCTGATCCGGACAATCCACAGGACGATAATCGGCGACCGCCGCAGCGCTAATGAACACGTCTGCACCTTCGATGACAGAATCGACCGCTGCTTGCATCTCTTCGGCCGACTCAACGCTGATGCGATCGACGCCTTCCAGCGCGGACATCGCCACAGGTCCACTAACCAGCACAACACTTGCGCCCGCCTCGCGAGCCGCGCTCGCGAGTGCGTATCCCATCTTGCCGGAGCTACGGTTGGTCAGATAGCGCACCGGATCGATCGGCTCCCTTGTCGGTCCTGCCGTTATAACGACGCGCTTGCCGCCCAATGGGCCGTCTTGCGGAACGAGTACGCTCTTGGCGATTTCCACCGGCTCGAGCATCCGCCCACTGCCCGTGTCACCGCAAGCCTGTTCGCCTTCGCCCGGGCCCAAGACCTGAACGCCGCGCTCTCGCAATACCTTCATATTGTCTTGCACGGCCTGGCTCATCCACATTTGCCGATTCATCGCGGGCGCGATGTAGATCGGTGCTTCGGTGGCAAGACATACGGTAGTGAGTAAATCATCACCCATACCCGCGGCGAAGCGCGCTATGAAATCGGCGCTGGCGGGTGCAATCACAACCCGGTCTGCCCATCGCGCAAGCTCGATGTGCCCCATCGCCGCTTCAGCTTCGGTATCGAACAAATCGGTGCGAACCATCCGGCCCGAAACCGCTTGGAACGTTAGCGGCGTCACGAATGCCTGCGCTCCGGCCGTCATAACAACCTGCACGCTCGCGCCGTAGTCAATCAGGCGGCGAGTCAGGTCCGGGCTCTTGTAAACAGCGATACCACCGGTAACGCCAAGCAATACGTGGGTCATAGATATCCCAGCAAGTTAACCTCAGAAGTTTAGCGAATCCGGGCACCTTGCGCACAATGGCGCCCCGCCATTTAGACCCGTTCAGTACGTACTACATGACAAATGGCCACCACTCGGACTGCCGCAGGGCCCATGACCCAGCATTCAGTCGCCGGATCGACAGCGTCGGTTGGTGCGACGTCCTCAACCGTGTTGGGAGTCGTCGTCGAGGTCCGCTCAGAGGTTGCGAGACGCTGAGTCTGCCTATTTGGGCGCCGTCATCGCTTCGGCGATTTCCGCTCGATCCATCGCGCTCGACAGAAAGCGTGGCGCCGGGAGGCGTTGACTCAGCTGTTCATACGCAAACGCAAGTGACAATACTCGCGAGTCGTCACCTGACGTGCCCATGAACGACACACCGACCGGAATCCCATGCACAGTTCCCATGGGAACCGTGGCATGCGGATAACCCGCCACCGCAGCCATCCAGCCCGCACCGGCCCAGGCAGGCCACACATCACCGTTGATCGGATCGATGCGAGAGGCGACCGGTCCCGATGGTGAAATCACAACGTCGAGCTCGTGCTCGGCGAAAAACGCATCCAGCCCATCCTGTCCCGCGACCTTCTGCGCCAGTTCCAGCGCTTCCGCGTAACGCGCGTCATCGAGATCACCCTTCGCCGCGGCCTGCTCCATCAAGTCTTGACCAAACAACGCGAGCTCGCGTTCCGACTGTGCCTCGTTGAACGCAATGACGTCGTCGAGCGTCCGCGCAGATACCGCCTCGGGTGTATCGGCGAGATACTCGTTCAACGTTGCTTTGAATTCGTACAACAGTACATCGAATGACGCGCGCCCATAATTTGGGTCGCGCTCGAACTCATCGATCTCAACCAGGGTCGCGCCGGCTTGCTCAAGCGTCTCGACGACCGCGTTGAAGTGCTTGATCACCTCGTCATTGCTGCCTTCGGCAAACCGCAAGACACCCACTCGGGCACCCGCCAGCGCATTGGCATCCAGCGCCGCGACGTAGTCCACGTCCGCGGTATCCATGGCATCGAGCATCAATGCCGCACCGGTCACGCTGCGCGTCATCGGCCCCGCGGTATCCTGCGACGACGAAATCGGCACGATGAATTGCTGTGACACGAGACCCACCGTCGGCTTGAAACCGACGATGCCATTGACCTGCGAAGGACAGATAATCGAGCCGTTCGTCTCGGTTCCGACAGCAGCGGCGCCAAGCCACGCAGCCACTGCCGCGCCGGAACCCGAACTCGATCCGCACGGACTCCGGTCCAGCATATGTGGATTACGGACTTGCCCGCCGAGCGCGCTCCATCCGCTAATCGAGTCGCTCGATCGAAAATTGGCCCATTGGCTGAGGTTGGTCTTGCCGAGAATCACCGCCCCGGCCGCGCGCAACCCGGCAACCAACGGCGCATCGCGCCCTGTCACGTTGTCGGATAGCGCCATGGCACCAGCCGTGGTCGCCACATTGTCGAGTGACTCGATGTTGTCTTTCAGAAGCACCGGCACACCGTGTAATGGCCCCAAGTCTTCCCCGTCCGCACGTTGCTGATCGCGCGCTCTAGCATCTGCCAGCGCGTCTGGATTCAACGCGATGATGCTCTGCAACCGGGGTCCCCCGCGGTCGACCGCATCAATGCGAGCCAGATAACGTTCGACCAGCGCTTCGGATGTCGTGTCGCCGTTTTTGAGTGCTGCTGCAATGGTCGCCAACGGCTGGCGAATCAAATCTCCCTCTTCAGGGATCAGCGCAACGTCGGCTGCGCGTTCGTCCAAGTTATCCGCGGGTGCGGACGCCGCCTCGGGTTCGCTGCCACGTGAACAAGCCCCCAACAAGACAATCACGGGCAAAAGACCAACAACATAACGGTTCAACATGTGGCATTCCTGTTTGACGGACGAAGCGATCAGCGCTGAGAAGTCTAACGAATCGGGCGCACTCGCACACAATCGCAATGAGCAGTTGAAATCGACCCCCTGCAGACTGGCACTTCATCCCTCCACCGTTGGACCTGCCCTAAATGCGCGATGCAACAACCCCTCAACCGAACACTGCGGAACTGCTTGCGACACTCTTGCTTCCAGAAGGGAGCGACGATCAGCTCGCGCAGAATTGGCTTGATACGCTGGGGGGCCTCCGGGCACTGTTACGCGCCAACGACGAGGAGCTGCAACAGCTCAATGGCGTTGGCCCCGTTCGAGCGCGGCGACTGAGGAGTCTGGCCGCGCTTTCAGCGCAATACCTCGCCGCAACACTGCCGCAGCGTCATCGAATTCGATGCCCAGATGACACCCACCGGTTTCTCAGCGCTCGGCTCCGAGATCTTGAGCACGAAGTGTTTTGTTGCCTGTACCTCGATAACCGCCATCAGGTCATCGACTTTGAAGTCCTGTTCCGCGGCACGATCGACGGCACTTCGGTGTATCCCAGAGAGGTGGTCAAGGAAGCGCTGCGCCGCAACGCGGCCGCTTTGATCGTCGCGCACAATCATCCGAGTGGTGTGGCGGAACCCAGTCAAGCCGACGCCGACATTACGGATCGACTGGCCAAAGCGCTGGCTTTGGTGGACATTCGACTGATCGATCACATCGTTGTCGGTGAGGGCCCTCCGGTCTCGATGGCAGCCAGGGGGCAAGTTTAGGGTGGCGTTCCCGAAGGGTCAGTCATCAACCGGATTCAACAACCGTCCCAGCAAGTGCTTCCCGACGCGTCGGCCCAACGCTACGCCCTCGACCGCGTCGTAGCGAAAATGAATTCCAAGGTATACACGCGACAGACTGCACTGTTCAGCGGCATCCGAAAAGCGCGCAAAGGTCCGGGTGGTTGGCTGCATCACAATCTTCTCTGACAGCGGCCCTGCAATGTCCACCCGAGGCGTGCGCATCGTGAAAGCGAAGTCTGTGCCAAACACCGACTCCAACGCAGTCATAGCCGCCGCGCACGCTGTGCCGTGCGCCGACGGATACGAAGGGAAGGCATAAGTATGACGGTGGGTGTTGTCCCAAGTGGCTTCGGAGGTCGTGTCTGCATTTCCATCATGGTCTGCCCAACGGATCGCGGTGTAAGGGCGCCAGTGGTTGTAGTGGAACTTGTTTTCGAAGCTCGCGACGTAGGCGTCGTAAATGCTCATATTCAACACCGCAAGCAGTCGCGTCGCATCGACGAGATCAAGCCCCTCGCGTTCAATGAGATCACGCGCCAGTCGGTTGTGTGAATTCTCGACGAAGTCTTTCCACCAGAGCGCGATGTGCGTCTGATCGACCGTTCGCCGGATACTCTGGAACCGACCGAGCGATTTAACCTCGTCGAACGCCGTTGTGTACGCGTCGCTATCGATCGCCGGTGGCGGCGGCACTCGAAAGTCCGTTGGCGCGTCGAAACCAAAACCACGTGCATCGGCCCAACCTGTGCCGAAAACAAATCCATCGGGCGTTCCGCTGTGTTCATTGAACTCAGCGTAGATGCCGGGTGCCATAGGGTGCCATTGATATTCGACGTCGCCATCCCAGCCGTCACCGTCGCGAGACGCTATGACTGCCGCGGCGATTTCCGCGCCCCATGCGGCGCTATTCTCATGGCGTGTGGATTGGTGCAAAGACGCCAACTGTTCCGTTTGTAGGTCTTCAAACCGTTTCCGATGGTCCGGGTAGTAGCGGGAAGCGACCGCGAATGCAGCATAAATGGCTGCATCGACACGCGACTCACGCTGCTCACCCAGCGCTTGAAGGTAGCGGTGGTAGCGACCGTTCCGACCGTTCAACGCATCATGCATCGCGAGGTGTATCAACGTGACGGTCCGCAGGCCTTTTAAGGTCAAGAACCGATCTTCGGCCTCTGCGACCTCCAGAACAGCAGCATTCCACTGCATCGCAAGGCTCGCGTCCGATGCATGCACTGGGCCGGCGACGCACCACACGACCCAACTCAGTAAGGCCAATCGAGCTATGGCATTCATGCGAGTCCCCCCTTTGCTGCAGGTGCGACAACCCTACTCCGCGTATCAGCATTCAACTACTCTCGAGTCTGTAGTGTCTATTGGGGGCTTCAACATGGCACCGAAAACGTCGCAAACCGGCCGCTACGGTCAGTATTGTCCTCTCGCGCTCGCCGCCGAACTTCTTTGTGAACGATGGACGCTACTGGTAGTCAGTCGGCTACTGGACGGCTGCCGTAGCTTCAATGAAATCCATCGGGGCTTGCCACGAATCTCCCCAAGCCTGCTAACCAAACGACTGCGGGAACTCGAGCGTGCCGGCCTCCTAGCGAGGCACCGGCCGACTGGTGAGAAACACTATCGATATGAACCAACGCCCGCGGCTTTGGAGCTAAATCCAATGGTCGACGGATTGGCCTCGTGGGGTCAGCGGTGGGGTCGCGACATGGTACTGGATGATCTCGATCCCGCGTTTCTAGCGTGGAGTATGTCCTACCGCCTCGACACAGATCGAATGCCCAGAGGAAGGACAGTGATCGGATTCGAGTTCTCGGGTGCGCCCGCTGAGCTATCCGGTTTCTGGCTGATCCACGAAGATGGCGACGTCCAGATGTGTCTTAAGGACCCAGGCTACGACCCCGACTTGGTGGTCCAAAGCGATCTTCGGCGATTCGTTGAGGCTTGGCGTGGCATTAGGCGACTCCGAGACGAAATTGCGGATGGGAGACTCCAGTTGTTTGGTCCGCCGGAGCTTACCCGTGCTTTCCCCAGCTGGCTGCAACTCAGCGGCTTTGCCGGCGAACGGCGTCTGGAAGGTCAAGAACATGGCCTGCAGCAATCTTCGCGACCCACCAACTAAACACCGAACGACCCGAGTGTTCGACCCATGTGTCGGTCTTAGTACTTGAAATTCCAGCGAATACAGGTGAAACCACAGCCCGAATTTGACGATTCTCTGGGTCCTGCGCAGGCCAGATTCTTGAAGGATGCCCCATGACGGACTTTTTAGGATTGTCCCGCCGGCTGGCCAATGCGCACACCCACGTCAAAATCCGGGGGTTTTTGTCTTGATCTAATAGGCGGGATCCGCTATCTTGCGCGGCTCTTTGGCCGGAATTCCCGGTCCAGACAAAAAAATATAGGTTGAATCATGTCCAAGGTATGCCAGGTCACCGGCAAGGGGCCGATGTCGGGTAACAACGTCTCGCACGCGCACAACAAGACGCGTCGCCGTTTCCTGCCCAACCTTCAGTGGCACCGCTTCTGGCTCGAGTCCGAGAAGCGCTACGTCCGTCTGCGTGTTTCCACGAAGGGCATGCGCATCATCGACAAGCACGGCATTGAGAAGGTCGTCTCTGATCTCCGTGCCAACGGTCAGCGCGTCTGACCTGCACTCAAAGGAATCAAGCCATGCGTGAAAAAATTCGTCTGGTCTCGTCTGCTGGTACGGGCCACTTCTACACCACCGACAAGAACAAGCGTTTGCATCCCGAGAAGATGGAAACTAAAAAATATGATCCGGTGGTTCGCAAGCACGTGATCTATAAGGAAGCGAAGATCAAGTAAGATTTGATCACCGTTTCTGCGCGGCATGACCGCAAAAAAAAGGCCGCTGATTAGCGGCCTTTTTCGTTGGCGAGTGGTAATGAACCAAAGGTTATGCGGTTCGAGCGGGCGCCATCGCATAGCCGCGCACGCGATGAGCAAACTCCTGCAAAGAGCGAATACCACTAGCTTCTGCTTCCGCACACCACTGGCGTAGTTGCTCGAGCAGACGTTCGTTACTGATCGTGGCACCGCTTTTCCAAAGACTCTGCAGTCGCTCGCGGAATTCATGCACCGTCTTCAGGGTTGCACTATTGGCGAGCATTGCGTCGAGGCGCTCACGCGCGCGTCCATCGAGTAGTTTCGGCTGGCGCACCAGCAAACGCTTCGCACGACCGACTAGCTCCGCACCGCGTTCACGCTCGAACTTCAGCGTCGGCAGCGTGACCTCTCGGGTGTAGTCGCGCAGCACGTGCATGCGATTCACGATGACGGCGCGCAGTGTCTCTAGGCTGACGTCTTGCTGATCTTCGAGGCGCTCAGGCTGCGGCGCGACTTTGTTGATCTTGCACAAGCCGAGAAGCTCGAATGTCTTGATGTAGAACCAGCCGATATCGAACTCCCAAGGACGCATCGAGAATTTAGCGGACGTCGGGAACGCGTGGTGGTTGTTGTGCAGCTCTTCACCACCAACGAAAATGCCCAGCGGTGAAATGTTTCGCGCGGCGTCATCGCACTCAAAATTACGGTAGCCCGTGTGGTGCCCCACGCCGTTGATGATCCCAGCAGCGAACAGCGGCATCGAGATCAACTGAATCGACAACAAGATGATGCCCGGGACGCCAAAGAAAAACAGGCAGCTCAGAACGAACAGGGTGATGCCACCCCATGGGAATCGTTCGTAGACGTTGAGTTCGATCCAATCGCGCGGCGTGCCGCGGCCGTACTTTTCCAAAGTCTCTTGAACTTTGCACTCTTCTTTATAGAGTTCCGCGCCTTCCAGGAGGACTTTTTTCAGGCCGTAGATCTGCGGGCTGTGCGGGTCATCTTCCGTCTCGCAGAATGCGTGATGTTTGCGATGAACGGCAACCCAATCGCGCGTCAACATGCCGGACGTGCACCAGATGTAAAAGCGGAAGAAATGCCTCAGCACGGGGTGCAGGTCGATGGACCGATGCGCTTGATCGCGGTGCAGGTACAGCGTTACCGCCATCATCGCGAGTTGCAGCATGATCAGCGAGGCGACGATGTAGCCCGTCACACTGAGGTCGAGCAGTCCGCCGTAGAGGTATTCCATAAAGAAATCAATCACTTTCCACATCCTTTGCGGTCATGCCGCCCTGCATCGCAATCTCGGGCCAGGAGTATGGCATCATCCTGCGATACGTTAAACCGGCGACGGCACGCTATGCGTCGCTGGTCGCCCGCGCCGAGCACTTTCATGCCCGAGTTACCTGAAGTTGAGACCACCCGTCGCGGCGTTTCGCCGCATCTCGTGGGCCAAACCATTACTGAGCTGCGCGTCTTCGATCACCGTTTGCGCTGGCCAGTGCCATGCAGTTTGGCCGATGAACTCGCCGGACAGCCCTTACTTAATATTCGGCGCCGAGCAAAATATCTGTTGCTCGATGTGCCCGACGGCAGCGTCATCGTACACCTAGGCATGTCTGGCCGACTTCAAGTGGTCGATTCAGACCATCCACGTAAAAAACATGATCACGTCGACTGGTGTTTCGACCATGGCTTGACGCTGAGGTTGCACGACCCGCGACGCTTTGGCTGTGTCCTCTGGAGCCCATCGCCCGACCAACATCACCTCATCGCCCACCTCGGCCCCGAACCTTTGTCCGACAATTTTGATGCGGCGTACCTCTATTCCGCCGCGCGTGGCCGCCGGGTGGCGATCAAGAACTTCATCATGGACGCCAAGGTGGTCGTC
Source organism: Pseudomonadota bacterium (assembly GCA_038533155.1). Classification (GTDB taxonomy): domain Bacteria; phylum Pseudomonadota; class Gammaproteobacteria; order Steroidobacterales; family Woeseiaceae; genus CALBPI01. The sequence goes on along the minus strand of JBCAZH010000001.1, from coordinate 130,849 downwards.
GGGGTTGGCAACATTTACGCCAGCGAGGCGCTGTTTTTGGCAGGAATCCATCCGTTGAAACCGGCGCACAAACTAACGCGACCTGGGAGCGAGCGACTGACCGCGGCCATCAAGCAGGTTTTAACCGCCGCGATCGCTGCCGGTGGTACGACGCTGCGCGACTTCTTTGGCGGGGATGGCAGTCCAGGATATTTCTCTCAATCTCTCAATGTCTACGGCAGGCGTGGAGAGCCTTGCGTGACTTGTGGCAAGCCGATCAGTCACCGGGTCATCGGCCAGCGCGCGAGCTTCTACTGCACGGTGTGCCAGAAATAACTACTTACCGCACTTGATACGAAGCGCATCCGCAACCACAGGCGACACAAACTGATCCGCATCGCCACCCAGTTTCGCGATCTCGCGAACGAGCGTTGACGAAATGTAGCTGTACTTGTCCTGTGGCGTTAGGAACACGCTTTCAACATCCTCCACCAAATGTCGGTTCATGTTGGCGAGCTGAAACTCGTATTCGAAATCTGACACCGCGCGGAGTCCGCGCACGATGGTTCCAAGGCCGTTGTCTTTGGCGAACTGAATCGTGAGTCCGGTGTAGCCACGTACGCTGACGTTATCAACGTTTGCAAACACCGCCGTTGCCAATTCGACCCGCTCGCCCAACGTGAACATCGGCGTCTTGCCGGGGTTGGCAGCAACGGCAACCACGACTTTGGGAAACAGTTTCGCGGCACGTCGCACGAGATCCTCGTGGCCATGAGTGACCGGATCAAAGGTGCCCGGGTACATCGCGGCAACGTTACTCATTCGGTGTCTCCCTCAACACGGTGTGCAAGCCATAGCGCACTTGCCCCGCGGTTTTTTCTTTGATGACTGTCAGTGGTTGCGGCAGTTCAGATGGTCGATCCGCCGGCTGCTCCACATAGAGCACGGCTGCTGGTGTCAGCCAACCGAACTCCAACAAGAGTGTACACAAGTGTGCCGCGTCAGCATCCCGAAACGGCGGATCGATGAACACAATATCGAACGGCTTGGCGGGTTGCGCCTGCAACCACCGCCTGGCGTCCGCCGTGATCACCTCGACGCGCTGAGCTTCCAACAAGCTCACAACCTCCGCCAGAGTACGCGTCACCTGCCGGTCCTGATCGATCAGGGTCAATGACCGCGCCCCGCGCGACATAGCTTCGAATCCCAGCGCACCCGAACCGGCAAACAGATCGAGCACGCGAGCGCCGTGACACTTTGCACCCAACCAGTTAAATAGCGTCTCCCGCACCCGGTCGGTCGTCGGCCGAAGCCCGTCGACATCCGCCACAGGCAACCATCGACGTCGCCACTGACCACCGATGATCCGAACTTTTCCGCTGGGTCTGTTGCGCGCCATGCACGCATGTTACCGACTCTCCGGCGCTTCGAAAAAATCGGGCGCGCTGTTAGCATGGCGGAGTTGGGGTGACAGGCGTCCTGCATGTCGAACGAGAGCAAAAAACCGGGCTTTATCAAGCGGCTTCGCGCACGGCTGAATCGTGGCGATTCGTGGCTCACGCGCGACATCACAGAATTGATGCCGGGCGGCAAAATCGACGATTCAGTTCTCGAAGAAATCGAGACGCGATTGTTGATGGCTGACGTCGGCGTGGAAACTACCGAACAGGTCATGCAAACGCTCAACAAATCCCTCGCGCGGCGCGAAAAACAGGATATCGAGGCACTCCGACAGGGACTGCACAAGACCATTTCGGACGTACTCAAGCCGGCCGAACAACCGCTCGATGTCTCAACTGCCAAACCCTTTGTGATTTTGATGGTTGGGGTGAACGGTGCGGGGAAGACCACAACCGCCGGCAAGATCGCCCGCAAGCTGCAAGCGGACGGCAAGCGCGTCATGCTCGCCGCGGCAGACACGTTCCGGGCTGCCGCCGTCGAACAACTGCAAACCTGGGGCGAACGCAACGGCGTACCGGTGATTGCGCAGGCAAGCGGCGCTGACCCTGCGGCGGTCGTGTTCGACGCTATGGCTGCTGCCAGTGCTCGCGATGTGGACGTGTTGATCGCGGACACCGCGGGTCGGTTACAGACTCAAGCCGGCTTGATGGACGAGTTGGCGAAAGTCCGTCGTGTCATCGCCAAACACGATCCGGCCGCACCGCACGAGGTCATGCTTGTCATCGATGGCAGTCAGGGACAAAACGCGCTGCAACAAGCGCGGCAGTTCCACGAGGCGCTGACACTGACCAGCATCAGCGTCACCAAACTCGATGGCAGCGCGAAAGGCGGGATCTTGCTGCCCATCGCGGCCGAGCTCGGGCTCGCGGTCCGCTACATTGGCATCGGCGAGCAGCTGGATGATCTGCAGCCGTTTACGGCAGATGGCTTTGCCGATGCCTTGTTGGGTGACGCTGAGTGATTCGATTCGACAACGTCACGAAACGCTACCCGGGCGGCCACGAAGCACTCGCGAACGTGACCGTCACGATCGACGCGGGGGCTCTAACTTTCGTTACCGGTCATTCCGGTGCCGGAAAGAGCACGTTTCTCAGACTGATTGGGCTGATCGAGCGTCCGACCCGGGGCAACGTGCTAATCGACAAGAGAAGCACGCGCGGAATCACGCGGCGACAACTCCCAGCGTACCGTCGTGACGTTGGCATGGTGTTCCAAGATCACAAGCTGTTATTCGACCGGCCGGTGTACGACAACGTGGCACTGCCGTTGATTATCGGCGGTGCGAGTCACCGCGAGATCGGCAAGCGCGTGCGCGCCGCACTCGATCAAGTGGACTTGCTCAACAAAGAAAGGCAATTGCCAGCGACGCTGTCGTCCGGCGAGCAGCAACGCGTCGGTATCGCACGCGCGATCGTGGCGCGGCCGAGCATCGTGATCGCCGATGAGCCGACCGGCAACCTGGACCCCGAGCTGTCCTCCAACATCATGCGACTGTTCGAACGGTTCTGCGATGTTGGCACCACCATGGTCATCGCCTCGCATGACCATGCGCTGATCGAAACCATGGGACATCGGCGCATCGAATTGTCGGCTGGGCGCATTGAGCGCGACAGCGCGAGCCTTACGACAACAGCGGAGCTGTTCTGATGGGCGGCTACTTCACGCGCCATTTGCAGGTATTGGTGAGTTCGCTCGGCAAGCTGGTTGGCTCACCGCTCGCCAGCGTGATGACGATTCTGGTCATCGCGATCACCATTTGTTTGCCGGCAGCATTTCACTTGCTGGTGCGCAACGGCCTAGAGCTCACTGGTGGCTGGGATGTCGCGGTCGACCTATCGGCGTATCTAGAGCCCGGTGCAACGCTTGAGAGTGCGCAATCGATTCAGCAATTATTGAGCGCACGGGCGGATATCGAACGTGTCACGCTGATCGACGCCGACGCGGGTCTTGCGAGTTTCGCCGAACAATCGGGGTTCGGTGAAGCATTGGAGAGCCTAGATACCAACCCGCTGCCGCACACGTTGGTGATCACCCCGATCTCAGGCCTCGGCGCAGAAGCGACCGCGTTGTTGCGGCAGGAGGTTGCCAGTTTGCCGAACGTCGACCAGGTCCAACGCGACACCGAATGGGTCGCAACCTTGCAGGCTTTACTGGCGTTGATCCGACGCGTGGTGTGGGTCATCGGTGCATTGCTCGGCATCGGACTGCTGGTGGTTATCGGCAACACGATTCGACTCGATATTCAAAACCGCCGCGACGAAATCGAGATCATGCAGCTGATCGGCGCATCGCACGGCTTTATCCGGCGGCCGTTTCTGTACACCGGACTCTGGTATGGCCTCGGTGGCGGGCTGGTAGCTCTGGGGCTCTTGTTTGCGATCCTAGCCGCGCTCAGCGGTCCGATGCGCCAATTCGGCAGCCTGTACGGAGCAGGTGGGCTGTCCGTCAGCGGCCCCACGGCTCAAGAGGCGGCGATTATCATCGGCGTCGGGGTCATTCTCGGCCTACTGGGTAGCTGGATCGCAACGGCGAGACATATGCGGTCGGTCGATCCCATTTAAGATCCTGCGCATCTAGATTTAAGAATTTCCCGAACTCATCCGATACTTAGCACTCTAATCCGACGAGTGCTAAAATAGCCGTAAGGAAAGCGACGCTGCCCCGGTCTTATGGGCAGTACCAACCGTTTTGAAACAAGGATTTCACTGGAAATGACAACCACTGCTATTGCATCTGACAACAAGAACCTGATGCTCGCCGGTCCGGTAGGCAGTCTGGATGCGTACATCCAGGCCGTCAGCAGTATTCCGGTACTGAGCAAGGAAGAAGAACAGGCGCTTGCGCGCGATTTCATCGACAACGAAAACCTCGATGCCGCGCGTGAGCTCGTCATGGCACACCTGCGCTTTGTCGTGCACATCGCGAAAGGCTACAGCGGCTACGGGCTGCCGGTCGGCGATCTCGTGCAAGAAGGCAACGTTGGCCTCATGAAGGCCGTGAAGCGTTTCGATCCCGATGTGGGCGTGCGACTCGTGTCGTTTGCCGTGCATTGGATTCGCGCGGAAATTCATGAGTTCGTTCTGCGCAATTGGCGTGTCGTCAAAGTCGCGACCACCAAGGCGCAACGCAAACTGTTCTTCAATCTTCGCAAAGCGAAGAAGAATTTGAGTTGGCTCTCGCATGAAGAAACAGAAGCCGTCGCTCGCGACCTCGGCGTGAGCGCGCAAGAAGTCATGGAGATGGAAAAACGTTTGTCGGCACGAGATGCGGCGTTTGACCTGACCGCGGCTGATGATGACGAGCGCACGTTCGCACCTGCAGCCTATCTCGAGAGCGACAATGCAGACCCGGCGATGCTTGTTGAAAGCGCGGATTGGCAAAACGACGCCAGCGCGCGTCTCAGCTACGCGCTGAAAGGTCTGGACGATCGCAGCCGCGACATCTTGCAAAAACGCTGGCTCTCTGAGCACAAAGCCACATTGCATGAGCTGGCAGCGCGATACGAAGTCTCGGCTGAGCGCATTCGACAAATCGAAAACGCTGCGCTGAAAAAGCTAAAGGCTGCCGTTGGCGTCTAGACTTGTTCGAGCAACCGCGACACAGCGCCGGTGAGGTTTACTCGCCGGCGCTTTTTTTTGCGGCGTTTTCCGCCGCTTGCAAAGTATTGGCGAGCAAGCACGCGATCGTCATGGGGCCGACCCCGCCAGGTACCGGCGTGATGTGACCCGCCCGCGCCTTCGCCGCGACGAAATCGACGTCGCCAGTCAATCGCGACCGACCGTCTTCATCTGTGATGCGGTTAATACCGACATCGATCACGATGGCGCCTGGCTTCACCCAATCGCCTTGAATCAAACCGGGGCGGCCGACCGCTGCGATCAGGATATCGGCAGTTTGGCATAGGCCCGGGAGGTCTTGTGTCCGCGAATGCGCGATGGTCACCGTGCAGCTCTGCGCAAGCAGTAAAGCTGCCATCGGTTTGCCGACAATATTCGAGCGTCCGACTACCACGGCGTGCAGACCGGCGAGCTCACGGCCAGTCTCGCGGATCATTTTGAGGCAACCGAGCGGCGTACACGGCACGAACCCGTCGAGCCCAAGCGCCAGTCGTCCGACGTTCTCGATATGAAACCCATCGACGTCCTTGTGCGGCGCGATGCGGTTGATCACCGCCTGTTCATCGATTTGCGCGGGCAGTGGCAGTTGCACGAGGATGCCGTGCACCTCAGAATCGGCGTTGAGCTCGTCGATCAAGCGGTCGAGCGTCGCGGCGGGCGTGTCATCGGGAAGACGATGGGTGAACGAGCGAAACCCAGCGGCCTCTGCCTGTTTGCCTTTGTTGCGCACATACACTTGGCTCGCCGGATCATCGCCGAGGATCACGACCGCCAGCCCTGGTCGAATGCCAGTCTGATCGACTAACGTGGCCGTCGCGACGCGCACCTGATGCCGAAGTGCTTCAGCCTGCGCTTTACCATCAATAATTTCTGCCACGGAACCGCTGCCTGTCTTGATGAGGGCGCCAAGGATACGCGAGTTATCGGCGTCAGCGGTACTCGCGCCCTTGGTAGCTGATGTACCCACCGCTATGGCGCCCACGCGGATCGTGATGCGTCCAATGGATCACCCCGCCCTTGTCGTTCCATTCGAACTGGCCGCGGATAAACACCTCCGAGCCCTCGGCGATCGGAACACGCGGCGCGAGATCAATATTGTGGGCGATCAATAGCGAATGACCGTCCGGGCTGTAGACGAGAAACCGCTGATGTTGCGAACCCTTCGTATCGTCGGGAAGCACTCGATAGACGGTCGCAAAGGTCTCTACCCAAGCCTCATCGAGTTCTGGCGCAAAGACGGGGGTAGGATGGCCCGCCGCATCGCCCGTCCCACCGCGCTGCAAAGCGCCGACGACCCCAGCGATTGCCAGAACGATCAAACCGAGCAGCGAACGGATCTGTCGTGAATTCATCGCGCTATCTTAGCTCACCCAAAACGAAAGCAGGCCCGAATCGGGCCTGCTTTCGGTCGCGACGGGTCAGGCCGATCTATCGTCGGCGGACCCTAGCGAATCGAACTGAGACGATGCCTTAGCTGGTCAGCGGAACGAGTGTCAGCTCGACGCGGCGGTTCGCCTGTTTTCCGGCAGCGGAGTTGTTGTCGGCTACGGGGCGAAGCTCGCCCTGACCGGTCGTAATGATGCGCTGATTCATGATGCCGCGACTGGTCAGGTAACGTGCGACTGAGTCCGCACGTCGCTCGGACAGGTCTTGGTTGTACTCAACCGAACCGTCGCTGTCGGTATGACCGGCAACTTCGATCACGGTTTTTTCATATTTGTTCAGCACTGTCGTCACAGAGCCAAGTACATCAAAAAACGCAGGGTTGAGGTCCGCGCTGTTGGTCGCGAAGGTCACATTGCCCGGCATGTTCAGCGTAATGTTGTCGCCGATTCGGGTGACGCTGACACCCGTCGACTCGAGTTCTGCACGCAGCGCCGCTTCTTGGTTGTCCATGTAAACGCCGACCGCGCCACCGGCAAGCGCGCCCACGCCGGCGCCAATCAGCGCACGCTGACGCCGTTCAACAGCGTCGTCGCCGGAGATCAATCCGATCACAGCACCCACGGCCGCGCCGATCGCGGCGTTGCGCGTGGCGTTAGACGTCTTTTCTTCCCGCGTGTACGGGTCCAGCGTCGTACAAGCGCCTAGCACGACGGTCGCCATCGCAACCAGCGACATCGTACGAACGGTTTTTCCTGAAATCATTGGTATTGCTCCTTAGCAAGGGTCCAAATTTTGCCGATAGGATACCTCGGGTAGCTGAATTCTGACTGAATTTAGTGGCAGGATTATGTCGCCTTGATGCGACAATTAGCGGGCGCTCGCGGCCCGCGGGTTGGTCGCACATCACTGTCGCCGTGCCGATAGCAAAAAATTTTACGACCACCATGCGCCCGGGCATGGCTGTGAGACGTATATGACGTATCAGCATGACGTTAGTGCATGCGGCACAAGCGTACTTGTGGGTCGTCTGTCGCGAACCCAATTGAACGGTCACTGAAATCTCTTTGTCACAATGGAACACGCGGCATGTGTAACACTTCGAAGCCTCATTCTTCCCAATTCGGACCGGCAGCCAACTTGATACTCAGAAACGGATTTCTATGCACCGGCATGCTCTTCGCCCTGCTTGCGATCGGCGCGCCGATCGACGCATTCGCGCATGAAGACGCGACGATTGATGAGATCATCGTTGTCGCACGCTCCGAGCAGCTGATCGGTAACACGCTCAGCGCATCCGAAGGCAGAGTCGGATTCGATGACATCCGCTTACCACCCCTCTTGAGAATTGGGGAACTGGCGGAGGCGGTGCCGGGGTTGGTCGCAACCCAACACTCTGGCACGGGCAAGGCGAATCAGTATTTCCTGCGCGGGTTCAACCTAGACCATGGGACCGACTTTTCGGCGCGAGTCAACGGCGTGCCGGTGAACTTGCGTACCCATGGGCACGGGCAGGGCTATCTGGATCTGAATTTCATGATTCCGGAACTTGTCGAAACGACAACCTACGCCAAAGGCCCATACCACGCAGAGTCCGGCGACTTTTCCTCCGCGGGCAGTGTTGATTTCGACTACGTGGATTCGTTGGAGACCAACCTGATCAAACTCGGGGTTGGTAACTTCGGGCACCAGCGGGGATTGGCGGCCGGCACACTGAACTTTGGCCATGACAGGCTCACTGCAGCCGTCGACATCACACGCTACTCTGGACCTTGGGACCTAGATGAGGACGGACGATCGAACAAGTCGTATTTTTCCTACGCGGGACATATCGGCGAAACGAACGCCAGCATCTCGCTGTCGACGTATAACGCGGAATGGATTAGCACCGATCAAATCCCGCAGCGTTCGATCAACGATGGCTCGGTATCTCGGTTGGGTTTTATTGATCCCGATCTTGGCGGCTCAACGGATCGGTACGAGCTCACGGCTGAGCTGGAATTCGAAGCGACCAGCATCACAGCCTACGCGACCCGTTACGAATTTCAGCTGTTCTCCAATTTCACGTACAACCTTGAGAATTCTGACCAAGGTGACGAATTCGAACAGCTCGATCAGAGAAATCGTTATGGGCTGATCGCGACCGGCGATGCGTCGGAAACTCTAGGCGTCCCGTTGCGCTGGGGAACCGAACTTAGAATCGACGACATCGACGAAGTCGCGCTATACGGCACGCAGAGTCGTCAGAGAATCAATCTCGTGCGGTCGGACTCCGTGAATCAGGCGTCGCTCAGCGCGTGGGTCGAGACTGAACTCCAGTTCGGCGAACGGGTTCGGTTGTCGCCGGGCTTGCGGTTCGATCACATGCGCTGGGACGTCGAGGCACAACGAAACGACAACAGCGGCGATGGTAGCGACGCGCTGGTCAGTCCGATGTTGAATGCGGCATGGCGCATCGCGGATGGCACCGAGCTATATGCGAACTGGGGACGAGGTTTCCACACCAATGATGTACGCGGCGCAACCATCGCGTTTGACCCGCGATCGGGTGAAGCCGTCGATACGGTCGATCCGTTTGTCCGCTCGGAAGGCGTAGAGCTCGGGCTGCGTTGGGAACTGGGAGAGCAGTTCAACATTACGATGGCCGCATTTGACCTCGAGTTGGACTCGGAGCTGCTGTTCGTCGGCGATGCGGGAACCACCGAGCCGGTCGGCGCCAGTCGCCGGCAGGGCGTTGAGCTAAACACCTTCTGGCAACCGCTACCGGAATTTGTTGTCAATGCAGCCTACAGCTACACGAATGCCGAGTTCGAATCCGACGCCGGTGCCGGCGTCGAAATTCCCGGTGCGATTGCTGAGTCGATGTCGGTGGGTGCAACGTGGGCTTTGATCGACAATGGTTTCGTGAGTCTGCGCGGTCGCTACCTTGGCGACGCGCCGTTGATCGAAGACGGTAGTGTGCGTAGCGAATCTTCGCTACTCATTAACCTTGCCGCGGGATATCGCTGGGACCGCTTCGAGGCCCGTATCGAAGCGTTCAACATCACCGATTCAAGCGATGCTGACATCTCCTACTTCTACGCGTCGCGCTTGCCTGGCGAACCAGAAGCGGGTGTCGAGGATGTCCATCTGCACCCGCTCGAACCACGTGCGATTCGCGCCTCGATTGAATATCGGTTCTAGATGAAACACTAGGGCGTGTGAAACGACTTTTTTCGATGGGTCGTTCATACTCCAGTGATGGAGACCTCGACGCCGCTGTATCACTGGATTGATCGCTTTGACACGATGCGCGCGAATCGTCGCTATGGTGTCGTGAACGATCTTGCCAGCGGCATGTTTGGGTTTGCCCTTTTGTTGCTACTCACAGTGCTGCCCGTGCCCGAGGCACTCGGTAACATCTCCAAATTCCTCGACTGGGCGACCCTCTTGTTGCTCGCTGTTGTCGTCTACTACTTCATCTTGTCGTTACCGCTGGCCCTGGCACTGCTGCCGGTGGTCCTTGGCATCGCGAGCCTTGCTGCCCTAGCAGCAGGCAGACTCGACTTCGTTCCCGCGCTAGGCGCCGCCCTGCTGTTCATTGCCGCGTGTCTGGACCTGGTCTGCCAAAAGCAGGTCTCACTTCGAAGTTTTGTCGAGTTTGCGCAGCTATCAATGCTGCTGCCGTTGTGGCGTTTTCACCATGCGGTGCAGCGTAAGCCATAAGCTGTGCGTGATAGACTCCCGTCCGGGACTTTTGGGGCGAACTAATGGCGACAGCAACACCACTCGACGGCAAACCTTCTCGGAATGAAGTAATCAACCCACTCGACTTGTACGACGTGCGCAGCGCGCTCGGCGACGAGGAAGCGATGGTGCAGGATACGGTTGCACGCTTTGTCGATGATGAGGTGATCCCGGTGATCCGTGAGCACTTCGAGAACCACACGTTCCCCGAGTCGCTGATCAGCAAGATCGCTGACCTCGGCTTGCTCGGCAGCACCATCGAGGGCTATGGCTGTGCCGGCATGAGCGACATAGCGTACGGCTTGATCTGTCAGGAACTCGAGCGCGGCGATAGCGGCGTGCGCAGTTTCGTATCTGTCCAATCGAGTCTGGTGATGCACCCGATTCACGCTTACGGCTCAGAGGCACAGAAAAAATACTGGCTGCCCCGCCTCGCGAGCGCAGAGTCGATCGGCTGCTTCGGACTGACGGAGCCCCATGGCGGCTCGGATCCCTCCAACATGAAAACGCACGCGCGCCGCGATGGCGATGACTGGGTGATCAACGGCTCGAAAATGTGGATTACCAACGCACCGATCGCCGACGTCTGTGTGTTGTGGGCAATGACTGACGATGGGGTACGCGGTTTCATTGTGCCGACAAACACGCCAGGTTTTTCGGTGCAGGAAATCGACAACAAATTCTCTTTGCGAGCGTCGCGGACGGGCGCGCTGTTTCTCGACGATGTGCGTGTACCAGCGGACGCCTTGTTGCCCAATGTCAAAGGTCTCAAAGGACCGCTCGGTTGTTTGACCAAAGCGCGCTACGGCATCACTTGGGGGTGCATCGGCGCCGCCCAAGCCTGCCTCGACGCTGTGCTGAAATACACCGAAGATCGAGTGTTGTTCGACCGTCCACTGAACCACACGCAAACCATCCAGCTGCGCCTCGCGGAAATGGCGCGACAAATCACTTTGGCTCAGCTGGCATCACTGCGACTCGGCGAGCTCAATCAAGCGGGTCGCATGCGACCCGAGCAAGTGTCGGTCGCAAAATGGAACAATGCGCGGATCGCAATCGATATCGCGCGTGATGCGCGCGACATTCTTGGTGGCAGTGGCATCAGCGCCGAGTATGTACCGATTCGACATATGCTGAATCTCGAGAGCGTCATCACCTACGAAGGCACCGAGACGGTCCATCAGCTTGTCGTTGGGAAGGCTCTGACCGGCGTTAACGCGTTCTGAAAAAACCCACTACCGATCCCGTCTCTCACAGCACTGTCTGGCAGCTCGCGCTGCCGATGGTTCTGTCGAACATCTCTGTGCCGTTGGTGTCGATGGTCGACGCCGGCGTACTCGGGCATCTCGACGACGCGACACCGCTTGCCGGTGTCGCTCTAGCGGGCGCCGTATTCGGCATCGTGTTCATGTCGATGAATTTTCTGCGCATGGGTACCACCGGACTCACGGCACAAGCCTTGGGACGACAGGATTTCAGTGCGGCACGCACGAACCTCGGGCAAGCCCTCATCGTATCGACGAGCCTCGCGCTGGTCCTGCTCGCGTTCAAGCGACCGATTGCATCTCTTGCTTGGTCCATCATGGCGGCCGAGCCCGATGTAATCGCGGCCGCTGACACCTACTTCCGGATTCGTATGTGGTCTGCACCTACGACGCTTGCGAACTTTGCTCTCATCGGCTGGTTCATCGGCATGCAGAACACACGTATCCCGCTCGTGATGGTCCTCGTGAGCAACACGGTCAACATTGTCCTCGACCTATGGTTGGTCGGTGTTGTAGGTCTTGAAGAAGCCGGTGTTGCAATTGCGTCGGTATCAGCCGAAGGCACAGGGATGTTGGTCGGCTTAGCCGGCATTCGTGTCGCATTGCGTGGTCGCGAAGGTCATCTGCAGACAGACCTGTTGATGAAAGCTGGCGCCTATCGCGACTTTTTCAACGTCAACGGTCACCTGTTTGTGCGCACGCTGGCGCTCGATGCCACGTTCGCGTTCTTCACAGCGCAAGGCGCTCGATTTGGCGAGATCATCCTTGCTGTTAATGCGTTGTTAATGAACCTGCAGCTGCTGTTGTCGTTTGCACTGGATGGATTGGCCAACGCTGCCGAGGCGCTCGTTGGCAAAGCTTGGGGTGCTCGCGACAGAACGTTGTTGAAGGCCGCAGTGTCACGAACACTAGGTTGGTCCGTCGCTATCGCCGTCGGCTTTGCGCTGGCGTTCGCCGTCGGTGGACGTTCACTGGTCGCGTTGTTGTCCGACATTGGTGCGGTGCGCACAGCCGCTGCGATCTTCTTGCCATGGCTCGTACTGTCACCGCTGGTCAGCGTGTGGAGTTTTCTCTACGACGGCGTTTTTGTCGGCGCCACGTGGGCCCGCGACATGCGCAACATCATGCTGATCAGTGCGATCGGAGTATTCCTGCCCGCTTGGTGGTTGACGCAGGGTTTTGACAATCATGGACTGTGGCTTTCATTCACGTTGTTCATGATCGCTCGTGGCGCCGGCATGGCACTGGTGTACCGGCGCAGATTGCGCGAAGCGCCGATTATCAAGTGGCCGGCAACCGAATCAGAGCAATATAGGCCATAACCGCGGCCGCAACTTCGGAGACCAAGGCGTAATACAAAGAACTTGCCGTTCCCCCATCGATCACCAATCCAGCGATGCGGGACAGTGCCACAGCACCCCACGCAAGCACCATCGATACCAATGCGGCGCGGGTTAGTTCAGGTTTGATCGCACCCGCTATCCAAAACGCCGCGAGCCCCAACTCCAATCCGCCGTAAAAAGACCGGATTTCCGTCATAGCGCCTGGCGTCAGCATTTCAATCTTGATTGCACCGGCAATGATTTGCGGCGCGACCAGCGACACGGCGCCGAAGGTCAACGTCATCAGCGCAAAAATCCACAGAACGACTCTGGCCAGTTTCATAAAGGGCTCCGATTTAAGGCGCGACACTCGCGGTCAAGCAGATATAGCGAAAGCGCTGATGACCTGCTCCAGTTCCTGGAGTGTAAACGGTTTGCGTAGGAGCGCCGTAATTCCGCGACTTTGGTATTCATCCAGCGCGGCTGAAGATTGGACGCTGGTTGCGAGAACAACCGGCGGCTTAACACCCTGAGATTGCAGCTCATCAACAAGCTGTAAACCGGTTTTCGGTTGCATCGATTGGTCAGTGATCAGCAAGCGCACGGCATCCTTGTGGTCACGAACAAACTCGAGCGCCGCATCGGGATCATTAAAGCACTTGCCGGTGACGCCCATCTCGTCGAACATGCGGGCTACGATCCTGAGCATCTGCGGAATATCGTCCACAAACACGACGAGGTTCTTCGTTCCTTGATCCTCGGATTTTGCTGTCACCATATCGTTGATGCTTGTTCTTGTTGTCGCCGAAGAGGCTACCAGACGCTCCTGACAATGCCACACTCGAAACAACGGAATAATCGGAATCGGACGAATGGCTGAACGTTTTTGTCGATGGCTTGTTGAACGCGATGGTTTGGCGGCAAGTCTTGCGCTCATGCTAGTCATTGCAACCGGTTTCGGGTTGACCCGTCTCGCACTCGAAACGGACGATTCGATCTTCTTTGACCTCGACAACCCCAACTACGTCGCCGAACTCGCGCTGCAGGACCAGTTTGGCCGAACCGACAACGTGCTGTTCGTTATCGCACCGAATGATCGCGATGTATTCGCGCCACGTGCTGTCGAACTTTTGCAGAAGTTAACCGATGAAGGCTGGCAAGTCCCGTATGCCCGCCGTGTTGATTCGTTGTCGAACTACCAACACACCGTCGCGACCGATGATGAATTGGTTGTGGGCGACCTAATACCACCAATCGGTGGTCTCAATGCGGAGGATTTGCGCGAAATTCGTGCGGTCGCGCTTAGCGAACCCGAGCTCCTGTACCGGTGGGTTTCTCCCGAGGCGCATGTTGCAGCGATCAACGTGATGCTCAACATGCCGGAGCAAGATCAGGAGGCCGTACCGGAAATCGCGACCTACGCACGTGAACTGCGGGCGCAATATGCGGCGCAATATCCCGACATCGATATCTATTTGCTCGGTTCCGCCATCGGCGATCAGACGTTCGATGAACTCTCAATCAGCGACTTTTTCCGCTTCATTCCGATCGTCGCACTGATCGTCGTGATCCTGCTGACGATCGCCTTGCGTTCGCTGGCCGCCACAGCGTCGATCATTGTGGTCGTGTTGCTGAGCATCGTCGCCACGCTGGGACTTGCAGGTTACCTCGGGTTCCGCCTAAACGCGGCGACGGTGGCCGTGCCGAGTATCGTCATGACGCTCGCGGTCGCGGATTCTGTACATATGCTCAGCGTGTTCCTCGCGCGGTTCCGCGGTGGTGGCTCTGCCGCTGATGCGGCATACGCTGCGCTGCGAACGAATCTTCAACCGATTCTTCTGACGACATTGACCACCGGCATTGGGTTTCTGGGACTCAACTACAGCGAAGTGCCGCCCTTCCGCGATCTCGGGAATCTCGTCGCTATCGGTGTCGTCATGGCCTTGATCTTTACGCTGCTGACCATTCCCGCATTGACCCAACGTCTGCCCTTTAAACGCAGCGAACCCCGCAGTGAGGCCGCCATGGCGCGACTGGCCGACTGGTTGCTCGATAAACGTAAACCATTGACGATCGTAAGCGCTGCGGTTGCGTTGTTGCTCGTGAGCTTCGTGCCGCGCAACACGCTCGAAGACGACTTTATCGAATACTTTTCGACAGACCTTCCGCTTCGCCAGGCCGCCGATTTCACGATCGACAATCTGACCGGTCCGTTCGTGATGAGTTTCGCGATGGACAGCGGCGGGGCCAATGGCATTACCAACCCCGAGTTTCTCGCAACGGTCGAGTCGTTTATGAACTGGGCACGTGAACAGCCGGAGGTCATCTACGTTTCAAGCTTCACGGAAACGCTCAAGCGCTTGAACCAGGATATGAACGGTGACCGCGCGGAGGCGCGTGTGCTGCCCGATCGCGCCGATCTGGCGGCGCAGTATTTGCTGCTGTATGAAATGTCCCTGCCGTTTGGGCTCGACCTGAACAATCAAATCAGCTTCGACAAGTCGACTTTGCGAGTGGATGTTCGGATCGGCGGTGAGAGAACCGCTGGCATTCTCGATCTGGAAGTGCGCGCCCAACGATGGTTCGAAGACAACGCGCCACATCTAGCGACACCTGGCGCCGGGTCCGACGTGTCCTGGGCGAACATCGGCCAACGCAACATCAACGCGATGTTGACCGGCTCGTTGCTCGCCCTAGGCCTGATCACGATCACGTTGATCGTGGCGTTGCGCTCGTGGGTCTTCGGCCTGATGTCACTGTTACCCAATCTGCTGCCAGCCGCCATCGCGTTTGGCATTTGGGGCATCGTCGTCGGCCACATCAACCTGGCCGCGGCGGTCGTGTTCAGCATGACGATCGGCATTGTCGTGGACGATACCGTGTACCTGCTGACCAAATATCTGGCCGCACGACGTGAGCAAGGACTCGATCCGGTACCCGCCATGCGTTACGCCATCACAACGGTAGCCAGAGCGTTGATCGTGACCTCGATCACGCTGACCGCCGGATTCATGGTGTTGGCAACCAGTGACTTCAACTTAAACGTCACATCGGGCGTCATGATCGCCATGGTCGTATCTAGTGCGGTGATCTACGACCTGGTGATGCTGCCGGCCATCGTGATCTGGCTTGACGAGCGGTTCGTGGCTCGCACGCCTTCTGCGATTGAGGCAAACTAGGCGGCCGGATATTTGCGACAGAACACTCAAGGAGAACTCACTGTGTTACATCGCGTCATTGATGCTATGGCCGGCGATCAGGCCCAAGAAGTCGAAGCTCACTGCGACGTACCCTGCGCGATCTATGATCCTGCGCCGATTTTGATCTCCGCGCTGACCGTCGTTCGGATGATCGACGTCATGGAAGAGTGGATGAGCCATAAGCCCGATAGCGAGCTCGCATTGCACAATGCGATTTCGCGCTGCATCGCTCAAAAAGAGAAGCACGCAGAAGATGTGAAGCACGAAGTGCGCGTGATTTGGGGCGACTACCTGAAGGCGCCGCAGTTTGAGAAACACCCGAACGCACATGAGCTCGTTCACAACATCATGTTGACGGGCAGCAAGTGTAAGCAAGGTGTCTCACGCGACGATGCGCTGCAATTGGTCGAACTGTGCAACCAGTTCGCCGAGATGTTCTGGGAAACCAAGGGCGTCGAAACCAAGCGCGCGGTGTGCCCGTACAAGCCGTCGCTGGAAACGGTGTACCCGGTCCTCTGAGCACAATGCCGTTTCGGCTGTTCCGTGTGCGTGGTCGCAGCATGCTGCCCACGCTCGCGGACGGCGACTATGTTCTTGCACGCCGCCTCACCGACCGGCGGCGTGCGACTTTAGCCACTGGCGCGATCGTCTGCGTCGACCACCAGCACTACGGGCCCATGATTAAGCGCACCGGCCGGGTGGATGCTGGCCATTGCGAACTGATCAGCGATGGGCAGCTCGGTTCAGACTCGAGTGCGTTGGGCACGGTCACGCTTGAGCGGGTGACGCACGTAGCTTGGGCGTCGGTCTCTCCGACTGGGTTCAAACGCCTCCGGGCGCACTAGGTCAGGCGACCACAACAAACAAAAGGGAGCAACGCTCTGTGGGACGAGTAGCAGGAAAGATTGCGCTGGTGACCGGCGCCGCGCAGGGGCTTGGTGCCGCGATCGCGCACAAGCTTGCCGAAGAAGGCGCGACCGTGTTGGCAACGGATATCAACGCGGATGGCGTGCAAGCGGTCGCCGCTGCCATCAACGAACGTTATCCGGATCGAGCGCATAGCCTTATGCACGATGTGACGGAAATCGAGCATTGGCAAGCCGCTGTCGATAAAGCGGAATCGCTCGGTGGCCTAAACATTCTTGTGAACAATGCGGGCATCGGGTCCATCGGCAATGTCGTCGACGAAACGATCGAGCGTTGGCGGCACGTCCACGCAGTCGACTTGGACGCCGTATTTATTGGCTGCAAGGTAGGGTTGCCGCTAATGGAGCGCTCCGGGCCCGGCAGCATCATCAACATCTCGTCGATTGCCGGCATCATTGCAGGACACAACTACGCGGCCTACAACTCGGCCAAGGCGGCCGTGTGCCACTTGTCCAAGTCGATCGCGTTGGATTGCGCCCGGCGCCAGACCGGCATTCGATGCAATTCGGTGCATCCGGTATTCATCGACACACCGATTCTGGATGGCATGTCGAGCAACAATGACCGCGATGTGTTGCTGCACAAGCTCGGCAAGCAAATTCCCATCGGCAAGGTCGGTGAACCTGACGATGTCGCTTATGCCGTTCTGTACCTCGCCAGTGACGAGTCGAAATTTGTGACTGGCAGCGAGCTGCGTGTGGACGGCGGCATCAGTGCGATGTAGCGCATCATGAACAAGAAGACCGATATTCTCATTGTCGGGGCTGGGCATGCAGCGGGACAGCTCGCTGTGTCATTGCGTCAAGGTGGCTACGACGGCGACGTCATGATGCTCGGTGATGAGCCGCACCCGCCGTACCAGCGACCACCACTGTCGAAAAAGTACTTGGCGGGCGAGCTCGATGCCGAGCGCTTGTTGGTCAAGCCCGAGAATTTCTATCGAGAGTCGAATATCGAACTCGCGACCGACACTCGAGTCACGGCGATCGATGTCACCCACAAGACCGCCACTGTTGATGATGGCGCGTCAGTGAGTTGGCGCTCGTTGGTTCTGGCAACCGGCACTCGGGCGCGACAGCTACCGCTGCCAGGCGCTGAACTCAAGGGCGTGCACTACTTAAGAACCGCATCGGACGTCGATGCGATGCGACCCGAGTTCGCCGCCGGTAAACGCTTGGTCGTCATCGGTGGCGGCTACATCGGCCTTGAGGTCGCCGCTGTCGCACGGCAGCTATCACTTGAAGTCCATGTGGTTGAGCATATGCCGCGCCTGTTGAGTCGTGTCGTATCGCCAGTGCTCTCGGAGTTCTACGCCAAAGTGCACGAAGAAGCCGGCGTCACACTGTGGTTGGACCAGAGCGTCTCGACAATCGACGGCGAGTCCGAGGTGACGGGTGTGACACTGGCCGACGGCACGTCGCTAGAAGCAGATATTGTATTGATCGGCATCGGCGTCGTACCCAACGATGAGCTTGCGAAGGATGCGGGGATCGTATGCAGCAACGGCGTCGATACTGACCTTTCGGGTCGAACATCGGCGGCTGACGTGTTCGCGATCGGCGATTGCTGCAATCACCCGAATCCAATCTACGATCGGCGAATCCGTTTGGAATCTGTCCCGAACGCACTAGGCCAGGCGCGCGCCACGGCCGCAACTTTGTTAGGCAACGACAAGCCCTACGCGGAAGTACCGTGGTTCTGGTCCGATCAGTACGACCTCAAACTTCAGATCGTCGGACTGACCGAAGGGTACGATCAAACGGTACTACGGGGAGACCCGGACTCGCGATCGTTCGCCTGCTTCTATCTGAAGGCGGGCAAGCTGCTCGCGGTCGATGCGGTCAACAGTCCGCGCGAGTTTATGCGCAGCAAGACGCTGGTCGCTGCGGCGGCGAGTATTCCACCCGACGCGTTGGCCGATCCCAGCGTTGACCTCAAGGCGTTCGGCTGACCTCTCCGTTCTCCGCAACGGCCGCTTCTGGGCTGGGCAAAACGAGGTCTACATTGATGCGGCTCTCACCGTCGGTAATACCCTCGGTCAACGACACCGCACGCACGGACTGCATGAGCTCCGCCCGACCGGTCAGATCGGTCAGTAATCCGTCGATGCCATAGACATTGGCATAACCACCCGCCGGACCAACAGTGGAGCGGTAGGCGAGATTCCCACGCCATTGAAGGCCGCGAGCGAGCGGCAATGTGACCTGTCGAGCGAAACCCCAAAGGTCGTCTTTACTCGTGACTAGCATGCCGCCGACCTCGGGAAGCACAACGTAGAACAGGGATTCTTCAATCAACTCACCAAACAACGGGCGGCCGTCGTCGGAGAGCACCTGGAGTCGAGCCACATACGCGGACATATCCGGCAAGCCTGTGTTGACCTGAAGCACCGTCAATGCGCTGCGCGTGCCTTCGATGTTCGGTGCGGGCGAAAACGCGGGTCGCGTACTCACCCAGGGGTAACCGTTCTGGCTGCGCGTCACAAGATAGGTGCCGCTGCCGGACACCGGCAATTTCAAGTTCGCGGTCGACAAACGAGGCGAAGCCTCAGTGTCGAAAGCGGGGTTCCACAACAGGATACCCAGAGCGAGCGCGACACCCGGAATGAAACCGAGCAAGAAGCCGACAAGGACTCTCATACCGCATCCTCCTCATCAGCAGACACGCTTGCGGGATCGGGTCGAGCGACGATCGTCTCAAACCGCCAAATACCATCCTCGTCCAAGCGCGCGTCCCATACGCCGTTCAGGCTTGCGAACTCACGCAAACCGAGTTGCATCTCACCAGTCCCTGCCAATGCGGTCCCCGCACCTTTCAACACCATCGTGCCACGGGCTGGCAAATGCAAAATCCATTCAACCGATTCGGCTTCCTGGCGAAGAATTGCTGTTCCAATCACGACAGAATTCTCGTTACGTAACCGATAGATCTGGGCGTCACCCGCAAACGGCGCGCGCTCCGGATACCAAGTGGCTGAGCTGGGATACAACTGAGTCTCGCCGAGCACACCTGGCGTACTGCTCAACAAGTCGGATTCACCACGAATTTCAAACTTCTCGAGGCGCCCACCATTGGGTACGACGCGAGTTTCTGCGTGGATTCGTTCTTGCACAAGAAACGGCGTCGTGTACGCAAGTGCAGCGACACTACCAATCCCCGTCAAAAAGCCTATGATGATCACCGCCCGCACAGCAGAGCTCCGCTACAACAACTAACCCGGAGTGTAGAGTGCGGTCGCCCGGGGGAAAGCTAGTTATGGTAAATCTGTGACGCAGTTTGCAGTTCATTGTGTCGGTTGTGACCGACTCAACACCGTCAGGGTCGCGAAATGGCATTGATCAACCTGTGGTCGGGGCCCAGAAACGTGTCCACGGCGCTGATGTACAGCGTTCGCAAACGCTCGGATACCCGCGTCGTCGACGAGCCGTTATACGCGCACTTCTTAAGCCGAACTGGACGCATCCATCCCGGTCGCGAGGCAGTTTTGTCGAGCCAGTCGAATGATGGCAACGCGGTTGTGCGGCGCCTGATCAACGACGCGTTGTCGCAATCGCAACACGTATTCGCCAAACATATGGCACACCATTTGGTGGACATCGAGTTGGCGCCCCTACTCGACACCCAACATGTGTTGTTGATCCGAGATCCTCGTCAGATGTTGTCCTCCCTGACGATTCAGCTGCCGGATGCAACTTTGCGTGATACGGGTCTTTCCCAGCAATGCGAGTTGGTTGAGACGCTACTGCAGCACGGCGCTCGACCGGCTGTGTTGGACGCACGGGAGTTGCTGCTCGATCCAGAGTTCGTGCTCAGTGCTCTATGTGAGCACTTGGAGTTACCTTGGGAGCGCAGCATGCTGCACTGGCCGCAAGGACCCAAACCGGAGGACGGCATCTGGGCAGAGCACTGGTATCACGCGGTCCACCAATCGACCGGGTTCTCGGCCTACCGCGAGAAGCCGCCACCAGCCCCGGCTTTGAACGACCTTCTGCAACAGTGCATACCGCTTTACGACAATCTCTATAAGTACGCTTTTCGCGCGAGGAACCCCTAAGCCATGAGCCAACCGACAGTTGATCCGCGTAACCAGGACATCCTTGTGATGATCAATGGGCAGCTATATCCCCGCAACGAGGCCAAGGTGTCCGTTTTCGATAGCGTGGTGCAAGGCGGCGACGCCGTATGGGAAGGCCTCAGAATCTACGACCATCGTGTCGCCGCGTTGGAAGCGCACATTCGCAGACTGCGCGATTCCGCGCACGCATTGGCATTCACGGAAATTCCAAGTTTTGAAGCCGTCTCTCAGGCAGTGTTCGACACACTGAATGCGAACGGCATGTACGACGACGCACATATCCGCATGACGCTCACGCGGGGAGAGAAAGTCACCTCAGGCATGAACCCGCGATTCAATCAATCCGGCCCGACACTCATCGTACTCGCAGAGTGGAAAAAACCGGTCTACAACGAAACGGGGATCCGATTGATTACCGCGTCGGTGCGGCGCAACTCGCCGCTTTGCCTAGACTCCAAAATTCATCACAACAACTTGCTGAACAACATTCTCGCCGCCATCGAGGCAAACGTTGCGAGCGTCGACAGCGCCGTCATGCTGGATTTGAACGGATTTTTGGCTGAAACCAACGACACGAATCTTTTCATCGTGCGCGACAAAGTCCTATACACGCCGCATGGCACGGCGTGCCTACCGGGGATCACTCGCGGCATGATCATCCAACTCGCTCGCGAGCACGGCATGACATGTATTGAGCGAGATATCTCTCTCACTGAGCTCTACACCGCGGATGAGGCGTTCACGACCGGCACAATGGGGGAGCTCACCCCGGTTATCGAGGTGGATGGGCGCCGAGTTGGCGACGGCGCGCGTGGCAAAACGACCGAGCGTTTACAGCAAATTCACCGTAACCATGCCTGGCATACCGGCACGCCGATTCAGCCTAGCCGGAAGTAGTCTGCCAGATAGTCGGCGAATCTCTGCTGCGGTCGGGATTCCAGATCAGTCTGTCGTTGCACAGACTCAACAACCTCTCGACGCAGGGCTTGTAGACGGTCGTCCGGAATGGGCGGCCGTCGCTCCAGCTCAGCCGCATGCGACTGCGACTGGTTCAATGTGTACTCAACAAAGCTCGCGCTTTGCTCACGCATCTCGCGTAGAACTCGTGCGGAAGGACTTTCCGCGGTTTCGAGCAAGACCTCCCGCTGATGTGCCACGGCATCGCGGTACTGATGACCATCAGTGTCGAGTATCTCAGCGACCGCATCGAACTCATCAAACAACTCGAGCGCCCACTCACGCAAACCAATCCGCTTGCCGAAACGCTGTAACTCGAGCGCCGGCGCCCGACCGCTGTGCGCGACGAGCAGTTGGTTTGCGGCCGCTTCGTGCAATTGGTCGTCGTCCAGCATACGGCTAGGTCTGAGCAGACAACTCACGAGCAAGACCTGCATAAACCGCATTTGCTCGTCGGTCACACCCACCGGATCAAACGGGTTGATATCCAACGCGCGAATCTCAACATACGCGACGCCGTCGCGCTGTAAGGCTAGCGTCGGTCGTTCGCCGCTACGGGCCACCTGCTTGGGTCGGACGCTGCTGTAGTACTCATTCTCGATCTGAAGCAAATTGGCGTTCAATTGTCGCCATTGGCCGCCCACCTCGATGCCGATGGATTGATACGGCGGATGGGATGTCATGATCGCGCTGGTCAACTGATCGATGTAGTCGGACAGTGAGTTCAGAGATACGACGAGGCTCGCTTGGGCGCTATTGTTGTATCCGAGATCACTCATCCTTAGCGACGTCGCGTAGGGCTCGAACAACGTGTCGGAATCGAATTCAGCCAGGGAAGTGGCGCGATCGCCCAAGAACGACCGACACATTGCCGGAGATGCACCGAACAGATAGAGCACGAGCCAGGCCATACGCCGGAAGTTGCGGGCCAACGCGAGATAGCCCTGGGATCTCAGATCGTCCGCTGAATCGCTGACACCGAGCATCGGCGAGCAGTAGTCCCAAAAACCCACCGGTACGGAGAAGTTGAAATGGACGCCCGCTATGGTTTGCATCGCCCGCCCGTAGCGATGACTCAAGCCACGGCGGTAGATGGTTTTCATGCGCGCGACGTTGGAACTGCCGTACTCGGCAATCGGAATCTCGGACTCTGCGCCGAGACGGCACGGCATGCTGGCGTTCCAGAGGACTGCATCGCCCAACCGCGGCTGCGCGAACTGATGAATGTCCAGCAAGCACTCGCGAGTCTCAGTAGGCGTCTTGAATGTCGGCGTAACGAACTCGAGGAGCGCCTCACTAAAGTCCGTCGTGATGTATTGGTTGGTTAACGCAGACCCGAGTTCTTCAGGATGCGGACGTTGGGACAAACGGCCATCCGCAGTGACGCGCAACGACTCTTTCTCGACGCCGGTCAGCATGTCTGCAAACGGTTTGTCAGCCTGCCGCTGCAACCACTCTATGCGCTTGTGTAATGTATCGGTCATTGGCCGGCGCCCCGCAACAGCCACTATGTTAACGAGGGCTCGTGCGACTAGCCAGCGCAGACGTTCAGTGCCAACTGGATCACATTCGCGCCCGGACTTGGCTGGTATGCTGAACATAACTTCGGGAGGGAGCGGCCACCATGGCAGGTTTCGGAAAAAGACGAGTTCGCGACCGCGCAAGCGGGCCAACGACACTGGTTGCGGCCGGTTGTACCTTCAACGGGGAGGTATCCGGAACCAGCGATATCCTGCTCAGCGGCACCATCATTGGTGACAGCCGGGTCGACGGGGTCGTAACCATTACCGACGAAGGCTGCTGGAAGGGATCTCTCCAGGCGCGCGACGTCATCGTTTCCGGCGTTGTGGAAGGCGATGTAATCGCGTCCGGACATATCGAAATCACCGCGACCGCACGCATCAGCGGGACAGTGACCGGCGACATGATCGCCGTCGCTGCGGGCGCTGTGATTCAAGGCGACATGCGAATCACAGGACAATCGGGTTCAGCGCAGTCGTTCAGCGAACGCCGCAACAATCGTTCCGATTCCGTAGAAAAGACCAAAAAAGCCAGTTAATTCATTCACTAATCTGGCTTTCTGATACCCCCGGTGGACCCCATGGGCGGGTCAGGCTTTGTTTTCTTATGACAAAGCGCAAAAAAGTCCGCTAGACGCCTCGCACGGCTTTCGTCACACTGACGGCACGGAACATCGTTCCGATGCCACGTCTAAGAATAATAACGGCGAAACGAAGAGGGCAGTCATGCCGAAACGGCTGACGTTGACAGGAACAGTCTCCTGCCGCGAGGGATTGTATTAATGCGCTGGCTGCCCCAACGGCTGGCACCCCGCCTTGTGGTCGGCACCCTGGCAATTACGCTTGGGGTCGTGTGCGTAGTTGCGCTCGCGCTCTACGCCAACAGCCGGATGATCGTCGACCGTTTTTTGAATGACAGTGTCGATCTTCGTCGCGACTATCTAGAGCGCCAGATGGAAGGGCGCGCCGAACAGGCGGTCGCGACCCTGGAGCGCGAAATTGACGGCCTTGCGCGCGCCAAACAGTTCGCCGACCTGCAGCGGGCGCTAGACGAATCGGCCGGTGTTATCCCGGATGTGCTCGTCATCCAGGCTGTTGACTCGGGCGGCAATCTGTTGGGATCCGCAGGCCGTATGACAAACGTTGCCCCAGTGGTTGCTAACGACTCGAGTATCCAGTGGGGCGCGGATGTTCTGACGATCACCCGCGAGATCAGCCTTTCGGGCGTCTCATACGGCCAGCTCCGACTGCAGTTTTCGCTAGCCACGATCAACCAACAGTTAGCGCGCTTCGAGCAATCGCAGCTACTCGCCAGGCGTGACTGGCAACTCGAAGCGACTCGATGGGTTTTGTTGTCATCGTTGCTGATGGCATTGCTCGGTGGGTCTTTGAGTTTGTTGGTGGCGCGCCAATTGGTGCGACCTATCGAAGCGATCACCGATCAGGCGCGGCGCCTTGAGCAGGGTGACTACGGGCAGCCTCTGACAGAATCGCGCCAAGATGAGCTGGGGCTACTCAGTCGTGCATTCAACAGCATGCGCGATCAGCTTCGCCAAACCACAATCTCTCGCGACTACATGGACCAGCTGCTCAGCAGCATGAGTGACGCGCTGATCGTCACAGACGACCAGGGAACGATTACGCATTGCAATGCGGCAGCGTCGCGCCTCACGGGCTTCACCGAGACACAGTTGCTGGGCAGCGAAGTCGCCAAGCTGATCGCCGAGGAAGACCGCGAACAGCTGCGAGCCGCCCAAGAGTCCGACCAACCGAAAGAGTTGCGCTTGGTCACGGCGAGCGACGATAGAGTCCCGGTCTCATTGACCTGCTCCGACGTCAGCGCAGGAAGCATGCTGAATGGCCGGATTTACTCGGCGCAGAACGTGTCGGAGCGCAAGCGGTCCGAGGCTCGCATTCGATATCTCGCGCGAATGGATCCGATGACCAAAGTGCCCAACCGGATGCAGTTCCAACACTTGCTGCAGCGGGCGATTGCTCGGGCGCGTCGTTCGGACGGAATGATTGCGCTGTTCTATCTCGATGTTGATCAGTTCAAGGACATCAACGACACCTTTGGCCACCTTGCGGGTGATACCACACTCGAAACCATCACCCAGTGCATGCGCCGTGCGCTGCCGGAGAACGCCGTGATCGGTCGATTATCCGGCGACGAGTTTGCGGCGTTCATCGATGACTTGCCGCCGGTCGAAGATGTCGAAGATGCGCTGCAAGGTCTGGCAAGAAACCTGCTCGCCGAAATCGCGGAGCCATTCAATGTTCAGGCGAGTGAAGTGTATGTGACCGCTAGCCTTGGCATCGCGATTTATCCGCAACATGCCGACAACGTGATCGACCTACTGCGCAACAGCGATGCAGCCCTCTACAGCGCCAAGAAGGCGGGCGGCAATCGGCACGTTTTCTATGACAGCGCGCTCAACGACGCAGCGGTCGAACGTTTGTTGATGAAGAGCCGGCTACGGCGCTCCTTCGAGCGCGATGAGCTGCTGTTGGAATACCAGCCCAAATACGATCTGTCGACTGGACAGGTGACCGGCGCGGAAGCTTTGGTTCGCTGGCATTCGCCGGACATCGGCCGCATTCAGCCGAGCGATTTCATTCCACTCGCCGAAGAGACAAACTTGATTGTCGAGATCGGTGAGTGGGTCATTGATCGCGTGTGTTCGGACTTGGCGCGCTGGCAGGACACGATCGGCAGCCCGGGTCGAATCGCGATCAACCTGTCTCTGAAACAGTTGCGGCAGCGAAACTTTTTCAACAGCGTCAGCAAAATTTTCCAACGCCATGGCATTAAGCCAACCGACATCGAATTTGAGATCACCGAGAGCACCCTTGCCGAAGACATCGGCCGAACCGTGCAGATTCTAGAGACCCTCAGCGCCTACGGCTTGCAGCTCGCGATCGACGATTTCGGAACGGGCTATTCGTCGCTGACCGCTTTGCAGAAGTTTCCGATCAAGACCCTGAAAATCGACCGATCCTTTGTGACCAATGCGGCGGACGATGCAAACGACGCGGCTATAATTCGCGCGGTAATCGATATGAGCCGGAGTCTGCAACTCGATGTTGTGGCAGAGGGTATCGAAACTCAGGCCCAACTTGAGTTCCTGCGTGGGCTCAAATGCGATTTCGGTCAGGGAATGCTGTTCGGAGAGCCGATGGACGCTGAGTCGTTCACCCGGAGATTGCTGGAACAGCAGGACGGCACAGACCAACATCGCGCATTGTTCGCCTAACAAATTGCTCTTTGCAATGAACTCTCGATATCATTTGTGGTCGGTCGGTAAGGGTTGACGCCGATTAACTGGAGGGGTTCCACGATGTCCATCAAGACCACAACGATTGCGGTCGTTGCTTTTTTTGCTTGCCAGAATGCCTGGTCCGCATGCAACTACCCGAAGAAGATCTTTATTCCCAACGGCACCGTGGCAACGGAAGATGAAATGCTTGAGGGTCAGAAAGCCGTCAAGCAGTACATGGTCGACATGAACGCGTTCCTGGATTGCTTGGAGGCGGAGTCGACGAGCGCGGTGGCGGAGGGTGAAGACCCGGAAATCACCGTAGAGCGGGAGACGATTCGCTCGAAACGGCATAACGCGGCGGTGGATGAGATGGAGACTGTGGCTTCGGATTACAACGAGGCAGTCCGAGCGTACAAGGCGCGGCAACAGTAGCCGCGCCCCTCGCCTGGGGTTCTCACAGGCGATCGATTTCCTTTTTTAGATCGTAGCCGGTATCGGTGACGATCCGTTCCAGCACCTCGATTCGATGTTCGAGGCGCCCAATCAGTTCCAGCGTGTCGTCGCTTGGAGCAGACTCACGCGCGATCCTGGTGTCTGCGCGAGTTTCGATCCATCGCTTGGCGAGCTCGAAAAAGCAGCCAATAAACACAATGGCGACGACCATACTGAATGGATTGAATGACATCCAAACTCCTCCCTCTGTTGTTAGTCCGTTGAGCGTTCTGGAATCACAAGCGGTTGATCTTGCGATCTAATTCATAACGAGATGACGTCACATAGCGTTCCATCCGCGCCAACCGGTTGTCCAGTCTCAGCAACGCTCGTTTCACGTCGGTTACCGCGCTGTGTGGGGACTCCCGTAACGAGCGTCTGAACTCCTCGCGAGCCGGTTCGTGTCGTTCGAAGCTCGCGGAAGGCACCAACAACATCATGCCGATGTACAACACGATAACGATCGGACCGGCCAGGAAGAACGCGATGACGGTCAACAGTCGGACCATCGTACGATCAAAACCAAAGTACTCGGCGATCCCGGAGCAGACACCGGCGAGTCGCTTGTTGTCGCGGTCACGGAAAAACCTGCGGCGATCATCGTATCGGGTCATTAGAAACTCCTTCTGTGATTACTTGAGCGCCAGAACTCTCTCTCCCGGCGCGGATCTTTCGTGGCCAGCGGTTTATCGCTAAGGACAAACGCGGCGAGGCCGTACAGCATGACAACCGGAACCAACGCGAACCATGCCGCCGCGGCCGTCAAAGCCCGCAGTACGTTCACTTCGACATCGAATCGATCGGCGAGTCCTGCGCAGACGCCTGCGACCCACCCATTGTCCCGATCCAAGTACAAACTGCGAAGCAGTCGAGCAAATTGGCTTTTGGTTGTCATACCCGGTTCCTCCATTCGGGTGCTTCATCATCGAGAATCGTCTCGAGAACGTGAATCCTGCCTTCAAGCTTCTGGGCAATCGCCCAAACCTCTTCCATCAAGGTTTCGTCTGCTCGCGTCAGTTCCCGAGCTTTCTTCCAGCGGGTGACGAAATGCAGCACGATAATGAGCGGTGCTACAACCGTCAGGAAGATAATGCCTAGAACAAATACCTCATCACCCACCGGATTCTCCTAGCCTTCGTTTGCGTTGCGTGAAGCGACGCGCGCTTTGAGTCGCTCGAACTCTTCAGCAATTTCGTCCTCTGCTTCAAGACTCGCAAACTCGCGGTCGAGATCTTTCGGTATGCCGAGGTCGTACGCTTCAACGCGACTCTCAACGTCTTCCATTCGACGCTGGTATTGCTCGAAGCGCGTCAGTGCGTCGTCCACCTTGTAGGTGTGCGTGAGCTTGCGTGCCGCCAAGCGCTTGTTGGCCGCCTCATGTCGCGTCAGCAACGCTTGTTGGCGATGCTTCGCGTCTTTCAGTTTCGACTCAAGGCGCGCGATATCTTCGTTCAGTTTGCCGAGCGTCTCATCGACCGCTTGGTATTCATCGCGAATCGTGTCGCAGGCCTGCGTCGCCGAGGACTTCTCAACCAAAGCAGCCTTCGCCAGATCCTCGCGCCCTTTGGACAGCGCGAGCTCGGCCTTCTTGGCCCAGTCTTCCGCATCCTGCTCAAGCGCTTCGAGTTTCCGGTTCAGTGATTTTTTGTCGGCGATTGCCCGTGCCGCGGCGGACCGCACTTCAACGAGCGTGTCTTCCATTTCCTGAATCATCAGGCGGACGATCTTCTCTGGATCCTCAGCCTTATCGAGGATCGCGTTGATATTTGAATTCACGATATCGCTGAATCGAGAAAAAATACCCATAACCATTACCTTCCAAAGAAAAAGTGACTGTCGTTAAGGTATTAGCAGAAACCGTGCCAGAAACACGATAAACACCTAAATTATTGTTTTTAATTAACTTATTGACTGGTACACCAAATCTCAAGTTGGAAAATATTAGTATTTTTGACCAACTGTTTTTAATTTATGCAAAAAGTTAGTAAATTTGACTAATGCAACCGATTCAACTCATTGGAGAAGCGCCCGCGTTTCTTGCGACCCTGGAACACGTCTCACGCGCAGCGCCCGTGGCACGGCCAGTTCTGGTGGTCGGCGAGCGAGGCACAGGCAAAGAACTGATCGCCGGTCGCCTGCATTTTTTGTCGGATCGTTGGGAGGCACCGCTGATCAAAGTGAACTGCGCGGCCTTGACCGAGAGCATTCTGGAGTCGGAATTGTTCGGCCATGAAGCCGGCGCGTTCACCGGAGCGAATCGACTTCACTTAGGCCATTTCGAACGAGCAGATGGCGGCACGCTAATCCTTGATGAGCTCGGCACGGTGTCGATGCGCGTGCAGGAGAAGATTCTCCGCGTCATCGAATACGGCACCTTCCAGCGGGTCGGTGGCTCCGACACGATCGAGGTGGATGTGCGCGTCGTGGCGTCGACCAATGAGGACCTACCGGCTCGCGTTGCAAGCGGCACCTTTAGAGCGGATCTGTTGGATCGTCTCGCGTTCGATGTCGTCACGGTGCCGCCACTCCGGGAGCGCGTCGAGGATATCCTGCCGCTCGCACACAGCTTTGCGATCAACTTGTGTGCTGAGTTACAGCGTGATCATTTTCCCGGGTTCGCACCTCGAGCGTCGTCGACACTGTTGAAACATGATTGGCCTGGCAACGTTCGGGAACTCAAAAACGCGGTCGAACGTTCGGTCTATCGCAGCACCGAACCTGAGGTTTTGGTGGAAGACATCGTATTCGATCCGTTTGACTCACCCTATCGAGTCAGCGGGAAATCGAACGGGTCGTCTGCGACGATACCTGCCCGCGGACGTGTTACGAGCACGCCAATTCGGTTGCCGGCGGACTTTCCCGAAGAACGCAATAAGTTCGAGCGACGCTATCTTAACGCCGCGCTGGAACGGGCCAGCTTCAACCAAAAAATCGCAGCCGGGTTGTTAGGACTGACCTACCATCAGTTCCGCTCCCGGCTCAAAAAGTTGGATGTCGCCGCGAGACCGGACCGCACGACGCGAACCGATGCGAGACGCCGCCAACCTCAGGCGCGCAAACGTCGGAAGTAGATCGCACCTGCAACGAAAACTGCCGTTAACGCGAAGCCTGTCCAAAGACCTGGATCCGACACAAACTGCCCCGGAGCCATAAGATCCAACTGCGAGATATCTAGGTTTTGGAGGAACTCCTCCAGGTCCTCGCCTTCCACGTCAAACTCGGGGGGTTTGTATGCCGCTAGCGGGTAGTCCGAAAAGCGACTGAGGATGGCCCGAATGAGGCTCCAACTTTGACCAACAATGCCCTGCAGGATGGCGAGCACGGCCACCGGCAGGAATACCCAGATCAGGGCCGAGCGTTTGGCAAACGACGAACAGAACAGGAAGTACCCGACGAATGGCGCAAACCAAAGCGACGCGGTCAAGAATCCGTAGATCACATGCATCAGAAGCTGGCCGAATGGCACTTGGCTCCACAGCAGAGTGATCGGGTTACCGCCGCCAACCAGCAGCGCCACAGAGAACAGAATCAACAATACGAGCTGCGTCGCAATGACGACAGCGACGGTGATCAGCGGCGCAACAATCACTGCGGTCAGCAGCTTGGAGATGACGGTTTCCGTATCGGTGACCGGCAAGGAGCGCCAGAACAGAATGCTCTTGTCTTTGCGTTCGGCGTACAGCGAATCGATGCTGTAGAAGAACACGACGATCGCGAGAACCAGATTGAGCGTGCCGGAAGAGACACCTATCAACGCTGAGCTGCCTGCCAGCGTGACGTGTTGACCACCCAGCTCAAGACCCGCGACTGCGGCCTCAAAAGGCAGTCCTTGGATCAGACTCCAGATAAAAGACGTGAGAAAACTGAAAAACAGCAGTCCGGCGACAATCAGCGGGGCCACGTACAAGGATTTGTGTTCCCAGATCTCCCTTCGGATCAGCATAGTCTGACGCGCGATCATCACACCGCCTCCCGCGCCATCTTGGCGACAAACAGATCGGCGAGTCCCGGCGTTCGAACCTCACCGAGCGGTTGCAATTGATCTCTGGCAACGCCGTCAAAAGTGAGTACGGATTTACCGAAAATCTGCCGCTCTGAAATTGGACCGAACTTCCTCGCATTATCGGCGTTCTCCGCGCCGGCCATCAGCTCCGTGAAGCGCTCGCCGATCGCTTCGACAGTTTCGTTCAATACGATGCGACCGTCATCGATAAACATGACGTCGGTCAGGATGTTCTCGATCTCTTCGACTTGGTGCGTCGTGATGATGATCGTGCGCTCCTCATCGAAGTAGTCATTCAACAACTCTGTATAGAAGGACTTGCGGAACAAGATATCCAGACCGAGCGTTGGCTCATCGAGGATCAGCACCTTCGCGTCGATGGCCATGATGATGGAAAGATGCAGTTGCGCCACCATGCCCTTCGAGAGCGCTTTCACTTTGTATTTGAGTTCGACCTTCGTCTTCTTCAGCGAA
Source organism: Pseudomonadota bacterium (assembly GCA_038533155.1). Taxonomy (GTDB): domain Bacteria; phylum Pseudomonadota; class Gammaproteobacteria; order Steroidobacterales; family Woeseiaceae; genus CALBPI01. Next base: position 99,188 of record JBCAZH010000001.1, on the reverse strand, counting down.
GCCTCGGCGCTAGCCCGGGAGAAATTCGGGTGTAACGTCTCAACGTAGTCGAGTAACTGATCGACTCTGATCCACCGTGGCAAAACCGACACATCGGCGACGTAACTGACCGTGTGCATGAGATCTCGCCGATTCTTGAATGGATCGAGACCGCAGACCGAAATTTCGCCGCTGTAACTCGTCAATCCGAGAATGGACTTCAGCAAAGTGGTTTTGCCCGCCCCGTTTGGTCCGATCAGGCCGATAATTCGCCCTGGTTGGACTTCAAAACTCACGTTATCGACCGCGACGATGTTACCGAATTGTTTGGTAACACCCGACGCTTTAATTAACGCGCTCATAGTGCTCCCTCGCGCCGTTCTAATTTGTCACTCAGAATCTTTAAGTGACGCTAATAGTTCTTCAGGATCGATATGCAGACGCTGGATGGTCGCGGCAATATCCGGCCATTGTTTTTCGAGAAAGCGGTGTTTTTCTTCACTCATCAACCGCTCCCGAGCCCCAGGCAGAACAAACATGCCGCGACCGCGTTTCTTTTCGACGAGCTCTTCGTCGACCAGCTCCTGATAACCTTTTAATACGGTCAGAGGATTGAGCCGATATTCGGCAGCAACGCTTCTTACGGACGGCAACGCATCACCATCTGCCAGAACGCCCTCCAGCAGCATGGTTACAACGCGGTCGCGTAACTGCCGGTAAATCGGCAGGTCGTCACTCCATTTGGGGTCCATCAGGCTCCATTCGGCTTTCGCGGTATTCGAGAGGTCACGACTCATTGACGCAAATCAGATTAGGCCGTGCAACTTACTGGCCCGCAATCAGCGGGGGTACGGAAGGGTTCGCGCCATCCGTGGCACGATCCGCATCCATCTCACTTGAAATCAGTGCAACCGCAAACAGGCCGAGCAAAACCATGGCGACAGCGCCGCTCCAGGCGTTGCCCCGGCGTTCTCGCATCAATGTCTGGCTGTTAGCGCGTGCGCGGTTCATTTTGAATACCTTTGGAAACCATTCTCTGAGTTAGTGTTGTAGTGGACTATAACACCATATCGACCCGTGTCAAACGCAACGTATGATTTTTTTATGTTGCAGTGCACAACGCTTAGGACTGTGGGATACTCAGCCGACTTCGAAACCGTGACGTCATAGGGGACAGACCGCATGAAACAACCCGTACGCGTGGCCATCACCGGCGCAGCCGGCCAAATTGGATACCAACTGGCTTTTCGTATTGCCTCCGGGCAGATGCTGGGCGCCGATCAACCGGTGATCTTGCAGCTGCTGGAGATCACGCCCGCACTGGACGCCTTGAAGGGCGTGGTGATGGAGCTCGATGATTGTGCATTCCCCACGCTGGCAGGTGTGGTCGCGACCGACGACGCGGAAGTCGCGTTCGAGGAAACGGATTACGCATTGCTCGTGGGCGCCAGGCCTCGCGGACCTGGGATGGAACGAAAAGACCTGCTTGAGGCCAACGCAAAGATCTTCTCGGCGCAGGGCAAGGCAATGAACAAAGTCGCCAATCGCAACATTAAGGTGTTGGTGGTTGGCAACCCAGCCAATACGAATGCGCTGATCGCGCAGGCGAACGCACCGGACTTGAATGCGGCCAACTTCACCGCGATGACGCGCCTCGACCATAACCGAGCGATCGCCCAATTGGCGGACAAAACCGGCAAGCATGTGTCTGACGTCGACAACATGATCATCTGGGGCAACCACTCCGCCACACAGTATCCGGACGTCACCCACGCCAGCGTCGCCGGCACCCCTGCTCCTGAGCTTGTGGATGCCGCGTGGCTCACCAGCACCTTCATTCCGACCGTGCAGCAGCGCGGTGCAGCGATCATCAAAGCACGTGGCGCATCCTCGGCTGCGTCTGCTGCGTCAGCTGCGATCGATCACATGCATGACTGGGCACTCGGCACAGATGACAAGAGCTGGGTCAGCATGGCGATTCCATCGGACGGCAGCTACGGTGTTGAACCGGGCATCATCTATTCGTATCCGGTGAGATGCGCGAACGGCCAGTATGAAATCGTTCAGGGCCTCGAGATCAGCGACGCCAGTCGATCGTTGATGGATGCGACCGAAACGGAACTGCGCGAAGAGCGCGCTGCCATCGAGTCGCTGCTGTAAACCTTTAGATCACGGAGGCACGTCACTATGGGTTTCATTAGTGGACTGTTCTGGTTCGTACTCATTTTCGGCGGCGCGCTGACGCTCGCCTACAAACGTGCGGATCTCCGTACGGCAACCATTGCCAGCGCGGCCGGCGTCATCGCATTGACGCTATTCAGCGGTGCGCCTGGCTTCATCAAGCTGATCTTGCTGCTGATTGTCGGCGGCATGGTGCTGCTGAACTTTGACGACCTCAGGCGCGAGCAGGTGACCGCGCGGATGCTGAAGGTCTACAAGACGATGTTGCCATCGATGTCTGACACCGAACGCGAAGCTCTCGAAGCCGGCAGTGTCTGGTGGGACGGTGAGCTGTTTAGCGGCCTGCCCAAGTGGGACCGATTGATGTCGATGCCTCCGCCTCGAATGACCGAGGAGGAACAAGCGTTCTTCGACGGCCCCACCGAAGAGCTATGCCGAATGCTCGACGAGTGGGAAATCGGCCATGAGCTTGGCGACATGCCGCCACACATCTGGGATTTCATTAAGCAGCACAGATTCTTCGCGATGATTATTCCGAAGGCTTACGGCGGACTGGAATTCTCACCGTATGCCAACGCACAAATCTTGAAGAAACTGTCGACACGCAGCACCGTGGCCGCCTCTACGATCGGGGTACCCAATTCGCTCGGTCCAGCGGAGCTGTTACTGCACTACGGGACCGACGAACAAAAACAACGCTACTTGCCTGGCCTCGCATCGGGCGACGAGATTCCCTGTTTTGCACTGACGTCGCCGCAAGCAGGTTCCGACGCCGCGTCGATTATTGACTCTGGTGTCGTGTGCAAAGGCGAATGGGAAGGCGAAGAAATCGTCGGCATCAAGCTCAACTGGAACAAGCGCTACATCACATTGGCGCCCATCGCGACGGTGTTGGGGCTTGCGTTCAAACTGTATGATCCAGATGGCTTGATCGGCGAAGACAAGGAATACGGCATCACCGCCGCATTGATTCCCACCAAAACACCGGGCGTCCTGCACGGTCGTCGCCACAACCCGCTGAACGTTCCGTTCCAGAACGGACCCACCAGCGGCAAAGACGTGTTCGTGCCACTCGACTACATCATTGGCGGCCCAGAAATGGCTGGCAAAGGCTGGAAGATGCTGGTGGAGCTGTTGTCGGTTGGCCGCGCCATCACGTTGCCATCCAGCGGTGCGGGAGGTGGGCAAGCTGCCACTTTCGCCACAGGTGCTTACGCGCGGATCCGCAAACAGTTCAACATGCCAATCGGCATGTTCGAAGGTGTCGGCGAGGCGATTTCCCGTATGGCAGGGCATACCTACATCATGAACGCCGGTGTGGACATCACGTCAGGCGCTATCACCGAAGGTGAGAAGCCCGCGGTACCGTCGGCGATCCTGAAATACCACTGCACCGAACTCGGCCGAAAAGTCGCGAATGACGGTATGGACGTTCAAGGCGGTAAAGGCGTCATGATGGGGCCGAAGAACTACCTTGGGCGTGGTTACATGGCCGTGCCGATCGGTGTCACTGTTGAGGGTGCGAACATCCTGACTCGCTCGTTGATCATCTTCGGTCAAGGCGCCATTCGCTGTCATCCGTTTGTCCTGCGCGAGCTGCACGCGGCGCAAGATGCCGACGAAGAACGAGGGCTGATCGAATTCGATAAAGCGTTGTTCGGCCATATCGGCTATGCCATCAGCAATGCAGCGCGATCCTTCGTCATGGCACTCACGCACGCGAAGTTCAGCGAAGTGCCGCTGCACGGCCCGACTCAGCGTTACTACCAGAACATCAATCGCTACAGTGCCGCGTTCGCACTGACCGCTGATTTCGCGATGCTAACGCTCGGCGGCAAACTGAAGATCAAGGAACGCCTGTCGGCACGCTTGGGCGATGTCTTCAGCTACATCTACCTCGCAAGCTGTGTGCTCAAGCACTACGAGAACCAAGGCCGTCAACCGCAGGATCTGCCGCTCGTCGAATGGTCGGTGCGCACGTTGATGTACGAAGCACAGGAGCAACTGCACAAATTCCTGCAGAACTTCCCGAACCGTCCCGTGGCCTGGCTCCTGCGCGCGCTCATATTCCCGCGCGGTCGCACTTACTCTGCCCCGTCCGACCGAATTGGCAAGGACATCGTCGAGCTGATGATCAACCCGACTCAAGCAAGGGACCGACTCTGCGCTCAGGTGTATCGCGAGCAACAGCCAACCAACGCGTTGGGGATGCTGCAGGCGGCGTTGGAGCAATCGATTCTGATCGAACCGCTGGAGCGGCGCCTGCGAGACGCGTCGAAGGCAGGGGAACTGGTCGCGGAGTACCTACCCCACCAAGTAGAAGAAGCGCTCGATAAGGGGCTGCTGCTGCCGGAAGAGGGTGAACAGCTCATGCGTTATCACGAAGCGGTTGCCGAGTTGATCGCGGTTGACGACTTTGCTCCAGACGAGATTGGTCGAGGTGGCACTGCATCGAAAACCCCACGCAAAAAAGCGACCAAAAAGAAAACCGCGAAAAAAGCCTCGACAAAAAAGACGCCGGCGAAAAAACGGGTGACCAAGAAATCGACGGCTAAGTCGAAAACCGAAGAGGCCTGAGACTGAACCCGCAGGTCGTTTATGAAGTCAGCCTCCGGGTCCCAGCGACCCGAGAGGCTGAGATGTCCGGCTGGCTGCCCGGCCATGTGCAGCGCATGCTGGAGCTGCCCGGGTTTATCGAAGCGCAGCGATTCAACGCGACCTCCGAAGACGACGGCACGCTCGTCTTCACCGTTCAATATCTGATGCGAGACCAGCAAGCGCTGGACACGTACTTATTGGAGCACGCCGACCCGATGCGACGCGAAGGTCGCGAGCTATTCGGCAACGATCTCGACGCCAACCGGTCCGTGCGCACGCTCGCCGGTCAGGAGACGACCGCCTGCCTCAACTGCGGCGTGACATTAGACGGTCAATACTGCTGGAATTGCGGTCAGCGGAATCGCGACCGAGTCATCACGCTGCGCGAAGTCTTAAAGGACGGCTTCGACGAGTTGTTCGACTGGGATTCTCGGCTCTGGCGGTCTTTTCGACCGTTGCTGTTAAAACCAGGCTTCCTAACCTCTGAGTATTTACGCGGCCGGCGGGTGCGGTATGTACCGCCTTTCAGAACTTATCTCGTCTTAAGTTTTCTGTTCTTTTTGATTGTTCAACTGACCAATGCCGCCAACGTCGATTTTGAGGGAGCGGACGCCGAACAGGCCGCGGCTGAGCTTGACGCTGCAGCGGATCGCATCGAGGGCGAAAATCCACAGACTGCGGAGCAGCTGAGGCAGCAAAGCGCCCGCCTGCGAGGCGAAGACAGTTCGAATGAAGCCGAGTCCGCCGAGGACGCGGATGACTCAGACTCCGAAGCGGTGGATCAAGCGGGAGACGCTGCCGACAACGAGGATGACGACTTTGTGAACGTGGGCATCTCGTTTGATTCACGAGAGAATGGCTCCGGCGATTGCGATATGAACTTGGATCTTGGAATCCCACTGCTACAGAGGTTCCTGACGCCCGAGCACCAGCAGGCAGTCTGTGAAGACCTCATCGCCACCCGCGGCGAGAAGCTCTTCGAGCGGATGCAGCAGTCCGCCCCGGTCGCCGCGTTGATGTTGCTGCCCCTGATGGCGTTGCTCATGACCCTGCTGTATCCGCGGTCAAGGCGCTACTACGTCGAGCACCTTTTATTCCTGATTCACTACCATGCGTTCACGTTCCTAGGCTGGGCATTGTTGATGGTTCTTGGCTACTGCGCCACGCTTTTGGGCGTTCCGGATGCGGCCATGGCCGTGATCGGCGTGCTGGTGGGAGTGTACATCTGGCTTTACTTGTACCGAGCGATGCGTCGGGTTTATCAACAACCCCACTGGGCGACAATCCCTAAGTTCTTGATTTTAAACGTCGGATATATTGCCTCGTTTTTCTTTTTGCTCCTCGGCGTGCTGATTTACATTGTCATTACATATTGACAATTGCGCTTGAGAGCGTGCGGACATCGGCCTACAATGAAATTTGGGGAAAGAAACATCACCCTTTCGGCAGAGCCGCGCTGCCCGGTGTGATGGAGCATGGCTGTGCTCCCGATTCCCGCTGTCAATAACGACTCGCGGTAACAAGAAAATATGAACATCGGAATCAGTGGTCTCGCCGCCTACGTGCCGCCCTATCGCGTGCAGCTCGAACAATGGTGCGAATGGACCGGCCAACAATGGCCCAAGATGCGAGAAGTTGTCGGGCACAGTTTTCGTATGCGGGGCCAGCAGCACAGCATGTATACGATGGCTGCTACGGCCGTTCTGCGCCTCATTCGTCAATACGACATCGACCCGCAACAGGTTCGTTTTCTTGGTCTTGGCACCGAATCGAGTCTCGACAATTCGGCCGGCGCCGTTATCGTCAAGGGTATGGTCGACTCTGCGCTGGTTGCAGAGGGCCGTGCACCACTATCCCGTGCTTGCGAAGTCCCGGAATTCAAACACGCGTGCCTCGGTGGCGTTTACGCGATGAAAAGTGCGCTACGTGCGCTCGCGTTCGACGGTCAAGGCAGCCAGGCCATTGTGGTATGCGCCGATATCGCTGAGTACCAACGGGGCAGTAGCGGCGAGCCAACCCAGGGTGCCGGCGCAGTTGCGATGCTGCTCGAAGAGAATCCAAAGTTGGCCACCGTTGATTTGAAGAATAGCGGCAGCGCTTCCGACTATCGGATTATGGATTTTCGCAAGCCGATGCTGCGCTTTTGCAATCAAGACCGCAGCGAAACGCATCAGGTTCAAGACTTCCCTGTCTTCAATGGCAAGTACTCAACGACCTGTTACATCGACGAGACTCTGCACGCACTCGCGGACATGTACCAACGTCGGAACATCAACGCTGCAGACCATCTTCAGAAGGTGCAACACATTTTCATGCACCGTCCTTACCGGCGTATGCCCGAAAACGGCCTCGCAGTCGCTTGGCTTTGGGCACTCGCCATGGGCGACGCATCGCATCACGCGACCCTCGCAGAGCTCGCGCAGGGCAGCGACATCGACGTCGCCGCGCTGATCGCCGAGTTGACCGCGCTGCATGATGTTGCAGCACTCGCCCATCCAGAACGACTGAACGAAGAGACCATGCCACTCACCATGGCGCTCGCACGTTTGCTGCGCAAACATCCAAGCTACGTTGCGATGGTTCCGGACAAGCTGAATCTCGGTAGCGAGTGCATGCGCGACCTCGGCAACCTCTACACGGCCGCGCTGCCGGCGTGGATGGCCGCCGGGTTCGAAGAAGCACTCGCGTACGACTTGGATCTGACAGGCCAGGAGATCCTGACGTTAGGTTATGGCAGCGGCGATGCCGCAGAGGTCATTCCGATGTACGTGTGCGATGGTTGGCGCGATGCAACCGCACGCATTGGGTTCAGCGCCGCACTGGAAGGTCCGATTGATCTGACACAAGCGCAGTACGAGGCACTACACGATGGCCGGCGGGTCCGAGATTTGGCGGCTTCGCACAACGATGAATTCGTGATCAGCGCGGTCGGCGACCAAACCGACCACAGGTTCCAGGACATCGGTATCGAGTATTACCGGTTTCAGGCCTGAACCGGCGTCGCGAGCTCGCGCAGTCGATCGCCGAAGCTCTCTCGGAGTTTCTGCCATTCCATTTTGAACCACGGCGTCAGCGTGTCGGGCGCGTTGGCGATCATCGCATCGACCGCTTCCGGAGAGACGAAACGCCAATCGGCCACCTCCGTCTTGTTGGGGCGAACGGATCCGGTCAAACGGCCGACGTAAACCGAGCACAATTCGTGTTCACTGCCGAGATCGCCGAACTGCGCTTGGTATTCAAACTTGTACAGAAACTCGAGTTCTGCGTCGCACCCTAGTTCCTGCTCCAACCGACGGTGAACCGCTATGTCCATCGTCTCGCCACGCCGCGGATGCGAGCAACAACTGTTCGACCAGTAGCCACCCCAGAGTCGTTTGTCATGGGACCGCTGCTGCAGCAGCAACTCACCCTCATCGTTAAACACAAACAGCGAGAAAGCGCGGTGGAGGGTGCCCTGACCATTGTGTGCGTCGGCCTTGCTCAAGTAGCCAACGGGTTCATCGTTCGCATCCACTAAGATGAGTTCTTCACCCTCGAATGACACGACCGAATCCGGGTTCTGGGTTGCTGGGATATCGATAACACGCGCCTCAAACCGCGCCTTACGCAATGCTTCCGCAACAGCCGATGACGTCTCCGGTGTGCAGACCGCTACGACGGATCCACCACCGCCGGCACCGGTGAGTTTCGCACCGAGTGCGCCAGCCTCACGCGCCACGCTCAACATCTGCTCAAGCTTCGGATGACTGACGCCCAGCGCGTTCAGTAGTCCCTGATTCACGTTCAAGGCATCGCCGAGCGCTTGGCTATCGCCGTTTGCCAAAGCATCCAAGCAGCGATCCACCTGAAGGTCGATTTGGTCAAACAACTGATCGAACACCCCAGGTTGACGCTCACGCCGCTCAGCTACCCGCGCGACAAGTTCGGACGTCACACCTTTGACCCCACTGAACGCAATCACCAACTGTAGCGGTTGTGCGATTTTTAGATCGCGCCATCGCTGCTCGGCAGCGGGTGCAAATAACAATGGTTTGGCGAAAGTCGACAGCGTGTTGTCCACACCGGAAGGTGTCCCGTGCGCCAGTTTTTCACATTCAAAAGCCGCACGATTGACTTCATCATCACTGAGGTCGCGTTTGGCAATCTTCAGCAATGCGCGAATCAACACAACCGCAAGGGCAGCGGACCCGCCCAACCCTGCAGCGAACGGAATCTGCGAGAACACCTCGATATGTCCTTGCGCCGGCGGCAGTTCCAACTGCCGATTGATCGTCTCCACGAGCATCCCCAGCGGGCTGCGAAGATCAGAGTCGTCAGCGGCATCGAATCGGAGTTGCCAATCGGGAACATCGATCGTGAGTGGTTCACTCGATGCATAGATTTCTGCGCGCAGAGCGCGGGGCATCGGTAAACCCAACGCGCGGCGACCGTATACGACCGCGTGTTCACCCGCGAGAATGATCTTCGCAGCGCTGCTCACAGATCCTAGTCGTGATCGCGGCGCGGCCGCAGGACTGCTTGCCCGCATGACATCCAACAGCTCACGCGCGCGCCAAGTTTTGACCACGCCTTCCGAGACCATGTCCGCAACCACGGCATCCACTTCGTGGTCGCGTGCACCCGCTTGGATCGCGACACTGCGCGCGTGCAACGCCATATGACCGCGCTGAATACCGTCGGTTGCCAGAGCTTTGATCGCGGAGAAATTTTGCGCCAGTCCAACCGCGCAGGCGATTTCATCCAGTTCTCGTGCAGACTCGATGCCCGCTAACCGCAGGCTGAGTTGCGCCACCGGGTTCACGCGCACTGAGCCGCCCACGATGCCGAGTTTGATCGGTAGTTCCAGCATTCCAACAAGGTCACCCTCCGCATCGACCTGCCAGCGCGTCAGCGATCGGTATTGGCCATCCCGGGCCGCGTACGCGTGCGCACTGGCCTCAACCGCGCGCCAGTCGTTGCCGGTTGCGACAACCACCGCGTCGATTCCGTTCATCACGCCCTTGTTATGGGTCGTCGCTCGATGCACGTCGAGCTCCGCGAATTCATTGGCCGCGACGATGCCGTCTCGCACAACCTGTGCTTGCTCACGTTCCGCATGTAATGCGCTCAAAGGCACCCGCATGCGCGCCCTGACCAAAGCACGATCTGCCAGATTCGAGAGAATTCGCAGGTGCGGTCGACCACCGGCGATTCGACCGAGCAACGGCGCAATTTGCTCACAGATCGTGTTGATCAGATTGGCACCCATCGCATCGCAGGTATCGATCAACAAATGAACGATGAGCATATGGCCTTCGTCGCGGCGCTGGTGGAGATGTGCCTCGACACCACGGACGCCACCGCCGCGTGCGGTCAAATTTGGGTGAACCGCATTGGCCGCCTCAAGGATATCGTCGTGCGCCGCGCGGATGGCGTCGAGGCCAGCCTGCGCGTCGTTCAAATCTAGCAGCTGGACTTGGCCAATCATCAGCGCCGGATCGCTGTCGACCTGAAACCCACCGGCTGCACGCGCGATCTTTGCCGCTGATGAAAGCGCAGCAACGATCGAGGGCTCCTCGACGACCATCGGAACTAACCGGTCGATTCCGTTGATCCGGAAATTCAAAGCCACAGCGAATGGCAGTCCGGCCACGCCGATCACGTTCTCGATCAAGTGCTCGGCGACGTGGCGATCCAGCGTGATGTCGCCGCTCGACAAAGCGGCAAAGTCGGTTGTGGAAATCGCGCCGGCCTCATGCAGCGCCGATAATCGCTCGCTGACCGCAAGTCGGTAAAAACCGCTGTACACCGATGTCATCTTGTCGCCCCCATCACACCATCCCCGCTCGGCCCTGCACTGCCCACGCGCCAACCCGGCACCGAAAATCCCATCTCCAGCGCGACCGATCCGAAGCGATTCAACGCTTCAGGATCGTCTGCCAGCGCGATTCCGATGTCCCCACCGCCTGCGCCGCAAGGCTTGTATACGATGCCGCTCTGCTCCGCAGGGCCCAACAACTGCGCGTGCCCGCCGCTCAAGTATTCAAGTTCAGCCGTCTTTGATACTTCGCTCATTATGCCGAGATAGGAACGCATCCCGCTAAGTATCTCGCTGGCGCTGGCTTTCATCCAGTCTTCCGCGACCTGCCGTGCCAGGGCACAAAGTCGTTCGCACAGTGGCGCTGCCGACGGCGACTGTTGCCAAAGTCGATATCGACCGATCCGGTCCGGTGTCGACACCGACCTCGGCGCGATCACAGGCTGCATGAACAAGTCACTCGGTAGGCTTAGCGCGACCGTGTTCTCATCCGGTTGAAAGCGCACGACACCGCCCGTTGCCACGGCGTGTATGTCCGCGCCGCTCCCAACGCCGCCTTGGAAGCAGCGGTGCGCACCGTCAATGCGCGCAACGGTTTCGCTCGACAGATCGCCCGCCAGCACCGCACCAATCGCAACCGCGACTGCAGCACTCGAACCTAGCCCCAGCTTACGATTGCCGACAAACAGCTCGCGCGAATCCACCCGCAGCGACTGCAGGCTTCGGTCGGGAATTGCCCTCAGCATCGCGTCGACTAGTGCCGGTGGGGTTGGCGTTGACCAGTGCAGTTGATCTTTCGTCCAACGCCATTCGAATTCCAATTCGTGATCGGCAAGCACTAAGAGCCGCCCGCCACTCTGGCCGCCGAACGCTCCGGTCGCTCGCGCGATCGGATCAACGCACGCGAGAATCGCTGGCGCTCCATCGAGCACGGCATACTCGCCGCTCAACATGAGTTTGCCCGGGATATGCGCGGTACGCTGTTGCATCAATCCTCGAGCAACATTGCGCCCTGACCGAGGCCAGAACGAATGGTCCTTTGCACCCCGGGCAAATCTCTGACCAGCGCTTGTACCTGTTCGGCGTAGTCGGCGGTGGTTAGCACCTTGACCTGCGGACCCGCATCCATGGTGCAACAAACGGGATACCCCGCTTCGCGCTGTGCTTGTATCGCCCGGATAACGCCGAGGCTCGGCGGCAACCAATACAAGATCGGCGGTTGCGCACTCATCATGACCGAGTGCATCTTCAGGTAGCTGTGCTCAGTGACGGTTGCTAAGGCGTCGAAGTCACGCCGCTCGACAGCCTTTGTTGCAGCATCAAGATCGCTTGCATGACTGGAAACCCAGGCCGGATAGTACGGCGACGTGGCTCGGGTGCTTTCCATACCTTCCGTTGAACCGACGGTCTTTGGTCCTTCGTCGATGACAGCGACAATCACCTCCAGCGGCCACGCACCCGCGTCACAGATCTGCGTCACCGTGATATCCGATTGACGATCGGCGGGCGGGTCCAGCCGGACAATCCCGCCATAAAGACTACGAGCGGCCGACCCCGATCCAGCACCGGCGATCTGCGCTAAACGATGTGTCGGCAGGGCAGTGCCAAGCAGTGTATCGACGGCCATCACGACCGCAGCGAATCCGGAGGCGGACGATGCCAACCCGGCAGCAGTCGGAAAATCATTGTCTGTGTCTACAGCCAGCTGTGGCCTGTCGGGGAAAGCGACATCTAGAAACCGGAACAATCGCTGGCTCGCCTTCGGATCGGAATCATGCTGTAAGCGGAATGCATCCTTCTGGGCGCACCGCACAGTGGTTTTGGTCGAAAGACCGCCCAGCGTTAACGACAACGAACCGGTGGCCGGTAGGTTGCGCTCGGTGTCCGCCTTGCCCCAGTACTTCACCAGTGCAATGTTCGGATGCGCACGGACCGTAACGCCGTCGATTTGGAGTGCAGGATCTGTCAAATCAGAGTCCACACGCGCACAATAGTGGTTGTTATCAATGAGTGTCCCGTGCCGTGTCTTTTGAAGCAGCTATTCCCGATTATATCGCTCGTGTCGATCAAGCGCTTGCTGGCGCTCTACCCAACGCTGAAACGCCGCCTGTCACCCTGCACGAGGCGATGCGCTATGCCACATTGAACGGCGGAAAGCGGATTCGACCATTGCTCGTCTACGCTACGGGCGCAGTTCTCGGCGTCACGGATGCGCGTTCGCTCGACGATGCAGCTGTCGCCGTTGAGCTGATCCACGCCTTCTCGTTGGTGCACGATGATCTACCGGCCATGGATGATGATGACTTGCGCCGCGGTAGACCTACCGTGCACCGACAGTTCGACGAGGCGACAGCGATCTTGGCCGCCGACGCGTTGCAACCGCTTGCGTTTGAAACGCTCGCCGGACGAGACACCTCTGCGTCACCGGCGCGGTTATCCATGGTGCGTATGCTGGCTCAAGCCTGCGGCTCACTCGGAATGACAGGCGGTCAAGCCATCGATATCGAATCGGAGGGCAAGCAGATCGACGGTGCTTTGTTGCGCCAAATGTTCGACCAGAAAACTGGCGCGTTGATTCGCGCATCGGTGATGATGCCGGTGGCGCTATCGGCAGCCTCAGAGGACGAGTCGCAAGCACTCAACAAGTTCGCGGAAAATCTCGGGCTCGCGTTTCAGATTCGAGACGATATTCTTGATATCGAGGGAGACACAGAGGTCATCGGAAAACCCGCCGGCTCAGATCTTTTGCATGACAAGGCAACCTGGCCGGCGATTTTTGGCCTAGAGCAGGCCAAGGCAGACTGCGACCGGCTGTATCAGGATGGACTCGATTTACTGGCACCGTTCGGCGCACAGGCAGAACCACTCGCGGTACTTGCACGCCGCATCGTTCAGCGAATCGACTAACCACAATGGCCGACCGCGCGATCCTACATGTCGATATGGACGCGTTTTTCGCAAGCGTCGAGCAACGTGATCAACCGGAATACCGAGGTAAACCGGTTTTGGTCGGAGGCACCAGTGGGCGGGGTGTTGTCGCGGCAGCCAGCTATGAGGCACGACAATTTGGTGTGTACTCAGCAATGCCTATGCGAGAAGCATTGCGCCGGTGCCCGACGGCGATCTGCGTGCGGTCGCGGATGGAGCGGTACAAAGAAGTATCGAGACAGGTCTTTCAGATCTTCCACGAGTTTACGCCGCAAGTGGAAGGACTGTCGGTAGACGAAGCGTTTCTAGATGTCAGCGCAAGTCGAAAACTTCACGGCGCTCCGGTCGATATCGCCAAGCGCATCAAATCGACCATCCTAGAAAGGACCGAACTGACCGCATCTGTCGGCGTCGCTGCCAACAAACTCGTTGCCAAAATTGCTTCAGACCTCGATAAACCAGATGGATTGACGGTGATCTCAGCCGGAGAGGCCAGCGAACGGCTGGCTGCACTGCCGGCCAGCGTTCTACCGGGAATCGGCCGTCGCAAGCAGCAGGAGTTGATCGGTCTGAATCTGCACACACTCGGTGACCTACAGACTGCAGAGGACGCGGTCTTACACCGCTTGTTCGGACGCTACGCGCTGCGAATCCGCGAGCGCGCACTCGGCAAAGACGATCGCGAGGTCATCCCGTTTCGAGATGAGAAGTCTGTCAGCAGCGAGCGTACCTTCGACAAAGATCTCGTATCGAGCGAGTCGATCCAGCAAGCGCTGAGCTCGCTGGCCGATCGAACAGCTGCCCGGCTGCGGGCGAAGTCACTGACCGCGGGCGTGATTCAGATCAAGGTCCGGCAGAGCGATTTTCGCACGTTCACTCGGCAAACCCGGATGCGCCCGCCGACGAATCAGCAACAACTCATTTATGACTGCGCGCTGGATTTGCTGCGCGAATGGCGTGCCGCGCACCCCGGTCAGGCCATTCGATTGCTCGGCGTCGGTGGACAGGACCTCATGGATGAGCAACAGCTGGATCTGTTCTCCGCTGACCAACATGCCAGCGGCGCTCCGGTCGATAGTGCCGTTGACGAAATTCGAGAACGTTTCAGTGAGCTAGGCAGTGCGGCTCTGCGCAGCGCGCGCACGATAGACTCCGAACGCCAGGATTAGATCGCAGACCGTCCCGACGGTTACTATAGATAGGCTATGTACCTCGAATTTTTCGGACTAGAAGAGCGTCCGTTTAACATCACGCCGGATCCGCGCTACCTCTTCATGAGCGCTCGGCACGCAGAGGCGCTCGCGCACCTTGTGTACGGCGTGACCGAAAGCGATGGTTTCATCGTTTTGACCGGTGAGGTCGGCACAGGCAAAACCACTTTGGTGCGCAGTCTGCTACAACAAATGCCGGACGAGGCCGATGTCGCTCTGGTGTTAAACCCGCAGCTAACGGCGCTCGAGTTCCTCGCGGCCATCTGCCGTGAGCTTGAGATTGAGCAGCCTGACGATACCAGCAGCTGCAGGGCCTACATCGAGGTGTTGAATACCTATCTCCTCGATGCCCACGCTCGCGATCGCCGCACGATTGCCGTGGTGGACGAGGCGCAGAACCTATCAGCAGAAGTGCTCGAGCAAATTCGACTGCTCACGAACCTCGAGACGACACGCAACAAGCTGTTGCAGATCGTCTTGATCGGTCAACCTGAACTGCGCGAACTCCTAGAACGTCAGGACCTAAGACAACTAGCGCAGCGCATTACCGCGCGCTATCACCTGCAACCGTTAGATCCTCGCGAGGCGGCGCAGTACCTTGAGCATCGACTCAAGGTCGCAGGTGCGGTGCGTGAGATCTTTTCGACTCGAGCGATGACGCGGATTCACCAGCTCGCATCGGGAATTCCGCGACTCATGAATCTGATCGCAGATCGCGCGCTGCTCGGCGCGTGGAGTCGCGAGCAGCGCAAGATCGACCGCGGCATGATCGATATCGCGGCCAACGAAGTGCTCGGTCGTACGCCCAACCGCAGAATCGGTGTGGGTAGCTGGCTACTTGGCATTGCAGCCTTGTTCATGCTGGTGTTGACCGTCACGCTGGTGCTGCGCGAGGTGACTGGATCATCGAACGAGCCGCAGACTCCGGTCGCAGCAGGACCGATTGCTCGGCTGAACGATGAACCCGTTGCTGTACCGAATGACACGCTCACGCAGAACGACACACCGCTGCCGGAGCGTCCGTCACTCGCCGAGTGGTTGGATCAGAACGCAACACAAACTGGCACGCGCGACGCATTCAGTCGGCTATTCGACGCTTGGCGACTCGCACTCGAACCGGAGGGTTCATCCCCCTGCGAGCAAGCGGCGACCAATGGACTGCGTTGCTATGCTGACACCAGCGCATTCTTGCCGCTGGTGTCGCTTGATCGTCCGGCGATCGTCAATTTGGTGCTCGATGATGGCACCGAGCATCAAGTGGTACTGACCGGCTGGGATGGTACGCAAGTGAAACTGAATGCGATTGACGAGGAAGTTTTGGTGGCTGCCGGAGAGTTCTCGCGTTTTTGGTACGGCGAGTTCTTACTGTTGTGGCAACCCCCGCCGGCCAGCCCGAACGGTGCGCTCGCACCGGGCATGCGTGGACCGGCAGTATTGTGGCTGCGGCGTAGCCTCGCCAATATTCTCGGTACACCGATTCCACCTATGGATTCGGATCGCTATGACACCGGATTGGAAACCTATGTACGCGAGTACCAAGCGAGCCGCCGACTGAAAGTTGATGGTCTCGTCGGGGAACGCACGCAGATGATGATCAACGCGGAGGTAGGCCAACCGGGCGTACCGAGACTTGAGAGCGATCAGATGACGCCGACGCTCGCGAATCGGGAGATCCAATAATGTCGTTGATTCTCGATGCACTGAAGAAATCCGATGCCGAACGCAGTCGAAGACGCGCGCCGGAAGCGGCCGCCGCACTGACGCCAGTAGCGAACCGCGGCACCCGTCGATGGTGGATTCCAATCGCGATTTTGTTGGCGATCAATGCAGTGGGTATCGGCTGGCTGGTCGGGCGCTCTATGAGCAGTCCGGCCAACGCCCCCGTCGCAACCACAACCAGCCAACTGAGCGCTATTGAGACACCCGCGGTCGATCGCTCGCCGGCAACTCGACCGTCACTGCCCGCCGAAGCACCGACCAGGAAGCCTCGAATCGAGCGACTTTCCGAGCAGACTTTGCCGGTTGCGCAAAACGTCGGTGCATCCGATACGCCTGTCGCGGTCGAAGTCACAGATGTAGTGCAATCGCCGGCGGCGAATGCAGCGCCAGTCGTCGTCGAAGACACTCAGACGTACGCGAATTATGTCGCCGACACCGGCAATAGTTTTGGTGATCTTTCGATCAGTCTTCACGTGTACGATCCGTCACCCGTCAGACGCTTTGCCTTCGTCGACGGTCGGAAAGTCACCGAAGGCGATCGGCTTGCGAATAACCTCAGAGTCGCGGAAATCACCGCGGCGGGCGTGGTCTTCGCTTACGCCGGTGATCGGTTTTTGGTGCCACGCGACTAGCGACTCGGGTCGCCCCACAACGGATGAAACACCGATGAAATATCTTGACGGGACCGCGATGCAAAAAGCGCTGAAGAACGGTGTTCAGCGCGTGATCGCAAGCCAAGACGGTTTGAACCGGATCAATGTGTTCCCGGTCGCCGACGGCGACACTGGCACCAACATGGCGCTGACCGTCGGCGCGATGGGTGGCGTCCTTACCAATGAGGCGCCGCCGCTGCATCGACTTTTGGAGCACGCAGCGGATGCGTTACTCGATGGCGCGCGGGGTAATTCGGGCGCGATCCTGGCGCAGTTTTTTCAAGGCGTCAGCGATACCGCAGCGGAATTGACCCGATTTAGCACCGAGACTTTTGCCAAAGCTGTGAAAGCGGGCTCCAGCTACGCACGAGATGCGTTGGCGGAGCCGCGGGAAGGGACCATTTTGTCGGTGATTGATGCGTATGCAGACGCATTGGCGAAAGCACCTGTCAGAGATGATTTTGTTGCTTTGATGAGCGAGGGACTGCGCGCTGCGGAGAAAGCACTTGCGGCAACCAAGCACCAGCTCGACGTCTTGCGCAAAGCGGATGTGGTCGATGCGGGCGCAAAAGGATTCGTCGCGCTGCTGCACGGTATGTTGGCTTTCGTTCGGGACGGTGAGGTGGTCGACAAACTCAGCTTGCCGGATGACATGGAAGATACCTTGATGGCCGGAGAGGAGACGGATCTCGATTTTCGTTACTGCACGGAATGCGTCATCGTTGGCGAGGGGATTGACCGTCGCAAGTTGCGCGAAGATCTCTCCAAGATGGGCGGCAGTCTCGTGTTAGCCGGTAGCCACCGGAAGGCAAAAGTCCACATACACGTGAACGATCCAGACCAAGTGTTTCGCCTGGCGCGAGACTACGGCGAGGTCCGTGGTGAAAAGGCCGATGACATGCACCGGCAGCAACACACCACCCACAGTTTTAGTCACCAAGTGGCAGTGATTACGGATAGCTCAGCGGACCTTGCGGAACAGGACATCGACAATCTCGACGTGCATTTTGTGCCCCTGCGGATTCAGTTTGGCAAACAGGGGTATCTCGACAAGCTGAGCATCCGTCCGGACGAATTTTTTAATGAGCTCGCGCGCAACCCGATCCACCCCACGACATCCCAACCCTCCCCCGGGGATTACCGGAGGCAATTCCAGTTCCTCGCGAGCCACTACGATCAAGTCTTGTCGATCACGCTATCGGCGGCGGTGAGTGGCACGCATGCGGCCGCAGTGAGCGCTGCGAGTCGAGTTGACGCACCCGGAACGATCCACGTTGTAGATTCGAAAAACGGCACGCTGGGCCAAGGTCTGATCGTTCGGGAAGCCGCGGAAATGGCCGGCAGCGGCATGAAAATCGATCAGATTCGCGACCGGTTAGAAGACGTGATCGCCAACACGACCACTTATGCTCTGGTCAGCGATTTCAAATATGTCGTTCGCGGTGGACGTGTCCCGCGCTCAACGAAATGGATCGCAGATTTTCTGAAACTCAATGGCGTTTTGCAGACGTTACCGAGCGGGGAAGTCAAACCGAAAGGCGTCGTGTTTGGCCGCAAGCACCGCGTTAAGCGGTTTGCGCGCTACGTTGCGAAACGTCTCGCGTCCGACCGGCCAGTGCGGCTCGCTGTCGGTCACGGCAACGCTGCAGAGGACGCTGAGTCGCTCGCCAACGAGCTGCGGGCACGCATTCCAAATCTGAAGGATGTCTACATTACTGAGGTGTGCGCCGCGTTCGGCGTGCACGGTGGTCCAGGCATGCTCGTTGTTGCAACGCTGGAGCAATAACCGCTCACTCGTCCTCGGCAGGCTCGATCAGCGAGGGCGCCTCGTTACGTGCGTTGTTGACCGCGCGGGAAACGCGCCAGGCTCGGAGCGGTGTTGCGTGACCTACAGCAACAATATCGCGCAGTGTTGGCGGGTTGCTGTCGTTGCCGGCCAGCCAGTGTTCCGCTGTGACGTCATCGAGCATCACGGGCATTCGGTGATGTAGCGACGCGATACTACCGACCGCCTCGGTTGTCAGAATCGTAAACGTATCTCGCGTTTCGCTGCGGTCGGCCGACGTCCACCGCGACCATAGGCCTGCCATGCCGAGTGGCTGCTCACGCTCATCGGAGATGTACCAAGGGTGTTTCTCGCCATCGCGCGTCACCCACTCGTAGTAGCCATCAGCAGGAACAATACAGCGGGTGTTCTTGAACGCTGCGCGATAGGCGGGCTTCTCCGCCACTGTCTCAGCCCGTGCATTGATCATGCGTGCGGCCATCTTTTTGTCTTTTGCCCAGAACGGCAGCAGGCCCCAGTGCATCATACTGACAGCGCGGCCTGATTCGGTGTCTCGGATTACCGCGGCCAAGTCCGTCGGTGCGATGTTGTACTGCGGCATGACGGCGAGTGATGCGTCATCCACGCCAAACAACTGTTGCACGGCTTCAGCGGCTGAGAAAAAAGCAAAGCGACCGCACACGGGAAGTTACTCGCGAATACCGATGCCTTTGTGCATCAACCACAAGCATGCGCTGAACAGCAGGCCAACAAATAGAATCACTAGCAAGAATGCCGTGGTGATCGGGATATCCGACTGACCGAGCATGCCGTAGCGAAACGCATTCACCATGTACAGGATCGGGTTGGCAAGTGACACCTTCTGCCAGAATTCGGGCAGCAGAGAAATGGAGTAGAACACACCACCCAAATAGGTCAGCGGGGTGAGCACAAACGTCGGCACAATCGATATGTCATCGAACTTCTTCGCGAACACGGCATTGATAAATCCGGCCAACGAAAACACGACCGAGGTCAGAATCACGATGCTGATGGTGATCAACGGATGCGCGACGGTGATACGCGTGAACATCAGAGCGACGATACAAACGAGGCCGCCCACCATCAGACCTCTCACGACGCCGCCCGCGACATGCCCGAGGATGATGATCGAATTGGGAACTGGGGAAACCAGCATCTCCTCGATATGCCGCTGGAATTTAGCGCCGAAGAATGACGAGACGACGTTGCCGTAGGAGTTCGTGATTACCGACATCATGATCAGCCCTGGGGCAATGAACTGCATGTAGCCCACCCCATCCATCGTGCCGATCCGGCTGCCGATAAGGGAGCCAAAAATCAGAAAGTACAGTGTCATCGTAATTGCAGGGGGCACGATCGTCTGGATCCAAATGCGAATCACCCTGAGATACTCTTTGCGCACGATCGTCCGAAACGCAATCCAGTTTTGTGCCATGACGCTGTTGCTCATGCGATCGCGTTCCTTTTTGACTTCTCATCGACGAGATTGAGGAACAGCTCCTCCAGGCGATTCGACTTGTTCCGCATCGAACCCACGGTGATGCCGGCTGCCTGCAGAGCCGCAAAGATCTCATTGAGTGTTTGACCGCGCTGCATACCGATCTCGATATCACCATCCGACCTCAGCGATGTATCGAATCCCGGGAGTTTCGGTGCCTCTGACAGCGCGTTCGCCGGGCTTAGGACGAACACCTCGCGCTGGAGCTTCTTCAAGAGCTGACTCATCGATGTGTTCTCGACGATTTGGCCCGAGTCGATGATTGCGATGTTGCGACATAGCGTCTCGGCTTCCTCGAGGTAGTGAGTCGTCAGGATGATTGAAGTCCCGGCCTGATTGATCGATTGCAAAAACTCCCACATCGACCGTCGAATTTCGATATCCACGCCCGCGGTCGGCTCATCAAGAATCAGCAGACGAGGTTCATGAACCAGCGCTCGGGCGACCATCAGGCGGCGTTTCATACCGCCGGAGAGATTGCGGGAGATATCGTTTCTGCGATCCCAGAGTTGCAGTTGGGTGAGGTATTTCTCCGCACGCTCATGCGCGAGCTTGCGCGACAGGCCGTAGTAGCCGGCCTGATTCAACAAGGTGTTGATGACCTTGTCGAACAAATTGAGATTGATCTCCTGTGGCACGACACCCAGCATGCGTTTCGCCGCCGACTTGTCGTTGTCCAAAGAGTGGCCGAATACCTCAACGGTTCCGGAGCTTTTGGTCACCAGGGATGTGATGATCCCAATCGTTGTCGTCTTGCCGGCGCCATTGGGGCCGAGCAACGCAAAAAAGTCTCCCTCCGCAACATGGAAATCAACGCCACGTAGTGCTTGGACACCATTGGGATAGGTCTTCGTGAGACCGCGGATATCTAACGCATGCATCTCGTCATTGTAACCAAATGTCCTTGAGTCGTGAGTCGAGAGATGCGGCTAATGCTCAAGATTCGTCGTGGACCTCAGGTCGGAAGCCGCTCTGGGACCGAAATGCATCAATCGGAACGAATCGGCGTGGGCGAGACAGCACCAATTGCAAACCAGTAGCGCCGAGACTGGCACGCTGAAGTCGCGAGACGCCCCGCGCGCGGACCAGGTCCTGCCAAAACCCGGAAACATCGACCAAGCGAGGTTTGAGATCCAGACGCGGAGCGAGTCGCACAAGCTCACTCGGCGTCAACGCAGCGAGCGTTCGGCACCAGCGCACCGACTCGCCCGTCAATAGCCGTACCGTCGGGAGATCCTCGCGCGCGAGCTGACGCAGCAGCGTTAAGGTCGCGACCACCAAACCTTGCGCGAAATCATCGTTCGCGCGAAGAACCACCGAGACGTCGTCATCGGCCCGCTCGACAGGGCGGAAGAGCAGAAATGGACATTGGGGCAATACCCGGTCCGGCTGATCAAGCGCTTTCGCCAGCACGGGGTCTAACGCGAAATCGCCACCGCGGTATGCGCGCAGCATAAGTTCAACAAAAGACTGATTTAACTCATGAATTTCAGAAATAAGCGTGGTGGTGAAATGGGTATGCTGCATGTAATCGCTCCAACGAAAATCGGTATATGTTCTTTTTTATTCATATTTATTCTTATGTCTTTTCACGATAGAGTAGCACTCGAGTGATTCATATGTGTATTTTTTCTCAATTATGGGAATTTGGAGTAGAAGAAATGAACGAGCGCTATAGCCGCGAACGCGCACAGACCGACCTCGCCCTATGGATGATCGAGTTTGAAGCACGCACGAGCACCATTCGTACGTGCACGGGACTGTCAGACGATCGAATCCGCAAGCTCTGCCAGCGTTACTTCACGGGTCGCAACGGCAGCATGGTTCGGCGACGTCGCGGCAAGTCCCCGCAGCAAATTGCACGTTTCGTGAAAAACCCAGCACATCAGCTCGAGGCGTCCACATTGATGCACTTGTTTCTAGCCTATGAGCTGGTGCATCGCGATGACTCGGGCCGCTTGACGCCACGCTGGCAAACGCCGGACGTACAATGCGGCCGGGTGTTCTGCGCCGCCTATGCGGCATACCGCACGATCCATCCAGCGCCGTTGTTTTGTTTCGAATGGGCTTGGACGCTATTGCACGCCGTCGAACGTGACGACACGCTGGCGCTCGCAAACTGCGGCAAGTGCGAGGCAGATTATCTGCACGACCGCTATTCGCTGGATTTCCGCGTTTGCCCAGCCTGCGAAATTCGCACGGAACGTCGGCGTCGGCCGGGCGCACGACAGTTTGTGTCGAACTAAGCGTCTCGCCAAACAGTTTCACTCGTGTTCGACGCGAGGGTCGTCCGTGCTCTACACTCCCGCTGCGACCGAATCGTGAGATTAGGTCAACAACAATGAGAGGGAGAAAAGGCACATGTTGTCAGAGTTTAAAAAGTTCGCCATGCGCGGCAACGTCGTCGATATGGCGGTGGGTATCATTATTGGGGGTGCATTCGGCAAGATCGTTAGCTCGTTCGTTAAGGACGTGATCATGCCGCCGATCGGCTTATTGATGGGCAATGTTGATTTCAGCCAGCTATTCGTAAACCTTGGGGACGCGGAATACGCAACGCTGGGTGAGGCAACAGAAGCGGGCGCTCCAGTGATCGCCTACGGCCAGTTCATCAATACAATCCTGGACTTCATTATCGTCGCTTTCGCGATTTTCATGGCGATCAAAGTGATGAATCGCCTGAAAAAAGAAGAAGAGGAAGCGCCACCTGCGCCGCCAGAGCCGTCTGCAGAAGAGAAGCTGCTGACGGAGATTCGCGACTTGCTCAAACAACAGTCGTAAGCGATTTGCTGCAGGGTCGGGGGCGCCGATCCTGCAGCATTTTCCTCACTGTTATTCATGTGTCTCATCATGCTGGCCTGGCGAGAGCACCCCGACGTGGACTTGCTGCTTGCTGCCAACCGGGATGAAGCGTTCGCTCGGCCTAGCTTGGACCTGCATGCTTGGCAGACACCCAGCGGCATTGTCGGCGGAAGAGATAGTCAGGCGGGCGGCGCCTGGCTGGCCGTCCACACCAACGGACGATTTGGCGTGGTGACCAACTTTCGAGAAGCACCCCCAGAGCACGTTACGCGCAGCCGGGGCGACTTGATACCTCGCTGGTTGACCGGTGAGCTTTCGCAGCCAGAGTTCGCCGACGAGATCACAGCACAAGCGAACGACTACGCTGGCTTCAATCTTCTATACGGAGACCGGCAACAGTTGTTCTACGCAACCAACCGGGACCCGCAACATGAAGCAGGGCCTTTACCGCCCGGAACCTACGCGCTGAGCAACGCGCTGTTGGACACGCCCTGGCCGAAGGTCACCGCAGCGCGTGCCTACACCCAATCGGCAATACGACTCGGATCCACTGATCCTGAACACTATTTCGCGTTTCTTCGAGATCGCACCCAGGCTCAGGACGAGGTGTTGCCGGAAGAGCCGGGCTCGCTCGAGCGCCGACGGCTGTTGTCCGCGCCGTTCATCCTGGGCGAACAATACGGCACCCGCTGTTCAACGTTAGTTAGCGTTCGCCACACCGGCGCCACGACGATCACCGAACAACACTACCAGCCCGGTGGTGAGCCCGATCGCCGACTCGAGTTGTCGCTGAATCTTCCGCGTTAGTCTGTTGCTGCCGGCGCCAGTCGTTGGACTAACCACGCACGCATCGCGACGATCTCTTCTGCACAAACAGAGTGCGGCATCGGGTATTCGTGCCATTCAATCTCGTAACCTTGCCCCCGAATGAAGTCGCGCGCTTCGGTTGCCAATGCGATCGGCAACACTGGGTCGTGCACGCCGTGTGCCATGAAGATGGGTAACTCCGTTTGCCGGTTGGCCTGCTCCTGAATGACCGATTGCTGCATCGGCAGATACGTCGACAGCGCCATCACTCCGGCCAATCGGCCTTTGGTCCGCAACGCATACGACAGAGCGACAGCGCCACCTTGCGAGAAACCGGCGACTACGATGCGCTCGCGCTGAAAACCGGCCGCCACCGCTTCCTCAACCCAAGCATCCAATTGCCCCATCGCAGCGCGAATTCCCGCCTCATCGGGCGCCGCATTGCGATCCAGACCGAGTATGTCGAACCACGCCGGCATGCTGATGCCACCGTTGATCGTGACCGGACGCGACGGTGCATGCGGAAAGCGGAACCGAACCGGAACTCCGGTCGGCAGTGAGAGTTCTTGTACAACCGGCGCGAAATCGTGGCCATCGGCGCCGAGTCCGTGCAACAGGATAACGATCGCATCAGGGTTTGGCCCGGAATCGATCACAACGGAATCAGACATGGGAGCTCCGCGAAAAAACGGCAGCATAGCGAAAAATGGGTTGCATTGTTATGCATATATTGTTCTTATTATGCGCATGTTTATCCAAAGCAGTTCCTATGCCCTCTGAACTCGGACAACAAGAGGCGCGTCGCGCCGCCATCCGCAGCCTGCTGGCTAGTGAGTCCATCCGAACTCAAGCCGCATTGATTCAACGCCTCAAATCGTTAGGCCATAGCGCGACTCAGTCGAGCATCAGCCGCGATTTGAAAGATCTTCGGGTCGTCAAAGACCCAGAGGGCTACCAGTTGGCGGGTGCAGATAATGGCGATAACGCGTCGTTGGGCGCACTGGAGTTTGTGCGCAGCACCGCAGCAGCGGGACCGAATTTGCTGGTCGTGCAAACGGCCGTCGGTGCCGCGCAACGAGTCGCCGTTGAACTCGATCGTAGCGGCTGGTCCGAGATCGTCGGCACGCTATCCGGCGATGACACGATCTTCGTCGCCACCCCGAGCGCAACCGCGAACCGCAAACTACAACGACGTTTGACTGCCAGCATCAAAGGTACTGCCTCATGACCAATTCATCCCCCATCCTGCTGGCGTACTCGGGCGGGCTCGATACGTCTTTCTGCATTCCTTGGCTGAAAGCTGAGTACGACCGGCCGGTCGTCACCGTGACGGTCGATACCGGCGGCATCGATGCCGACACGGCAGAGGCGCTGAAGTCTCGTGCACTAGCGCTCGGCGCAGCCAATCACCATCAGATCGATGCACGCACTGACTTCTTTAATAACGTGCTGCGATATTTAATCGCGGGCAATGTAAAACGTGGCCAAGCATACCCGTTGTGCGTTGGCGCAGAGCGCGGCGTGCAAGCGGCAACACTCGCCAAACTTGCGGTGGAGACATCCGCCAGTGCAATTGCACATGGCTGCACCGCCGCCGGCAACGACCAAGTTAGGTTTGAGGTCGCGCTAGCCGCTCTGGCGCCCGATGTAGAGGTCATTGCGCCGGTACGCGACAACTCCTGGGCGCGTGACGACCAGATCAAGTTCTTAAAGGATCGCAACTTGCCATTGCCGACCAGCGGCGGCGCGTACTCAATTAACCGCGGACTTTGGGGTGTCACGATCGGCGGCCAGGAGACGCTCACGAGCGCAGGCAGTATTCCTGAGGACGCTTGGGTGTTGTCACCAGGCGTTTTGCGCAACCCCAACCCTCCAGAACCACTCACCATTGAGTTTGTCGGTGGTGTGCCGGTCGGCGTGAACGGCCAGACGGGCGACCCAGTCAGCCTCATCGAGACCCTCGAGCAAATCGGCGCACGACATGCGATTGGCCGCGGCATCCATGTTGGTGACACGATTCTCGGCACGAAAGGACGCGTCGCGTTTGAGGCACCGGCGGCTGAGCTCTTGATCACCGCACACCGCGAGCTCGAGAAGTTGACGCTGAGTGCGGCACAGCAGCGCGTCAAAGACCAAGTCGCCGCAGTCTACGGGGACCTCGTCCATGAGGCCGGACAACTCGATCCGGCCTGTCGCGATATCGAAGCGTTATTTTTAAGCACGCAATCGTTCGTCACCGGCACGGTGCGGATCGCGTTGCAGGCGGGCCATGCTTTCGTCGAAGGAATCGACGCACCCCGTTCGCTGTTGGCCGCCAGCAAAGGGGTGTACGGCGAAGCCGCTGGGGAGTGGACACCGCGAGATGCGCTCGGCTTTTCCCGGGTTCGCGCTTTGCCCGGCATCCTGCAGGCCCGAGCCGAGCAGGAAACCTGATGCACGCCAGCCGTACCATCGAGGTCGACAAAGTCGCCTCGCTCGCTGCGTCTTTGAACCTCGGACGCGAACTTCGGCTGGCCGATGAAATCGTCTGCGAAGAAGGCGTGCTCATCGCGGTTCGAATACTCAACAACAAGTCGCGTTACAACACGCTCGAATTGACGAGTGGCCGCATGGCAGTGGTCAAGCAAGGAGACGTGATTGTCGGTGCCCTTGGACATCGCAAGGCGCTGTTCGGCTATTCCGGCTCACTACCGCAACAGCTCGAACGTGGCGACACACTGCAAATGCTCAACATCGGCGGGGTGATGGGCCACTGCGACTCTGCGAACCCGGAGCTCGGTGACCCGTTCGACTGCGAAGTGCTGGGCATGGTGTTGGATTTTCCGTACCTCGGTGAACGCATTGGTATCGCGGCCAGAGCCGGTCAGTCGGCGCTGCCAGATACGCCAGATATCGACGTCGCAGGCGTGCCGGTGGTTGCCCTTGCGGGCACCTGCATGGACTCGGGCAAAACCGCCGCAGCCTGCGCCATCGTTAGTCGACTCCGCGCGCATGGACTAAACGTTGCCGCCTGCAAAGCGACGGGCGTGTCTTTGCGCCGTGATGTGCTCGCAATGGAAGATGCCGGTGCCAGCGCCTCGATGCTGTTTTCGGATTTTGGCGTCATGACCACAACCCGCCACAACGGGCCCGCGTTGACACGGTGTTTGTTGACCGAGTTGGCCGCCGAACAGCCGGACGTGATCGTAATGGAACTCGGCGATGGCTTGCTCGGCACTTACGGTGTGGACGCTATCCTTGCTGATGCGTCTATTCGCGATGCTCTGACGTCCGTAGTGCTGTGCGCCAATGATCCGGTGGCAGCATGGGGCGGGGCGAAAATCCTGCGCGAGGAATACGCCATCGAGCCGACGGTCGTCACGGGTCCGTCGACCGACAACGCGGTGGGTGTCACGCTGATCGAACAACAACTCGGCCTGCCAGGACACAACGCATTGACCCAAGGACTGGCTTTGGGCGATGCGGTTTTTGCGGCGATCAGGCAGCCGGGGTCGAAGGTATGAATCCAACAGACTGCGTGGTGCTCGGAGCGACCGGCTACGTTGGCGGAGAGCTGCTACGACTGGTTGCCGGACATCCCGAACTGAGATTGGTGGCCGCGGTCGCACGGCAAGCGCCGGACACTTCGATCTCGGCGCTGTTCAAACACTTGGGTTCGGTCTACCCGGCGGAGCGTTTCATCGACTTCGACACGCTGCTCGGGTCACTGCCAAACGGGCCTCTGGCAGTGTTCAGCGCGCTCCCTCACGCTCAAGCTGCCGCACAAATTTCCCGAGTGATCGGCGCCTACCAAGGGAGCGATTTGCACATCGTGGATGCATCCGCGGACTTTCGGTACGCAGCCGCCGATGCGTTTGAGGCCGTCTATGGCCAACCGCACCCGGCACCCGAGCTGCTCGGGCAATTCGCTCGCGGTGTCCCCGAGTTTGTCACGCACGGCGACGAGCTCCATGCCAGTCAACCAGGCTGTTTCGCGACGGCGATACAACTTGCGATCGTGCCGCTGCTAAGTCTCGGGCTAACCGACCGATCGTTCTTTGCCAACGGTGTTACCGGAAGTACCGGCGCTGGCAAGACACCGATCGCAACGACACATATGCCGGAAAGACATGCCAATCTGTTTGCCTACAAACCTCTGGCGCACCGCCATGCCCCTGAGGTGGTCGCGCAAGTGGCTTCGGCAACAAGCCACACACCCACGGTTCATTTTGTACCCCACGCCGGCCCGTTCGCGCGAGGTATTCACATGACCGTCATGGCTGCGTCGACCTCAGAGCATGACGATGCCAAGTTGCACGAGATGCTCCATGAGTTCTACGCGCAAGCGCCATTTGTTGCGGTAGTTGAAGACTCGCCAAGGCTCAAACAGGTTGTGGGCAGCAACTTCGCAAGAATATCGATTGCTCGTGATGACCAAGCCCTTTGCGTCACGGTTGCCATCGACAATCTGGTTAAAGGCGCGGCAGGCGGAGCCGTGCAATGGATGAACCGCCTGTTCGGCTGGCCGGAAACTCACGGTCTAGGCGCAACGGCAATCGGCTGGAGCTGACATGCAACACACCACGGCCATCGCGAGCGAACGCGAATACTTGCTGGGCGTTTACGCGCAATTGGGGTTTTCGCCAGTGAGCGGCGAAGGGGCCTACCTGATCGATGCGAGCGGTCGCCGGGTTTTGGACCTCTATGGCGGGCATGCCGTCGCAGCATTGGGCTACGACCACCCAGGGCTCGGCAAAGCGCTCTGCGACCAATGGCGCCAACTACCATTTCAATCCAACATCGTCGCTTTGGAGATCCGAGCAAAAGCCGCACAAGCACTGGTCCAGTTCGCGCCAAAATTTTTATCTCATGCGTTCTTCGTCAACAGCGGCGCCGAAGCCAACGAAAACGCATTGCGTCTTGCGTTTCTAGCCACCGGTCGACGGCATATCGTCGCGGTGGAGCACGCGTTCCATGGGCGTAGCGCTGCCGCTGCAGCGGTCACGTGGGGCAGTAGTAAACGATGGTATGGATTCCCAGCGAAACCGTTCGACGTGACGTTCGTCCCGCGCGACGATGTCGATGCCGCATTAGCGAGTTGCCACGATCAAACCGCCGCTGTCATTGTTGAACCCGTGCAGGGCGTCGCCGGCGCCTATGATCTCTCAACGGAGTTCCTGCAAGCACTCGACGAAAGCGCAAAGCGGTCCGGGGCTTTGCTGATCGCGGATGAGGTGCAAAGCGGCATGGGACGCAGCGGCAAGCCGATGGCCTTCGAACATGCCGAAATTCGGCCGAACATCGTCACCCTCGCGAAGTCGCTCGGCGGTGGCTTTCCTTGCGGCGCTCTTTTGACCACGCCAGGTATAGCCGATTATTGCCAGACCGGTGACCTCGGCACGACGTTTGGCGGTGGCCCGATGTCATGCGCCGCAATGACGACTGTCATCGAGACGATTCAAGCCGATGGGCTAATCGCGAACGCGGCCGCGCGTGAACAACAGATTCGAGACAACTGCATCATTGGTCCGGTCATCGGCGCACAAGGCCGAGGCCTGTTGTTGGGTCTAAAGACCGAGCCACCTGCCAAAGTCGTGCGCGATGCGTTGCTCGAGCACGACATACTGACCGGCACGAGCGCTGACCCGCATGTGCTGCGACTACTGCCGCCTCTAAACACGACCGAGGCAGCGATCCAACAGCTAACCGCCGCGCTGCAAAGCATCGGTCCGGAGATATCTCAATGAATCGATTTCATCACCTCGGCGACTTTTCGCCGGAGCACGTCGCCGCATTGGTCAAGCTCGCACAACGCTTGGATTCGGCGCCAGAGCCACAAGCGCTCGCCGGCAAAGTGCTGTCGTTGTTGTTCCTTTCGCCCTCTTTGCGAACGCTGGCCTCGTTTCAGGCTGCGATGTCGAGACTCGGCGGGGGCGCGTTCGTCATCTCGCCGGACATGTCGATTCACGGACTGGAGTCCCGTGACGGCATCGTCATGGACGGTAGCGCGGCAGAACACATCCGCGAAGCCGTTCCGGTTATAGCGTCGTACGGTGATGCCATGGGCCTTCGGGCGTTCGCCGATCGCAAGCGCTTGGATGACGACGTGCAAGACCGGCGCTTTCTGGAGCTCACCGGGTTGATCGATACACCGTGGATCAACATGGAATCTGCAATCAGTCATCCGTGCCAAAGCTTGGCTGACTGGAAGACTCTGAATGATTTCAGTATTCCGGCGCGCGGCGGCAAATTTGTGTTGAGTTGGGCCTGGCATCCGAAGGCGCTGCCACTGGCAGTACCGGCTAGCACGGTGCACATGGCCGCGATGCGCGGCATGGATGTCACGGTATTGGCACCCGAGGGTTTCGAGTTGCCCAAACCCATTGTCGACCAAGCACGGCAAACAGCGGAGGCGAATGGCGGATCGTTGATCGAGACCACAGATCGCGCAAGCGCGACTCAGGACGCGCATGTCATCTACGCCAAGAGTTGGTCATCAACCGCTCACTACGGCGACAAGCTGGGCGACGAACAGGCAAGAGCCAATCTAAAAGACTGGTGTGTCGACGAACCCTGGTTTGCCAACGCCCATCCCGACTGCCGCTTTATGCATTGCTTACCTGTACGACGCGGTGTCGTGGTCGCCGATCGGATTCTAGATGGTCCAAGGAGCATCGTTATCACCGAAGCACGCAACCGAATGTTGGCGCAGATGGCAGTGCTATACGACATGATGGGAGCGGGCGTATGAGACAGCCCAGTGAACGTGCCATTGTTGTTTCTGCGCTCAAACACGCGGCACCGTACATTCGCTTGTTCAAGCGCAAGGTCTTTGTGTTGAAGGCCGGCGGCGCTGTGTTTGCCGAAGCCGAATCGACTCGAGCTTTGATGGAACAAGTCGGAATCTTGCACCAAGTCGGTATACGCGTGGTTCTCGTTCACGGTGGTGGTCCGCAGTCGACCGAGCTGGCGAGTGCACTCGGAGTCGACAGCACGTTCGTCGAAGGGCGCCGCGTAACAGACGCCGGTGCATTGGCTGTCTCAACGATGGTGCTAAACGGGCAAATCAACACGCGAATCCTCGCCGCATGTCGGGACCTCGATATTCCGGCGGTTGGAATTAGCGGCGTCGACGCCGGTCTGATCCAAGCGCACCGACGACCGCCGGTGGAAACCGAGGATGGACAAGTCGACTACGGACACGTCGGTGACATCGATGGCGTCGATATCGATATCGTCACCAAACAACTCGATAACGGTTTGATGCCGGTCATCAGCCCGCTGTCGGCAGATGACCAGGGAGAGCTTTTGAACATCAACGCGGATACGGTCGCTGCAGCGATTGCCGGGGCGTTGAAGGCGGAGAAGTTGATCTTGGCCACGGGTGCGCCAGGCATCCTGGCCGATCCCGACGACGTGAGTTCGCTCGTGAGTTACGTGGACCGCGCTGGGCTCGCAAAGCTGCGCGACCAAGGAAGTTTGGCAGACGGGATGTTGCCGAAAGCCGCCGCGATCGACGCGGCACTGGCAGGCGGGGTCGAGCGGGTGCATATGATCTCGAGTGCCTTGCCGGACAGCCTGCTGTTGGAGGTTTTCACCAATGAGGGCACCGGAACCCTAGTGGTCGACTCGATTGATGCGTTGACACCAGCCGAACAGAAATCCGGTGGTGCGGCGTGACACGTTTGTGGGACAAGGGCAATAGCCTCGATGAGCGTGTCCTGCGATACACAGCCGGTGAGGACCACCAACTCGATGCACGACTCGTGGCCTACGACGTCGTCGCATCGACCGCGCACGTCAACATGCTGCATGCGCAAGGCCTCTTGAACGAGTCCGACCACGTTGCGATCGTCGATGGCCTCAGCGCACTCGCGGCTGAACATGCCGACGGACAATGGCAGATTTCACTCGAAGACGAGGACGCCCATACCGCGCTCGAGTCGAGACTCACCGAGCGTATCGGCGACGCAGGTGGTCGCATGCACCTTGGTCGTTCACGCAATGACCAAGTGCTCGCCGCACTTCGTCTGTACTTGCGTGATGCAGTCACTGGACTCACCGAACAAACGCACGATGTGGTTCGCGCGTTATTCACTTTGGCCGGTCGAGAAGCCGAGACGGCATTGCCGGGATACACACACATGCAACAGGCGATGCCGAGCACCGTGCCGCTGTGGTGCGGTGGGTTCGCCAGCAACCTGCAAGACGACGCGGATGCGCTGTCGCGGTGTCGTGCCAGAATCGACCAGTCACCCCTCGGAAGCGCGGCCGGCTACGGCACGCCTGGGATCCCGATCGATCGGCAATACACGGCAGACGCACTCGGGTTCACATCCGTCCAAGAGCCCGTCACAGCCGTTCAACTCGCGCGCGGCAAAGCCGAGGCGAGCGTGTGCTTCGAGCTGACGGTGCTGCTGAATGACTGCGCTCGGCTCGCAGCGGATCTCCTGATGTTTTACACGCAGGAGTTTGCCTATGTGTCGTTGCCGGAGTCGCTGACGACCGGTTCGTCGATCATGCCGCAGAAGCGCAATCCGGATGTGCTCGAGTTGATTCGCGCAGCGCCCGCCAGCGCCCAAGCCTGCCTGAACGAATGCCTCGGTGTGACGGCTAAACTCACATCGGGCTACCACCGCGACTTACAAAGGCTGAAGGCCCCGCTATTCCGCTGCATTGACCTCGCGTCCGATACGCTCGCGATATTGCGCGCGATGCTGGACGGGGTGAGTTTCATCCCCGACAACATTCAAATGAGCGACGGGTTACATGCGGCCGAGCGCGCCAATACGCTGGTCGTGGAAGAGGGCATCAGTTTCCGCGAGGCCTACCGGCGGGTCGCGCAAGAATACGCCAAGAGCTGAGACGATCAGGTTATAGTCTGCTGCCGATGAATCAACGGCCGCTCATATGATCTGGTACAACGGCAATCGCCCCCCGCTTGATGCACTGAACGCGGTCAGCGCGAATACGCTGGTGGCGCATCTCGATATTCGCATCGAGTCCATCGACGATGATTCGATCACCGGCTCTATGCCCGTCGACGAACGCACGCATCAACCGTACGGCATCCTGCACGGCGGGGCGAGCGTTGTACTCGCCGAGACACTGGGCAGTTTGGGTTCGTCGATGTGCGTGGATATCGCGCGCTTCAACGTTGTAGGTCTGGACATCAACAGCAACCATATCCGTGGTGTGCGCGACGGTCGTGTAGTCGCGGTCGCTCGACCGATCCACATCGGTCGTCGAACCCACGTCTGGGGAATCGAACAACATGATGATCAGAACCGATTGACGACCGTGTCACGACTGACTATGGCGATCCTGGAACGCTCGCCATGAATCGTCGCAGGCACACCATGCTGATCGGCCTCACACTATTGATCACCGCTTGTGGCCAGGCAGGGGATTTGTATCTGCCGGGGCAAACGACACCCGCGACAGAGCTACCGCCTGCGGACATTGAAGAGAGCAAAGAAGATGACGAAGACGCTGCTGCTAGTTGATGGCTCCTCCTACCTGTTTCGAGCTTTCCATGCGCTGCCACCATTGACCAACAGCGCCGGCGAACCGACCGGCGCGTTGCACGGCGTTCTGAACATGTTGAACAAACTCGTTCGGGAAGTAACGCCCGACTACGTGGGTGTCGTGTTCGATGCGCCCGGCAAAACATTCCGCGACGATATGTTCGCTGACTACAAAGCACAGCGACCGCCGATGCCCGATGACCTCCGCAGTCAGATCCAGCCGCTGCTCGATATCGTCGTGGCGATGGGTCTTCCGCTGCTGAGAGTAAAAGGCGTAGAAGCCGATGACGTGATAGGCACACTGGCCATTCAAGCGGCGGATCAGGGCATCAACACCATTGTCTCAACCAGCGACAAAGATATGGCGCAACTCGTTCGCGATGGTGTCACGCTCGTGAACACGATGAGCGACACGACACTCGACAGAGACGGTGTCAAAGCGAAATTTGATGTTTGGCCGGAACAGATCATCGACTATTTGGCTTTGGTCGGCGACAGTGCGGACAATATTCCTGGCGTCCCACGAGTGGGCGCGAAGACAGCGGCCAAGTGGCTTGCGGCTTATGAGTCCATCGACGGCATTCGCGACAACGCCGATGAGATCAAAGGCAAAGTCGGTGAGAGCCTGCGCGAACACATGGACTCACTGCCGATGTACCAAGCACTGACGACCATCAAGCTGGATTGTGAGCTTGAGTATGCGCCCGATGAGCTGGCGCCGACGGGCGAGCATGTCGAGGCGTTGAAGCGCCTGTACCAACGATGGGAACTCAATACGCTGCTGCGCCAGCTCGACGAGCGTTCCGGAGGGGGCACCGCTGCGACGCCAGAAGCAGAGGCAATCGAAGGTGAGTACGAAACGGTACTCGATGAGGCAAGGCTCGAACACTGGCTGAAAACCATCGAAAACTCGGATCTGGTCGCCCTCGATACCGAGACCAACAGCTTGGACTACATGGCTGCCGAACTGGTTGGGATCAGCTTATCTGTCGAGCCGGGAAAAGCCGCCTACATTCCTTTGGCCCATCAGTACGACGGTGCGCCCCAGCAGTTGGATCGCGACACTGTGCTAAAGCGCATGCGCGAGTGGCTGCAAAGTGACCACCCGAAAGTTGGACACCATCTGAAGTACGATGGGCACATCTTCGCCCGCTACAACATCGCGTTGGGTGGCATACCCGAAGACTCCATGTTGCAGTCCTATGTGCTGAACTCAACGGCGTCGCGACACGACATGGATTCATTGGCACGCCATTACCTCGGTCGATCGACTATTAAATACGAGACGGTCGCAGGCAAAGGCGCAAAACAAAAAACCTTCGATCAGATCGATTTGGAAACCGCGGCACCGTATGCCGCGGAAGACGCAGACATCACACTTCAGCTGCACCAACATTTGGCGGGTGAGCTCGAAAAGATCCCAACACTGCAATCGGTGTATGACGACATCGAGCGACCGCTAGCACCGGTCCTTCTCGCCATGGAAGAGCATGGCGTACTGATCGACAAAGAACAGCTAGCGACCCAAAGCGACGAGCTCGCCGCCCGAATGGTGGATTTGGAGGCGAAAGCCCACGAGCTCGCAGGACATGAGTTCAATCTCGGCTCTCCCAAACAACTCGGCACGATCTTGTTCGAAGAGCAGGGTTTGCCGGTCAAGCGCAAAACAGCGAAGGGTGCGCCGTCGACGGCAGAGGACGTTCTCGCTGAGCTAGCCGCAGAATTCGAGCTGCCGGAAGTCATTCTTGAGTATCGCAGCGTGTCGAAACTCAAGAGCACATACACCGATAAATTGCCGACTCTGATCGCAGCGGATGGCCGTGTGCACACCTCCTATCACCAAGCGGTTGCCGCAACCGGTCGTCTGTCTTCATCCGACCCCAATCTGCAGAACATTCCGATTCGCACTCCAGAAGGAAGGCGGATTCGACAAGCGTTTGTTCCGGCCGATGGCTATCGCTTGTTGGCTGCCGACTACTCGCAAATCGAATTGCGGATCATGGCGCACTTATCCGGCGACCGAGGATTGCTCGAGGCATTTGCCAACGACGCAGATGTTCACAGTGCTACCGCAGCAGAGGTATTCGGGTTACCGCTCAGCGAAGTCACATCGGATCAACGACGCTCGGCAAAAGCCATCAACTTTGGATTGATCTATGGGATGTCGGCTTTTGGTCTAGCCAGACAGCTCAACATCGGCCGCGGTGAGGCACAACAATACGTCGACACCTACTTCGAGAGATACCCCGGTGTGCACGACTATATGGAGCGCACGCGCAAACAAGCGCACGATGATGGGTACGTCGAGACACTACACGGTCGACGCCTCTACTTGCCAGAAATTCGTTCCCGCAATGTGCAACGACGTCAATATGCTGAGCGCAGCGCGATCAACGCACCGATGCAAGGCACCGCCGCCGACATCATCAAGCGCGCGATGATCGACGTACAGACTTGGCTGAATGCATCACGAGTAGACGCACGTCTCATCATGCAAGTTCACGACGAATTGGTGCTGGAGGTCGCGACTGGCGAAGCGGAAGCGCTGATGCAGGAGGTCGTCGAGCGGATGGAGCGTGCAAGCAAGTTAGATGTGCCACTGAAGGTCGACGCGTCGCTCGGTGCCAATTGGGACGAAGCACACTAAAATTTTTCTGCTTTTTTGGAACTTCAGTCGCACTTGGGTTTCTAACTTCTTGAGTGCTGCTTGTACTCGCCCGTTTTTCTCCTCCCTGGACGGGCTCGCGATCAAGTGTCCCCAAGACTTGATCGTACAAACTCCCCCGGTGCGTCGTTCGCACCGGGGTTTTTTTCGCGCATCGATTGTGAATCAAGCAATTAGACCGACCGAGAAGCAATTGCGGATGCGCAATTATCTCGAAAAATCATTTGCTGAGTCGTTGCGCAACCACGAAACTCTGACCTAAATTGCCGCTGGGATGGTGACGCTCTGCGCTGCAGGAGGGCACGCTGGTGCAGCCACCATCCCAGGACAAACCGGTAACCCGATATCGAGTTTGCATACTCATTCTTACGCAGGCTCGCGAGAAAACCGGCCAAGCTAAGCTAGCGCCGACGCCAGCGTCCTTGCCTGATCGCGTCAGGGTTTCGTAATCTCGGTGGACAATCGAGGAGCATTCGATGGATTGGCGCAAAATCTCGGAAGATATCGAGGCGCTGGAAGCACTGCCGCAAACGGAACGGAACAAACGTCTCGCAGAGGGCCACGACGACCCCGAAGGCCAGTTTGTGACGGGCTTTTTTGAACGACGGCGCCGTGCGCAGTCGTTCATGCTGACCGCAATACCGGATAACGCCAACTTGGAGCGTGACCTACTCCCAATCGGTACATCGATCGGAAGTTGGAGTATCGATCGTTTCATTGCGGCCGGTGGCATGGGCGAGGTTTACGAAGCGAGCCGTAACGATGGTCTGTACGACCAACGCGTGGCGCTCAAAGTCCTTCGAGCGAGCAACCCGGAGTGGCAGCGCAACTTCGCTGCCGAGCGACAACGGCTGGCGACCCTGGACCACCCCGGAATCAGTCGGATTATCGACGGTGGACAGAGCAACGATAATCGACCTTTCATGGCAATCGAATTCGTTGAGGGCGAACCCATCGATCACTACGTGGCCCGCACGAAACCTGCTCCCCGCAAAGTTCTACTCCTTGCTCTACAACTGTGCGCAGCAGTAGCTCACGCACACTCACGCCTTATCCTGCACAGAGACATCAAGCCCGCGAACATCTTGATCGACGCGGACGGCAACGTTCGCCTAATCGATTTCGGCGTCTCATCGCTGATCGAGCCGCATGCACCGCAAACGGTCGGTCCACTGACGATCGCTTACGCGGCGCCGGAACAGCTCAACGCCGAGACGCCATCCGTAGCGACCGACGTCTTTGCAATCGGTTTGGTACTCCATCAGGTGTTGGCCGGCCACCTGCCCGCACGGGCTAGTGACGGCGGGGTTGAATTGCGAGCCGAAGAGGTCGGATCCGCCGACCTCTATGCGATTCTTGCGAAAGCGACGGCCTTTGACGCATCGGACCGGTACGCCACCGTCAACGCACTTCGCGACGATATCGGGAATCTGATCGATCGACGGCCAGTGACCGCGCGCGATGGCGGTGCCGCCTATCGATTCACCAAAGCGGTACAAAGAAATCCAGGCGTGTTCGCGCTCGCTGGTGGCTTAACGCTCGCAGTTCTTGCCGGTTTTGTGCTGACCCTGATCGCGAATCAACGCGCCCTTGAGTCGCGCAATCGCGCCGAGTTCTTTCTCGCGAAGGCGGAGGACAATATCGCTTTACAAGCCACCTACCGAGATATTCTCGATCGCGCGTTCACAACGGAAACCGACAGCGCTCGCGTGCGCGAGGTGATGTTGGCAAGAGCGCAGGATGCGTTGGCCAACTACGCGAGCGATCCGGACAAAGCGGCGGAGATCTGTTTGGTTGTCGGAGGGCATTTCGTCGATGCGTTCGACTACGAAACCGCACGCGGCATTCTGCAACCGTGGATTGAGGCCGGATTCGGGAGCGATGGTTTGCTGCGCACTGGCAAGATGCGGCTTGCGGATGTTTTGACCGCCGTTGGTGAGACTGACGAAGCGCTTGCGTTGTTGCGAGAAATCGCGCCAAGCTTCGATGATCCCAACCGCTACCTCTCCGATGAACACTTGTCTTTTGCTTTCGAACTGGCCTACGCGACCAGCGATCCGGAAGATTCGAACAATGCTCGCCGCTTGTTGGAGATCGCTATCGCCGAGGACCACGGCGATGACCCGGATCGGTTGCTGGGCGTGCTGCACTACCTTCAGTATCTGCAGAAAGATGCGGGAGAGTTCGACACGGCGCACCAGACCATGAAGCAGGCCGCCGCCTTGTACGAGTCGTCCGCGTTGCGTGATCACTCACAATGGGGCATCACGCAAATCTACTTGGCCGCTTACGAGTTTTACGTCGACAATGACTTCGCGCGCGCCGAGCAACGCGTCGATGCGTTGATTGGCTGGAGCGACGAGAACGGCAGCCCTGATGATCAGGCGTACCGCTTCAAGGCGGAACTGGCCGCCGAGCGAAAAGATTTCACCGTCGCTCGCGACAACATGGATCGATCATCCGAAATCGAAGCGCAGTACTTTGGATCTGCATTCTTCTCGATCTTTGGCGATATAGAACTACGCGCACAGATGGGAGATTTTGAAGGTGCCAGGGCGGGCGTCGCAGCATTTGCCGAGGCGCGCGCGGCTGAGTCGTCGGAGCCGAGTTATCACGCACGCTTTGCGCTGGCGGCCGCGTACGTTGAGGCTCTATCGGGAGACCTCGAAGGCGCAGCCGGGCAACTCGAGCGCTTCGGGTTCTCTGTTGAGCAAGCAAAAAGCGACCCGGCACGCATGTACCGGGTCGCACGTCTCAGGGAGATGGGGGTGAGGTTCTAGAGACGTCAATCAGCAGGATTCGGCGGAGTAGTCTCCTTGAACCACGTAAGTGCATCCATCTGAAGCGGTGCCTACGTGGGTTCCCGGCTTCCCGCCGATCCATTCCATGTAATGCGATCCTCCGCCGCCACCACGGCGATTTGCCTGAGCCAGTGCCTGTTGGACATTGAACATCGCCGGACCACCCTCATAGCCGCCCATGCCTTGTGCGTTCATCCAGAAGCGACCGGGCATAACTCGTCCAAACAATTGCTGATAGAACAGGTACTCCATAGGATGTATCTCACGACCGTTGATGAACACGCCCGTCATCCGACCGGAGCCGCCTCCAGACGCCGAAGCGCTCAGGGGCCCACCGAGGTTCAAACCAGGATGCAGTTGACCGGCCGGCGGACCACTCTCCATGCCGTACAGGCCGGATACCGCGTCATACCAGTAGCGCCCAGGCTGCACGGTGCCGTACAAGGAAATCAGCGCGTTGACCTCTTGCCGATCCAATGTGCTGCCATTCACAACAACCTGAATGACCGGTTGGCGGGAGCTGCTGTCCTCGGCCAGCGCTTGGCCGGCACCGATGATCAGAAAACCCATCAAAACTGTCTTGAGTATTCGCATGGTGATTCTCATGAATTAGTGACTCTCACCCAGAACAACGCAAGAGAGCCGGCTAACCGGCCAAAAAACGACCGGTGGTTGACAGCCTGGGTGCGTTTGGCGAACCCTTGAGTACCGCGTGACAGGAAATCCATACCGGTGAGCGAAGAGTTTGAGGACATTACGCAAACGGACTACACGCGAAGTGACCGCGAGTTGGCAGACAAGCTGTTCCGCGAGAATTATGACGCGCTCTTGAACATTGCCCGAGCCCGACGCCGCCGGGCGCAGTTGGACACCATGAACACGGTCGACCTTCTTCATGAGAGCTATCTCAAGCTCGGTCGCCAATCAGGGTACGAATCGACTCAGCATTTCCAACGCACCGCTTCGCTCGCAATGCGCCACGTTATCGTCGACCACGCCCGCCGAAGAATCAGCGAGAAGCGCGGCGGTGCGCAGCGGGACGTCCCGCTCGATGCCGTGGAAGATATGCTGCCGGGCTTCAGCGAGACACCGGAGCAAATTGTGCTGATCTCAGAGCTAATGGGGCGGTTAGGTCAGTATCGCGAGCGCTGGATGCATATCGTGGACGCCCGTTATTTTGCGGGAATGACTGAAGAAGAGACGGCCTACTTATACGGAATTTCGGTCCGTACTGTTCGGCGAGAGTGGGCGGAAGCTCGAAAGTGGCTGGCGGAAATGCTCGACCAGGGCGCGACAGGCTAACCGTTTGCCAGGCTTAACATCGTTTTGAGGCGATCCCGGGCTGCCTCGCAGCCCTGTCCAGACAACGACGAAAACAGCTGCACACTCGCCCGATCACCCAATTCCTTGGCCGCTGTCAATTGCGCCGTCTTCGCCGCACCGCGCTTGAGTTTGTCCGATTTGGTCAACAAGACGTGCGCCGGTATTTCCAAATTCTCAGCATATTCGAGCATCATTCGATCGAAATCGAGCAGGCCTCGGCGGATGTCGACAATGATAAAAAGCCCGGTAAGTGACTGTCTCTGCTCGAAATAACTCGACATCAGCACCTGCCAGTGATCGCGCATCTGTTTCGACACACGAGCGAATCCATAACCAGGCAGATCAACCAGTCGACAGGCCTCGGTCAGCGCAAAGAAATTGATGAGCTGTGTGCGACCGGGGGTCTTCGAAACCCGAGCAAATTGGCGCCGATTCACCAGCTGATTGATCGCACTTGACTTGCCGGCGTTCGAACGGCCAGCAAACGCGACTTCGGACCCGGCATCTGGCACAAATTGGTCGGCGGCGTTGGCGCTGAGCAAAAAACGGGCTTTCGGAAAGACGGACATTTGAGGCCTCAGAGAAATGCTGGTTGGCCGCTATAGGTGTATAATGGCGGGCTCCGCAAGGTTAACACGGGCATCCGCCGCCCGACTTCGGCAAGAGGATAAAGCATTGAACCTTAGAGATTTATTCGACGCGCGCATTTGCGCAGCGGCGCTCATGGCATTCGGCCTCGCGTCAGCCCCTACGATGGCTGAGGACGGTGGAGCCCACGGGGATCCCGATGCCGGAAAAGCTAAGTCGACCACTTGTGCTGCGTGCCACGGCGCTGATGGCAACAGTCTCAATCCACAGTGGCCTAGCCTTGCTGGCCAGCACGAGAACTACATTGTGCAGCAGCTTGAGTACTTCAAAGCCGGTGAACGCAACAATGTGTTGATGAACTCGCAGGCGGCGGGACTGTCTGAACAAGACATGAAAGATCTGGCCGCCTACTTCTCCTCGCAAACACCGGTGGTTCGCGAGGTGGCAGACCCAGCCACGACCGATGTTGCACGTCGGCTGTATCGTGGCGGTGACGACGAGCGCGGCATTCCAGCGTGCATCGCCTGCCACGGGCCTGGGGGCGACGGTAATCCGGGCGTCCCTTATCCGGTCATTGGTGGCCAACACGCGACCTACACGGCCATCAGTCTTCGGGCGTATGCTGACGATGATGAAAAGCGCTCGAATGTCGATACACAAAACATCATGACCACTATCGCTTTGAAGTTGGAGCCTGCTGAAATTGACGCGTTGGCCTCCTACCTGCAAGGCCTCAACTAGTCGAATTAGTCTGACGGAGTAACGCTATGCGAGCGTCGAAATCGTTGTTTGTCACACTTTTCCTCGCGCTGACGCTGTCGGCATGCGGTTCGGATGAGCCGACACCGGCCGCGAGTGTAGAGACACAAACCACACCGACCGAGGTCGCGGACCAACCAGCCACGACGGCGCAAACCGAGCCGAGTGATGAACTTGCAGCGGTCGAGGAGTCGGACGGTAGCTTTGACGCCGAAGCCGAAGCACGCGAAGTCACGCTTCGAATGGCACAGGAAACAACGCCCAGCGCACCGCAGCGATTCCGCGCCGGAGAACATTTCGATCGCTTTCAACCGTCTAAAGCAACGGTGTCTGGCACCGACGCGATCGAGGTTGCGGAGGTGTTCTGGTACGGCTGCAATCATTGTTACAACCTTGAGCCGACACTCAAGCGGTGGTCCAGTGATCTGCCGGCTGACGTTGAATTCGTGAAGATGCCGGCTGTCTGGAACCCGTTGCTCGAGACGCACGCACAGCTGTTCTACACGATCGAAGCGCTCGCGGGCACCGACGCCGTTGAAGACAAGGACAAGATCCATCAAGCCGTTTTCGATGAAATCCACCTGAACCGCAAAATGCTGCGGACTGAGCGCGAAATCAAAGCGTTGATGGAACAGTACGGTGTCGACGAAGACACATTTGACGCCAGCTGGAATTCTTTTGAGGTCAACACCCGACTGAGACAAGCGAAGTCGTTGAATCGGGCCTACCAGATCGCGAGTGTGCCGACGATGATTGTCAACGGCCGCTATAAGACTTCCGAAGTTCAAGCGGGCGGCAAGCCCGAATTGATCGCGGTGATCGACGAGCTCGTCGCCAGCGAAAGATAGTCGCGTCAGTGGCCCTGCTCGGCAACGATTTCCCAGCCAGCAGGGCCGTCTCGCCAATAAATCCGACGCAAGACCCTAACGGTTTCGACACCCTCGAGCCGTAAGTAAAAACGCGTCAGATAAACACTGCTTTCGTCGTCGGCACGAAAGACAGCGAGCTCCTCAATCCCAACCTTTGTGAATTCGGTGGCCTCAACGGCATCCAGGGTCTCTGCTCGCCAGCGTTCCGCTGGCCGACCATATCGGGTGTAGTTGGGTGGATAGAACCCGATAAAAGTGCGCGAGTCTGCCTGCTGCCACGCGTCGGCCCACGCACCGATGGCCGATTTCAGCCCCTGCAACTCGGCCGGCGGCACGGACGCCGAGCGCCATCGTAGGCCCGACGATAAGATCACCGGCGTGTGCGAAAGCGTCAGCGATTCGGACAGCTCGGCAATCCGCTCGTTGTCGAACGCGACGCAGCCGTCTGTGTCGCGCGGAGGTCGCACATTGTTCTCTCGGTTGATCCCATGCAACCAAATACCATCGCCCGTGCGACCTTGCTCGCGATCCAATGCGTTCGGATAGTCCAAGGTAATCGCGCGCGCGCCATAGCGCTCTGGTAGTCGCTGT
Organism: Pseudomonadota bacterium; assembly: GCA_038533155.1. Taxonomy (GTDB): domain Bacteria; phylum Pseudomonadota; class Gammaproteobacteria; order Steroidobacterales; family Woeseiaceae; genus CALBPI01. Next base: position 56,106 of record JBCAZH010000001.1, on the reverse strand, counting down.
GTATCCAACGCCTCGAGAGGAAAATACACACCGAGCGGCGTGCGGCGATCACCACGCCGGCGTTTTCCGTGGCCAGCGCGACCGCTGGAGACGTAGTAGGCATCACTGATCCGCCAGCCTTTACGGGCATCGAGATCCAGACGGTAGGCGACATGTCGCCCGAGATCGACGGCAATGACGCGCGATAGCCCCGCCGGCAACTCGAGAACGACGTCGGGCACGAGCCCGTCGTCAATCCGATGGCGTTCGACAAAAGCCTCGCGAGCGTCGCGCCAAAGTGGCGCCAATTCTGGGTACGCACGATTGCCCTCGGTCGCGTAACCACCGCGCCGCATATCGGCAAGCTCGATGTGGAGTTTTTCTGCCAAGGAATCGGAGTCCGACCGGTCGAGCCCATCGATCAGCTCGATGGCCTCATCCATACGCCCCTCGAGAACACGGGTCATCGCATCTTGCAAAACGGCCTCGTCCGCTGTCGCTGTCGCGACCCACGCAACAAGTAAGCAGGCGAGCGCCGTGATCCGGATCAATCGAATAGAGCCTTGGGTTCAATACCAAAAGCGCCGGGCGGATGCCCCCGCACAATCCACAATGCCTTCGACTTAGAGGGATCTCGCTGGAAAGACTTCAACGCAATCTCTCGGACGGCGGTCGGGGATTTATCGGCTTTAGTCACAACATGCAGAGTAGGGCGGAGGCGACGGTCAGGATCGCTAACGCTGACTACGCCTACTTCGCCGCTGTTCAACTCGACGATACTACCGCTTGGAAATCTGCCGATCGCTTGTACGAATTGATCCGCGACCAGGGTGTCTAGTGGACTCGCTTCCGACGCGAGCGATACCGTACCGAGCGCCTCGGAGGGTGCCATTGGGGGGCGCCGTGAATTGCCCGTGATCATGCCATCAAACTGATCGACAACACCGGCCAGAATGCCCGCTGCACTGCGCTGCCCTTCGGCGCCACCGAGCGGGTATCCACCACCCTTCGGCCGCACGTGATGTTGCACCACCATGTCCACGCAAATCTTTGGCAGATTAGAAATGCCTTCCAGCATCTCTCGACCTAAGGTCACGTGAGCCTGCATCGCTAGCTGTTGTCGTTTGCCGTAGCTCGTCGTCTCATCGAGTAGCGATGGCGCGAGCTTTTGCATACCGATGTCCAGCAACAAACCACCCACGGCGAGATCCACCATCATCTGCGGTGGTAATTCCAAGTAGCGTGCAAAGACTGCGCACCACACCGCCGTCGACACGCTTCGATCGGTTGCGCGATCACCCCGCTTGCTCAGCATCGCCGCGCGGATCATTGCATCCGGGTCATCGGAAGCACGCACTGCAATCGACTCTACAACGCCGCGGCAGTGTGCGGCGCGAACCGGTTTCTTCGCACGAAGTGCCGCGAGCAACTTTTCGCGTTGTTCGCTCGCGTGCTCATAGGCGGTTTGTGCAGCCGAGAAATCCACGCGTGAATCGGATTGTCGCGAGTAGACGTGTGGCTCACTGTCGGTGAGTAACTCGCGAAGGGCGAGACGCTTACTCTCAACGACCTCGGTAGAGTCGGTTGTCGAAAAGTCTGGCATCGACTCGCGAGTCAACGTGACGGTGCTTACGAAATGAGGATCGATAAATACTGTCGTACAGTATTTTTGCAGTAGTTCGATTTCGGAGCGGGATAGAATCTCGAAACCTTGAAAGCGAAACGGTGTTTCGGACCACGGGCAATCCAAATCAGCCACAAACATCCCTAACTCCAACCGCTGCGTGGAGACGGGGGCGAGTTCTTTGTGGACAGAAGATTCCATGTATCGTCTGAATCCCTTGCGTGGCACCATTCCTTGGTTTCTTTACGACTATAAAGCACTGACTGCCGCGAATCCGAGATTTATCTCCGAATTTTGCGATTTTTTCGGCTATTTACTGGGATAACGAGCGTTATGGTGACCGAGTTTGATGTGATTGTGATCGGCGCCGGTCACAACGGATTGACCACCGCTGCTTATCTCGCGAAATCTGATCGGCGTGTGCTGGTTTTGGAACGGCGACCGGTCGTTGGCGGCGCTGCGGTTACCGAGACGTTTCATCCGGGCTTTCGCAATTCGTTGGCGAGCTACACTGTCAGCTTGTTGCACCCCAAGGTCATCGAAGACCTCGCCTTGAAGTCACATGGCCTCGATATTGTCGAACGACCTTTCGGAAATTTCTTACCGTTACCTGACGGCGACTTTCTTGCGTCGGGCAAGGACTTGCACGAAACAAAATCCCGTTTCGCACGTCACAGCGCGCGTGACGCTGAACGCCTTGAGGACTATTACGCATGGCTGGAGGGCGCTGCCAACATACTGCGCGGCGAACTGCTACGCCGTCCACCGGACATTGGCGGCGGACTCGCGCAATGGTGGCAGAGTGGTCTCCTCGCGAATCGACTTCGCAAACACAACAGCGCCGCACACGAGGCGTTATTCGAATTGTTCACTCGAAGCGCCGCAGAGATCCTGGCGCATTGGTTCGAGAATCCGCACATCCGCGCGTTGTTCGGTTTCGACGCGATCGTCGGTAACTTTGCGTCTCCGTACGACGCGGGTAGCGGTTATGTCCTGTTGCACCACGTGTTCGGCGAGGTGAACGGCAAATCGGGCGCATGGGGGCATGCGATCGGCGGCATGGGGTCTATCAGTGAAGCCATCGCCGACGCCGCGCGAAGAGCAGGCGCCGAAATCCGTTGCAATTGCGCGGTCGACAGAGTCAGCACGACTCGGGGTCGTGTGGACGGTGTGATCACACACAGCGGCGAACATATTCGTGCGCCTGTCGTCGCTGCCAATTGCACACCGAAACACCTATTGCTGGATCTTGTCTCTGACGACCAGATCGACGCCGTGCATAGAGAAAGAATTGAACGTACTCGCTATGGCTCCGGTACGTTCCGAATGAACGTCGCACTATCCGGACTGCCAGAGTTCGCAGCGCACCCAGAGGGCGAGGACTATTTGTCGAGCGGCATCATCATTGCGCCCACTCTCGATTACATGGATCGCGCCTACCGCGACGCAAGAAGCGACGGTTGGTCGCGTGAACCTGTGGTGGAGATGCTCATCCCGTCTACCCTGGACAACACGCTGGCGCCGCCTGGGCAACACGTCGCGAGTCTGTTTTGCCAGCACGTCGCACCGCGATTGTCCAAAGGTCGATCATGGGCCGACTATCGGGAAACAGTGGCCGACCTCATGATCGATACGGTCGAGCGTTACGCGCCTGGGTTCGCGAAACTCGTCATTGCCAGACGAGTCCTGACGCCACAAGACTTAGAGGTCGAGCTTGGTCTAACCGGCGGCGATATCTTCCATGGTGCGTTGTCACTGTCACAGCTTTACAGTGCCCGCCCTGCGATCGGGATGGCTCGCTATGCGATGCCTGTGCAAGGGCTCTATCTCTGCGGCGCTGGTGCGCACCCGGGGGGTGGCGTCACCGGCATCCCCGGACACAATGCGGCCATGGCGATTTTAGATGCGACCTGAACCGGCGAGCGTCCTACGCTACCATCTACGCCCGACGGTGGAGGATTCTTTATGCGTTTGGTTGTTTTTTGGGTCGGCCTCTTTTGCGTTTCCACAGGGCTAGCCGAACCAGCCACTCCGGTATTAGACGCAACTGAAACTCGCATCGTCGAGCGAGTGAATGCCAACGCCGATCAGCTGGTGGTTGATCTCGAACGCCATGTGAACATCAACAGCGGCACGATGAATCACGCAGGCGTTCGCGAGGTGGGCAGCGACCTGGCGCGCCGATTCGAATCGATTGGCTTCTCCACAGAGTGGGTCGAACTCCCCGAGTCGACGAACCGAGCGGGACATTTGATCGCGAGCTACGACGGAGATCCAGACGGCCCAAAAATTCTTGCCATCGGCCATCTCGATACCGTTTTCGAACAGTATGACCCTTTCAATGAGTTCAGCCGCAAGGGTGACATCGCCCGGGGACCCGGCGTTGACGACATGAAGTCGGGGAACTTAATCGCGTTCTATGCGCTTCGCGCGTTAGCGGAATCCGAGGTACTCGACCGGGCCAGTTATCGCGTCGTATTCACAGGCGATGAGGAGAGTCCCGGCGAACCGCTCGATGTCGTTCGAGCAGATTTGATTGAGGCGGGTCAGTGGGCCGACTTCGCACTCGGATTTGAAGCCGGTGCCTATGATCGGGATAGCCAAGGGCGCATCACCACGGCGTATGCGACCACCGCGCGCCGCAGCTCGAGCGACTGGATGGTAGAGGTCACCGGCAAACAGGCGCATTCATCGGGGATTTTTAGCGACCGTGTCGGTGCTGGCGCCGTTTTCGAGGCCGCACGTATTCTCAATGCGTTCTACGAGACCGTCCGTGGAGAGGAGTATTTAACCTTCAACGCGGGCAGCATTCTTGCGGGCACCGACATCGACTACGACGTCGCGCAAACGCGCGGCACAACGTTCGGCAAAACCAATGTCGTACCCTCACATGCGATCATCCATGGTGGCATTCGCACCATCTCCGACGCACAGCTTGAGCGTGCGCGGACAAAGATGCGCGAGATCATCGCGGACAATTTGCCGGGCACATCGGCAACAATCACGTTCGGTGAAGGCTACCCGGCGATGGCGCCGACCGAAGGGAATATGACACTTCAGCGAATGCTGTCAGACATCAATATCGACCTGGGCGGCGATGCAATGCCCGCGCTCGACCCGAGCCGACGAGGCGCCGCCGATATCTCATTCGTGGCTTCGTATGCGGATTCGTTGGCGGGGTTAGGGGCGTATGGCAGCGGCGCCCACTCCCCCGGCGAGGCCCTCGACTTGTCCTCGTTGCCGATAGCCACGCAGCGAGCCGCGTTGCTGATCTACCGTCTGCAATCCGCTGACAGTCATTCGCCATAGCGATCCGTTTTTTTGGGAGCACTGCATGAGTTTATTAATTGCCGGACTTGTTCTGTTTCTCGGGATGCACAGCATCAGTATTTTCGCCGGCGGTAGCCGCGATCAGCTCGCCGCGAAGTTTGGGCCTCTCGGCTGGCGCGCCGTTTACAGCGTCATCTCGATCGTCGGTTTTGTTCTGATCATCAAAGGCTACGCGGCCTCACGGCTCGACCCAACCGTCCTTTGGTATCCACCGCGTTGGACCGGTCACATCACGGCGGTACTCATGCTGCCCGTTTTCGTGTTTTTACTTGCTGCTTACTTGCCCGGCCGAATCAAAGACACATTGAAGCACCCGATGCTGGTGGCCACCAAAATCTGGGCCCTGGCACATCTGATCGCGAATGGCACGCTGGCCGATGTCCTGCTATTTGGCGGATTCCTCGCGTGGGCGGTTGCGGATCGCATCTCACTCAAACGACGAACGCCTAGAGCGACCGTGACGTTACCGAAAACCGGCGCGAATGATGTGATCGCCGTGATCGGTGGACTCGCGATCTACGGCGTCTTCGTCGTGTACCTGCATCGCGCGCTGATCGGCGTTGCGCCATTCGGATAAAAAAACGGGAGTGGCCGGTGATCCGACCACTCCCGTTCCTGATAGAAACAGTCCCGAGTTACTTGAACGTTGCGCGGGCCGGAATCTCCAGACCGCGATCTGTCAGCTCGAAGCGAACATCTAGGCGATCAAACAGGTTTTCATACGCTTCAGCCATGGCACGCATACGCTCCTGTTGACTCTCGATCATCGCGCGCTCAGATTCCGGAACATCCGAATTCTCGAGCAGGCCGGACGTCGCCGACTCGGAAATATCCGATACGAAACCGAAGTACGCGCCGGCATCCACGCTGAAGTAGCCAAGCAACGGCGCCTCATTGCCAGCGGTCGCGGACACGTTCGCCTCGACGCGAGATTTGGCACCCTCTCCGACACTGACACCGACCAGGTCATCGGTCATCGCCATAAAACCATCCAGCGGCAACGGACCGGTCAGTTCTTGCGGCAACGGAACGCCCTCACCATTGGACTCCAACGGAAGTTGCGCCAATTGCGGCACGAACATTTGCCCCAGCATCATCAGGCCTTCGACGTTCTTCACACCAAGCGTCACGTCAACATCAAGATTCTCTGGCATCTGTTGTTGCGCCACCCCTTCTAGGCCCTCGAGACTGCCAATCTCGATGCTGTAACCCATGAAGTTGTAGACCACCGGCGGGATCGGTTGCTGCGTCATGCCGACCGCTTGCGCAGCCATATCGTTCAAGCCGGTCAGCTGCGCACATTCAAAGGGCGATTCAGCAACGCCACCGAGGGTTTCCTCAACCCAGGTTCTGAGGTTCTGCAGGTTCATCGCAGCACCGAATTTCAGCGCGGAGTCGGACTGCGCGGTGAGGCCAGGCATCACGCTCGCGATCGGTTTCAATGCCGTCGCCACATCACTGCGCAGCTCGAGTACCGACAATGTGTCGGAACCGGAACCATCCAACTTGGTCGCGCCCACAACGGCGCGCGGCGCTATCTCAAACAGGCCCGACATTTCCGCTTGGCACGTTTGATCCAACTCCAACGGCAAGTTAGGGAGTGAGGCGAACAGCGTATCGTTGATCGGGTTGCCCTCTGCGGTGACCATGGCAAAGATCTGCTGTAAGTCCAGAAAACCCTGCATCTGCGGGAGAAAGTCGTAGCGCTCCGCAATGTCGGCCAGGGCGCCCGTATCGGCGATAGATGTCGCGGGCTTGCTGGTTCCCAATAGCACGCCGATCTCAGCCTCTCCCATGCCTTTCGGACCCAAGCTAATCACCAGCATGTTGTCTTGCTCTGCGATGAACACCTGTACAGGCGCCTCACCACCGAGCACATCAACCTCAAGGCCATCAACTGTGATCGTCGTCGGTCCGTTCTCAAGGTCGCCCGTGAGCCGCGCGTAGGCGGCATTCCAATCGTCCATGCTGGAAACGGTCATTCTGAGGACCGGCAACAGTCCGTTGCCATAGAATACCGGTACGTCTTTGTCGGAACTGAACCCGAAGTCGCTGATATCACCGTCGGCGGTCTCGGCAATCAAGGCATCCAAAACGGTAATCAAGTCAGCCGCATCAGCGCTATTTTCGCCCTCAACCAGCGCATCACGCGCTTGCTCGAACATCCCGTGGTACTGATCGATAGCGAGATCGACCATTGGCTGGAACTTCTCTTTGAGCGCTGCCGGTTGCGGCTCAAGCGCTGCAAACATGTACGGTGTATCCGCCGGCACGTAGCTCAAGAGCGCGTTGGCCGACGAGGAAGATTTGCCGCCGCAAGCAACGACGGCAGCGGCCATCGCAACGACGAACAGGGAAATACGTGCTGTTTTCACGAGAAATCCTTGAGTGAATAAAAGGGCTATGGGGCGCAAGAATGCCGCAATGGCAACCAAAATACAGCCGAGAGACCTCGACTATTCGATGAATGTCACAAAATCCTCGAGAGTTTTCCGCTTTATTACCGGCACTTGCGCATCATCTGCCGGGAAACCGACCACCAGCAGCAAAAACGCGCGCTCATGGCTCGGCCGTCCACAGATCTCGTTGAGAAAACCCATCGGACTCGGCGTGTGCGTGAGCGACGCCAGCCCGCATTGGTGTAAGGCCGCGATCAGCATTCCCGTCGCAAGCCCAACGGACTCTTGTGGATAGTAGTGTTTCGTTTTGTTGCCATCGGCATCGAGTGCGTACTTCTGCATGAATACGCCGATCAGATACGGCGCTGTTTCCAAAAACGGCTTGTCGGCATTGGTGCCGAATTTAGTGAGCGCTGCCAACCATTCGTCGGAAGCGCGATGCTCGTAAAACTCCCGTTCCTCAGCCTCCGCGGCCTCTCGCACGCGCCGCTTCACTTCTGGATCGGAAATCACCGAGAAATGCCAAGGCTGCATGTTGGCGCCACTGGGCGCGGTGTTCGCGACCTTTAGACAGTTTTCAATGACTTCACGCGGCACTGCTTCCGCGGAAAAATCCCGGACGGTACGACGCCGGTTCAAGTCTTCGAAAAGGTCGGCTGAGCGATCGATCATGGCCGCCTCCGGTAACCGCCGATAGGCCGACAATGGCTGAAATCCGGGCTTAGTCATCCTGGTCGTTGTCCTCGAACACACTGGGTGGATCAGTTTGCCACTGCGTCAGCGTTACGTCATCGGGATCCACACTTTCGGAAGCACTCGCCGATCGCGCAAATAAGCTTGCGCTGATTCCTGCGCGTACGACAGACTCCGGCGTGCCCGAAACCAGCGGGTGCCAATCGGCGAGACCGCGCCCCTCAGCAAGGCGCCGATAAGCACAGGAGAACGGCAGCCAGCCTAATGATCGTGCGGACTCCGGCGTCAGTTGCACGCAATCCGGAACACGCTCTGCGCGATTCGCATAGTCCGTGCAGCGGCTACAGTCGGTATCCAGCAAATGACACGCAACATCTGCGTAATACACCTCATCGGTCTGATCGTCCTCAAACTTGTGCAAGCAACACAGCCCACACCCATCGCACAACGACTCCCACTCACTGGAGGTCATTTCGTCGAGGGTTTTTCGCACCCAAAATGGTGATGTCGGCGTGTTCATGAGCTGTGCGTTCGAGATACCGCGTTACAATTAGCCTATGAGTATGACATCCACGACTGCCGTGGTCTGGCTCCGCCGAGACCTGCGCCTAGATGACAATCCTGCGTTGACCGCCGCGATAGCACGCTGCGATCGCGTCATTCCCGTCTATATCGACGACCGGGATTCGCAGTCCCAGTGGCGACAAGGCGCCGCGAGCGATTGGTGGCTGCACCACAGCTTGGATGCATTGGGGCGTGACATCCAACGCTGCGGCGGCCGCCTAATCCTCCGACAAGGTAATGCGCTTGAGTTACTGCAAAGCTTAGTTCTCGAAACTGGTGCGTGCGAGGTGCATTGGAATCGTCTGTACGAACCCTGGACCCGCGAGCGCGACACGACGGTCAAAAAGACCCTGGAAGCTCAGGGAGTAGAAGTCGTCTCCCACAATGGAAGCTTGCTCAATGAGCCGTGGACCGTTCTGACCAAGACCGAGACGCCTTATAAGGTGTTCACGCCATACTGGCGGGCGGCGCGCCACGCGATGCAGCCACCGACGCCACTCGACCCCGTCGAGCGTATTCCGGGACCGAAGGCTGCGGTCGAATCACTGGAACTTGACGCGCTGCAACTGCTGCCGACGATTCGCTGGGATCGCGGGATCGAGGCGGCATGGTCACCCGGCGAGTCCCACGCCTTGAAGCGTGCTCGCACGTTCGTGATCGACGATGTAACACACTACGATGACGCACGGAATCTTCCGGGGAAATCCGGCGTTTCACGACTGTCACCCTATCTGCACTTCGGTGAGTTATCCGTACGACGCTTATGGCAGATTGTCGAATCGAATAGTCCGCACAGCGATGGGCGCGAGATCTATCTGACAGAGCTTGGCTGGCGCGAATTCTCTCACTATGCGCTCTATCACTTCCCTGCGACAACGGACGCGCCAATGAATCCGAAGTTCGCCCATTTCGAGTGGCGCGAGGACGACACGATGCTGCGCGCGTGGAGAAAAGGAATCACAGGCATCCCCATTGTTGACGCCGGAATGCGCGAGTTGTGGCATACCGGTTGGATGCACAATCGCGTTCGAATGATCGTCGCATCGTTTCTCGTCAAGAACATCCGCATGCATTGGTTGCATGGCGCTCGCTGGTTTTGGGACACTTTGGTCGATGCAGACCTGCCGGCGAATACGCTCGGGTGGCAATGGTCTGCCGGTTGCGGTGTGGACGCGGCGCCGTACTTTCGAATCTTTAATCCAGTTTCGCAGGGTGAGCGATTCGACGCGCAAGGTGACTACGTCCGCCGTTGGGTGCCAGAGCTTGCCCGCGTGCCCAACAAGTTCATCCACTGTCCTTGGAAGCTACCTGACGCAAAAGCCAAGGAAATCGGCTTTAGACCAGGTTCCGATTACCCGAATCCGATCGTCGATCTGAAAACCACCCGCGAATCGGCGTTAGCCGCATTCAAGGCTTTGAAGGAAGTCGCATGAGCGCTAACTTGCATTTCAACCTGCGCATGCTCAGTTATCTCGTCGCGCTGGACGAGCATCGCCATTTCGGTCGTGCCGCCGAGGCCTGCTTTGTGACACAGCCAACCCTCAGCACACAGATCAAGAAGCTCGAGGAACAGCTAGGCGTGACCCTCGTCGAGCGGCACAACAAAGGCATCCAACTCACCGAAACCGGTGAGGCCATCGCTGAACGCGCCAAGGGATTGCTCAAAGAGGCGCACAGCATCAACGAACTCGCCCAAGTCCATCAAGACCCCGAGGCAGGGCGGATCAAGATCGCGTTGATCCCCACTTTGGCGCCCTACCTCCTGCCGTGCATTGCACCCGACATCAAGTCTCGTTTCGACCGTCTCAAATGTCTCTACCTGGAGATGCAGACCGATCACTTGATGGCGGAGATTCGCGCAGGCGACATCGATCTCGGAGTCTTAGCGCTCCCTCTGGAGCTTGCCGGTTGCGAGGCCACTGAGTTGTTCCGCGAACCGTTCCGTCTTGCGGTGGACCCACATCACGATCTCGCTGCGCGAGATCAGGTGTCGGAGTCGGACATTGCCGACGAGCATTTCCTGCTGCTCGAAGACGGTCACTGTCTGAGAGATCAAGCCTTGGAAGTCTGCAAACTTGCCGGAGGTGTCAACGAGGATGAGTTTCGCGCCACCAGTCTTGAAACACTGCGCCAAATGGTTGCAGGTGGCGCGGGTGTCACGCTGCTGCCTGAGCTCGCGGTTCGTGATGATGATGGATTGGTGTCACTCCCGTTCGAGGCACCCGCACCGAATCGGGTGATCGTCGGCGTGTGGCGCGCGACGCATCCACGAGCTGCGTTGCTCGAAACGGTCTGTCAGACGATCAAAACTGCGTCAGAAAACTTCCCTGGAGCTTGCAGCCGAGCATGAGGAAACGCGTCGCTCACCTCTATCGCACAGCGCGCGACGGGTTCACAGATATGGGGCCAGCATTGCGGGCCGCGTTCAACGAGCGGGCGGACGACGACAATCTTCCGGGGGTATTCGGAGCGCGACCGGCGCTGACGCTCGCGGCGTTGACGGTACTCGCGATCGGGTTGGGTTACGCGCTGGCCGCCTTGCTCGAGGCGATCGATGCACGCGTCTTAGTGCCGGTGCACTGGCCGGTGGTGTTGGTTGCAGTTTTCTTAGCAGTGCCGATTCGGCGCTATCTATTCCAGACAGACAAAACTACCGAGGCGGATTTCCCTTGGCTCGCCGCCAGCACGATTCCCGCGGTAGGCGCGCTGACTCTGATCGGTTTGATTACAGGACTCGTCTCTGGAGAAATGCAACCGATTGAAGATGGACCGGGCTGGACGATCATCGGCAGCCTGTTGATCGTGATCGCTCAAGCGACCTCGCATGCAGCCGCCGTGACCCTGGCGGCCGCGGCGTTGTGCTTTAGTCGCAAATGGTTCAACGCATTGATTGAGCTCGCGGTGCTTGTGTTCTTGCTGCGCCTGGTCTTGTGGATTTTCGAATACATCCTGCTCGAGATCGAAATTGTGCAGCGCATCCTCGCTGCGCTGTTAGATGTTCTACTCGGCATTCGCTTGCCCAGCTGGCTCGGTGACCTGTCGGATGAATTCAGCTTGGCGATCTTGATGCTGGCGATCAATCTGGCGGTGATCGGTGCGACTTGGACAGTCTGCCGAGACCGTTTTGGAGAACTCCTCGCAACGGGCGACGTCAACATCGTCAAAGCCGTCCGTGATGCAGTGGATCCCCCCAGCGAGAAAGCGCTGCGAAAACGCGAGGCGAAACTCGAGAAGAAGGCGCGCAAACAAGCCCAGAAAGCGGCAAAGAAAGCCGCCAAAAAAGCGTCTTAGCGACCGCGTAACGTGGTTACCGGCGGGGCCTTCGCGGCGCCCTGCGCAGCGAGGGTGCCACTGACACCCACCAATACCAATCCGCCAATCGTACCCGCGATCCAGAGCAGCGGATTGATGCCCATCGGCAGATTGAACAGCTCGCGAGCCACAACGATACCGATGATGGTTGCACCGGTTGCCGCACAGACGCCTGAGAGTAATCCCAGCGCCGAGAACTCTGCCAAGATCCCGGTCAGTACCACGCGACGCGACGCACCGAATGTGCGCAGCAAAGCACTCTCGAACCGGCGCTCGTCCAATGTGGATTGGATCGCAGCAAACAACACGACGACGCCCGCGGCGAGCGTGAACAGGAACACGTACTGAACAGCCAACGTTGCCTTTTCGATGATGCCGCGTACCTGCGCCAATGCCGCATCAATATCGATCACCGATACACTCGGATGCGCGCGTACGAGATCACGAAGTACACCCGTATCGGACTGCGGTATGTACAGGGAGGTGATGTAGGTCTGAGGCAACGCCGCCATGCCGTCGGGACTCAGCACCATAAAGAAGTTGGGCTTGAACGAATCCCAATCGATACGTCGCAAACTCGTCACCGCAGCGGTGCGCTGTTGACCTGCGATATCAAATGTCAGTTGATCGCCGACCGAAAGCCCCATCTCCTCGGCGATGTCCTCGTCGACAGAGACCTCCGGCGGACCCTCGTGGTTAGGCTGCCAATACTCGCCGTCCGTGACCTCGTTGCTGGGATCGAGTGTCGTTGACCAGGACAAATTGGTTTCGCGTCCAGCGCGCCAACTGGAGCCAGTCGACTGCTCTCGCCATTGCTCTGGCGTCAGTCCATTGATGCGATTGATACGCCCACGAACCAACGGCACAAACTCGACGGCGTCGATGCCGGAATTCTCGAGTAGCTCGCGAATACTGTCGCGTTCAGTCGGCTGAATGTTGATCAGAAACTGATTTGGCGCATCCGCGGGAACGGTCGCATTCCAACCATCGAGCAAATCGTTGCGCACCAGCGTGAGTAGCAGCAGCACCATGAGACCCAGACCGAAGGCAACCACTTGCACCGCGCTATCGCCACCGCGTCGCGCCACATTGGCAAGCCCATAGCGCCACGACACCCCAACCTGACCGCGTAGCCGCCCGAGCAGGCTCACCAACACTCGCCCGCCAAGCAGCAGGGCGCCGGTCGTTGCCAAAGTACCGCCGAGAATAATCACGAGTAGATTGAGTTCGGGTACTGCCCAATAAACAATCACCGCGAGTGCACCCAACGCCGCGCCGTAGGTGAGCCAGATCGCGGGTGGTGGCGGTTCCAAATCATGCCGCAGTACTCGCATCGGCGGGGTCTCACCGAGACGTAGCAATGCCGGCAATCCAAAGCCGACCAACAGCACCATCGCGGTCGCCACACCCGGTAGCACCGGCGCCCAACTCGCCGCTGGCAAATCGCCTCGCAGCCAACCCGCCAACGCGGCCGACAACACCCGCTCGGCAGCATAACCCATACCGACACCGATCAAACTGGCGACCACGCCGACGACCAACAAATGCCACAAGCCCACCTGAAGCACGAAAGCCTGGCTCGCACCAAATGTCTTCATCAGTGCCGCCGTGTCTAGTCTGCGATCCGCATAGCGACGTGCCGCCATAGCGACCGCGACGGCGGCCAGAATCAAACTGACCAAAGACGCGAGCGACAAGAACCGCCCGGCGCGATCGATCGCAGTAGCCAACTGACTGCCGGATTCGGCTTGATCTTCAATCCGAACGCCTTCTAAAGACTCGGCACGCAGATCCTCTGCGAAAGCTTGCACCACCGCTGGCGGTCCAGAGAACAACTGCGAGTAGCTCGCCCGGCTGCCTTCGATCAGCAAACCGCTGGCCGCAACATCCTCGATGTTCATCAGTAGCGTCGGTGCTAGCCCACTAAACCCAGGGGATTGATCCGGCCGGTACACCAACACGGCCGCAACCGTGAGCGTGCTCGTGCCTACCTCGACGGTCGCGCCCACGTCGATGCCCAAACGCGCTAGCAGCGCAGCATCCGCGTAGACCTCACCCAGCGCTGGGATCGCGTCAGTCACCCGGACCGCATCGAACAGTCTGTCTGCAACACGAAGCTCGCCACGCAATGGATATCCGACAGAGACGCCTTTCAGCGCGGCGAGCGTACTCTGCTCACCCGCGAACACCACGGACGGAAAGTTAATGCCCGTCGCCGTTCGAAGGTTCTGTGCCTCGGCCTCGGTCAAACGCTCAGCCGAAAGCGGTCGGCCGCTCGACACCCTGAGGTCTGCAGCAAGAATTTCAGTCGCCTGCAACGCCACCGCCCGCGAGATGCGATCCGTCAGAAACCCGATGGCGGTCATACTCGCAACAGCGATCGAGAGCGCCGCGAGCAATACCAATAGCTCGCCGGCACGCAATTCGCGCACGATGCCGCTGAGAGCAAAGCGCAAGGCCCGCATCAGTCGCGCTCGTCGCGAACCAGACGACCACCGTCGATTGACAGTCGCCGCTGGCATTGTGCAGCAAGGGCGGGATCATGCGTCACGAGAACCAGCGTGGTTTGCGAGTTGCGGTTCAAATCGAACAGCAACGTCTCAACCGTTTTTCCGGTGTCGCGATCGAGATTTCCGGTGGGTTCATCGGCGAACAGTACCGACGGGCGCGTCGCGAACGCTCTTGCAATCGCAACGCGCTGTTTTTCGCCGCCGGACAACTGCGCGGGGTAATGGGTCAGTCGTTGGGACAAACCGACACTGACGAGCACACTTCGCGCCAACTCACGCGCATCCGGGGCGCCCGTCAGCTCTATCGGCATCATGACGTTTTCCAGAGCGGTCAACGCAGGAATCAAGTGGAACGACTGAAACACGAAGCCAACGCGTCCGGCGCGCACGGCAGCCCGGCCGTCCTCGTCGAGGCCATGCAGGGAGTGTCCATCCAACACAACCTCTCCCCGTGTCGGGGTGTCGAGGCCCGCCAGCAACGCTAGCAAGGTGGACTTGCCAGCGCCGGATGGGCCGATGATCGCCAGGGTCTCGCCACGTTGAGCGGTGAAACTGACGTCATCCAGGATCGTGAGCGTGCCGTCCACCGTCGGTACGGTTCGGGTAAGACCCGATGCTTCGAGAACGGACTGGGTCACTGGACTCGCGTCCTGGTTTAATTGAGACTTCGTCATTTGTATTCCGGTTGCGAACCATGCCCGCAAGAAAGTCGGTTTCCATTGTGATCGGTGTGGTCGGTGTCCTTGCCGCCGCGTTGACATTCCTTCCTCTAACTTCTGACAACGCATCGCCCACCGAAGTGCCCAAGACGGTCCAAGGCGATCCTAGCGCCGATCAACGACCTGCTTTGCTGGTCATCGGCGACAGTCTGAGTGCCGGTTACGGTCTCGAGCGCGTCGAGGAAGGTTGGGTCGCATTGCTGCAAGCCCGTATCGATACTGAAGATTATGGTATTCGTGTGGTGAACGCGAGTATCTCCGGGGATACCACGCAAGGTGGGGCCGCGCGCATCGGGCAAGCACTCGCCGCGCACCGGCCCGAAGTTGTGGTCATCGAACTGGGTGGCAACGACGGGCTACGTGGGATTCCCATCGATATTACCGAGGCCAATCTGCGCCAAATGGTCACGGCCAGCCAGCAGGCGGGGGCCAGCGTCGCCATGCTCGGGATGCGAATTCCGCCAAATTACGGACCTCGATACACCGAACAATTCGAAGGGACCTTCCGCAAGATTTCCGAGGAGCTTGAAGTTCCCATGGAGCCGTTTTTTCTTGAAGGCGTAGCGCTAGACCCGAACCTGATGCAAGCTGATGGCATTCACCCCAATGCCGGCGCGCAATCCGACATGCTGGAGCGAGCCTGGCCGGTGATTCGTACCGCGATGGAACGCGCAGAATTAACCTCATCCGAAACCCACTAATCCGCGAGTTTGTTTCACCTATGACCGAAAAAATCTGGCTTTCCTCCTACCCACCCGGCATCCCGGAGTTCATCGACAACGCGGGCTACCATTCGCTGCGAGACCTGATCGAACATAACTTGGAGCGCTTCGGCAACCAGCCTTCCTACGCCAATCTCGGTACCGAGCTGAGCTTTCGTCAAATCGACGAGCTATCGCTGGCATTCGCCTCGTGGCTGCAAACAAAGGGCCTCAATAAAGGCGACCGCATCGCGTTGATGATGCCGAACATTTTGCAGTACCCGATTGCGTTGTTCGGCGCGTTGCGAGCCGGTCTTGTCGTCGTCAACGTCAACCCGCTGTACACACAGCGCGAACTGAAACACCAGATGTCCGACTCAGGCGCGAAGGCGATCGTCATCGTCGAAAATTTCGCGCACACGCTCGAAGCGGTCTTGCCAGATACCGACCTTGAGTTCGTGATCACAACAAAAATTGGTGACATGCACGGTACCGCCAAACGATGGCTGACCAATTTCGCGGTGGAGAAGGTCAAGAAGATGGTGCCGCCGTTTTCGATCCCGAACTCGACGCCGTTCCGTGACGTGATCACCACTGACACCAGCGGATTCCAGCCGCCCGAGATCTCGCTCGACGATCTCGCGTTTCTGCAATACACGGGAGGTACGACCGGTGTAGCAAAAGGCGCGATGCTCTCGCACGGCAATCTCGTGCATAACGTGCAACAGACCAACGCATGGCTTGGCGGACGGCTCGACGAAGAAGCGATAGTCGGCATCACCGCGTTACCGCTTTATCACATCTTCTCATTGGAGGGTAACTGCTTCGGCTTGCTACAACAGGGCGGCCTGAATGTACTGATCACCAACCCTCGCGACATGAAAGGGTTTGTGAAGGAACTCTCCAATTACCGTTTCAGTTATTTCACAGGGGTCAACACGCTGTTCAACGGATTGATGAACACCGAAGGATTCGCGGATCTCGACTTCTCAGGACTGAAAATCACGATCGGCGGCGGTATGGCGGTACAACGTGCAGTCGCAGAGAAGTGGCGCGAAGTCACCGGCACCCCATTGATTCAAGCTTATGGACTGACGGAAACCTCCCCGGGTGCTGTGATCAATCCGTTTGTCGACGACGCTGAATTCACAGGCTCCATCGGACTGCCCATCTCTTCGACCGAAGTCGCGATTCTGGATGATGACGGCAATCATCTTAGCGTCGGCGATATCGGCGAGATCTGCATTCGGGGCCCACAGGTCATGCAAGGTTACTGGCAGCGACCGGAAGAAACCGAAAAAGTCATGGTCGGAGAGTGGCTGCGCACCGGCGATATCGGCCGTATGGATGACAAAGGATTTGTATTCATCGAAGACCGCAAGAAGGACATGATTCTCGTGTCCGGCTTCAACGTGTATCCGAACGAAATCGAAGATGTTGTTGTGCAATTACCGGGGGTGGTCGAAGCGGCCGCCGTGGGTAAAGAGCATCCGAAGTCCGGCGAAGTCGTGCAACTGCATGTCGTGGTCAGTGACGGCACCAGCGCCGAGGATATCCTCGCCTACTGCCGTGAGAATCTCACCGGCTACAAGCAACCTCGTGAAGTGCTATTTCATGACGAGCTGCCCAAGACCAACGTGGGTAAAATCTTGCGCCGCGAACTTCGAACGGGTTAACCGACCAACGCGTGCCAGACGCTGTATAGGGTCAAGCCCGCCAGTCCGCCAACGAGCGTCCCGTTGATGCGGATGAATTGGAGGTCGCGACCGACCCGCAACTCAATCAATGACGCTGCGGTGTCGGCATCCCAGCCGTGGATGGTATCGGCGATAACCTGCGTGATCGATCGCTGATAGCGGGTGATTGCGTAGAGTGCCGCATCGCGCAGCGATGTGTTGATCTCATCGCGGATGCTGGTTTTTTCGTTCAGACTGCGGCCGAGTCCGCTCAGCGCCTCGGTGATTCTCTGGCGGAATTCACTGTCAGGATTTTCAGCTTCTCGCGTCAGGTAGCCCGAGATTTCGGTCACCGTCCGTGACAAGTACTCTGCCAGCTGCGGATGCTCTAACAACTCATGCTTGAGCTGCTCACCGCGATTGATGAGTGCTTCATCGTGTTTGAGCGCGTGCACAATATCCAACAACACCGTTCGCAGGTGCTCACGGGCGCGCTGCTCGCCGCCACCTTCTTCATCCGACAGTACCTGCTCCACCTCGGACACCAGTTGGCGATAAATCCGCTCGTCGACAAACCCCGGCAACCACCACGGCGTGCGGTTGCCCACTGTGTCTCTCAGGTTTTGTCGGTTGTCGTCAAACTGCTGTTGCGCCAACCCGACGAGTCCGCCGATCAGCGTGTCCTCCGGGTCATTACGCAACAACATCTCAAGTAGCTGACCGAGGAACGGTGTCACCCGTAATCGTTCAATCGTCCCGCGTAGGTTGTCCTTCACCAATTGACGCAGCGCGCGGTTGTCACCCGTGCGCACCACCCGCTGCAGCACACGCGCTACATCATCGGTCAGTCGACGGGCGTTTTTGGGTCGCGCCAACCAATCTGACGCGACGCCGACGGCATCAATACGCTCAAGTCTTGGCTCAAGGTTCTCACGGTTGAGGAAATGCGTGCCGATGAAATCAGCTAGCGTGTCACCAATATCGTTTTTGCGCCGCTTGATAATCGCCGTATGCGGGATCGGCAGTCCGAGCGGTTCCCGAAACAACGCGGTGACCGCAAACCAATCCGCGAGAGCACCCACCGTGCCCGCTTCGGCGAACGCGCGCACATAGCCGAGCCATGGGTATTCAGACTGCAGCAAGCCGGTCACGACGTACAACAGCAGCATCGACAACAACAGACCATGAGCGACCCATTGCATGCGCCGCAACCTTGCGCGTCGCTGCTGTTCAGTAAGGCCGGGTTCGGACGGCGCCCCGCTCACGACTCATTCGTCAGTGTGATAGGCCGGGCTCATCTCTTTGACGGCATCGACCATGACGGCCACTTTAGCCGGATCGATTTCGGGATGAATCCCGTGGCCGAGATTAAACACGTGGCCGTTACCGTTTCCATAAGAGCGAAGCACACGCGCAACACCATCGCGGATCGCCTCGTCGCTGGCGTACAACAGAGACGGGTCCATATTGCCCTGCAAAGCGACACGCCCACCCGTCAGCTCACGCGCGGCGCCCATATCGGTCGTCCAATCCACGCCGAGACCATCGCAACCGCTATGAGACATGACCTCCAGACGCGTTCCCGCGCCTTTGGTGAACAACACCACAGGCACGCGTCGACCATCCGCTTCGCGAGTCAGACCATCGACAATCATCTGCATGCTATCGAGCGAAAAGCGTCGGTAGAGTTCCGGCTCGAGGACAGAACCCCAAGTGTCGAAAATCATCACCGCTTGTGCGCCGGCTTCAATCTGGGCGTTGAGATAGTGTGTCGTGACACGCGCGATTTTGCCCATCAGGGCGTCCGCCGTTTCCGGCTCGCTGTACAACATTGCCTTGATACGGCTGTAGTTCTTGCTGCTGCCGCCTTCCACCATGTAGGTAGCCACCGTCCACGGGCTGCCCGCGAACCCAATCAGTGGCACCGAACCGGCGAGTTCCTTACGAATACGTGATACCGCGCGCATGACGTAGCCCAACGTATCGGCAACATCGGGCTCCGGAAGATTGCGCACGTCCGCACTCGTTTTCACCGGGGATTCGAATCGCGGCCCTTCGCCGGTTTCAAAGTACAAGCCAAGCCCCATCGCATCGGGCACCGTCAAGATATCGGAGAACAAAATCGCCGCATCGAACCCATACCGACGCAACGGTTGCATCGTCACCTCGCAGGCCAGTTCGTCGTTGCGGCACAGCGACATGAAGTCCCCGGCTTGGGCGCGTGTCGCGCGATACTCCGGTAGGTAGCGTCCAGCCTGGCGCATCATCCAAATCGGGGTTCTTGGCGTCGGTTCGCGCAGCAGCGCACGCAACAGAAGATCATTTTTGAGATCGGTCATAGGGAAGGTTCTTTATAGTGTTCTGTCAGGAGAAACTGTCGTGAATGGATGCAACGATTGCTTCCGCCGCCGCACGCGGATCTGGGGCATTGCGGATCGGTCGGCCAACGACGATGTAGTCGGCGCCATTGGCAAACGCCTGCGGCACGCTGACCACCCGTTTCTGATCGTCCACCGGTCGGTTCTCGACCGGGCGAATTCCTGGGGTTACCACCAAAAGGCGATTGTCGACTTCCGCGCGCAGGCGAGGCACCTCAAGACCCGATGAAATCACACCGTCGCAACCCGCTTCCAACGCACGACGGGCACGCGACAGCACTAAGTCATCGACGTTGCAATCGAAGCCCAGATCGTCCATGTCGCCGCGATCCAGGCTGGTCAACACCGTGACCGCCAAGATCTTCAGCGCACCTTTCGCCTCGGCAGCCGCTTCCATCACCGCCTGGTTGCCATGCACGGTACAAAACGTCGCACCGCGTTCTGCAAGATTACGAACCGCCGCGGCAACTGTGGCTGGAACGTCGAACAACTTCACATCAAGAAAGACCTTTTTGTCCCGCGCGAGCAACCAGTCCAAAAGCTCGAAGTAGCCTTCGCGCATGGCGAGCTCAAGACCAATTTTATAAAAGCGAACGCTGTCGCCCAGGGTCTCCACGAGCGCCTTGGCGTGAGCGATGTCCGGAACGTCAAGCGCGAAGATCAGGCGCTCTTCCGGCGCGATGCTATGCATTGTCATGTTGTCGTCTTCCGTTGTCCCCGCTAACTATTTTAGCCCAGCTCGCGCCTCAACATCTGCCTCGATTTCTTCGAGCATGGATAGCGCGAAGCGGTCAGTCATGCCGGCCAGATAATCGGCGACCAAACGCATGCGCTGATCCACAGAGCTGTCGGGACCGACACCGCGCCGATCTCGAAACGCCGCAGGAATCCGGTTGGGGCGGCTCGAAAGGTGAGCAAACAGCTTTTGTATGACATCCGAAGCGCGCTCTTGCATGGCAACGACGTCGGGATGACGGTAGAGATGGGCCATCAGGAACCGCTTCAGACCTAGGTGCTGAGCAGCCACTTCTGAAGAGAACGCGATCACGCGCTCGGAATGGGCGCGTACGTCATCAGCATCTTTTGCGCCACTCGCGTCCAGCCGACGCTGGCTCTCAGCAATCAGATCCGATACGACGTGGTTGATCATTCGCCGCTTCACTTCGTGCACCATGCGCCGTCGCGACAATCTGGGGTAGTGGTTAGTGACCTCGCGGTACGGTATCTCGAACAACGGTTGTGTACACAACGCGTCGACATCCAGCAATCCCGCACGCAAACCGTCATCGACATCATGATGGTTGTAAGCGATTGCATCGACGATATCCGCAAGCTGTGCCTCCGGACCCGGCTGCGTTCGCTCGAGGAAGCGCCTACCGACCGCGCCGAGCTCGCGCGCGTTACTGCGCGAGCAGTGCTTCAAAATGCCTTCGCGTGTCTCAAACGTCAGATTGAGGCCATCGAACTCAGCATACTTTTCTTCGAGTTCGTCGACGATACGAAGCGATTGCAGGTTGTGTTCGAAGCCGCCGAAGTTGCGCATGCAGTGATTCAATGCATCTTGCCCCGCATGCCCGAACGGTGTGTGTCCAAGATCATGCGCAAGACAAATCGCTTCGGTCAGTGTTTCGTTCAGACCCAGCGCCAACGCGACAGTACGCCCAATCTGCGCCACTTCCAGCGAATGTGTCAGACGAGTGCGGTAGTGGTCGCCTTCGTGATTCACGAAGACCTGCGTCTTGTACATCAGTCGACGAAAGGCATTGGAATGCACAATCCGATCTCTGTCGCGCTGAAACTCGGTTCGATCGCCGGCGGCTGGCTCTGCATGACGTCGGCCGCGGCTCTGTGCGGGATGAGCGGCGAACTCGCGTAGTGCGAAGTCAGGCTGACCAGGCATGCAAAACCTTGTGCAACCGCTCGGAATCAAAGTCGCGACTGATATACGCATCGCCGAGACGATCAAGCAATATGAGCGTCAGGGACCCCGCTTGGACCTTCTTATCGTGGCCCATTGCTGAGAGCATCGACTCGGCCGATAAAGCTCCCGGTTGAGTCGGTAATCCGGCAGCCGCAATCAACGCCCGCAGTCGTTGTTGGCTTGCGGTATCAAGACCGCTCATCTCTGCCGCCATCAACATGCCCAATGCTACGGCCTCACCGTGCAACCAACGCGTGTAACCGGTACAAGCTTCAATCGCATGTCCGAAAGTATGACCGAAATTCAATATGGCCCTGCGGCCTCGCTCGCGTTCGTCGTCGGCAACAACGGCAGCCTTGATTCGGCAGGAATGGACAATCGCCTGGCGCAACGCTTCGGGCTCTCTACTGGCGAGTGCTTGTTGATCGCGTTCCAGTGCCTCGAAATATTCAATATCTGCGATGGCACCATGCTTAATCACTTCTGCCATACCGGCGGCATACTCGCGCGCCGGCAAACTCGCGAGAGTATCCGTGTCGATCAGCACGCTGCTCGGTTGATGAAACGCACCCAGCAGATTCTTGCCGAGCGGATGATTGACACCGGTTTTGCCGCCAACCGACGAATCGACTTGGGACAGTAGCGTGGTCGGGATTTGAACGCACCGAACGCCTCGCATAAAAATCGCCGCAGCGAATCCGGTCATGTCTCCAACCACCCCGCCGCCCAAGGCTACGAAAGTCGCGTCGCGACTAAAGCCGGCCTCAAGCGCGGTGCTGACAATGCCAGCAACCTCATCGAGTGTCTTGTGTTGCTCCCCATCAGGCAACAGGTGGGTGACGACTCGGTGGCCATCGAGCGACGCCAGCAGCGCTTCGAGGTACAGCGGCGCAACGGTTGTGTTCGACACCACAAGCACGTCCGTTCCGATTGAATCGGCCAGGAGTTGCTGTGAGGCGCCGAGCAATCCGGACCCAACATGGATGGGATAGCTGCGGGCACCCAGATCGACGTAGAGTGTTTCCACGCCGCTATTGTCGCGCGCTCGGGGCTTGCTGCCTAGTCCAACAACGCGGCAGCAACCAATTTGTCGGCGATTTGGCGAGCAACATGTTCGACACGAGCGCCATCGGTGTGCACGACCATATCGGACACCTCCAGATACCATGGCGCCCGTTTCTCGAACAACGTAGTCAACACACCGCGCGGATCGGTCTCCTGCAGCAACGGTCGTTGCTTGCCATATCGAACCCGCTGGTATTGTTGTTCGACGGTCGCATGCAAATAGACCACAGGCAGATGTTGTGCCAAAGCCTCGCGGCAGACGGCTTGCGTGACTATCCCACCACCCGTCGCGAGCACCGTCGCAGGACGCTCGATCAAAGACTGCAAGGCCTGTAGTTCACGCGCTCGAAATCCGGCTTCGCCCTCACGCTCGAACACATACGGGATATCAACGCCGGTGCGCCGCTCCACCTCAGCATCCGTGTCGGCGAACGCAAAATCGAGGATCGACGCCAATTGGCGACCGACCGACGATTTTCCGGCCCCCATCGGACCCACTAAGACAATCGTAAGACTCAAACTCACCCCACAAAAAAACCGGCAGGCCGCATCGCAACCTGCCGGTTCAGTGTAAACGGTTCGAGTTTACTGCGTAACGAAAGAACCTTCCTCGAGGATCTTCGGTGTCACGAAAATCAACAGCTCTGAACGGTTGTTCAGACGCTGCGTGTTTTTGAAGAAGTGACCGATGCCCGGGATATCTCCAAGGAACGGTACTTTCGTGATCGTATCGCGTTGCTCTGTTTCGTAGATTCCACCCAGAACGACCGTTTGACCGTTGCTGACCAGAACCTGCGTCTCAACTTCCCGCTTATCGATACTTGGGATCGCCGCAGCGATACCGTTACCGACAACCTGGAAGATCTGGCCAATCGTATCCTGACTCACGCGAAGATCCATCGAGATGTTGCCATCGGGTGTGATCTGCGGTGTCACGGTCAAACTTAGGACAGCCTCTTTAAATGCAACGGCTGTTGCGCCTGACGCGGCCGCCTGCTGGAACGGAATCTCAACACCCTGTTTGATGACCGCTTCTTTCTGGTTGGCAGTTACAACACGCGGACTGGAGACGATTTCACCACGCCCTTCAGCTTGCAGCGCTGACAACTCAAGATCAACCAGATAGTCAGAGTCGAGAATCGCTAGGGCGAACTGACCGGCTGGCGACGCGCTGGTAACAGGAATGTTCACGTTGTAACGACCATCGATCGCGCCAACATCCACAGGGAACGGCTGACCTGTGTCCTGCACATTCTCAAGGGCAGACGACACGATACCGCCAGCGTTCGCGCTGGTACCGGTGATTGCGAACAAACCGTCGTCACCGTTGTCCTCTACGGCGGTTAGGCCAAGCCGGACACCGAGCTCACGACTGAAGTCATCGTTAACCGACACGATGCGGGATTCGATTAAGACTTGTTGTACCGGAATGTCGAGTGTCGTGACCAGTCGGCGAATGTTGCGAAGGCTCTCAGCGGTATCGTTGATCAACAAGGTATTGGTCCGCTCGTCGATACTTACCGTGCCGCGTTCGGTCAGAACACCTTCGCTGATCAAGTCAGCCATGTCCGCCGCTTTCGCGTAATTCACCCGCAAGAACTCGGAGTAAATCGGCTCCAGCTCTTGGATCGCGAGCTGAGACTCAAGATCCGCTTTCTCGCGCGCCGCAATTTCTACCGCTGGCGCAACGATGATCACGTTGCCGTTTTCCCGCATATCGAGACCGCGCGTTGTCATCACGATATCGAGGGCTTGGTCCCACGG
>JBCAZH010000001.1:12257-31371 GCA_038533155.1 Pseudomonadota bacterium | reverse complement strand
CCTTCCGCGTTGATCAGAATTCGAACGTCATCATTGACGCGCAACGCGTCCACGGTCGTTACCGGTGTTGCGAAATCTTGGACGTCGAGACGACGCAGCAGCTCATCCGGCAAATCGGTATCTTTAAACAACGCGACGACTCGGCCACCTTCTTGGCGAATGTCGACGGGCGTCGTCGGATCGGTCAGCGCGACGATGATTCGGCCACCGCCTTCTCGAGTGCGTCTGAAATCGATGTTTTGGATCGCACGAGGCCCGGCGTATGCAGGCGCAGCGCTCGCACCACCGGTGCCGCCGCTCTGTGCGCTTGGGAACGAAGAAGACGACGCGATACCCGTGCCACCGCTCAACTTCACGAAAATCGTATTGCCCGATACACGCGTGGTGTAATCCACCATCGTCGAAAGGTTCAGAACTGCCCGAGTACGACCACCGGCTTCCGCCATCAATACGGTGTCCAACGGACCCAGGTCGATTTGTTGACGGCGCTTGGACATTTCCAAGGCGGAGTCGGGAATATCCAGCACGATGCGTGCAGGGTTATCGATCGTGAAACTTAGCGGCTCAGGAGCAGCTTCACGCATGACCAATCGAAGCTCGATGCCGCGATCTGGCAACGAACTGATTTGAATATCCTGAAGACCGTTGCTCGGCTCTTGCGCCATCGCATTGCCAGAGGCCAATACCCATCCAGCGCACACCACGCTGAACAGACGTAACGCCCGCTGCAAAAGGTTCGATCCCGGCGCCACTTGTGTCGTGCGCGTCATTGTTTGTACTCCCGATGCCATAAGCGTAGGCCTCAATCCGCCAGCGCGATAGCTACTTCGCGCTCGATGTAACCGCCAATCCCGTTAGAGACTATTTCGGTCAATTTAATTTCTGATTCAGTGATGCTCGTGATGCGACCGTCGTTTTGACCGACGTAGTTCCCGGGCAGCACTCGATGTACCAATCCATCCTGACCTTGAAGCAGGCCGTAGTCGCTGCCGCCGATGCTCAACGTACCGACCATATCGAACGAATCCAGCGGAAACTCCTCGAGGAACTCGCGGCTGCGATTCGAATCAGGGCGGATACCCGCTGCCGCACCACCGCTTTGAACGTTCGGAACATCCGGTTCAAACGGAGAGCGCAACTCTTCAGTGTCTGCGACGTACGTAAACGTGACGTAAGGCTTAATTTCCGGCAGCGGATCTGGGCGTTGCCCAGGCTTGCTCTTTACGTCGTCAATATACTGCTCAAGATCGGTCATGCCACCGCCGCAACCAGCAGCAAAGGCACTAGCAATCACTACCATCAACCAACCGGCACGGCGCGTGCTGAGGTTAGTGCGAGCGGAAGATTTATTGGCGTACATATCCACTTAGCCCTCTTCCTCTTCCAGGTACCGATAGGTCTTCGCAGTCACATCGAGCACCAGCAAGTCCTGGTCCTCACGATCACGCGTGATGCTGATGTCATGCAGCGTCACAATCCTCGGCAGTGCAGCCACGCTGCTCGCGAAATTCGCCATCGCGTGGAACGATCCATTCAAGCGAATTCGGATCGGCTTCTCAGCGTAGAAATCCCGTCGAATCTCAGGCTCGGGCTCGAACAGTTTTTCTTCAAGGCCGGCCGCCAGACCGGTTTGCGAAATATCCGTAATCAGGTTCGGAATCTCGGTTTCGCCCGGTAGCTGTCGCAACATCGCACCAAACGACTGCTCCATTTCTGCCAGTTGGTCGACATACTCCTGGAAGTTCGCAGCTTTGCGGTGGCGATCCTCAAACGTGCTTTTTAGCTCAGCCTCACGCGCGACCTCTCGGTCCAGCGCGATCTGTTTGTCTTTGACGATCGTGAACCAGATCCCCATGCCGGTAACGAGTGCGAACACAATCGCGATCGCCGCGACTCGAATGGGTAACGGCCAGCGACCGACGTCGTTTGGGTCGAGATTATTGAGGTCATCAATGAAACTCATTGTGCACCTCCGTCTTCGTCAGCATTGGTGTTCACCTGCGCAGCCCGCAGCGTAAAGCTGAATCGCTCCCGCGACTCGCCACGATCGATCGTTTCGATCCGTTCGAGATCGGGCGATTCCAGCCACTCGGACTCGTCGACGTTACGCATGTAGGACGACACTCGAGTACTGGATTGAGCGACGCCGTTCAGTCGAATGCTACGTGACTGCTGAGTGATCGAATTCAGGTTAATGCCATCGGGCAAGGTGCGAACCAACTCGTCAAACAAGTGCACAATTTCGGGGCGGCTCTGCTGAAGCTCTTCAATCACTTCCATGCGCGCGATCAAGCGTTCTTTTTGCCGATCGATACCCTCAATTTGCTTGATACTCTCGTTCAAGACTTTGATTTCGCGGTCGAGCAGGCCGTTGCGTGCTTTCTGATGATCGATTCGCGCGCCATAGATGAGGTTGGCAGCGCCCACGACAATCGCGGCCGCCACAATCGCGCCGCCGACTGCAATCAAAAAGTACTTTTGGCGTTCCTTGCGCAGCTCCTCACGCCACGGCAAGAGATTAATCTTTGGCATTAGTCGAAGCTCCTCAGCGCCAAGCCAAACGATGTGAGCAACGCATTCGCGTCTCGCTCGATGCCCTGACCCTTGGCCCGGGCCGACACTTTCATCTGTCCTAGCGGGTCACCGATTTCCGTCGGAATGCCCACGCGACTAGCAATTACGTCAGCGATCCCAGGAATGTTGGCGCAACCGCCACACATGATGATGAGATCCGGCTGTTCGCGGCCACCGCCTGATGCCAGGAAAAACTGCAATGAGCGACTGACCTGTTGCGTCACATCATCGATAAATGGGTCCAGCACCTCGGGCTCGTAGTTACTCGGCAGCCCGCCTTCCTTCTTGGCGCGTCCCGCGTCCTCAACGGACAGCCCGTAAGTACGCATGATCTCTTCGGTCAACTGCTGCCCACCAAACGCGAAGTCGCGGGTATAGACAACTTTCATGTCCTGTAAGACGCCGAATGTCGTGTTGCTCGCACCCATATCGATAACGGCAACCGATTGACCGATGCCGTTGTTAGGAATTTGGTGAGCCAGCAACCGGCACGCGTTCTCCAGCGCAAACGCTTCGACATCGACAACGGCCGACTTGAGTCCGGCCGCTGAAACGGCTGCTTCGCGCTGATCGACGTTGTCTGTCCGGGTCGCGACGAGCAAAACATCGTTCATGTCGCCATCCGCTTCATTCGGCCCAATGATCTCAAAGTCATGGCTGACTTCTTCCATCGGAAACGGAATGTATTGGTCGGCTTGGATTTCAACCTGACCTTCCATCTCCGACTCGGACAAACCGGCCGGCATCTGGATGGTCTTGGTGATCGCTGCGTCGCCGCTGATCGCGATGGCAACGTCTCGGACTTTGGTGCCCGAGCGCTTGACCGCGCGACGTATCGCTTCACCCACAGCCTGGGTATCCACAATCGCTTTATCGTTGATGGAATTCGCGGGAGTTGCCTCCGCGGCATAGGACTCGACGCGGTATCCGCGCCCGGCCTCAGCGAGCTCCACAAGCTTGATCGACGAGGTCGTTATATCAAGCCCGAGGAGGCTGCGATTTTTCTTGCCGAATATCACCCAATATTCCCTTAAAAATCTTTAAGTTATCGTCGTTTTGTGGGCGGTCGCCTGAACAAACGAACTCAACTATATATCAACAAAGTGTTAAATAAAACGTGACTGTGTACCGCTTTTCACAATTCGTATCCTAAGCCACGACTTGACACTAATTCTGTGAACCACGTACCGCAGTGGGCAGTCACAAACGAGACGCCGTTCTCAAGCCGCTCCCAACTCGGCCCAAGCGCGTGATTCGGTGTCAAAAAAAGGAAATGTCGGCGCCCCACTGCCGTAACTGCTTGTCAATATGCATAATACGTCGCGACCTGACAAGGAACAGAACAACACCTTGAAGAGAAAAATACTGCTGCGCGTAGTTGTCATGGGGGGCTCGCTCGGATTAGCGCTGCTGATCGCCGGCGTGGGCGCCGTCCTTGCCGCCTATCACTATGCCAAGCCCGGGCTACCCGACGCCGCGACGGTCAAGGAAATTCCCCTGCAAGTGCCGTTGCGCGTGTTCAGCCGAGACGGAAAGCTGATCCAGGAGATCGGCGAGCAGCGCCGAATTCTTGTCGCTTATGAAGACGTGCCTGATTTCGTTGTCCAGGCATTTCTCGCGGCCGAAGATGACCGCTTTTTTGAGCACCCCGGCATCGACTACCAGGGCGTGCTGCGCGCGGCCGTCAAAAACGTGCTGTCCGGACGAAGAGCTCAAGGCGCCAGTACGCTGACGCAGCAACTCGCGCGCGATTACTTTTTGTCGCGTGAGCGCAGCTACGTGCGCAAACTCAAAGAAGCCTTCCTGTCCTACAAGATCGAACAGGAATTCAGTAAAGAAGAGATCATGGAGCTGTTCCTGAACAAGATGTTCTTCGGGCAGCGCGCCTACGGGATCGTCGCCGCCTCGCAGGTCTACTTTGGTAAGGAACTCGACGACCTCGAAATCGCCGAAGCCGCCACTTTGGCAGGTGTGTTGCAGCGGCCCTCTTTTTACAACCCGGTCTCCGGGCCGGAAGACGCTAAGCGACGTCGTGCCTATGTTTTGCGCCGGATGCGCGAGCTCAACTTCATCAATGACGCGGAATACGACGCGAACATGGCCTATCCGCTGCAGTCTTACCTGCACGGCCCTGATATTGAGCTCGAAGCATCCTATCTCGCTGAGATGGTCCGCCGCGAAGTGACCAATCGGTTCGGCAGCGAGGTCACAACCCGCGGTTACCGGGTGATCACCACAATCGATTCTCGCCTGCAGGCCGCGGCCAACCACTCGACGCGTGACGGACTTATGGAGTACGACCGACGCCACGGCTACCGAGGTCCGCTGCACCAAATCGATCTCGCGACTGCCGACGATGCGTTGATCGAACAGACGCTGGAGGACTACCGGAGTCCAGGCCAACTGCACACCGGCATTGTCAGCGAGATAGACGTCGAAGCGAATGTCGCCACGATCCGTTTGGCGAGAGGGCAAACCATCGAGCTGCCGTGGAGCGGCGCCGCGTGGGCAGCACCTTTTGTCGACCGCAGCCGAGTCGGTGATGCGCCCGAGCAAGTCACCGACGTGTTGGCGCCAGGCGATGTCATTCGGGTTTATAAGACGCTGTCTGGCCTCTATGCGTTGGGCCAGATTCCACAAGCACAAGCTGCGTTGGTGGCACTGGACCCGTCCGACGGTGCCGTGGTTGCATTGACCGGCGGCTTTGACTATAGCGCCAGTAAGTTCAATCGCGCGGTGCAGACTCAACGCCAACCGGGATCAAGTTTTAAGCCGTTTATCTACTCGGCGGCTTTGGCCAACGGGTTCACCGCCGCCTCGATTGTCAACGATGCGCCAGTCACGATCGAGTCTGCTGAACTCGAAGGCGAGTGGAAGCCGAAAAACTCGACCGGACGGTTCTACGGCGAAACCCGCGTGCGCGACGGCTTGGTACGTTCGCTGAACTTGGTTTCGGTTCGAATGATGATGCGCATGGGCGTATCCGCTGCGTTACGACATCTTCGACAGTTTGGATTCGACGACGACGCGCTGCCAGCGAACCTATCCTTGGCGCTTGGAAGTGGCGCAGCCAGTCCCCTGGAGATGGCTGATGCGTATGCGGTGCTCGCCAATGGCGGTTACGACGTGGCGCCGTATTTCATCGACCGCATCGAGCTTGCAGATGGTGAGGTCATCGAGATCGCCGATCCGAAGCGCGTTTGCCAAGAGTGCGAGGCTCTAGAATCTGCGGCCTTCGAACCGGAGCGCGTTGAATCGCTCGGCGAGGTGACGCGCCGACAGGACAGCCCGGTGGGCGAAGCGTTGATTGAGTTTTACGATCCCGCCACCGTGGCACCGCGTGTCATCCCAGCGACCAACATCTGGCTCATTCAAGACATGATGCGCGATGTGATCCGGCGCGGCACGGGCCGGCGCGCGCGCGCGCTGGGTCGCCAGGATCTCGCGGGCAAGACCGGAACTTCCAACGACCAGCGCGACGCGTGGTTCGGCGGCTTCAATCCTGGTCTTGTTGCGATAACTTGGGTCGGTTTCGACGAAAACGAACCGCTTGGGCGCGGTGAGGAGGGTGGCCGCACGGCGCTGCCGATCTGGGTCCACTTCATGCGCGATGCGCTACTCGGTGTCCCTGAGGGTCGCTATCCCCAACCCGACGGTCTGGTCACCGTTCGGGTCAACCCGGCAACCGGTGAGCTTGCCGGCGCGACTGCAACAAATTTCATTTTCGAGACTTTCGAAGCGGGCACGCAACCGCTGCCTGCGACCGAGAGCACACCGTTCAACCTTTACGATCAGGATGAACCTACCCTCGATCAGGATGACGTGTTTTAGTCGGAAGCAAACGGATGCCCTCGTTTAACGGAGATGATCGATCAAGGACCAGCGTGGCGCAGGAGGCCGCGCGCATCATGGTCGATCATGGAATTACCGATTTTCAGGTCGCCAAACGCAAGGCGGCCGCACGTCTGGGTCTGGACCAACATGGCACCCTACCCAGCAATCTCGAGGTGGAAGCCGCACTCATCGAACACCATCGTCTGTACGCAGAAGACGATCATGATCGATCGCTGCGGGACCGGCGCGTGACGGTATTGTCGCTGATGGAAACGGTGACAGAGTTTGAACCTCGTTTGGTCGGCCCTTTGTTGGCCGGCACCGCAGCCGACGACGCGCCAGCCAATCTCCATCTATTTGCTGATGCAGCCGAGGACCTAGTGTGGTTCTTGGAATCGCAGTCGATTGAATATCGACCGTTCGACCGCAAAGTGCGTGTGCAGCGTGGTCGCAGCCAAACGTTTCCTGGATTTCGGTTTGATTGGCGAAACCTTGCTATTGAGGCGACCGTGTTTCCCTACGACGGGCTTCGACAAGCTCCGTTGAGCCCCGTAGATGGCAAACCGATGAAGCGCGCCTCGATTAAGAAAGTGCGCAAGCTCGTCGACGCGGCCTAAGCCTGCCTGACGTTAGCGTTTGTCGATCGCGGCGTAATCGCGTTTATCAGAACCCGTGTACAGCTGACGCGGGCGGCTGATTCGTGTATTGCTCGCGATCATCTCATCCCAGTGAGCAACCCAACCGACGGCGCGTCCAATCGCGAACATCACCGTGAACATCGAGGTCGGGATGCCGAGCGCGCGGTAGATGATGCCGGAGTAGAAGTCGACATTCGGGTACAGGTTTTTCTCAATGAAATACTCGTCATTGAGCGCAACCTGTTCTAGCTCCTGCGCCAGATCGAACAACGGCGTGTCGGTGCGGCCCAAATTCTTGAGCACCTTGTGGCACATTTCTCGGATGATGGTCGCTCGCGGATCAAAGTTCTTGTAAACCCGATGTCCGAAGCCCATCAAACGGAACGGGTCGTTGCGATCTTTAGCACGCGCGACGAACTCTGGGATGCGATCAGGCGTACCGATTTGCTCAAGCATCGTCAGAACGGCTTCGTTGGCACCGCCGTGTGCAGGCCCCCAAAGCGCCGAGATTCCGGCAGCGATGGCAGAGTAAGGGTTCGCCCCCGAGCTCGCCGCCATGCGTACCGTTGAAGTCGAGCAGTTTTGCTCATGGTCGGCATGCAGGATGAACAAGAGGTCGAGCGCCTCGGCCGCGACCGGATCAATCTGGTAGGGCTCCGCAGGCACACCGAAGAACATGTTCAAAATGTTGCTGCAGAAATCTAGGTCGTTCCGCGGGTAGATGAACGGCTGACCGAGCGAATGCTTGTACGCCGCGGCGGCGATCGTCGGCAGTTTCGCGATGATGCGATGGGCGAAAATCTCCCGATGACGGGGATCGTGAATGTCGGTCGAGTCGTGGTAGAACGCCGACATTGAACCGACGACGCCGGACACCATAGCCATCGGATGCGCATCGTGATGGAACCCATTGTAGAACCGCAGCAGGCTCTCGTTCAGCATCGTGTGGCGGCGAATCGAATCGGTAAACTCATCGAGCTGAGTCGCGCTCGGGAGCTCGCCGTGCAGCAGCAGGTAGCACACTTCAATGAAATGAGAGTGCTTGGCGAGCTGCTCGACCGGGTAGCCGCGATACATCAAGACACCTTCGTTTCCATCAATGAAGGTGATCTTGCTGTCGCAGCTGCCTGTGGAGACAAAACCCGGGTCGTAGGTAAACACGCCGAGATCACGGTACAAGCCGCCGATGTTAATGACATCGGGTCCGGTGGTTCCGGTGAGCACCGGCAATTCTGTCGACTTGCCATCAGGTGCGGTCAGTTTGTACGCGTTATCGCTCATGCTGTGAATGTCCCTGTTCTGTCAGATGCTGCCCCACGCGGCAACGAAATTACTTGCCGTAACGGCGACGGAAACGATCGACGCGGCCACCGGAGTCAACGATCTTCTGCTTACCGGTGTAGAACGGGTGGCAAGAAGCGCAGACTTCGACCGTCAGGTCTTCGCCTAGCGTCGAGCGGGTCTTAAAAGTAGAGCCGCAACTGCAAGTGACAGTGATCTCTGAGTAGGCCGGATGAATGTCGGCTTTCATGGTCTTTCTCCCGCGCAGCGAGAGGCCGCGCGTACACGCAAAAAGGGCCGCGAACTATACGGCGACAAGCGTCTCTTGACAAGGCCTTGGCATGAGGAAATTCGACGGCTCGACTTATCCACATTTCCTGTGGATAAGTCTGTGGAACAAACTGGGTTAACTGCCCGAAACCCTTGATTGGCGGGGCGCTCTTTTAGATTGGTGAAAAAATAGCCAAATCCCGATTTTTGATAATTATCAGAGTGTTACGCGCATAATCGCAGGCTATCTCAGAAGCAACATGCATGAAACATTAGAAATTTCCTTGGGCGACAGCACTTGTGCATAACCGTTTTGGGAGCAGCTCCACAAGGCGCCCAAAAAGTCAATCGCGTTCAGGGCAAAAATCGAGCCTGCAAATCGTTCAAAAACCGTCGACCGAACGCCGTCGGCGCCCAACGCCCAACAGACGGATGAGCGATGAGTCCTTCGGTTCGCGCGTTCTCTAATGCTGGCAATACACACTGAATCGCCAATCCGGTGCGCGCCTCGAAATCCGCTTCGGTGAACCCATCGGTCAACCTCAGACTGTTCAACAGGAACTCGAACGGTAATGTCGACGGGTCGATCGCATCGAACCGAATCGGCGCCGAAACCTCCGCGGTATAGCTGCGCGGGTGCACAGGCCTAACGTACCGGTGCACGCCAGCCGATGTGGTCAACTTGCCGTGCGCACCAGCGCCGAACGCAAGATAATCCCCAAATAACCAATAGTTTAGATTGTGCTGGCATTGTGCACCGGGCTCGGCCCATGCGGAGACCTCGTACGATCCGAAGCCCGCATCGGTCAGTAATCGCCCACCGGCGTCAGCAATATCTGCGAGCACCGACTCCTCCGGCAACTCCGGCGGAAATGCATGGAATCTGGTGTTCGGCTCTAAGGTCAATTGGTAATAGGAGATATGATCCGTTCCCAACGCCAACGCCGAGCGTACGTCGGATTCCGCCGAGTCCAAGGTTTGGCCCGGCAAACCATGCATCACATCGACATTGATCCGTTCGAACCCCGCAGCTTTGGCCTGTCGCACAGCGTCATTGGTCTCCTCGGGACCATGCAGACGACCCAGACGCTTCAAAACCGTCGGGTCAAAGCTCTGTGCCCCGAATGACACTCGGTTAACCCCTGCTTCCCGGTAGCCGGCAAGGCCACCGCGCTCCAGTGCGCCGGGATTAATCTCCATCGTGATTTCCGCATCAACCGCTACATCGAAGTGGCTGCGCAACCCCGTCAGCACGCGGGCGATTTCCTCTGGAGTAAACAGCGACGGCGTGCCACCACCTAGAAATACCGTTCGAATACTGCGGTCGCGCGCAAGATCGCGCTGTTGCTGCACATCGGTCAGCAACGCTTGGACATATGACTCGCGTGCTGCTGCGCGGCGATCAACGCCTGGCAGTGGATGGGAGTTAAAGTCGCAATACGGGCACTTGGCAAGACACCACGGCCAGTGAATGTAGGCCGCTAGCGGGATATCAGCCGGGTGCACCATTCACCCATTCGGAAAGCTCAGGCAACAAAGACCGAATGGCAGCGCCGCGGTGACTGCGCGCCTGTTTCTGGTCGCGGCTCAATTCAGCCGCGGTCTTGCCGACGTCAGGTACACGAAACACCGGGTCATACCCGAATCCTCCGTCCCCCGATTTCGAACGCGTGATCTCGCCCAACCATCTCCCAGTGCCAATCAACGGTGTCGGATCGTCAGGATGACGGACTCCAACGATCGCGCAGTAGAACGCCGCTCGGCGATCGGTCTCCGTCGCCATCACGGCAAGCAGTTTGGCGACATTGTCGGCATCGCTCGCGTCTGGGCCTGCATACCGCGCCGACCAAACGCCCGGCGCGCCGCCCAGTGCCTGGACCTCAAGCCCGGAGTCGTCGGCAAGCGCCGGTAGGCCGCTCTTCTCTGAAGCAAAGCGCGCCTTGATCAGAGCATTCTCAATGAATGTTTTACCGGTCTCTTCCGCTTCTTCGGCGAAAAACTCAGATTGCGGTCTTAATACGACGTCAAAGTCGCCGAAAAGACCTTGAAACTCCTTCAGCTTCCCGGCATTCCCAGATGCCAGAACCAGTGATCTCACGCTAGCGCCTCTCGTTGCGCCCGCATCAAATCCGCAATACCGCTCGCCGCAAGATCCAGCAAGGCGTCTAACTCCTCACGCCGAAACGCGTGGCCCTCGGCGGTACCCTGCACTTCGATAAAGGCACCTGCATCATTCATGACGATATTCATATCGGTCTCTGCTTCGGAATCCTCGGGGTAGTCGAGGTCTAGTACCGGCATGCCACGATAAATGCCAACTGACACCGCACCGACGGCGCCGTGCAGTGGATCCTTCTTCAAGGTTCCGGTCGTCATCAAACGCCGGACCGCCAACGCCAATGCCACATACGCGCCGGTAATCGACGCAGT
Organism: Pseudomonadota bacterium; assembly: GCA_038533155.1. Lineage (GTDB taxonomy): Bacteria > Pseudomonadota > Gammaproteobacteria > Steroidobacterales > Woeseiaceae > CALBPI01. Next base: position 20,344 of record JBCAZH010000001.1, on the reverse strand, counting down.
ACGTGTGCCGCCGTCGGCCTGAATGACATCGCAATCGAGCGTCACTGTTCGCTCGCCCAACGCCTTCAAGTCGGTAACGGCTCGAAGCGACCGTCCGATAAGTCGCTGAATCTCTTGGGTCCTACCGGACTGCTTACCGCGCGCTGCCTCACGAGAGCTGCGAGTGTGCGTAGAGCCGGGCAGCATGCCGTATTCGGCGGTCACCCAGCCTTGACCCTGACCACGCAAGAACGGGGGCACACGTTCTTCAATACTGGCTGTGCACAGCACCCGCGTCTGGCCGCAGCTGATCAATACGGAGCCGGCGGCGTGGCAGGTGAAGTCTGTTTCAATTTGGATGGCGCGCAGCTCGTCTGCAGCCCGCCCGCTTGGACGCTCAAACATCTATTGAAGTCTCTCGAAGAAGTTAAGTCGCGGAGTATAGAGGAGCGTGATCCAGGGTGTTCACTCTAACCAGCGCAGCGCGGCCACGCTGGTGTTGTCCGCTCGCTTGCCGTTGTTCTTTATCGCCACGTCGCACATGACCTTCAACACCGTGCGCAATGGCACGTTATCGCGGTACGCGATCTCGATCATGGTGTCCGACTCGAGCCCGGACCAGAGCCCATCGGAACAGAGCAACAACACATCCCCAGGCTGCAATTCGCGCTTTCTAGACACTGTAATGCCGGGGAGCGCGTCGTCGCCGCCGAGGCATGACTCCACGTAGTTTCGCATCGGGTGCGTCTGCGCCTCGGAGGGTTCGATCACACCCTCGTGGATCAGTACTTCCACATGAGAGTGGTCCCGGGTCTTGAGGTGCACCTGGCGGTCGCGCAACAAATAGATTCTGGAATCGCCAACATGCACCCAGTAGCAAGCATCGTCTTGCACTAAACACACCGCGCAAGTGGCGCGCGGTCTGTGGTCCACCTCGCGATCAGCCCCGAGCGCTACGACTGCATCGTGCGCTTGGCTGACGGCCTTGTATAAGAAACCTTGGGCATCAAAAATCGGCTGTGGGGTCGATTCGAAGACTTCGACCAACGTGTCACGGGCGGTTTCTGCCGCCAAAGCGCCATCCGAGTGACCGCCCATCCCGTCGAAGACCATCAACAAGGCGGCCTCATCGCCAATAGAAATGGCGACGCGATCCTGATTGTCTTTGCGTTGACCAATCAGACTCTGACTTGCGTAATCGATGTTCACACCTGGCACCCGCTGGCACGTCCTGTCCAGCCCTTCTTCAGCAAGGTATCATGCGCCTCGGGCGGTCGCAGCACCATGATTTGGCGCACAAACCGGAAGGTCAGCATCCGGAAACCTGCGACGAGGCCCCGAACGGATCGGAATCTCGCACTATGACCACATTGCACAGCATGACCGGCTTCGCACGAAGCGAACCTTCGGGTGAAACACAGCAATGGGTCTGGGAGTTGCGCGCGGTCAATCATCGATATCTCGATATTCACCTCAGAATGCCCGAGCGCTTGCGCGTCCATGAGCATACGCTGAGAAAGCAGATTTCAGGCGCGCTATCCCGCGGCAAAGTGGATTGCGTGCTCACTCGCCAGGACCAAGGCGAGCAGGATGTGCGCCTGACGATCGACCCGGGCGTCGTGCGTGGCCTACGCGATGCCGCCCGCACAATTCAGCAGATTCACGATGGGCTCGCACCGCAGACGGTCAACGACGTGCTGCGCTGGCCGGGCGTCATCGCGCAACCGGACGCTGACGAAAAAGCGGAAGGCGAGGCGCTGGCGACCGCACTCGATGCGGCACTGGAGCGTTTGAAACGAATGCGAGCCCGCGAGGGTGAGCACCTGGCAACTTTGTTGCGGAGCCGCTGCGAGGACATCGCAAAGCTTGCCGCAACGGTGCGCGAACGCCGACCCGAAGTGATCGCCGGGATTCGAGAGCGCTTGCAAGAGCGGATCGATCGCGTCGGCGTCGAAGTCGATCCAGGCCGGATGGAGGCCGAATTGCTGCTGTTAGCGCAAAAACTGGATGTCGACGAGGAGCTCGACCGTCTCGATGGTCACCTAAACGAATTGGAACGCATTCTCGCGAAAGGCGGCCCCTGTGGTCGAAAACTCGATTTCTTGATTCAAGAGTTCAATCGAGAGGCCAACACGCTGGCGTCCAAGTCGGGGGATACCTTGACGACACGAGCGGCCGTCGACATGAAAGTCGCGATTGAGCAAATGCGCGAGCAGGTGCAGAACATTGAGTAAACGCCGCGGCAGGTTAGTGGTCGTCTCCGCGCCGTCCGGTGCGGGCAAAACCACACTCGTGCGCGGTCTCATCGAACGCGATGACCGATTCGTGTTTTCGGTGTCGTATACGACCCGGCCGATGCGGCCTAATGAGCGCCCAGGCGTCGATTATCATTTCGTGGACAAGGCCGAGTTTCTGAGACTGCGCGACCAGCAAGCGTTTCTTGAATATGCCGAAGTCTTTGACAACTACTATGCAACCGGCCGCGAGGCGGTGGCGAAAGAGCTCAAGGACGGTCGCAATGTGATCGTGGAAATCGATTGGCAGGGCGCACAACAAGTGCGTCAGCAAATGCCGAAGTGCTGCTCGATTTTCATCGTACCGCCTTCGATCGCCGCACTGCGTGAACGCCTGACTCGGCGCCAAACCGATACCCAAGACATTATCGAGCGTCGGCTGAGAGATTCACTGTCAGATTTGTCGCATTGGACGGAGTTCGATTACATCGTCGTCAACGACCACCTCGACAAAGCTTTGGATGAGTTGGCCGGCATCGCCAGCGGGGTCATGCGACGTAATCGGGTAGGCACGGATCGGGTCGACCGGATCATGCAAGCGATTTTGAGTACCAATTAGCTTTTTCGCTGGATTTCTCTGGTATTCGCAAAGATTTAAACGCTATTATTGACGACCGGCGCATCACAATGCGCAGTTCCGGCGCTAAGTCCAGCGCCGCCTGAATCACTGGAACTGAAACCGACATGGCACGAATTACAGTAGAAGACTGCCTCGAGCAGGTAGACAACATTTTTGATCTGGTTCTGATCGCGGCCAAACGCGCCCGTCGGATCGCGAACGGTGCAGAGCCTAGCCTGCCTTGGGAAAACGACAAACCCACCGTCATGGCGTTGCGCGAGATTGCTGAGGGCAATGTCACTGCAGCAATTCTTGACGAGCCTGACCAGCCGCCTGAAGAGCTGATGCGCGCCGAGCAGATGCAGGAAGACATCATGCCGCTGAGAGCCCTGGGGCTGGGTGACTAGGCACCGCAGCATGGGCTCACGGTGTTGTTGATCAAACGCCAACCCCACCCAAATCAGTGGCCGCTCCTGTGGCCAGCGTAAGCGAGCGCGGCATGGACTATGCCGCAAACCTTCTCGGACGATTCTCAGCCAACAGTAAGTGGGCGACAGGCTTCACGAAACTGCTCGAGGAGTGCCGAGCCTATATGGCCGATGAGCAGCTTGAGCTCGTCCTGAAAGCCTACGAGTTCGGCGCTGCCGCACATCACGGCCAGAAGCGCCGCTCTGGCGCGCCCTACATCAGCCACCCCGTCGCCGTCGCAACCATCCTCGCCGAGATGCGTCTCGATTCCGAGACCATCGCAGCGGCGATCTTGCACGATGTGATCGAAGACACTTCCGCCGCCGCCAGCGAGCTCGAAGCCGAGTTCGGCAAGGCGGTCGCCGTATTGGTTGATGGCGTCACGAAGTTAGACCAAGTGCAGTTCAAAAGCCGGGCCGAGGCGCAAGCGTCGAGCTTCCGGAAAATGCTGCTTGCGATGATCGAGGACATTCGTGTAATCCTTGTCAAACTCGCCGACCGCTTGCACAACATGCGCACACTTGAGGCCATGCCGCCGGAGAAGCAGCGTCGGATTGCGCGGGAGACGCTAGAGATCTATGCGCCGATCGCGAATCGACTCGGCATCAACACAATCAAGATCGAACTGGAGGATCTCGGGTTTCGATACCTACACCCGTTCCGCTATCAGGTATTGAAAAACGCGATCCGCAAATCGGCCGGTAACCGCAAGCAAACCGTGCAGTCGTTACTCGAAACTCTGGGCGCGGCTCTACACAGCCACAACGTGCAGGGCGAGGTGCTGGGCCGCAGCAAAAACCTGTATTCGATCTATCAGAAGATGCAACGCAAGCGGACACCACTGAGTGAGATTGTCGATGTGTTGGGATTCCGCATCATCGTCGACAGTGTCGATACCTGTTATCGAACGCTCGGGTTGATTCACAAACTTTACAAACCGATGCCGGGCAAATTCAAAGACTACATCGCGATCCCCCGCGTCAACGGCTACCAGTCATTGCATACGGCCTGTTTCGGGCCGCGCGGCTTGCCGATTGAGTTTCAGATCCGCACCACCGCTATGGACATGTTGGCGGAGGACGGCATCGCTTCTCATTGGCAATACAAAGCCGGTGATCAGGAAACCAACGCTTCGCAACAACGCGCGCGCGAGTGGCTCGGCAACCTGATGGAGATGGATCAAGCCGGCAATACCGAAGAGTTCTTAGAAAATGTCAAAGTCGACCTGTTTCCGGACAAGGTCTACGTGTTCACACCGAAAGGCGACATCTTGCGCCTGCCTCGGGGTGCCACTCCGGTCGACTTCGCCTACGCCGTGCATACGGACGTCGGCAACCGCTGCGTCGCGGCCAAGGTCGACCGACGCCTCGTGCCGCTGAGAACCCAACTATCGAACGGTCAGAGCGTCGAAGTCATCACTGCGAAAGGCGCTAAGCCAAACCCCAATTGGGTCAACTATGTCGTCACCGCGAAGGCACGCACAGCGCTGAAGCAATACTTGAAGAACCTCAAGCATGAGGAAGCTCGGGATCTTGGCAAGCGCATGTTTGCGCAGGCACTTTCTGAATTTGGTACCAACATCCGTAAGGTTTCGCGGCGACGAATGCAGTCGTTGCTCGACGACCTTGGCCTAAACAACGTGACAGAGCTGTACGAGCAACTCGGGCTCGGCGAGCGACTTGCACCGCTGGTCGCCAAACAGCTGCTTGCGGATGAGCAGGAAGTGGTGCCGGACGCGGGCGATAGCCCGCTAACCATCTCTGGCACTGAGGGCATGGTCGTCAGCTATGCCAAATGTTGCAGCCCGATTCCAGGCGACACGATTATGGGCTACCTGAGCTCCGGGCGTGGCATCGTGATCCATCGCACGCAGTGCGGCAACCTCGCGAGCTACCGAAAACACACGGAGAAATGGGTCGAGGTCAACTGGCTGGAACAGATCGAAGACCAGACATTTCACGTCCTGCTGTCGGTCGAGGCCGTCAATCGGATGGGCGTGCTAGCAGAGGTCGCTGCGACGATTGCGGACGTCGGATCGAATATCGACCAGGTTGAGGTCGGCTCACGAGATATCGATACGTCCTACCTGACCTTTGGCATCGAAGTGCGGGATCGACAACACCTCGCCGAAGTCCTGCGCAGCATTCGAGCGATGAAGAGCGTCACCAAGGTGACTAGAAACCTCGCCTGATCCCAACCTCGGACAGGTATACTCTCCGCGATTTTTTCGACGGAGTCCGCGAATGCAGCGAGAAGCGATCCATACCGATCAGGCACCGCAAGCTATCGGCACTTACTCACAGGCCATCCGCTGCGGTGACCTCGTGTTTTTGTCAGGCCAGATTCCACTGGAACCTCAAACCATGGCCGTAGTTGACGGCGATTTTCGTGAACGGGCGCGTCAGGTCTTTCGCAATCTCAGCGCGGTGGCGAGCGCCGCTGGTGCGGATCTCAAAAACGCCGCGAAGATCATGGTATTTCTGACGGATCTTGAGCAGTTCAGTATCGTCAACGAGGTCATGGAAGAGTTTTTTGATGCCCCTTTCCCGGCCAGGGCCGCCGTCGGCGTCGCCAGTCTTCCGAAAGGGGTCGATGTAGAAGCGGATGCCGTCATCCCAATCCTCGACTAAGGCTTCGCACGCTCTCAAGGGATCCCCGCGCACCTTGCGCGGCGTCGGACCCGCGCTCGCGGAGAAACTGGCCGGATTCGGCATACATCGGGTAGAGGACTTACTCTTCCAGATGCCACTGCGGTATGAAGACCGGACCCAGATCACGCCGATCGGCGGTGCCCAGCCGGGAACGCGCATCATGGTGGAAGGCGAAGTCGCCATCGCTGAGGTTGTGTTCCGCCCGAGGCGTACCTTGCTAGTCCGAGTCTTTGACGGCACGGGCCAGGTCACGCTGCGATTTTTTCACTTCTCTAATGCACAACGGGCGGGTTTTTCGCGGGCGCGTCGCCTGACAGCGTTCGGAGAAATTCGACTGTCAAAAGCGGGTAAAGAGATGGTGCATCCCGAATACCGGTTGCTCGGCGATACCGAGTCTGCCGCGACAGAGACCGGACTGTCAGCAATCTATCCGACCACCGAAGGGATACACCAGCAACGGATGCGCAACCTCGTCGCTGGTGCGCTGACGATAATGCGTCAGGATCCGCCCAAGGAATTGGTTCCGGAAGGACTACTCCGAAACCTCGATCTGCCCACACTCCGCGATGCACTGGAGATCGTCCATTCGCCACCTCCAGACACGGATACCGCTTCGTTGATCGACGCGGCACACCCGGCGCAGCGACGGCTAGCACTGGAAGAATTGCTGGCCCATCAGGTCAGCATGCGGTTGTTGCGGCGTAGTGTTCAATCGGAAAGCGCACCTGCGATCCCGCCGGGGCATCCACTCATTCAAAAGCTGCTGCAAAGGCTGACATTCGAGCCCACGGATGCACAGCATCGGGTGTTTGCCGAAATCTCCTCAGACATGGCGTTGGAGCAACCAATGTTGCGGCTCGTGCAAGGGGATGTCGGATCCGGTAAGACGTTGGTCGCAGCCCTCGCCGCAGTCTCTGCCATCGGCGGGGGTATGCAGTGTGCTTTGATGGCCCCGACAGAATTGCTGGCGGAACAGCACGAAGATAGCTTTCGACGTTGGCTAGGTCCGCTGGATATTGAGGTGGTTAGGCTCGCTGGCAGCCTGCGTGCAGCGGAACGGCGCCAAGCGTTGGCGGCGGTGGAGAGTGGCCGCGCCAAGATGGTCGTCGGCACGCACGCTTTGTTCCAGGACACGGTCAGTTTCGCCCGTCTTGGACTGGTCATCATTGACGAACAACACCGGTTCGGGGTTCACCAACGATTGGCGCTGCGCGACAAAGGCGGTCGGCATGGCCTGGCACCACACCAACTTGTCATGACCGCCACGCCAATTCCGAGAACACTGGCGATGACCGCCTACGCCGATCTCGATACGTCGATCATTGACGAACTGCCACCGGGTCGAACACCCGTCAAAACCGTCGTGATACCCGAGGAGCGACGAGACGAGGTTATCGATCGTGTCGCAACAGCTTGCGCCGAAGGCCGCCAGGTTTATTGGGTTTGCCCGCTGGTCGAGACCTCAGAGCAACTCGAGGCACAAGCGGCAGAGGACACGGCGGCTCACTTAGCGGAACAGCTCCCGGAAGTCCGGGTAGGCCTGGTGCATGGTCGGCTGAAGCCGGCTGACAAAGCGGCGGCGATGCAGCGGTTCGCCAGCGCAGCAACCGATCTGTTGGTCGCAACCACCGTAATTGAAGTGGGCGTCGATGTCCCCAATGCCAGCCTCATGATCATTGAGAATGCCGAACGGATGGGCTTGTCGCAGTTGCATCAACTGCGCGGACGCGTCGGCAGGGGTGCCACCGCGAGCACCTGCGTTTTGCTCTACAAATCGCCGCTTTCCCGCACTGCGAAAGCACGCCTCGGCGTGATGCGCGAGAGCAACGATGGGTTTGTGATCGCGGAGCAGGACCTCGAGTTACGCGGGCCTGGTGAGTTGCTTGGCACTCGGCAAACCGGTTCGGTTGCCTTCCGGCTCGCGGACCTGAAGCGCGATGCCGATTTGTTGCCTGCTGTGCAGAATGCTGCCAGCCAAATTCTTAGTAAAACCGACAAGGAAAGCGCCGACACCGTCGAGCAGCTACTCGCTCGGTGGATCGGTGACGCGAGCCGATACGGGAACGTTTAGAATAGGCGGCTGACGAGATAGGCACGAATGACAATCAGTCCCGATACTCCCATTGACGATCCACG
>JBCAZH010000001.1:0-12157 GCA_038533155.1 Pseudomonadota bacterium | reverse complement strand
TGACGAGATAGGCACGAATGACAATCAGTCCCGATACTCCCATTGACGATCCACGTAACGACACGCTGTGGCAGCCTGACGCTGCCGTAGACGGGCACTATGCCGACTGGTTGCTGCGCCGAGGATTGTTAACGCCGGATCTACAAGCAAGTCTCGGCGAAGCGGTGGTCATCGATGTGATCCGGGAGGCTCACGGAGCTGCGCCGAGTTGGACCGCCGATTTGGTCGCGGCCCAGCAAAGCGCAGGCTGGTGCCGGGAGATCACGATGTCTTTCGGTGGCACGGTCTACGTTCATGCCGAGTGCTTTGCCCCGACCGCGACGATACAAGCGCACCCTTGGCTGAAATCACTCGGCGCCCGGCCGCTAGGCAGCGCGCTCGCGAATCTCGATGACACTCGCCGCGTCGCCATGGCATTCAACCAATGCGTGCGCACTCGTGATGTTCGAGTAGCCACCGCAGCATGGGCGCGCAGGTCGCAGTTTGACGTGCAGGGACATCCGCTGTTCCTGATCGAATATTTATCGCCAGCGCTCGCGCACATCCCACGGGAGTCTTGCTGATATGCCGGCGAGCAACAGCCTGGGCAGCGCGCTGCTTCGGCAAGCGAAGATCTACTGGCGACTAGCACGCCTTGATCGACCCATCGGCATTTGGCTGCTCGCGTGGCCGATGTTATGGGCCTTGTGGGTCGCGGGTGAAGGGCGCCCTGACCAGCAGGTGTTGATCGTATTTGTCCTTGGCGCCGTCGTGACGCGATCGGCGGGCTGCATCATCAACGACATTGCAGATCGCAAACTCGATCCCGACGTCCGGCGAACACAAGACAGGCCGCTGGCTAGCGGCCAAGTCGGTGTGGTTGAGGCGCTGGCACTCTTTATTGTTTTCGGTTTCATAGCGATCGGACTTGTTTCTACACAAAACACGTTGACCCAGATGCTCGCCGTCGGCGGAGCACTGTTGATGGTGGTCTATCCGTTCATGAAGCGCTTCATTTCTGTGCCACAGTTTGTCCTGGGCGTTGCCTTCGCGTGGGCCATTCCGATGGCGTTCGCAGCCCAAACGGAAGAGATACCGGTCGTTGCTTGGCATTTGTTTGCGATTACCGCGGTCTGGGCCGTGATCTACGACACGATGTACGCGATGTGCGATCGGGAAGACGATCTCGCGGCAGGCATCAAATCCACCGCAATACTATTCGGTGAGACCGACCGGTTCGTGATCGGCGCCCTACAACTGATCATGCTGCTCGCGCTCGTAATGCTCGGTACCCGGCTCTCACTTGGGCCTTGGTATTACGTGTCCTTGCCCGCGGTCAGCGCATTCATGCTTTATCAGCAACACCTGATCCGCGACCGCGATCCAGCGCTATGTCTTCGCGCATTCCTCAACAACCAATGGATCGGACTTGTCGTTTTCGTCGGTCTCGCGCTGCACTATTTGTACGCGTCGGCTTAAGCCTGCATAAACCCGAGATCCGCACTGTTGAAGTTCGCAAGATTCGGTAAGGCGGATCTTAGCTCTGCATCAGTCAGGCCGAACCAACTGCCGAGCGTTGCGGCGTACTGCTCCACGGACACTGACGGAATCAAGCGGCCACGATCGTCAGTGTAGTCCTGGGAAGCAACGTCGGAATCCGGGAAGCCGCCATACACCCGCTGACCACGAACACTGCCACCGGCAACGAAGTGATGACCGGCCCAGCCATGATCCGTCCCGTCGCCGTTGTCGTTCAACGTCCGACCGAAATCTGCAGCCGTGAACAACGTGACGTCATCCCAAACACCCAGCTCTACCATCGCGTTGCGGAAGTCTCGAATGCCATTGGCGATTTGCGTCTGCAAGCCCGGCAAACTGTTCGCCTGTGCACTGTGCGAGTCGAAGCCACCCATGCCGACAAAGAACACCTGACGAGACACACCCAAGACGTTGCGCAGCGAGATTGCCTCTGCAACCGCTCGCAACTGCCCCGCGGCCTGACCGGGGGTGAACGTCGTCGTCAGAGGCGTTCGTTGCGCATAGGCTTCACCAAACTCGTTCGTCAATGCCACGCCCGTTGCCTGCAACGTCTCGAAATCATTTGCGAACACGTTCGACGATGCGTTGTTCTGCGAGATCAGGCGTGCATTGATCTGTTGACGGATCGGATCAAAATCGGTGCTAGTTCCAAGGATATTTCGATTCTCGACCAAGGTCAGAGGTAGGGCGCCATTGCTGGACAGCGCAAATGGTGCATCGCCAGTGCCACTGAGGAATACCGTATTGCCGAAAGTCGTGATACCGGCAAGATCCGCACGCAAGGTCGGGTCCGCAGCGCGGAATTGGTCGATGAAACGGCCACCCCATCCGAGTCGCACACCTTCGGTATCCAACGCCATCCAGGTCGACTGCTGATCGTTGTGGGAGAACAGTTGTTTCGGCAGCGGCACCGAGCGCGCATTGAACTGATCGCGACTGGTCGGCTGGATCAGCGGACCAACACCGCCGACCACAGCGAGCTCACCGCTATTGAACAGGTCGACAACCGGTTCGTACTCAGACGCAAGTCCGTATTCAAGCCCGCCGAATACGCCGGAGTTGTTCGGCAACAGCGGCAACAAGTCGGCGCGTGCGCGGCTACCCGCCTCTGGGGTTGCGGCATAGATATCCATCATGCTGCGCCGTGTGTTCAGGAACCGCTGATAGGACGCGTTGTCGCGAGGGATGACGACATCGTGATTGTCGATACCCCCGAAGAAAAATAGGCAAACGAGCGCTTTGTATCCCGACGTATCTGCAGCGTGTGCGTGGTTAGCGAGCAACTGCGGAAGAATACCGCCCGCGCAGGCCGTACCGACGCAGGTCCGAAGAAAATCTCGACGAGTTCTATTGGTCATGATCGATCTCCTCACTGGACCACGGCGAACGTGGCGCTGGTCGCTACAAGATACAAAGCGGTTTGGGCGCGTTTGCGCAAGTCGCTATCGGTCTGACCACTGCGCAGCGGCATTGCGTCTACGATCGATGCGAATTCATCAAAGTCCTGCTGCGGTAAACGGCCGCCGGTTAGCAGACTGTCGACGTAGGTCACCAGCGCGTCGCCGTCGTCGGCCAACGCAACAAACGGTGCGTAGTTGGGTTCAAACGCGTTGGTGCCGCCGTTCGGCGTGCGATTGAAAATGTAGTCACCCACGAAATTGATGTAGCCGATGCTGGAAGCGCCGTTGACGATCTGCAACTCAGGAGCGGTCAAACCACGTTCTCCAGATTCGGTGTTCGGCGCTACGTAGCCGGGGCGGTAGAAGTTGAACACCGATGGTGGCCGGAAAGGATGCTGACCAAGGCTTGTTCCGGTATCTCCCGAATCGCGCAGCCGGTTCTCTGCCGCCACATTGATGTTCTCGGTCTCCATCGCGCGAATCAGATGCACGAAACGCAGCACAGGCTCACGTAACTTGCCGTCAACCGTGTCGGCGAACATCAACTCGTCCAGCAACACCGCAGCGAGCGTTGCTTGCATGTCGCCTCGGTTGCCCGTTCCAAACGTCGCTCCGTTATCGGCCGTGAAACTGCCGGTCGCAAAGGCGGTAGCCACGCGCTCAACATACGCCGGTGGCGGGCTACTCATTGTGAATCGCTGAATCAACTGGCGCGCGATAAATGGCGGCACGTTGTCGTGTGCGAAAATACCGTCGAGCGCCAGGTCGATCGACGTCGGCCCGTCCGTGTTCTCCGGGATGGACACACCTAGAAACTCTTTCGACTCTGGCGAATGACGGTTTGCGAAATGCGCCATCGGTACCGCCCACATAAGCCATTCAGGATTCCGTGTGCGATCGAAGTTCATGCCGGTAAACACGCGCGACAGATTCACGATGTCATCATTATCGAACGTCTCAACCGTCTGACCGTTTTGCAGCGCCGGTGTGCCGTCCATATTCAGCTCGATCAAACCGATCGTGAACAGCTGCAGGATCTCGCGCGCGTAGTTCTCGTCCGGCAAGCGTCCGGTGTTTGCATTGGCGCGTTGACTGCCGCGATAGGTCAGGTAGTCCCCCATGGACGGGTTGTAGGTGATGTCGTCCAGCAAGTCGCGGTAGTTGCCGAACGCATTCAGGTACAACGCATCCATATAGGCGGCGTGTTGATGAGAGCGGTTGAGACTGAACTCGCCGACCACAACGATCTGCGACAACGCGAACAGCGCCCGCTGGCGCAGCTGATCATTCCCGCTGATCGTCGCTTCCCAGAACATGTCCGAATGCACGGGACGTGTCGCACGAGCGTTGAACGGCTCGTCGAGTCGTTGCGTGATTAATGGAATAACCCGATCGAGGTAGTTCGTGGCCGGCTTCGCGAACTCAGCGGCGAGCCAATCCGCTGCATCCTGACCCACCAATGCGGCAATGTCGCTCGATGTGCCGCCGAAAGTCGCCGTGCTGAGAAAGCGCTGTGCCTCCGCTTCGGTTTCGATCAGCGAGTACGACACCGTCGGCGGTGGGTTCGGCGTCGGTGTTGGATCTGGCGGCGGGTTGCCTACCGGCGGCGGCGCAATCGTGCCTTCGTCGGTGCCACCACCGCCGCAAGCCGCAAGTGCCAGGAGCATGAACGTGCTGAGAACGGCGCGAGCGAATCGCGCTGCGGGTCGAACCTCTACCATCGCCGCCTCTCCTAATCGGCTGGGATTCGGTCGGCACGCTAGCGACTTTTTCCAGAGAGTTCGACCGCTTGTCGCCCATTCACGACGATTTCAACGCGAAATGTGACGCGTGTCACAAAAGCGAATGTGACTTAATGCCGGTGTTGGGGATGTGTTCATGACCGTGACGGATCTGACGCGCGCGTCGCTGACAGCGCAACGCACAATACTTCGTGCGCGCCGGCAGCATGGAGCGCCGCTCTAGCCGACCGTAGCGTCGCTCCTGTCGTCATGACGTCGTCGATTAACAGAATGCGCTCACCGCGAACGGCGCGTTGCGCGTCGAACGCGCCTCGTTGATTGCTTTGCCGCTGAGATTCCACCAGCCCGACTTGTGGCCGGGTCCGTCGTACTTTTCGCAACCAGGCGCATCGAACCGGCACGGAGCGAACTTGCTGCGCGAAGCGGGCAAGAAACTGACTTTGGTTGAAGCCGCGTTGGTAACGCTTCAATGGATGCAACGGAACTGGACAGATCGCTGTAACGTCCTCGGTGACCTGTTCGACGATATCCTGCATAGCCAGACGTAGGATCGGCAGTGCGGTCACGTCAGCACGGTACTTCCAAGCGGCGATCAAACCGTCTAGGGGCGCGTCATAGGCAAACGGATCCACCGCAAGCGGCTCGCGCGCGGCGATCTTCGAAAAACGCTGCCAGCAGCAACGACAGACTGGATAGGGTTCAAACGCCGCGCACAACGTACAATAATCGTCGACAAGAATTCGCCGATACCAAGGCAACGTGCTCATCGACTCACCATCCCATGCAAGCGCCAGCGCTGCCGCGAAGGTTTCGGGACATTTTGTAGAGATTCCCACGGCAACATGACCCTCGATTCTGAAATCCAACGCGACGAATCTGACCACGCGATGCAACGCTGGCTCACTCGCAGCGGCGACGGTGTGATCTCGGCACACTGCGCGCAAGAGTTGTCGACGAGACTCGATATGCTCGCGATCACGCCTCGGCACGTCGCCGTTTTGGGTTGGAGTGCAGAGATGGTCGATGCCGTGCTTAAGCGGTGGCCAAAATCGAACGTCGTGGTGGTCGAATCGAACCTAACGCTTGCAGAGCAGGCGCGGCAGGCGGCCCGACGAGTCTTACGAAACGCACGGTTTACGGTAGACGCATGCGAGTTGGCGCAAATTGCAGCCGATCAACCATTCGATTTCGCGATCGCAAACTTGGCTTTGGCGCGTTCCGCGACACCCGACGCGGCACTGGCCGCGCTTGCAAAGACGTTGGCGCCATCCGCCGGTTTGCTGCTGGCATACCCAGGTCCCGACACGCTGCGCGAACTGCGTGCGGCATGGGGTAACGACCCGCATACCCACGTAGCCAGTTTCCCGGACATGCATGACCTTGGCAGCGCCTTTTCGCGGCACGGGTTCACGGAAAGCGTGCTCAACGTAGAGCGACTCACGCTGAGCTACCGTAATCTGAACCAACTCTGGCTGGATCTCACGGAACAAGGCGCCCGCAACAGCGAGCCTAACCGCAGAAACACGCTCACCGGCAAAACTAGATTTCGACGCATGTGCGACAAGTTACAAAACGAGCAAGGCGGCACCGAGATTACGGTCGAGTTGATCTACGCGCAGACGTGGCGTGCCAACTCGGCAAGCGCGGATCGAACTCTGCAAGACAACGAGATTCGCATCGGGCTCGATCAGTTGACGCGCCGTTAACCGGGTTTGGACTTCGGCAGAAAGCTTCGATAGCTTTGCGCTATGGCCCAACCGCGAACTCCGCACCGTTTTGAATTGGCGGCAAACTGCTCTCTGAGCGAAAGCCAGGCCATCGGCTTCTTCTGCCTGATCGCTGGCGTCAGCCTAACCATCGCGATCGGCTGCGCGCTGATGGGCTATTGGCCGATTCTGCCCTTCGCCGGACTCGAGCTTGCGCTATTCGGCTGGGCCCTGCGCACGACCTGGCGACGCGCCCAACATCGCGAGTTCATCATCATCGACGCAGAGCAGATCGAACTGCAACGCACCGATGCTGAGGGCCAGCCGGTAGACACCATCCAGATCCCGCGATCATGGACGCAGGTGAGCCTGATCGCGGATCGCCGGCGGCCGGGTGAGCAACGCCTAGCGTTCGGTCGCCAAGGCCGCTGGATACCGTTCGGTGACTTCCTCGTCGAGTCCGAAAAGAGGACATTACTGAGACGGCTCCGCCAAGTGTTGGCTGAATAAGTTCAGTCCAGGAAAAACCCGCGCCAAAGCGTGGCGCAAGTCTCCTTTTCGCACGCTACTGCGGGTACAATAGCGAGTGGGACAGCTGCTGGTGCATGCTCGCGATCCGAACAGGATTGAGCGGGTTAGGTGCAATCCAGCACTACTAAATCACCTGAATCAGGATCGACTGATGAAAATGCACAGATTTTGGCTGGCTGCAGTCATGTCGCTAGTACCGGCGGGCGCCGCACTGGCAGATTGGGAACTCAACATGCGAGAGGGCGTCACGGCAATCAGCCGAGATATCCATGGACTGCATATGCTGATCTTCTATGTATGTTGCGTTATCGCCGTGTTCGTCTTCGGCTGGATGATTCTAGCGCTGGTGCTGCACCGAAAATCACGCGGCGTTGAGCCCGCTCAGTTTTCTCACAGCACGAAAGCGGAAATCATCTGGACGCTGATCCCTGTCTTGATCCTGGTAGCGATGGCGGTACCGGCAACCCAAACGATGCTGAAGATCGAGGATGACCGTAATCCGGACATCACGATTAAAGCCACCGGCTATCAGTGGAAATGGGAATACGAATATCTCGACGAAGGCGTGAGCTTCTACTCGAACCTGGCGCGCACCAGCAACGATGCGCGGCGCCTCAACTCCGGCATCGAGCCCGAAAGCGTGGATAACTATCTCCTGGAAGTCGACAACCACGTCATCGTTCCGGTCGACAAGAAAGTACGGGTACTGATTACCTCCAATGACGTGTTGCACGCATGGTGGATGCCAGACTTTGGTATCAAGAAGGACGCGATCCCCGGCTATATCAACCAGGTGTGGTTCCGCGCTGAAGAGCCCGGCATCTACCGCGGCCAATGCGCTGAGCTCTGCGGTCAGGATCATGGCTTCATGCCAATCGTCGTCGAAGTGCTCGCACAAGATGAATTCGACGCGCGAATGGCCGCTATGCAGGCTGAGCAAGGCATCGACGGCGCAAAACTGGCGGCCAATTGAAGTCGCACAGTTCACCAAATAGTTAAAGAAAGCACTAAAGAGTTTCGGGAGCCACCAAGATGAGCACCGCCACAGAACACCACGCTGACCACCATGACGATCACGGTCCAGAATTGACCGGCATCAAGCGTTGGCTCTTCACAACCAACCACAAAGACATCGGGTCGATGTACCTGATCTTCAGCCTGATCATGCTGTTTGTTGGCGGCCTTATGGCTTTGGTCATTCGCACCGAGCTCGGCCAGCCCGGCATGCAGTTCGTGTCGCCGGACTTCTACAACCAGATGGTCACGATGCACGCGTTGATCATGATCTTCGGTGCTGTGATGCCGGCGTTTGTCGGGCTCGCGAACTGGATGATTCCGCTGATGGTCGGTGCGCCGGATATGGCGCTACCGCGGATGAACAACTGGTCGTTCTGGATCCTCCCTGCCGCGTTCACGATTCTTCTTGGCACATTGTTCGTGCCGGGCGGCGCACCGGCTGGTGGCTGGACCATGTATCCGCCGCTGGTACTGCAAACCGGTGATGCGTTCCCAATGCTGATCTTCGCGGTCCACTTGATGGGAATCTCCTCCATCATGGGCGCGATCAACATCATTGTGACAATCATGAACATGCGCGCGCCGGGCATGACGCTCTTGAAAATGCCGCTGTTTGTCTGGACGTGGCTGATCACCGCATACCTGCTCATCGCGGTAATGCCGGTACTTGCGGGCGCGGTCACAATGCTGCTCACCGATCAATTCTTCGGCACCAGCTTCTTCCGCGCCGCTGGCGGTGGTGACCCCGTGATGTTCCAGCACATCTTCTGGTTCTTCGGGCACCCCGAGGTGTACATCATGATCTTGCCGGCGTTCGGCATTATCTCGGAGATCATTCCGACCTTCTCCCGCAAGCCGCTATTCGGTTACGACTCGATGGTCTATGCAACCGCGAGCATCGCATTCCTGTCATTCATCGTGTGGGCACACCACATGTTCACCGCGGGCATGCCGTTAACCGGCCAGCTGTTCTTTATGTTCACGACGATGCTGATCGCTGTGCCGACCGGTGTGAAGGTATTCAACTGGACCGCGACGATGTGGAAAGGCGCGATGACGTTCGAGACGCCGATGTTGTTCTCGGTCGCGTTCCTGTTCCTGTTTACGATCGGTGGATTCTCGGGCCTGATGCTCGCCATCGTGCCCGCTGACTTCCAATACCACGACTCTTACTTCGTCGTGGCGCACTTCCATTACGTGCTCGTGCCAGGTGCGATCTTCGCGATCATTGCCGGCGTGTACTACTGGTTGCCGAAATGGACCGGTCATATGTACAACGAGCGCCTCGGACAAGTGCATTTCTGGCTGACGACGATCTTCGTTAACCTGACATTCTTCCCGATGCACTTCCTAGGATTGGCGGGCATGCCGCGTCGAATCCCAGACTATGCTGTGCAATTTGCGGACTTTAACTTTATAGCGACCGTCGGTGCGTTCGGCTTCGGGCTATCGCAGCTGTTGTTTGTCTACATCATCATCGCCTGCGCACGCGGCGGTAAGAAAGCGACTGCCGAAGTGTGGGAAAACCCGAAAGGCTTGGAGTGGACCGTGCCTTCGCCGGCACCACACCACACCTTCGACGAAGCACCCGTCGTCAAATAGTCGGGGATTTCAGTGAACGATCCGCAAGTACAAAAACAGGTGAGACGCAACGCGCTGATTCTTGGCGCCGTTGCGCTCGCGGTGTTTTTTGCGTTCATCGGCGCAACGATGTTGCGCGGTGGGGTTGCGGGTTAGATCGTGGAAGACCGCTGGCTGCCACTCAAGCTGACTGCGATGGCGGTGGCGGGCTTTGGCTTCGCCTTCTCGCTGGTACCGTTGTACGACGCTTTTTGCGACATCACAGGGTTCGGTGGTCGAACCAACGACGCGCCGATCGTGCTGGTCGAGTCGGCTGGCGATGAACGTACGATCAAGATTGAGTTCACGACCACGGTCAACCAATACGCACCGTACTCGTTTGAATCCGAAGTTCGCTCTATGGAAGTCGTGCCGGGCAAAGTCTACGACGCCAACTTCGTGGCCAGCAATTTGTCGCAGAGTGCACGAGTTGCCCAGGCGATCCCGAGCGTCTACCCGAATAAGGCGGCAAGCTATTTGAAAAAGACCGAATGCTTTTGCTTTAACAACCAGCCGTTCGCGGCGGGCGAGCGCAAGGATATGCCGGTGCGGTTCATGATCGATCGGGATATTCCCGACTATATCGACACGATTACGCTGGCATACACGTTCTTTAATATAGAAAATACGGCGGCGCGCTAGGCGCGTACGCGGTGGGACAACTTCGCAATGGCGAAGAAACAATGGGACTAGGCCTTATGGCACACACCAACGACAAATATTACGTACCACACGGCAGTCACTGGCCGATTGTCGGCTCCATCGGACTGTTCATCATGATGATCGGCGTTTCCGGATGGCTGAATGGCGGCAGCGTCGGCCCTTGGATGTTCGCGGTTGGCGTCGCCATCATCGTCGGCATGATCGTTGGCTGGTTCGGCAACGTCATCGACGAGAGCGAACGCGGCATTTACTCGACACAAGTCGACAAGTCGTTCCGCATGGGGATGAGCTGGTTCATATTCTCGGAAGTCATGTTCTTCGCCGCGTTCTTCGGCGCACTGTTCTACACCCGCAACATGGCATTGCCCTGGCTTGAAGGTGGCAGCAACAACTTCTTTACCGGGTTGCTGCTGTGGCCGAGTTTCGAGGCGATGTGGCCAACCAACGGTCCATCCGAGGTGGGTGGAACCTTCCAAAGCATGGGGCCGCTCGGATTGCCAGCGATCAATACGGCAATCTTGCTAACAAGCAGCGTGACGATCACTGTGGCGCACCATGCTCTGCGCGATATGCACCGCAACACGGTAGCTATTTTCCTCGGCCTGACCTGGTTACTCGGTGCGATCTTCGTGTATCTGCAGGCCGTCGAATACATCCACGCCTACCACGAATTGAACTTGACGCTGGAGAGCGGCATTTACGGTTCAACTTTCTTTATGTTGACGGGTTTTCACGGCATGCACGTGTCGATCGGCGCATTGATGCTGTTCGTGGTTTGGGTTCGCGTGTTGCGCGGCCATTTTACCGCCCGCAACCATTTCGCGTTCGAAGCGTCAGCATGGTACTGGCACTTCGTCGATGTAGTTTGGCTGGGTCTTTACATCTTTGTGTATTGGTTCTAACGCAAATCGCGAACGAGACCGTAAGGGGCGCCAAGAGGCGCCCTTTTTTTTAGAAGGTGCCGGGGGTGATCCAACCCATAGCACCAGCAACCAACAATCCTCCGAACAGGAGCACGCTCAGTCCGATGCGCCAAGTCAACGCGCGCAACAATCGGCCAGAATCCATCTGATCCCGCGTGAGATAGTAGAGCCCAGAACCGAGAGACAGGATAATGGCGGCAAGAACCAGTAAAACGATGATGCGCATGAGAATCAATGTCCGAGGTGAGACAAGGAGTATAGCTTGACTGAGCGGTCAACGCGGCTGCGGCACGCGTGGCCGCTGGTTTTGTACTTCATACTCTGCCCGACGATGATCTGGTTGGGATTCTGGCAACTTGGCAAGAGCGAACAGCGCGCCGAGGCGCTCGCGATCTACGAGACCCAGCTTGAGTCCGATCGAATTGTGGACGCCGCGCTTGTCCGTGCAGATCGAGAATTCGTCGCCGTTCGGGCGGTGGGACAGTTCATAGACTCACGTCAGGTGTTGATTGACAACATCGTACGCAACGGTCGCGCCGGGTGTTTCGTCCTCGCGCGGTTCGAGCTGCTCGACGGACAGTCCCTCGTCGTAAACCGAGGTTGGGTCCCACTAACAGCACAACGCGACGTCGATGCCGACCTGACACTGCCGACTGGCGATCAGGTCATCTCCGGTCGCGTTGGGAGGTTGCCTTCCGGAGGCCTGCGACTCGGTGACAACCCGACAACATCGGACACGTGGCCATTGTTAATGGTGTTTCCGACGCTTTCGGAACTTGAAGCTTTGCTCGACGCTGAACTTGCGGATTGGGTGCTACTTGAGACCGAGAACACGATCGACGCATCGCCGTTCGAACGCGAATGGACGCCCGGCGGGCTACCGCCCGAACGCCACATGGGATATGCCGTCCAATGGTTCGCCATGGCAATCGCACTTACACTATTAATGGTTTTTGCATGGCGACGCACAAGGAGCAAACAGACTCGTGAACCCACCTGATCCCAATCTTGCCAAACGTGGAAAGATTCAGCTCTTG